>NZ_PGUZ01000004.1 GCF_002860165.1 Bacillus sp. V3-13 | reverse complement strand
CTGGATGAAGGACGTTTCCCCAGCTCACTTACCTCTTTTTGTCCTTCATCACCTGGATGAAGGGCTTCTCCCCAGCTCACTCAGTTCTCCTTCAACATTCCCAATTCCTTCTGACGAAGTTCAACTCTTCTGATTTTTCCGGAAGTCGTTTTCGGCAGCTCGTCTAAAAACTCGAATTTTCTTGGATATTTGTATGGTGCCGTTAAGCCTTTGACATGGTCCTGCAAGGTTTTGACAAGATCGGCAGAATCCCGGTCAACGCCATCGCGCAGCACAACGAAAGCTTTTACGACATGTCCGCGGATTTCATCAGGGCTCGCAACGACGGCGCATTCTTTTACATCCGGATGCTTGACGAGAGCGTCTTCCACTTCAAAAGGGCCGATCGTGTAACCCGAGCTGATAATAATATCATCACCGCGCCCTTCAAACCAAAAATAGCCGTCCTCATCTTTCTTTGCCTTGTCACCGGTGATATAATAATCGCCCCTGAACTGCATCGAGGTTCGCTCCGGGTCTTTATAATATTTTTTGAATAAAGCAGGTGTTTCGACATGGACGGCAATATCGCCGACCTCGCCAACCTCACATGGCTCGCCTTCATCGTTGACAATCTCGACACGGTTGCCGGGGGTAGGTTTACCCATTGAGCCAGCCCTGAGCTCCATCCCCTTCGTCACACCGACAAGGAGCGTATTTTCCGTTTGCCCATACCCGTCCCGGACATCGACGTTAAAATACTTTCTAAATGTATCGATTACTTCCCTGTTTAACGGTTCGCCTGCGGATACAGCACTGTGGAGATGTGAAAGCTTGTACTCGTGAAGGTTGTCAGCCTTTGCCATCAGCCTGTACTCCGTTGGGGTGCAACACAATACATTCACCTCATATTTGTCCAACAACGACAAATACTTTTTCGGTTCAAATTTCCCATGATAAACGAGGCCGGTTGCACCGGTTCCAAGCACGGACAGGAACGGGCTCCATATCCATTTTTGCCAGCCCGGCCCCGCCGTTGCCCAGACCGTATCGCCTTCTTGAATGGAAAGCCACTTCTCGGCCGCTGTCTTCAGATGGGCATATGCCCAGCCGTGCGTGTGGACGACTCCCTTCGGATTACCGGTAGTTCCGGAAGTATAGGATAAAAACGCCATATCATCCCGCGAGGTTTCCGCGATTGGCATTTCGTCCGATACAGCTGCCATCTGTTCATCAAGGTCGGTCCAGCCTTCAGCTTTACCGCCAATGACAAACTTTTCAAGGCCCGCCGTCTCTTTGATATCAGAAAATTGCCCGACATATGGATAATAGCTGACGATTGCTTTGACGTCGCCATGGCTAATCCGGTATTGCAGGTCTTTGCTGCGCAGCATTTCCGAGCTTGGAATCACGACCATCCCCGCTTTTAAAGCGGCAATATAAACCTGATAAGCTGCGACCAGGCGCGGAACCATGATCAGAATGACATCCCCCCGCCGCAGGCCGCTCCGAAGAAAGACGTTGCCAATTTTATTCGCGTTTTTTATCAGCAGTTCATATGTAATTTCACTGGTGTCTCCTGTTTCATTTTCCCATTTAAGCGCCAGTTTTCCCGGTTCGTCCGCAAATCGTTCCATTTCACGAACTAAATTATATTTTTCAGGTGCAATCAAGTCTTCCCGTTTCAAAGATACTCCCCCTCACATCAATTCTCTCAAAATCATTATACTAAATTTTTAAAATTTTTACGTTATAACTCCAAAAAAAGTAGAAGCGGGCCACCCGCTCCATGTAGCACTTCACTCAGGTTGAACCAGGGAATTCTGTGCCACCGCGTACAATTGGATATTCCAACCGGCCGGAAAACATCGCATTCCGGAAACTTTTAGAACAGCTCATCCATTTGCTCTGCTCCTTCGCCGAATCCAGGTTTGATGATGAGCAGCTCCGTATCATTTACGGCTTTTTGAATATACGGTTCAAAATCGATAAAGCTTTCATAGCGCTGAACTTTCTCGCGCCGCGGTTTTGTTTTCGGAGCCGCCGGTACAAAAATAGTACAGCAGTCTTCGTACGGCCGAATTGAGATCTCGTGTGTGCCAATGCTTTCGGCAATGGCCATAATTTCTGTTTTATCCATCGAAATTAACGGTCTTAAAATCGGTGTATTTGTCACCTCATTGATTGTATACATGCTTTCGAGAGTTTGGCTGGCAACCTGGCCGAGACTTTCCCCGGTTACAATCGCAAGGCCCCCGTGCTTCCGGCGCAATTCATCTGTGATTCTCAGCATCAGCCGCCTTGTCGTCGTCATTGTATAATTCTCGGGAATCTGTTTCTGGATCAGCTGCTGGATTTCAGTAAACGGAACGATATGGAGAGCGATGGCCCCACTGACCCCGGCAAGCTTTTCAGATAGGTCAAGCACCTTTTGCCTGGCCCGTTCACTCGTGAATGGAGGACTGTGAAAATGGACTGCTTCAATATCGACTCCCTTTTTCATCGCCAAATACCCGGCGACAGGGCTGTCAATTCCCCCTGAAAGCATCAGCATTGCTTTTCCGCTTGACGCGACAGGAAGTCCCCCGGCGCCGCGGATATTTTCGCAGGAAAGGTAAGCTGCCTCTTTTCTGACTTCAATTTGCAGATTAATATCCGGGTTTTTCACGTTTACCTTAAGACCGGGAATATTTTTCAATAAATATCCCCCGAATTCATGATTAATGTCATCGGTATTTAACTGAAATGTTTTGTCGCCTCGTTTGGCCGTAATTTTAAAAGTTTTTCCTGGCTCATAAATTCTTGAAAACAGCTTCAATGCAGCCGATTTCATTTCGTCAACATCCCTGCCGGTTTTAACCGCAAGGCTGAACGATTGGATTCCGAACACCTTTTTTAGCTTTTCCGCAATTTCTTCGCCATTTTCGCCGTTAAGCAACACATACATCCGGTCCCGGTCCGCCTGAACGGCCGCTTTTGGATAATCGCGCAAAACTCTTTGGATGCTTGCCTTAAGCAGGCTGATAAATTTGTTGCGGTTTCTTCCTTTTGTTGAGATTTCACCATAGCGAATCAGGATTCGATCATAATTCATGTTAATTCATAACCCTTCCCAGTTTGTCTATCGCGTTCTTGATGATGTCAATGACACGGAGCGCTTCCTCCAGCGTATTATCGTAGGAGAGGCTGATCCGCACCGCACTGCCCGCCTCATCATCCGGAATACCCATCGCCAAAAGTGTTGAACTCGCCGCTTTTTGCTTTGACGAGCAGGCGCTGGTTGTTGAAACGTAAATGCCTTCCTCTTCAAGGGCATGCACAAAAACCTCTGCTTTAAAGCCTTTGATTGAAAAATTCAAAATATGCGGAGCGGAAAACTTGTGTGGAGTATGAATTTTTACTCTTCCGATTGATTGCAGTTCTTCCCTTAATGTTTCCTTGATCGCTTCCATTTGCCGCAAAAGTTCTTCCCTTTTTTCAAAAGTCATCCGCAGCGCTTTTGCCATTGCCACGATCCCGGCGACATTTTCTGTGCCGCTTCTGATTTTCGATTCCTGGTTCCCCCCGGAAAAGAGCGGGGACAGGGTAAGACCCTCCTTTATAAACAGGGCACCCGTACCCTTCAGCCCGTGAAATTTATGGCCGGATATGGTGCAAAGATCAATACCGCATTCATATATATCCAAAGGAACCTTTCCAATCCCCTGGACGTGGTCGACATGAAAGATGATCTTTTCGTACTTTTTCAGCATATTGCCAATCTCGAAAATCGGCTGGATTGTCCCGACCTCATTATTGACATGAATAACCGAGACAAGTATTGTTTCATCGGTTATCGCCTTTTCGATATCGTTCATCTTTACTCTTCCGTCAGAATCCGGAGAAACATAAGTGACGCTGAAGCCATGATCCCGTTTCAATTGTTCGATTGCTTCCCTGACGGAGGAATGCTCAACTTCCGTCGTGATGATGTGCCGTCCCCGTCCTTTATATGCCAGGGCGGCACCTTTAATCGCCAGGTTATTGCCCTCCGTGCCTCCGGATGTAAAATATATTTCATTGGCCTTTACATTCATTAATTTGGCCGTCTGTGCTCTTGCATGTGAAAGCAGCTTTTCTGCCTGGGCACCGGCGCTGTGCAGTGAGGAAGGGTTGCCAAAGTAGTCCTGGGATACTTTAACATACGAATCCAATACTTCCTTGTAAGGCTTGGTTGTAGCACTGTTATCAAAGTAAATCATCGTGTCTTCCCCCTTGTTTTTAAAACATTTGTGCCAACTTTAAATGTTATCATAATCAATTGGCGTAAATCCAGCCGGAATCCAGACAAATCCAAAAAAACAGGCCTGTAGCGTCGGCCTGTTTTTCTATTCTTTTGCTAATATCATTTCGATTTTTCGCAGTGCACCCGGTTCGACTTCCTCTACAGAGGTTGCCGCCTGTTCCAGCGCCGCCTGGTAGTCAAAGCTTCTAAAAGCAATTTCTGCTTCATTAAGCCCTTTTGCGACTGAAGGGTAACGACTTCGATAACGGTTGCCGTATTGGATGACTTTTTCAGCAAGCATCGCATTTTCTACAAGTTCAATCGTTGTATCGGCCAGCTTTTCGACCGTTAGAACGGCTATTTCCAAATACCTCTGCACCGCCGGGATATCGAGAGGCTTTTCCTCGAGCTTCAGCACCACATTTTGAATGCTCTCATTGGCATCATCCAATAAATATTGGTACGTATGCGACAGGCCCGGAATATTGCTTTTCGATACCGTTCTGATTGTCTCGCCGATATTCTTCTTGAGCTCAACAACCTTTTCACGAGCCGATATTTCATCTTTCCGAAGTGTCTGGAGCTTCTCGGCATATTCTTTCTGCTCATCCAGTACGGCTTCCAGCAATTGCTGCACTTCTCTTAATTCATCGCCTAAAACCGATTGTGCAGTATCGTTTTCAGCCAGTCTGGTCTCAAGCACCAGATGCCTTTTCGAAAGCTCGGTCAAATGCTTCTCCATTTCAGACAAACTCTTAAGGTCATTTTCCGCTAAATGATAGCTCTGCTGGACCGAAAGAGTCTCGGCCTTGAGCTTTTCTTTTTCATCAAGCAGCATTTCCAGGAAGTTTTTAGCTCCCTGCCCGTGCTGGCTTATAAAGCGTTTTGCATGTACTTCCTTTTCAAGAAGATCAAATAAGCTTTCGACGCTTTCTTTTAAAGCCGGGATTCCGTTCTCCACTTCGGAAACCTTGGCCTGTTCAAGATAAGCAACGTATGCGGCCAGCTCTTTTTCGAGCCTCCCGGTTTCCTTGTCAATCTGGAGATGGTCCAAAACATACCCTTGTGCTGCCATCTCCCGGCAGCCATCTTTGACTTCCTGAATCTGCCCCGGAATCGTTGCCTGGCATTCCACCAATAAATGCGGCAGATTTTCAAGGCAGTAGTTGATTTTTTTAAGCTCGTCTTTTATGACAAGCACCACTTCCCGAGCTTCCAGATAATTGCCCTGGTTCGTCTTTTCATCGAAATCCTCGAATTTCGTCATAACGCTGTCCAATTTTTGCTCAAGCGTTGCTTCAGCTTTTCCATAATGATGCCTGTGCGCAAGCAAAGTTTTTTTATTTTCGCGGTATTGTTCCTTTAATCCGTCGATCTCTGCCCGGTTTTTTTCTTCACTGCCGACAAGCTCATTAAGTTCGGCAAGGATGCTTTTTATCTGTTCTTCTGTTTCAGTAAGCTCACGCTCTATCCTTGCCTGAACCTCTTTCGATTTCCCAAAGCGATATTTATCGATAAATTCTTCTGCGTCGAACAAAAGGTCTTCGACAGCCGGCAGCCGCGTCGTAACGATCTCGTCCCATTCATCCCGCCAGCGTTCAAACAGTTCCTCTGTTTGCCCGGTCATGTTTAACTGTTTAACTTTTGACATTTCATCCAATACAGGCCGGTTCATTATATCAATCTTCCAGCCTTCCAGCCGGTCAATGTCATGATAGAATTTTTTTCTCAATAAAAATCCGCTTAAAAATAAAATGATAATAATGGCTAATCCGCCAATGATGTATTCCATTGTAAACCCCCAGTTTTAACAACGAATTCGGAGCAATTCTACTGTTCTATGTAAAAAATGAAATAAAATGTTTTTTCTTTGTTTTTATGATACCATGTAAACGACAATTTTTGACTAATAATTTCACTTTTTCTTGAAATATCAACAAAAATTAACGCTATTAGCTTATCTGATTTAGTGAATTCAGATCATATTCCAGGTTTACAAAAAAAAGCTTAAGAATCCCTTTAATGGAAAGAAGGAGGACGGTAAATGCTGAAGGATGGCCATGTTCATACAAAATATTGCCCGCATGGAACCGCTGATTCATTTTCCGAGTACATCGAAAAAGCCATTGTACTCGGTTTTAAGGAAATAACTTTTACAGAGCATGCACCGCTTCCCGGGGAGTTTGAAGACCCAGCTCCGGGTAAAGACAGTGCCATGAAACCTGAATTGCTGGATGCTTATTTTGCCGATCTGGACGTTGTAAAGAAACAATATGCCGGTGTGATTAAAATCAATGCGGGCCTGGAAGTCGACTTTATTGAAGGATATGAAGAGGAAACACGGAGTTTTTTGGACAAAGTGGGGCCAAAACTGGATGATGCCATTTTATCTGTGCACTTTTTAAAATACCGAAACAGCTATGACTGTCTCGATTACAGCCCTGAAGTTTTCGGACAAATGATTGAAAAGTACGGGACAATCGAAGCGTTATACGAGCGCTATTTTGATACATTGCTTTTATCAATCAAAGCCAATCTTGGCCGCTATAAGCCGGCGCGGATCGGGCATATCACCCTTGTCAGGAAATTCCATAAAAAATTCCCTGCCGCGTATGATTACAACGAAAGAATTGCTGAAATTCTTCTTTCGATCAAACGTTACGGCTATGAACTTGATTATAACGGAGCTGGAACCGCGAAGCCGCTGTGCCGGGAGCCTTATCCGCCACATTGGATTGCTGAAAAAGCAGCTGATCTCGGAATCCCCCTTGTTTATGGTTCTGACGCACACCAGGCAAAAGAGCTGGGACAAGGGCGTGAACAGATGGCTTTTATTCCAGCTCCCTAATTAGCCAGTACCTGTTCGCGCTCACTCGTGCACAGCACCCTTTCAATCCAAAGGACGAGCTCCTGTTCATACATTTTCAAAAAGTAGTTTTCATGCGGAAAAATATGGAGCACTTCTGTTGCGTATTGAATATTCAGAAAAGGCATCATTAATAGTCCTTTAAACTGCATAATCGCATACGGAATGGATTGGATCGAAAATTCGCCGGCTCCGATTCCTTTTTCAAGCACCTGTTTGAAATAATAGCGTTCTTTCACATAGTAAGTGGACATGATTTCCCTGACAACTTGAGAGTCAATCGACATTTCCCTTAAAACAAATCTTGTTAAGTGGATGTGCTCACACTGGTATGCAAGCAAGTTTTTGCCGATTTGCTTTAAGCAATGGGCAGCCCCGAAATCAATGTGAGCAAACCCTTTTTCGATCTCTGCCATGTAGTTTTCAAAAAAGGTTGTAAAGCAATATTCGAGCAGGCCGTTCTTATTATGAAAATAATAAGCAATATTGGCGGGATTCACCTCTGCTTTTCGTGCGATATCCCTGATCGAAATCCCATTGTATCCTTTCGTATTGAAAAGCATAATCGCCGCCTCGACAATCGCGTCCTTACTGTTTTTTTTCAACGTTTCCCTCCTCCTTTCCGGTCAATTGGATTAAAATAGTATATAAGTAACATTCTTTGCATCTATTAACTTTCCTTTATATAATTGTCGACAAAGTACCCGCTTTTTCAGCGGGTTATGATCATATGAAACATATAAACTCAGGAAGTAAGGTGAACGTTGATGTTTAAGGTCGATTCCTATCAGGGTACGCGTGAAGAAAATTACGAAATGGTCATAAAACAGCTTAATGCTCTGTTGGAAGGAGAACCAAATCGGATTGCCAATTTGAGCAATGCGTCAGCCTTGTTGAATCAATTTCTGGACCGGGTCAACTGGGTAGGCTTTTATTTACTCGAAGACAATGAGCTTGTGCTCGGGCCGTTTCAAGGGCTGCCAGCCTGTGTACGCATTCCGGTCGGAAAAGGTGTGTGCGGTAAAGCAGCACAATTGCAGGAAACGGCAAGGGTGGCAGATGTCCATCTTTTTCCTGGCCATATTGCCTGTGATGCTGCATCACAATCCGAAATTGTAGTGCCATTGTTGAAGGATGGAAAGTTGCTCGGGGTTTTGGATATTGATTCCCCGGAAAAAAACCGCTTTGATGAATTGGATCAAACCAAGCTGGAGAAGTTTGCCGCATCACTTGTCCGGTATTTATAAATATTTAAAAACAGCCTGACTGGATTCGGTTTGGCTGTTTCTTTGTACACTCGTCAATTCATATAAGAAAAGCGCAAGCGCCTTGGTCAGCCCCGACAAGCGCTGGAGGGCCTGACAGTGAAGTCGCTTTTTGACTTCATTGGCAGGACCGAAGCGACTCGAGGGGCTAGGCGCTGGAGCTGGACATCGAAACGCCCAACTATATTTAGAAACGTTTATACTTTCCTATAGCTTAAAAAAAGCCGTCCGCTGAAATAAAAATTCGCGCGAACCGGCTGCTTTGTTTTTATTTGAAAATCACGTTATTTTGGAGTATCGTCCCTGATTCTTCATTCTGCACGACAACTTTATTTTTTCCCGTACCTTTTGCTAAATAGAGGGCACGGTCCGCTCTTTTAAATAAATTATTGCTCGTATCTGATTTTTCAGAATTCCAGTGGGATACCCCGCAAGAGATCGTGATTTGCGGTGACGTATTTGCGGCGACCTTTTCGACCAGCCTCTCGGCAATCACGACCCCCGCCTCAAGGGGAACATTAGGCAAATAAATTGCCAGCTCCTCCCCGCCCCATCTTGATCCAATATCCGTCGAGCGGATATGGGCATTAATGATGCTTGCCACCTGAATGATGACCTCATCACCGATCTGGTGGCCGTACGTGTCATTTATAGATTTAAAGTTATCGATATCAATCAAAATAAACGTGCCCTGCCCGTCCTTTTCTATCGACATATCCATTTTTTCATTCAAATAATTCCGGGAATAAAGCTTTGTTAAATGATCGGTGACCACCATTTTTTCGAGTTCTTCCCGCAGCATTGAATTGGTAAAGGCCAGTGTCGAGTGATGGATCAGCGATTGAAGCAGCTTAAAAGCCTCAAAAGAAAAATGATACGGTTGTTTATGCATGACAAGCGCGAAACCTTTCAGCGCTTCACTTTGTACCATCGGAACAGCCATAATCGATTTAAACCGCTCAGCAAGCTCACCATCGCGCAGATTTAAATCACCAATAAATAAAGAATCCTTTTCTTTCTTGATTTTATCTTTTATATATTTAATATAGGCTTTCGCCTCTTCAGTAAAATAAAATCGGCTGCTGCCCTGCATCACCTTTGTCTGTTCAAGATCTTCGTGCAGAAGAATGAAGCCTGCTTCGTCAGCATCGAACGATTTCATAATTTGCTTTGACATATAGCTTATCGTCTCGGTAAGCCTGAGGTTTGAATTAAGCTGATGGGATGTCTCATTAATGAGCTGAAGATCAGAGATTAACCGCCTTGACTGCTGATAGAGCTGGGCATTTTCCAAAGCTGCGCCTGCCGTGTTGGAAAGGAGCATGATAAACTCAACCTCTTTTTGCGGAAAAACAACTGTATTCGGAGCAATGACCTGCAACACACCGTATACTCCCTGTCTTCCTTTTAACGGAGCATAGAGCACAGACTTTCTGTCTTGAACGGAATCCTCAAGCTGGACCTGCCCGGTTACATAAGCCTGCATGACGGCAATATTTTCGCTGTCGTATTCCAGGTCTCTGACCGGCAAACCGCCATGGCTGTTATTATCCTGTGAAAGCAATAAGTAATAGGTAAAAGATGGATAAACTTCTTTTAATGTGCCAATGATCTCTCCAAGAACTGCGTCCATGTCCATCGAGGAATGAAGCTTTTCCGTGATTCGAAAAAGCTGCCTGTAACGCTTCTCATCAACCACAATTTTGGAAAGTCCGCGGACTTTTTTCATAAATGTGACACATTCTTTGCATATATTGGTCAGCAATTGATCGGAAAAAGCGGATTGGCTGCCCGGATTTTTTTCTTTAATAAGCAAAAATCCAAGAATTCGTTCTTCTTCCTTGATGACCAGCGACAAATCGCATTCGCCAAAGACTGCAAGAGGGGCACCGGAGCGGTAAACAATTTCCCCTTTTAATAATTGTTCATATTCTTCATACGTTACAATAGGAGAAAAAGCAGCTGTGTTGGCACTCTTTTCTGTGGAAGCTTCGATGACGAGCTGTTGATTCCATTCACTAGACGCAAGCAAAGTTACTTCACTGGCATCGAGCAAACTTTTGATTGAACCAATCATGGCATCCAGTAAAAACTCATCACGCAATAAACCGCTTTCGACATCAAACAAATCAAAAAAACGGCTTTTTAAATTTACTATAATATTGTCTTCAAGCAATTCCATTCCATCATCACCTATTATCTTACAGGGTTGTCACAGGAAAGTCCGTCTAAGCCAACAATTGATTTTTTAAATATAATGATATATACGTGCCGTTCCGAATTCATATTGAATATTCCTCATTATACCATATCTTTGTACTCATGACTCTTTACCTGCAAAATATTTATTCGGTTGATTTATAGTAATGGTCTTGACTTTTATCCAACTAAAATTATATAATAGCCTTTGTGTAAAATAATATCGCAGCCTATGTGAACACCTTTGTGGGCGCATTTTGTTCCTCTTGTGGAGGTTTTCTCCTCCAGGATGGTGTATTGGGTAACTCCGAGCTGCTGGGGCGAAGGTACATGAAGACAAAATGGCCACGATTGTGCGTCACAACTGTTTTTATTTTACTAATAAAAACACAAAGGAGGAGTCATTCATGGCTCGTTATACTGGTCCAAGCTGGAAACTATCCCGCCGTCTTGGAATTTCTCTAAGCGGTACAGGTAAAGAATTAGAAAAGCGTCCTTACGCTCCTGGTCAACATGGCCCTAACCAGCGCAAAAAACTTTCTGAATACGGTTTGCAATTACAGGAAAAGCAAAAGCTTCGTCATATGTACGGAGTAACTGAGCGCCAATTCCGCAACCTGTTCGATCGTGCCGGCAAAATGGCTGGTAAACACGGTGAAAACTTCATGATTCTTCTTGAATCTCGTTTGGACAATGTTGTTTACCGTTTAGGCTTAGCGCGCACACGCCGCCAAGCTCGCCAGCTTGTAAATCATGGACACATTTTGGTTGATGGTTCACGTGTTGATATCCCATCATACCGCGTGCAGCCTGGCCAAACAATCAGCTTGCGCGAAAAGTCCCGCAATCTTGACATCGTCAAAGAAGCAATTGAAGTAAACAACTTCGTACCTGACTTCTTAACTTTCGATGCTGATAAATTGGAAGGTACTTTCACCCGCATGCCAGAGCGCTCTGAATTGCCTGCCGAAATCAACGAAGCTCTGATCGTTGAATTCTATTCTCGTTAATAGCGCAAAACAAGCCGTCGACTATTCCGCGGCTTGTTTTTTTATTTGGATAAGAAGGGCTTCATGGTTTCTGCAATGCTGTTCATTTAATTGATTCTGCTTTCCCCATCCTATGTAGAAAAGCCTTCCGGCAACCGGAAGGCTTTTCGCATAATTAATATTTAATTAAGAAGTATTTCTTTTTCCCCCTGCGAATGATTGTAAATTGCCCTTCGATTCGGTCCGCTTCGGTTAAAATATAACCGGTATCTGTGATGCGCTCGCCATTAACAGACACAGCCCCGCTTCCGACATCCTCACGCGCCTGCCGTTTTGACGGAGAAATTTTTGCCGCAACCAGCAAATCAACAATCGCGATTTCTTCTCCATCGCTATGCACATGCGATGGAACATCTTTAAAGCCCTGCTTGATTTCGGCTGCTGAAAGATTTTTGACATCACCGCTGAACAACGCTTCAGAAATTTTGATTGCTTGCTGCAATGCTTCCGGCCCGTGAATTAATGAAGTCATTTCTTCCGCGAGAGCTTTTTGTGCTTTACGCAAATGCGGCTCTGCCTCGACCGCTTTCTCAAGCTCTTCGATTTCTTCTCTTGAAAGAAACGTAAAGTATTTTAAATACTTGATCACATCAGCATCAGCCGTGTTAATCCAGAACTGGTAAAACTCGTATGGAGAAGTTTTTTCAGGGTCAAGCCAGATTGCCCCGCTCTCCGTTTTCCCAAACTTTGTACCATCCGCCTTCGTGACGAGTGGGATCGTCAAGCCGTATGCTTTCAAACCTTCAGGCTGCATTTTGCGGATTAATTCCAGACCGGTTGTAATGTTTCCCCACTGATCGCTTCCACCGATCTGCATTCTGCAATCGTGATTTTTGTATAAATGAAGGAAATCGATCGCCTGTAAAATCGTGTACGTAAACTCGGTAAAAGATATTCCCGTATCGAGGCGGGAGGCAATTGTATCCTTGGCCAGCATGTAATTGACCCCTACATGCTTGCCGTAATCGCGCAGGAACGTGACAATATCCATCGAGCCGGCCCAGTCATAGTTATTGACCATAATCGCGCCGTTCTCACCTTCAAAATCAAAAATTCTTTCAAGCTGTCCCTGCAGGCCTTTTACATTGTGTTGAACCGTCTCCAGGGTTTGCAGTTTTCTCTCTTCAGACTTTCCGCTCGGGTCGCCGATTAAGCCAGTCGCTCCACCGACAAGAACGATCGGGCGATGGCCTGCATGTTGGAAGCGGCGCAATGTCAGGAAAGGCAGCAAATGGCCGATATGCATGCTGTCGGCTGTCGGATCAACTCCGCAGTAGAGTGAAATCTTTTCCTTGTTTAACGTTTCTTGGATTCCTTCTTCATCTGTCTGCTGGTAAATTATTCCTCTCCATTCCAAATCTTTCAATAAACTCATATCTATTCCTCCTTCTTGGCTTAAACAAAAAACGCCCCTGCAATAATGCAGGGACGCATGGATTAGCGCGGTACCACCCAGATTGAGGGCACAGATAAGCCCTCCACTTAAAAAAGATAACGGTTTTACCGTTTACTGCTACTCGGGTTTCACAGTAAATGCTCAGGGAGGTAATTCATCCTTCTATTTGTACCGGCTTGCAGCAGCCGCCGGCTTTCTGTAAACAGGGATAGAAGCACTACTGGTTCCCGTCATTGCTTTCGAAAATGTGATTTAAACTATTGCTGTTTTACCATATTTCCCTGGTTCCTGTCAAATCATCACCGTATATTTCAGAAAAATGCCATGGCTTGTCATCGCAGGGTGTTAATGTATGCTATAATGTATGTGATTTTAGGGGGATTGATAAAGTGAACGAAAAGCCAAATTGGAAAGACCAAATAAAATCATGGTTCAGCCTTGTTACTGATAAGAAAACGGTCAAAGGAGCAAGAATTACATATCAAGTTTTTTGGAATTTATTGCTTATTTTTTTCATCATCTTAGTGCTCGGCGGTGCTTTCGCAGGCGGGGTTGGGGCAGGCTATTTTGCGTCACTCGTCAAAGAAGAGCCGATCCGCTCCTATGAAAGTATGAAAAAAGATATATATAACTACGAAGAAACGTCGGAAATGTATTTTGCCAATGATGTGTATTTAGGCAAGCTCCGCACCGACCTTGAACGCGAGGAAGTCAAGCTTGACGAAGTATCTCCATATTTAATTGATGCCGTTGTTGCAACAGAGGATGAATATTTTTACGAGCATAACGGCGTCGTTCCGAAAGCGATTGCACGCGCTTTGTTTCAGGAAGTCACCAATTCGGCCAACCAATCAGGCGGAAGCACGCTCACACAGCAGCTGATTAAAAACCAGATACTCACTAATGAAATTTCGTTTGAACGGAAAGCAAAGGAAATCCTCCTTGCGCTCCGCCTTGAAAAATTCTTTGATAAAAAAGAAATTCTCGAAGCGTACTTAAATGTTTCAACATTCGGCCGCAATTCTTCGGGAAGAAATATTGCCGGTGTACAATCAGCCGCAAAGGGGATCTTCGGCGTTGCAGCAAAGGACCTTAATTTAGCCCAAGCCGCCTTTATCGCAGGGCTTCCGCAAAGTCCGTTCGGCTATACGCCGTTTACAAACAAGGGTGAAGTAAAAGCGGATCTTGAGCCCGGCCTGACGAGAATGAAGACCGTCCTAAAAAGAATGCATGAGAGCGGGTCAATTGACAGCAAACAATATGAAGAGGCAATCGCCTATGATATTACAAAGGACTTTATACCACCAAGCGAGAACCCGACTGAACAGTATCCGTGGTTAACGGTTGAAATCGAAAAGCGGGCGGTTGAAGTTCTTGCGAAAGTACTTGCAAAAAAAGATGGATATGATGAGGAAGCTCTGAAGAAAGATGATGATTTACAAGAGAAATACACAACTCTTGCGGACCGCAATCTCCGGCAAAATGGTTATCAAATCCATAGTACCATTAATAAGGAAATGTATGATGTCTTTACTTCCGTAACGGCGAATTATCAAAATTTCGGCCCTGATAAGCAGCAGGTTATTACAGATCCGGAAACCAGAGAACAAAAAACGGTGATGGAGCCGGTTGAAGTCGGCGCTGTTTTGATCGAAAATAAAACGGGTAAAATTCTCAGCTTCGTTGGCGGCCGAAATCATAAGCGCGAACAGCTTAACCATGCAACAAGCGGGCTTCGCGGAAATGGTTCCACCATGAAGCCGCTGCTTGTTTACGCACCGGCGATGGAGCTTGGCAAAGCGGCGCCGGGAACGATTTTGCCGGACATACCTTTGAAGCTTAACCCGCAGCTCAATCGACCGTGGCCAAATAACTATACAAGGACTTATAGCGGGCTAGTATCGGCTAGATATGCTCTGGAAAAGTCATTAAACGTGCCGGCTGTAAAACTTTACAAAGATATTGTTGACCAGCGGCCTGCGACCTATCTGGAAAAAATGGGCTTCACCTCTTTACATGAAGAAGACTACACAAATCTGGCAACTTCGATCGGTTCCTTGAAACTTGGAGTCACAGTTGAAGAAAACACAAACGCTTTTGCGACATTTGCCAATAATGGCCAGTTTATTGACGCCTACATGATTGAGAAAATCGTAGATAAAGAAGGCAATGTCATCTATCAGCATGAAGTAAAACCGGTTGAAGTCTTCAGCCCGCAAACCGCTTATTTAACGATCGATATGATGCGCGATGTGATTAGAACCGGAACAGCAGCCGCCATTAAAGGAAGGTTAAAATTCAACTCCGACCTCGCCGGTAAAACCGGAACAGGAAATGATTTTCACGACTCCTGGTTTGTCGCTTCCAATCCGAATATTTCCTTCGGCATCTGGACGGGCTATGATACGCCTAAATCGTTACAAACAGGGGGGTTGAATTACAGTCTGCGCACCAATTATTTGTGGGCGGAATTACTGAATGCTGCCTATAATATTAATCCGGCGCTGATCGCTCCTGCCGAGCAGTTCAAAATGCCGGGCGGGATTGTCAGAAGGTCGTATTGTATAACCTCGGGACTGCTTCCGTCTGAAGCGTGTTCGAGAGCGGGCCTTGTCGAAACCGATTTATTTAATGCGAAATTTGTTCCGACTGGTGTGGATGACAGCTTGATTAGCGGGAAATTTGTGCGAATTGGGGACGCCAAGTACCTTGCTCTCGATTCCACTCCGGCTGAATTCGCTGAAGATGGCGTGATTTTAAATCCGGATTATCTTCAAAAGATATTCGGAATTACCGCCAATGTTGACCAGCTCATACCGAAAAAAGACCGCTGGGCCAATATTTTGATTCCCAATGCGAAAATTGAAGATAACGGAAAAGCGCCGTCTGCTCCGGCCGTCGCAGGTTCCGGCTCCACGCTTACATGGGGCAACCACCCTGAGCCGGATGTTGTTGGTTACCGTGTCTATACTACAGGCGGCCAAAAGATCGGCAGCATTAAAGCGGGTGGCGGGCTTGCGCAAAATGTTGGAAATGGAGAATACTATGTAACCGCCGTTGATATAGCCGGACAAGAATCACCGCCTTCCAACATGGTGTTAATCGGAGCGCCGGCAGTAACAACGCCGGTTGAACCAAAAGAAACCGAGCAAATTCCGGCACCAGCGCCTGCTCCGGCGCCTGCACCAGCTCCCGCCCCGGCGCCAGGACCGGTCGAGCCTGTTCCTGGACCGGGAGATGGGTCCGACACTTAATAACGCTAAAGCGCCGCCTCAAAAAATGAGGCGGCGCTTTTTTTATGTGATTACAATTTTAACAAGTAGCAGACTTGATTGGTTAGGATTGTCCATTGTTTTGCTTGATGAAAGACATTTCGCTGGCCCGCTTACTCCGTTTTGTCCTTCATCACCTGCATGAAAGACATTTTACTCGCTCAGTCACTTCTTTTTGTCCTTCATCAGCCGGATGAAAGACATTTTACTGGCTCAGTCACTTGAATTTGTCCTTCATCTCCCCGAGGATATATCCCCGCTCCTTACTTATCTGCGACTCTATTCACTTACTATCATTTCAATCGAGATTTTCTTAAAATATTAATCTTCCATTGTCGACAGATCGCCAGTCGGCAAGTCCAGTTCCCATGCCTTTAAGACGCGGCGCATAATTTTTCCGCTTCGTGTTTTTGGCAGCTTGTCGCGGAAATCAATTTCCCGTGGCGCTGCATGAGCGGCAAAGCCTCTTTTTACAAATTGGCGGATTTCTTCCTTCAGTTCTTCAGAAGCTTCGTAACCGTCCCGAAGCGCAACGAACGCTTTAATAATCTCCCCGCGCACCGGATCAGGTTTGCCGATGACTCCTGCTTCGGCAATAGCCGGATGTTCAAGAAGCTTGCTTTCGACTTCAAACGGGCCAACCCGTTCTCCCGAAGTCATAATCACATCATCCACCCTGCCCTGGAACCAGAAATAACCATCCTCATCCATATAAGCGGAATCTCCAGAAACATACCAGCCGCCAGGCATAAAATATGACTCATATTTTTGATCGTTTTTCCAAATCGTGTGCATCATCGATGGCCAGCCTTTTTTAATCGCCAGATTCCCCATTCGGTTTGGTGGAAGCTCGTTGCCCTGGTCGTCAACAATCGCCGCTTGAACACCCGGGATCGGTTTTCCCATCGACCCTGGTTTGATTTCCATGCACGGATAATTACAAATAAGCTGAGCACCCGTTTCCGTCATCCACCATGTATCATGGATGCGCAGATTAAAGACCTTCATTCCCCATCTGACGACTTCCGGATTGAGTGGTTCCCCAACGCTAAGGATATGGCGGAGGCTGCTTAAATCAAACTTTTTCACAACTTCATCGCCCGCACCCATCAGCATCCGGAAAGAAGTTGGAGCACTGTACCAGACCGTAACTCCCAAATCCTCAATTAATTTATACCAGGTCTCGGGATTGAAGCGGCCGCCAATCACGACATTCGATGTTCCAGTCAGCCACGGTCCGAACATTCCATACGATGTGCCGGTAACCCAGCCGGGATCTGCTGTGCACCAGTAGATATCGTCTTCTTTCAAATCAAGAACCCATTTTGCCGTCTGGTAATGCTGGATCATCGCATTATGGACATGCAGCACTCCCTTTGGTTTGCCAGTCGATCCGGAAGTATAATGCAAGATAAGCCCGTCATTGCGGTCAACCCACTCAATATCGAGCTTGCGGCTCGCTTCTTGCAATTTGCGGTTAAAATCAAGATAAGGCCCCTGTTCTTCAACATGATCTCCCACCAAGAAAATATGCTTTAAAGCAGGAAGCTCAGCTACCGGTACACGTTCGAGCAGCTCCGGTGTTGTAACGAGCACCTTCGCTTCGCTGTCCTCCAAACGGTCACGTACCGCCCCTTCCATAAATGCTTCAAATAATGGGCCGACGATCGCTCCGAGCTTAATCGCTCCTAAAGCGGCAAAATAGAACTCAGGCGAACGCGGCATAAAAATAAACACGCGGTCTCCTTTTTCTACATCCGCAAACGCCTTAAATACGTTTCCAGCTTTATTGGACAGCTCCTTCATTTCTTTAAATGTGTATTTTTCATTGCGAAGGCCGCTTCGGTAGTACAACGCAATTTTATTCTTCCTGGCGGATTCGGCGTGGCGGTCAATCGCTTCATAAGCCATATTCATGAGTCCCGTTTCGGACCAGGAAAAATGCTTTTCAGTCTCCTTCCAATCAAACTGCTTGTACATTTGCTCATAATCTTCCAGATTATACTGCCCCTTTATTGCTGGTAGCGCTTCCACTTTCATGAACCATATCCCCCTTTAATTCGGTTAGTCAACATTATTATAGTATAAAAAACATTTTTTCTCAATTTTTAAAATATTCTCCCCGCCAATAATCTTTTAATTGCTTATGTGACAGCTTGTTAAAATATATTGAAATTTACCAGAAAATTTTGTGAAAGCGCTTTTAAATAATAGTTTTTATGTATAATAGTATTAATCTGTTAATTGTTATTCCGGGTGGTGTATAAATGGAGCATAAAAAAACGTACAATGCGAAAGAGTTGAAAACAAAGCACGGCGACTTGATTATTGAAGGGCCAATTTCTCCTGAAAAGCTTGCCGGTTATGAATTTCATAAAGATTTAGTTGCCTTTCGCCCTCCTGAACAGCAGCACAAGGCATTAATTGAAATCGCCGGTCTCCCTGAAGGAAGAATTATAATCGCCAGATACAGGCATATGATTGTCGGCTATGTGACATATTTATATCCTGATCCGCTCGAGCGATGGTCCGAGGGCAATATGGAAAACTTAATTGAACTTGGTGCAATTGAAGTGATTCCGGAATTCCGCGGTGCCTCAGTCGGAAAAAATCTTCTGATTGTATCGATGATGGACGATGCCATGGAAGACTACATCATTATTACGACCGAGTATTACTGGCATTGGGATTTAAAAGGAACCGGCTTGAACGTTTGGGAGTATCGCAAAGTAATGGAAAAAATGATGAATGCCGGCGGGCTGGAATGGTATGCAACCGATGACCCTGAAATCAGCTCACATCCTGCGAATTGCTTAATGGCCCGAATCGGAAAAAGAATTGATCAGGAATCGATTCAGCGCTTCGACCAGCTAAGGTTCATGAATAGATTTATGTATTAAACGAAACCTGGAGCAAGCTGATGCCATTTATTGATTTACGAATAAATGGCATTTGGTAAGGGGGATAAAAACGATGATTGTCGAAGAAATCATGAAAACGAATGTATGCACATTATTTTCAGACAGCACGATTGCGGATGCCATTGTTTTAATGGAGCAAAAGAAAATTCGCCATATCCCGATCATCAATGAAGATAACCGTTTAATCGGCTTGGTGACAGACCGGGATATCCGTGACGCCACCCCTTCAATTTTTCGGGCTGAAGAATATAAGGAAGATTTACAGAAACCACTGGAAACAATTATGAAAAGGAACGTGATCACAGGTCATCCCCTCGATTTTGTAGAGGAAATTGCTGCTTTATTTTATGAGCATCATATTGGCTGCCTGCCGATTTTAAAGGATCAGAAACTGGTCGGTATTATTACGGAAACCGATTTACTGCATACGTTAGTTGAATTAACCGGGGCTCATCAGCCAGGCTCGCAAATTGAAATAAAGGTTCCCAATAAAGCAGGGATGCTTTGGGAGGTGGCGACCGTCATCCGCAACCGTAAGGTCAATATTCAAAGTGTCCTCGTCTACCCTGATAAAAAGGATGAAAAGTATAAAATAATCGTTCTCAGAGTCCAGACCATGAATCCGGTCGGCATGATCGAAGATTTAACGAATGCCGGACTTCACGTGCTTTGGCCGAATTTACCGGGGCTTCCATCATGACCGATCAATCCGTGTTTATTTTTTCTGAAGAACTGCTGAACTACAAATTCAGCAGCCATCATCCTTTTAATCAGCTCCGGCTTAAATTGACACTTGATCTGCTCCAAAGAATGCAGGCTATTGAAGAACAGCAAATCGTTCCGCCCCGGGCTGCTTTAGAAGAAGAGCTCAGTCTCATCCATGATCAAAATTATATAAACGCTGTCAGATTGGCAGGGCACGGAAGCCTTGATAAAGAAGTGGCCGAAAATTACGGCCTTGGTACCGAAGATACGCCGATATTTGATAATATGCACGAAGCAAGTTCACTGCTTGTCGGCGGAACTTTGACAGCGGTTGATTATGTCATGACAGGGAAGGCAAAGCACGCGTTGCATCTTGGCGGCGGGCTTCATCACGGATTCAGGGGAAAAGCTTCAGGGTTTTGCGTCTATAATGACACTTCAATTGCAATAAAGTATTTGCAGCACAAATACAATGCCCGCGTTCTTTATGTCGACACAGATGCCCATCATGGAGACGGGGTTCAATGGGCTTTTTACGATGATCCAGACGTATGCACGCTATCGATACATGAAACAGGGCGCTATTTATTTCCCGGGACAGGCAATGTGAATGAAAGAGGCCAGGGAAAAGGATACGGTTATTCTTTTAATATTCCGGTTGATGCGTTCACAGAGGATGATTCATGGCTCCATGTATATTCGAATGCTTTAAACGAAGTCGCCGATTTTTTTAAGCCTGATGTGATCCTGACGCAAAACGGGGCAGATGCCCATTACCTGGATCCGTTGACCCATTTATCGGCAACGACAAAAATTTTCCGGGAAATACCGAAGCTTGCCCATGAAATAGCGCATAAGCACTGTGATGGACGCTGGATCGCGGTTGGCGGGGGCGGATATGATATTTGGAGAGTCGTTCCAAGGGCATGGGCCTTCATCTGGCTTGAAATGACCGAAAATCCAAATCGTTTTGGCAGCTTGCCGGCTGACTGGATTGAAAACTGGCAGGATAAAGCACCCGTTGAGCTTCCGAAGGAATGGGATGACCCGGCCGATCTGTATCCGCCGATCCCTAGAAAAGCGGAAATCACCGAAAAAAACAGCCAAACAGTTGATAAAGCACTATATCCGATCCGCAACAGGACGAAAAGTGAATCGGGATAAGAACAAAAGCGCAAGCGCCTTGATCAGCCCCGACAAGCGCTGGAGGGCCTGACGGTGAAGTCGTTCTTTGACTTCATTGGCAGGACCGAAGCGACTCGAGCTGTGAACATCATCGCTTGTACCAAGCCATGATGATCACAAGATACTCAAGGAAGCAAAGTCAGGGATGAAAACTGGCTAGGCGCTGGAGCTGGACGAAGTCTGCAATAATCTCAAAGTTATTCACAGCGTTTGATTTTATAATTTCCTATACAACAAAAAACAGGAGGCCCGGCAGGATTTTATCAATCCTAAGTGGTCTCCTGCTTTTTAATTTGATGCAAGTTCATCCCGATCATATTTAGGATCGGATATAATAATTTCAACCCGGCGGTTTTTTGCCAGGTTTTCGCTGCTGTTATTCGACACGATTGGCCTCGTATCCCCATACCCCACTGCGATAAATCTGCTGCTGTCAAGGCCATGGTTTTCCGTCAAATAACGGATTACGCTGCCGGCCCGCGCCGATGACAGTTCCCAATTGGAAGGATATCGGTAGGTCGTGATTGGTCGATTGTCCGTATGGCCCTCAACCTTCACAAGATTGGGGATATCTTTTAAGAGCACGCCAACGACATCGAGAAAGGCATTTGCTTTAGATAAAATCGTGGCTTCACCGCTTTCAAACAGGACCTGTTCCTGCAAGACCAGAACGACGCCCCGCTCAGTACGGCTTGCCACAATCGCATCTGCAAGTCCGTTCTCCTTTAAATATGCCTGGACATCTGCCAGCAAGGCTTCGAGAGAATCTTCCTCATTCTCGAGTCCGCCCTGCTTGCCCTCTTGATCTAAATTTTGTTCACCAGCAGAATTTTCCGCAGGAACAACAGAAGGATTGAAATCGAGAGACTGCCGGCCCTGGAAAGAATCAGAAATCGCTTTGAATTTCTGAACATCCAGCTGGGACATCGAAAACAACAGGATAAAAAAGACAAGAATTAAGGTAATCAGATCAGAATACGTTACCATCCAGCCCGGCGCCCCTTTTGGCTGCGGCGGCTGTGGCCGGCTTCTAAACTTCATGATCGAGAGCCTCCCCGCCCGTTCTGATCTCATTGTCTTCCTTCCGTTCTGTCAGGGACAAAAAGGCACTTAACTTCTCCTCGAGAACTTTTGGGTTTTGCCCTGATTGGATCCCGATAACCCCTTCAATAATAACCTGCCTGACAAATAATTCTCGTTCCGTTTTTAAAGAAAGCTTGGCAGCGAGCGGAAGAAAGACAAGATTAGCGAGCAGCGAGCCATATAAAGTGGTTAATAAGGCGACTGCCATATTAGGTCCCAAAGCGGCCGGATCGTCCAGATTATTCAGCATGAGAACAAGGCCGATTAACGTTCCGATCATCCCCCAGGCCGGTGCATATTCACCGGCTTTTTCGAGGAGGCTTCTTCCTCTGCGATGACGGTCGTCCATCGCCATAATTTCTGCGTTCATGATATCCTGAATCACATCCGGTTCCATTCCGTCTACTGCCAACAGAATCCCTTTGCGGATAAATGGATCTTCAATCTGCCCAATCTCCGTCTCGAGAGATAAAAGCCCCTCCCTTCTTGCCCGGTCTGACAAATGAACAAACGTTTCAATTAAATTCCGCAGGCTCCGGTCTTCATCGGAAAATCCCTGTCGAATGACCGTAATCATCTGTCTGATATCTTTGACCGGAAAGCTGATCAGCAATCCGGCGATTAATCCTCCAAGCACAATAAAGAAAGATGAAAGATCAATAAATGATAAAAACCCGCTCATCCCGCCATTTGTAAGGATTCCGAATATCAGCATCAGAACACCGATAGTTAGACCTACCGGCGTCAGAAAATCGAGCTTTCTCATAGTCCTCTCCCTAAACAATTGAATATACAACTCAGGCGTCTTTTATATCGGCAAATTTATTGTTTCGTTGAGCTGCGGTACTCAATTCGGTGCGGAAGTACTACAATCTGATCTGTGACTTTTTCCTTATTCATAAATTTCGTTAACAGCCGCATTGACACTGCTCCAATATCGTAAAGCGGCTGGACGACCGTTGTCAGCTGCGGACGGACCATCAGGGTCAATCTTGTATTGTCTGAACTGATAACTTCAAAATCGTCTGGAATGCTGTAGCCCTTATCCTCTGCACCGTGGACAACTCCGAGCGCCATTTCATCTGAACCGACAAATATCGCGGTTGGCTTCTCGTCAGCTTCAAGCAATTTTTCAAATGCTTCGACCCCGGAATCGTATGTGTAGTCTCCTTCGATGACAAACTCCTCCCGGTAAGGCAGCCCTGCACTTTCAAGGGCTCGTTTATATCCGGCAAGCTTTTTTTCCAGGTTGATCGGCTCATGAAAAGGACCCGTTACAAACGCGATATTTTTATGGCCCCTATCCACAAACGATTGAACAACATCAAAGGCTGCTTGCTCATAGTCGATATTAACAGAAGGAATTTCCCCGCTTGCCTCAATGGAACCGGCGAGTACGATCGGCACAGGCGATTTTTTGAACTCTTCAACATGCTCAGGAGTAATATTGCCGCCCATAAAGACGATGCCATCGACCTGCTTCCCGAGCATCGTATTCAAAAGATGCAATTCCTTTTCTTTGTTTTGATCCGAGTTACTCAGGATGATATTATACTTATACATTGTCGCAATATCTTCGATTCCCCTTGCAAGCTCAGCGAAAAAAGTGCTCGAAATATCGGGAATTACGACACCGACGGTCGTTGTTTTTTTGCTGGCCAATCCCCTTGCTACTGCATTCGGACGATAACCAAGCCGGTCAATCACTTCTAAAACTTTTTTGCGGGTCGCCGGTTTAACGTTGGGATTCCCATTGACGACCCGGGACACGGTTGCCATCGAAACATTTGCTTCACGGGCAACATCGTATATTGTTACATTCATTTCTATACACTCCTTTTTGTTTGCACACGCACCGTTTTTCTTTATATTTTACTGCAATAAAAGAAAAGCTAAACATCTTTCTAAAGTTTGTGATGCGCTAAACAAGTCTAATTATGTATTTAATCATACGACAGACAAGGGAATGCCGCAATGTCAAGCCCTTAATTTTTGCTTATTTTTATAAATTTATGTATATTTGCCCCGATTTTCGCCGCAAAAAGAGCCCTCTAATAAACAGAAGGCTCCTGCGACGCTCTTTAAAAAATGTTCTTACACTCTTACAAATGGCGTGCTTTTTAATTCATTGAAGAAATGGTCGAATTGTGGCAGATCCATTTGCTGGGCTGAATCGGAAAGAGCCACTGCCGGATCCGGATGAACCTCGGCCATTACCCCGTCAGCTCCAACCGCCAATGCCGCTTTCGCTGTCGGGATGAGCAAATCACGGCGCCCTGTCGAATGGGTTACATCAACAAGTACCGGCAAATGTGTTTCCTGCTTAAGAATTGGCACTGCTGAAATATCAAGCGTGTTCCTTGTGGCGCGCTCATATGTGCGAATTCCCCGTTCACAAAGGATGATTTGTCCGTTCCCCTGCGACATAATATATTCGGCAGCATTGATAAATTCTTCAATCGTCGCAGCCAGCCCCCTCTTTAGCAAAACGGGCTTGTTCACTGCTCCGGCAGCTTTAAGAAGCTCAAAGTTTTGCATGTTGCGGGCACCGATTTGAATCACATCAATATATTGAACAGCCGTTTCGATATCAGCAGGATTGACAATTTCGCTGATGACCGCCAAATCGTAATCGTCTGCGACACGCTTCAGGATTTTCAGCCCTTCCAAGCCAAGGCCCTGGAAATCATACGGTGAAGTTCTCGGTTTGTAGGCACCGCCGCGCAGCAGCTTTAAGCCTTTTGCTTTTACTGCTTGTGCAACAGTCGCAACCTGCTCATATGACTCGACCGCACATGGGCCAAATACAAAATGAGGGTTGCCGTCCCCAACCAATTCTCCCTTCAGGTTAACGATTGTGTCTTCAGCTTTTTTCTTGCGGGAGACAAGCAGAGCTTTGCGGTGGTCATCCTTCTGCAGCTCCAGCCCCGCCTTAAATATTTCTTTGAAAATGTGCTCAATCGTTGAATTTTCGAATGGTCCATCATTGTTTTCTTTAATTAAATCAAGCATTCTCCGTTCCCGCACGGGGTCATAACGGTAAACTCCCTGAGTTTCTTTCACTCGCCCGATTTCCTGGACGAGCCGGGCTCTCTCATTGATTAATGATAACAGCTCCAGATTTAATTCATCAACGCGGTCGCGCAGTTGGTCAAGTTCTTTATTGCTCATCTTTTCTTTCCCGTCCTTTCAAAATTTTGTCGGTTTTTTAACCTCTTGCTTTGCACCTGACAAAGCAGGCAAGCCGCAAGCCAGCTGGGCGGGTTGTAAGCTTATCGTTTCCAATCCCCTTTAACGCCCCGTGAAAATGTGGTACATTTTAATATAATTACGGTTTATTATATATGAATCTTTTCTTAATGTCACGAAATTTCTTTATTAATTAAACGCTTTTAAGTGTTAAAGTATCTTATGAGAATTTTTTAAAGAAGGTGTTCCTATTTTGCAGGAAAAAAAGAAATTGTTTGCCCTTGATATTGGCACGCGTTCTGTAGTCGGCATCATCCTTGAAGAAGCCGGCGGCCAGTTCCGTGTTGTTGATATCCTTTCGATGGAGCACAGCGAACGCGCGATGCTTGACGGGCAAATCCATGACGTGTTGTCAGTGTCAAAATTAATTTCCGTGATAAAAGAGCAGCTTGAGCAGCAGCATGGACCGCTGCATCGTGTTTCGGTCGCGGCAGCCGGAAGGGCTTTGCGGACAGAACGTGCCAAAGTATCGGTCGATATTAACGGAAAACCGATGATGACAAAGCAGGACATCCTTCACCTTGAATTAACTGCTGTCCAGCAGGCCCAGGCGATGGTTGCCCAAAAACATGAAATTGAAAAAAGCTATTATTATTATTGTGTCGGATACTCGGTCCTTTATTACCGGCTCGATGGAGAAGAAATCGGCAATTTGATTGATCAGCAGGGCGACGAAGCTTCTGTTGAAATCATCGCGACTTTTTTACCGAAGGTTGTTGTTGAATCGCTTATTTCCGCTCTTCACCGGGCAGGATTGGAAATGGACGCACTAACGCTGGAACCGATTGCCGCGATCAATGTGCTGATCCCTCCGTCGATGCGCAGATTAAATGTCGCTCTCGTAGATATTGGCGCAGGTACTTCCGATATCGCGATCACCGATGCCGGCACGGTGATCGCCTATGGAATGGTGCCTGTTGCCGGAGATGAAATTACGGAAGCAATCAGTGATCATTTTCTCCTCGATTTTCCGCTTGCGGAAAAGGCAAAACGGGAATTGTCCAGCCGCGAAACGATTACCATCACCGACATTCTCGGATTTGAAACCGAGGTGACAAGGGAGGACGCTGTCACACATATTACACCTGCCTTGGATAAGCTCGCTGCTTCGATTGGTGATGAAATTTTAACGTTAAACAACAGGAAGCCTCCAAAAGCTGTGATGCTTGTCGGCGGGGGCAGCTTAACGCCGGAGCTTCCGGGTAAGCTCGCACAACGGCTCGGGCTCCCTGAAAACCGGGTTGCGATCAGGGGAATAGAAGCGATTTCTTCGTTAACACTTGCAGATCATATTTTAAAAGGGCCGGAGCTGGTTACCCCGGTTGGGATTGCGATCGCTGCCCGGATGTCGCCGGTTCAGTATCGGACCGTTTACGTCAATGAGCAGCCCGTCCGCCTTTTTGAAGTCAAAAAACTAACCGTCGGCGACTGCCTGCTTGCTGCCGGAATAAAAATGAATAAGCTGTACGGAAAACCGGGCCTGGCGATGATTGTGACATTAAATGGCCAAAGCATCACGATTCCCGGCCAGCTTGGCAACGCTCCAACCATTTTAAAAAATGGCGCGAGCTGTTCCTTTGATGAAGAAATCAGCAATAATGACCGGATTACCGTTAAAAAGGGCGAAGACGGCAAGCAGACAAAGATGCAAATAAAAGATTTAATTGACCAGCTTCCCCAGAAAATGGTGACCATTAACGGGAAGCCAGAAATCATCTCTGCCGTGCTCACATGCAATAAGGCGGCTGCCAGCCCGGAAAAGTTCCTTGAAGATCGCGATAAGATCACCTGCACGATCCCAGAGACGATTGAAGAACTGCTTCATGCATTAAAATTACAGCATTATTTGCCGGAACTGCGCCCGCTTCTCCTTAACATAAACGGAAAGGATCAGTATTTTCCAGGATTCGGCGGCAAAATCTATCGAAACGGCGTGGAAGTCAAACTGAAGAGCGGCTTCAATGACCTTGATGCATTAACGATAGTCAAAAGAAAAGAGCCGACAGTCCAGGAACTGGCCGAAATCAAACAAATAAACCTGTATCAAAAGTTGCCAATCTCGTTTAATGGCGAAAGCGTTACGCTTGTTAAAGAAATTGCAGAGTTTTACAGGGGCGAGCAAAAACTGCGCGTTGATGACGTTCTGTCGGACGGAGACCAAGTGAAAATTTCTGAAAAAAGCTTTGAACCGTTCATTTTTCAGGATATCTTTACGGCGGTCGAAGTCGATATGCCCGCCCATGCGAATGGAAGCTTTGAACTGACGCGGAACGACCAGCCTGTAGCCTTTCACGATCAGATTGAAGCGGGAGACAGCTTAAGAATTTTCTGGCCGCTTGCCAGCCAGAATTAGCAGTACAGTAAAGCATATGGACTGGCTGGCGATCATAAATCCGGATTTCCGCTTATAAATCTCGTGAAACGATCATAAATCCGAAAATAACTCGAGATTTACGAGCGGAACTTGAGATTTACGAGCGGAATTTGAGATTTACGAGCGGAACTTGAGATTTACGAGCGGAACTCGAGATTTACGAGCGGAACTTGAGATTTACGAGCGGAACTTGGGATTTACGAGCGGAACTTGGGATTTACGAGCGGAACTTGAGATTTACGAGCGGAACTTGAGATTTACGAGCGGAACTTGAGATTTACGAGCGGAAAGCGATCATAAATCCGGATTTTAGCTTTATTCCAAAGATTACTACAGCTGGATATTGGACCGTTACCAGCCAAAAACCACCTTCCATATCAGGAAAGGTGGTTTTGTACATCGTTATTTGTTTTCAGCTAACACATTCGTCAATGTCTCATAAGTAATTTTCCAGTGTGAGGCATGCCAGGTTACGCCCGAATTAGTGAATAGTAACGCCTGCGGCGACTCATGCTTGACATCATACTTTTCCGCAATGTGATTGGAAAGCGGGCGGGCATTCTGGACAGTTAAATAGTAGCTGTTGACTTCCGGATGGTCCCCTGTGAATTTTTCAAATTCTTCATAGGCTGCCTGGCTGATCGGGCAGGTTGTGCTGTGCTTTAATATTAAGAATGTTCCATTTTTAACTGCATCGTCAAATTGTTCAACTGTGTCGATTTTTTTCAAAATTAATCCCCTCCTGCAACATTGGAGCCCGTGCCGTTCAGCACATAAGCGGCCAATAAATAACGGTGAAGCTATCTTACCACTTCACCGTTTTTAAAACAAATTTAATGTTTTTGATTTAGCTTTTTCTCTGTTTCATCAAAAGCCCTTTTTGTTTCCTCAAGCTTTGCTTCGGGGTTGCCGGTTTGGATGGACCCTTTGTTCTCGGTTTCGCTTAATACGTCGATGTCCGCTTCACTTGCAATATATTCATCCGGCGTGTTAACCCCGGCACCATCCCCCGCTTGGGATCCGCTTTCGGAAGAATTTTTGCTGCCTCTGACTTTGTTAAGCAGGTCTGTCGACTGCTGGGCGATCGAGCTTGTTGTTTGTTTCGCAACAGACGCCAGTTCTCCGCCTTTAGCCATGGCAGTCTCACGAAGCTGACCGGTCTTTTCTTTTGCTTGCGTAGCGAGCTCACTTCCTTTTGTCATCGCCGCTTCACAATATTCATTCGTTTTTTCTTTTAGCATGCTTGCCTGTTCATTTAAGTCGCTGCGAAGCTCCTTACCGGATTTCGGAGCCAGCAAGAGCGCTGTTGCCGCTCCGACAACCCCTCCAATAATGGCGCCCAAAACAAAATCCCTCGAGGTTCCACCATTGTTATCGTTAAAATTGTCAAATTGATTGCGTTCCTTCACCATGCTCAGTTCCTCCTCATCTTTAATATCTTGCCCGCTCCCGCTCCGTTCTAACAACGGGAGGCCGGTTTTCAAGCTGATTTGCTTTTTTTCTTGCTGCCCACTTATCTTTTAATTCCAGGAACACATTGCTCCATTGAACAACCTGTGAAATCTTGTCCTTGTGCTGCTCAAGCTGGCGGTCAACGGATGAGGTGATATTTTGAATAGATGTATTAAACCTTTGGACAGAATAGCCCACATTCTTCACCGCATCGACGACAGTATTTAAGCTTTCGGACTTTTGCTGAATATCTGAAGCGAGAGCGTTGGTTTTATGTAGAAGCACCGTAGTCTCTCTCGTCACCCCATCCAACTGCTGCTCCAATCCTGTCAATGTTTTTGAAACACTGTCAAGGGTTGTTTGCAGAGATTTCAACGTTTTTGTTAAATACATAACTAACACAAAGAAAGCTATGGCGATCACAGCTACGCTTAAATATAAAATAATCTCCATTAACATTCCACCTCCATAATCGTTACTATATTTTTTACCCCGGGCGCTCCAGCCTAAACCCCTGTTTGCTAAATAAGTATTTCACTATAACGGTATCATACTTCTCCTTATTTTAAAAAGATATCCCTTTTTCAATTCTCCTTTAGGCACATTTTTTGAACCTGGTCTTTATAATCAACAATTTGCCCATGTTCGAATGGAGTTAGACCAAAAAGAAAACCACCTTTGGAAGGTGGTGGTTTTCTACAATTGCAGTTGCTTTTCATAGGCAGACTGGAATTTTTGAATATCGCCGGCACCCATGAAAATAATCACGCTATTTTCATGTTTTTGTAAAGCGCCTGTATCTTCTTCTTTGATAATCTCTGAATGCGCGATTTTCGCCTGTAAATCTTCAATTGAAAGCTTACCATGATTTTCACGGGCAGATCCGAAAATTTCACATAAATATACTTTATCAGCTTTATTCAAGCTTTCGGCAAACTCATTTAAAAAGGTTTGCGTTCTCGTAAAGGTATGCGGCTGGAAGACAGCGATAATATCGCGATCAGGATATTTCTGCCGCGCTGCTTCGATCGTAGCTTTGATTTCGGTTGGATGATGGGCGTAATCATCGATGACGACTTGCGAACCAATTACCTTTTCCGAAAATCTTCTTTTAACACCGCCAAACGTCGCAAGCTGCCGGGCGATAATTTCTGTGTCAATCGCCTCATAATGGCAAAGAGCAATCACCGCCAACGAGTTAAGAACATTATGGTTTCCATAAGTAGGGATTTTAAACGTTTCGTAATACGTATTCCGGACGAAAACATCGAATGTGGTTCCCTCAGTCGACTTAACCACATTCCTTGCCTGGAAGTCATTTTCCTCGCCGAATCCATAAAATACGACAGGCACCTTTGCCTGGATTTTTTGCAGCTGTTCATCATCACCGCATGCAAATATACCCTTCTTCACTTGCCAGGACATCTCTTGAAAAGCAGAAAAGACATCATCTATATGGGCAAAATAGTCAGGGTGATCAAAATCTATATTCGTCATGATCGCGTAATCAGGAAAATAGGATAAAAAATGCCTTCTGTATTCGCACGCTTCGAAAGCAAAATACTCGGCATCCCGGTCTCCTTTTCCCGTACCGTCTCCAATTAAGAAGGAGGTCGGCTTAGCACCACTCATCACATGAGCAAGCAGCCCGGTTGTCGAAGTTTTTCCGTGGGCGCCTGTTACCGCCACGCTGGTGAAGTTTTCCATAAACTCACCTAAAAAACGATGATATCTGACGATTGGAAGCCCCAGTCTCATTGCCTCCACGATCTCTTCATGAGTATCAGGAAAAGCATTGCCGGCAATAATCGTCATTCCGGGTTTTATATTCTCCTTGCGAAAGGGAAGGATCTTTATTCCAGATTGCTCAAGTGCTTGTTGAGTAAAAAAGTGCTTCTCGACATCGGAGCCTTGAACATGATAATTCATGTCATGCAGAATTTGTGCGAGTGCACTCATCCCGGACCCCTTTATACCTACAAAGTGGTAAATGGTCATGTAAAGAACCTCCAACCAACGTCTATCTGTAACACAGTATATGACATTTATCTTAATTTGCTCATTTCATTCATTAGTCTAAAACGGCATCCTAAACATTATAACATCTTTCTTCTGTCTGGTGAAATTGAGGGCTAAATCTCTTTTCTATAAATCTGTTTGCGCAAGCCTTCATAAAGAAAAAGAATCGCATTCTTTTTTAAAAACGTTCTCCACGAGAGAGATGCATCCTCGCATTTTTGCTCGATAAAGCTGTTTTCCAGTTTGGTAAAAACCTCAGGCCCGTTGACTGCAAATAAAGGGCTGATCGCGATATCTCTTTTTAGCGCTGGTATTTTCCTGATAAATACGTATTGCAAGTTTTGAGACTGCAAAGGATGAAGCTTGGAAAATACAGGGAATGTCATCTCTGACGAAAAGTCTTGCACGGTAAGCTCATCATTTCCTTCGTCAACCGATATAACGGTAAACGGCTCCAGCACTGAGCTTAAAAATAGAGCACCCTGGATCATCTCAGGCTCGGTTAAATTTGAAGCTTGATTTTTCAAAAACAGGCTTAGCATCGTAAAGCCTTGAATTGTCTGATAATCAAATAGAAACCACTGCTCAAACAGCTCTTCTTCGACGGCAGTCAATATGTGGCCGTTTCGAAGGCCGAGTTTCTTGCGGAAGATATGCTTGGCACGAACCTTTTCCCGGATATTCGTGTTTCTTTCGGTGTAATCACCGGCAAGCCTGAGCAGGTGCTGAACGCTTTTTTCTGCCTGTGCTTGCTTCTGGCTTCGATAGTGATCTAAATTTAAAGTTGAGCGGTCCAAAGTCATAAGGATGCTCCCTGCCTTTTCCCGGCGGATAAAACATGCCGGTCTTCTAAAGTTTCAATTAAAAATGATCCTGCTGGATCTGAGCGAATTTCGGAATGTTACTCTACTTTTTCAAGACGGGGATTCGGCCGTAACTTCCGGCCGGCTTTTGCCTGGTGCTTCCCATTTAACATCACATTATCACCTGTAAAACCAATGTTAATCTTCAAAAGGCTGCCGCCAACACCGTATAAATCAACAGGAACTCCATTTTTTTCAAATTCAATGATTCTTGTTTCATTAAAACCGCCGCTGACAACTATTTTTACATGGTGATAGCCTTCATCATCCAGGGCCTTCCGCAAGCCAAAAATCAGCTCGGCGTTAACGCCGCGCGGATCGAATGTTCCTAAAAGGTGCTGGTTCCGCAAAAAGTATTGGTCGATAAGGGTTCTCGACGTATCAACCCTTACCCCCTTCAGATCGTCGCCGAAAGCACGGGCAACCTTTAACGAATCGGTAATCGCATCATTATTATAATCAACAAGGGCAATTAATTCATCATCGGGGAATGTTTCCTGATAAGCCTTTGTCGCTGCGACAATATCGCCGTTAAAAAGCTGGATCAGCGCATGGGGCATCGTCCCCATCCCTTGCTTGCCCCACCATTCATTCATGGCATGGGTCGCCTGGGCCGTCGCACCGCCAATATAGGCAGCATATCCGTCGCCCGCCTGGGTCGTAAAATGGTCATCACGGTCTCCCATAAAAATGACCGGTTTCTGCTTTCCGGAGATGCCCGCCGCCTTGACAACATTATAGACATTCGTCGCTACCGATGTCCGGCGCGCCAGTATCCCATCAATGATTCCTTCCAGGTACCCGAAATTCTGGTAAGGGCCTGTAACGGTTAAAACGGTCTCGAACGGACTGATCTTGTCCCCATCCTTTAACGAATAGATTTCAAGATCCTCCGGGCGGTCCGCAAATGTTTTAATGAGCGCAATCACTTCATCTGTTCCACACAGCACCGCATGTTCTTTCTGGAAGAATTGCATAGTGACGATGTTATCTTTAAGATACTTCTGGACAATTTCCCTCGTTTTCAGAAAATAAACGGCAGAAAACCACCCATCCTTCACTCGTTCATCGAATTTAAAGGTGTGGTTCGTCAAGCGCTGGATTTCACCTTTTAACTTCAATTCTATTTCTTTCATTTCAAAGCTCCTCTAAAGAAGTCAATATTCCGGACAACCCGTTAAGTAAAAATAAAGATAACCCTATTCTTCAATACATGCTAATACAGAATACCATTAATTAATCGTTTGGACCAGTCTCTTGCAGTGCCTCAAGCTCCGTTTCGGTAATCAGGACATCGCGCGGTTTGCTGCCCCGCGCTTCAGAAATATAGCCATGCTGTTCCATCATATCAATTAACCTGGCGGCGCGATTGTAGCCGATTTTGAAGCGGCGCTGCAGGCTTGAAGTCGAAGCAGCCCCATGGCTGACAACAAATTCGCAGGCTTCATAAAAAAGTTCATCTTCCTCTTCGCCCGCCTCGGCTTTTTTCAGCAGCTCTCCCTGCTCAAACAAATAAACGGGCTCCCGCTGTGCACGCACATGGGAAACAACATCATCAATTTCAAGATCTGAGACATACGTTCCCTGCAAACGGACAGGCTTCGATGAGCCATTCTCAAGAAACAGCATATCGCCGCGGCCAAGCAGCTTTTCGGCTCCGCTTATATCAATAATCGTCCTTGAATCGATTTGTGAAGACACAGAAAAAGCAATCCTGGTTGGCACATTCGCCTTAATCAAACCGGTGATGACGTCCACGGACGGCCTTTGTGTCGCAATAATCAAATGAATTCCGCACGCCCGCGCTTTTTGGGCAATCCGGCAAATCGCCTCTTCAACATCGGCCGGCGACATCATCATTAAATCTGCGAGCTCATCAATAATGATCACGATGAACGGCAGCTTATCCGAATAGCGCTTGTGCTGTTCGGCCATTTCATTAAAACGGTTAATATCGCGGACACCCGTATGGGCAAACAGTTCATAGCGCCGTTCCATTTCCTCCACCGCCCACTTCAGGGCAGCAGTAGCTGCTTTTACATCCGTAATTACCGGACAGACGAGATGCGGAATATGATTATATGGTGCAAGCTCGACCATTTTCGGGTCAATAAGCAGTAATTTTACCTGGTCAGGATCTGCTTTGAACAGCAAGCTGACAAGAATCGTATTGATGCAGACACTTTTTCCGGAACCGGTCGCACCGGCAATCAGGCCATGCGGCATTTTCTTCAAGTCGGTGACAATCGGTGCCCCGGAAATATCAAGCCCGAGAACAGCCGTCAGCGGCGATGCGCTGTCTCTGAACTCGCGGCTTTGGATGATTTCACTGATCAATACCGGCCGGCTTTTCTCGTTCGGCACTTCAATGCCGATCGTATGCTTGCCCGGAATCGGTGCTTCAATCCGGATGTCCCTGGCAGCGAGGCTTAATTTAATATCATCTGAAAGATTGGTAATTTTATTTACCTTTACCCCTGGATCAGGCTGGACCTCAAAGCGGGTGACGGACGGCCCTTGGACCACATTGACCACCCTGGCACCGACATTAAAATTCTCAAGCGTTTCATTCAACAGCTGTTCCTGTTCGAACAGCCACTCTTCATTCGATTCGTAAAAAACAGGAGGCTCGAGTAAATTAACACCCGGACGCGTGTAGCCTTGGGCGTTATCCTGATTTGGTTCAGCTTCTTTAGCCGCGGCATATGGGCCTGTTCCTGTTGCCGGTTTGTCGTAAGAAGGTGCAATTTCCCCCGTCTCGCTCCTGGAATGCTCTCTGGCTGAAGGATGCTGCTTTTCCTCCAGCTTCCGCTTATCCTGCTTAAGCATCAGGACATTAAACGGCAAATGCGGCCTTTCTTTCTGTGATTGTTGAGCCTGCGGTTCCGATTGTTGCTCCACATCTTTCGGGCTGGGGTTACCGACAGTTTTTTCCGGTACTGAAGTGTCTTCAAATCTTTCAATATCAGGAGCTTCATTTCCTAAAAATGAACTGCTGTGAGATTCGGTTTCTCCGTAAGAGATTGGAGCTTCGTTTTCGGAAACAGGATCGCGGTTAAATTCACTGTCTCTCTGAAAAATTTGTTGTGCTGCTTCCTCTTCGAAAAATGAATGGCGGTGAGACCTGGTTTCTCCCTGATTGACCAAACTGTCACTTTCGAAAACAGAATGATGACCAGACCCGGTTTCTCCCTGAAAAACTGAAGACTCGCCTTTAGGAGTTTCATGATCGGAAACATAAGATTCTGCTTCACTTGATCGGCTTTTATTAGCCTCAAAACTGCTTATTTCGTGGACGATGATCTCATCTTTACTCTGTTTTGCCAAACCAAATACGGGTGACGGAATGTCAACTGGCCGAAAAGGCTGACGCGCTACATTTGAAACAGCTGGCTTTCGGTCGTCATGTAAAGTTGCTTGTCCTTTACCTTTTTGCTGAATGGCTACTGGACGATTTGTTTTATGTATGCGTTCAGTTTTGCTCTGTCCTGGCGGCTGTGTCTCCCTTTCATCGGGAATGACCGGAAACCGAAACTGCCCTTTAGGATATTGATACGCAACCTTCGTCGCCATATCTTTGCCACGCCTCTTTTTCATTTCCGGATAAGGCATCCCGGCAAATTCATCTCTATTTGAAAGATATTCGCTCTCTTCATCTTTAAACATGTGAAACAACTTTTTAATCCAACTCAAAATCTATCACTCTTTCTTCTTTCTCGTATATCATATCTATTTTATCAGTAATTTTTAAAATATCGACATAAAATCAAGGAATGAGCTGATTTATTGAAATTTGGAGAAAAAAATATTTATTATTTTGCAGGAAAACCAGCAGGATAAGGGATTGTAAAATAAGTAGATAGATTGTTTTTTCGAATTAAGCGATAAATGAGCGGAATTAAGCGGAACTGGTGATGATTTAAGCAAAACTCCCGGGAATTAAGCGGAAAAATCGATAATTGCGCGAAAACAGCATTTATTTAAGCGAAAGTGCTCATTGGATTAAAAAGCATGGCACCAAGCCATGCTTTTCGCTTACTCCCTTTTCCGGTTTTTACCCAAAATGAAAATCGGCTCCAGCTCGCCGTTCTCGTATAAAAATGACAGCGCCGTGACCGGGACCCGGCCGCTTGCAAAGAAGCTCATCGTCATTTGGGCGAGCACATCGTAGCCTGTGTTATTTTGAATATCGCCGATAATTAACACATCCTGATGCGGAACCGCGACCGTCATCGTTCCGGTCACTTTGCTTTTCATCTCTTTTAAAAATGATTCGTTCAAAATTCTGGACGCATCATAACCATCATTGGAATTCAAAAAATAGAAGGTGTTCCCTGCAACAGTATCGGTTTTCATGTTGATCGGCAGTGCCCTGGCATTGAACAAAGCAATCTCCCTGACCCGGTTCGCATCCCAGTTTTCCTTTTGCAGCAGCTTCTCGTCAATAAGCCGGTACGTATTGCCCATATCAAAGGCATAGTAAATTCTTGTTTCGGCAGTATGTTTATCATACAAAAGCGGAATCCCTTCCTCTGCCTCTGTCGGGAAGGAGGCGGCGCGGATAACCGGGTAGATGTTCTTTTCTTTCCCGGAGAGCTGAACAGATTCCACCATTGCCTGAAGCCCTTCTTCGACATAATAGACGACCTCATCGATCGCTTTATCCTTTTCTACCTGCCATTTGGCGATGATACCCGGCAGTGAAATGGTGATTCCTTTTCCGGTGTTTTTGTTCTCAATCCGCAGCGTATCTTTTTCACGATCAAAAGTAAATGAACGAGCCGGATCGCCAAGTCTCTTTTCAAGCTCTTTTCTCAATTTATTGCTATCCAATTTCAATCCCCCTCTGAGGAGCCGTGATTATAGTTAACTGCTATAGAGGAAAACCCCTCCGCCTGGCTGAAAGACGGAGGGGATTGCTCCCGATTATGATAATCCTGCAATGAATGTTTCAATTTCTTCCTGTGTTTTTCTGTCCTTGCTGACGAAACGGCCCAACTCGCGGCCATTCTCGTATGCGATAAAGCTTGGAATCCCAAATACGTCCAATTCGCCGCAAAGATCGATGAATTGATCCCGATCCACATGGATAAATGTATAATCGCTGAACTTTGCCTCGACCTCCGGCAAGATCGGCTCAATAACACGGCAGTCAGGACACCAATCAGCTGAAAACATAAAAATATGCTTTCCGCTATCGCGGAGCTCATGGAATTGTTCAATTGATTCCAGTTTTTTCATTTTCTTTCTCCCCCAGTTTGGATTTGCATATCACCTGGTTTAATCCAGCGTTTTTTCCTCATATATTCAGATAATACCAAGCTGACCAACGCAGGTCCAATGATATGCAACAAGGCAACCTTGAGCCAAACATCACCGCTGAATCCCATTGTCGTGAATGTCATGATCTGCCCAACAAGACCGCTTGTCCCCATTCCTGCTCCGGCCGCGTTATTTTCCATCAAAAAAACGGTCGTGCCAAGCGGGGCAAGCAGGGCGCCTGCAACCGTCGGCGGGATTAAGATTAATGGGTTCCTGACTATATTCGGAATCTGTAACTTTGAGGTTCCGATTCCAATCGCCAAAAGCCCGCCAATTTTATTTTCCCGGAAGCTGCTGACGGCAAATCCGATCATTTGTGAGGCACAGCCAATCGTTGCTGCCCCTGCGGCAATCCCATGAAGATCAAGCATTAAGGCTAGTGCCGCGCTTGAAATCGGACCCGATAGTGCCAATCCGACCAGTACAGCGACAACAATCCCCATCACAATCGGCTTCTGTTCGGTACCCCACATAATTAAATCGCCAAGCCGGCTCATCATAAAAGCAATTCCCGGCCCAATAAAAGCTGCGACAGTATAACCCGTAAAAACAGTCACAAATGGAGTAACAATAATATCTATTTTCGTTTCTTTACTAACCAGTTTGCCAATTTCTGTAGAGATCATCGCGGCGACGATGCTGCCGGCAGGCCCGCCCAATGCTGCTCCTGCCGCTCCGCTCACAATTGCGGAAAACAACACAAGCGGCGGAGCATTCAGGCCGTAGGCAACTGCTGCCCCAATTGCCGGTCCCATCAGGTCCATTGCAGTAGTGCCTATTTGGACGAGATAGTCGATCCCGGCTTGTTCACCAATCGTTTTAATAATAAGGCCGATAATTAAGGAAGCGAATAAACCTAAAGTCATGCTGCTCAATGCGTCAATAAAATATACCTTTGGCGAAAGGCTTACTCCTTTTCTTTTGAGAAAATCTTTCATTCTGTTCCCCCTGAGCACAATTTTTTTACATGTGTAAAGACACCTGTTGCTTTTCTATTTTAAGCCTGGATTGCAGCAAAAGGAAATATATTTTTTCAGCAAAGGTAAAATTTTTACTAGACACATCAAGAAAAACTCGTTTGCAATGATATACCGCAAAAATTGCTTCAGAAATATGGGGCATCAGCTGGCTATGGTCTTTGAATCAGGGGACAACGCTTAAACAAAAGTTAAAAAATCAATGAAACCCTCCAGCATAAGCCGTTATGGCTACACAGGAGGGATCATCTTTAGCCAGCCATTTTCCAGAGAGTGCTTAGTCTCCAAAAAGTCCGCGGACTGTATTATTAAAATCTTCTAAAAGTCCTTCATCGTTCTGTCCACCCGCAATATCATCCGCATATCCGGTCATTGTGTCATAAAAATCGGGATTCGTTGAAATATACACCCGGTGGATATTCCTGTCGGCTTCCCGAACCTGATCGGCTATTTTTTGTTCTAAAGGAGAAGATACTTCACCGTAGTTGTTCTGCTCCAAATTCATCTCGGTGCCGGCTTCATTGCCGGTTCCCTGGCCATTGCCCTGATTGTTCCCATTGTTGTCATTGTTCGCAGCATCACCGTTGCCATCAATCACACCGTTTTCCGTAAAATTGTTTACAGTTCCGTTTCTGGTCTGATTAACGATTCCGTCCTCAGCGCCATTTGCATCGTTATTCCCGTTTCCGCCACCGTTGTTATTTCCGCCGGCATTGTTGTTGCCGCCTGCGCCGCCATTATTAGCATCATCAGCAAGCCTTACGGCAACATAGGCATTATTGTTTGCAAGCAATACTTGTGCCTGATCTACTTCGTCCATGCGTTCAATATTCCGGGCCGCGCGGTCTGACACCCGTACCCTCTCGTTATGATTGTTGCCATTATTCCCGTTATTGTCATTATTGGTCCTGACTCTGATCGGTTCGGCGCCATTATTTGCATTCTCACCAGCATTATTATCGATGCCGCAACCAGTCAAACCGAAGAACAATAGCGCTGAAACGAACAGGCTCCATCCTTTTTTCATTGGGTTCACTCCTTAATATGTTTTTGCATTCATAGCATGGCTAGTATCAGCAAAACTATTCGGAGTTTCAAAACACAAATTGCCTGTTTTTCACTAACACCTGTAATGGCTTCAGACATATTAAAAAGGAAGGGCTATTTGCTCCCTTCCTTTTCGTTGAATTGCACTGAGCGGACGATTTGCGCCATGATTTCAGTTTCCGATTTCAAGCTTCTTGTTTTCACTTCAGAGGTGATTTTTACCCCGCCAAGTCCAATCGTCACTTCATTCTTATTGTTGTCCAGTTTTTTTATCAATAAAAACCCAAAGCGATCATCATTTGCAAAGGTTTTCTTGACATCATACTTCAGCTGCTGGGCCGTTGCCTCATAAACTACTTGACTATTATTTCCTTCATGCTGGTTATAGAAGAGCAGATACGTTTTTGCCCCATTTTTTAACACGATATTGTTTTCTGCTTCATCTTCTATTTCCATGCCAAACGGCAAATAGTATCGGATATCGTCATTTTTTTTGTTTGTTTTTTTTGCATCGCCGTGTAAAGCTTTCTCAACAGCAGCTTCTGCAGCTTTTTGTTCTTCTTTTAAAGATGCGGAACATGCTCCGAGTAAAAAAACAGCAATCACTAAAAGCAAGGTTGCTTTATAGTGTTTTCTCATACTATTTTCCTCCCTGCAATAGTCACAGATTCTCCTTTCCTATCATAACGTTCTTTTTAATAGGCTGACAATACATCTTTACGAATTTTATAACCAGATTGGTTACATTCTGGTTAAAATGGTAAACTGAAGGGAAGATCGCTAAAGGAGGTTTACAAGGATGGAGTTAATCGTATACCTGGCCGGTGAGATTCACAGCAGCTGGAGAAAAAATTCAGGAGGGACAGTCTCTTATTGCCGAAGAGCTGTCCCCATCTGGTAGTCATTCATTATTTTGCCTGTAAATGTACTGCCCGATTAACAGATCCATGATATGGGAAAACATTGCGGACCTGTCGACCATGCCGGACGTGAAAATGCCTACCGCACCTTCATTTTTGCGGACATTTGCCTTTTTTGCATAATCATCCATAACAGGGCCCAATTCTTCCCCTGCCCGCAGCCGCTGCGAAATTTCCTCCGGAAGCCCGAATCTTGCCCCACCTGCGATAATTGGCGGTTTTCCCGGCTGGACCAGTGCTCCCCAATTGCATAACAACAAGCCGTTTCTCGATTCCTGTACTCCCCCTTCAAGCCCGATTCCAAGATCGCCGCGGCCTGTTTCGAGTGAAAGAATGGCTCTGTTTACAGCTCCCTCAATCGCTTCATCATCACTGAAAGGCTGTTCGCTCACCCCGGAAGGCACATCTGCGCTAATCACTTCTGCCTGGAAATTTGCAAACGCCTGTTGAACGGCCGAGACCTTGGCCGGATTTTTTGATCCAATAATCACCTTCATGATACTGTTCACCCTTTTTGAGTATGGTAAAAGGAGGACTGACCAAGCTCCTCCCCCCAGATCAGCTATTTTGTTTCATAGTTACAACTTAAGTGATGAAGGAAATGCGCGAGAACCGCTATAACCTAATGATCAGCTATTTTGTTTGATTGTCGCAACTGTCGAGCGGTCGCAAGCTTTCATAAGCTTTACCAGCAATTGCTTCGCCGCCGCATAATCATCGACATGGATGATTGAGGCATGGGTATGAATATAGCGGGAACAGATGCCAATCACTGCGCTTGGCACACCTTCATTGGAGATGTGGACACGGCCGGCATCGGTTCCGCCTGGTGATACAAAGTACTGGTATGGAATATCGTTCGTTTCAGCTGTATCAAGAACCAGCTCTCTCATACCGCGATGTGTGACCATCGACCGGTCGAAAATCCGCAATAACGCACCTTTGCCGAGCTGGCCGAACTCGTTTTTGTCGCCTGACATGTCGTTGGCCGGGCTTGCATCAAGGGCAAAAAACAGATCGGGTTTAATCATATTGGCGGCCGTCTGCGCCCCCCTTAGACCAACCTCTTCCTGAACCGTTGCCCCGGAATAGAGCGTATTTGGCAATTTGTCATCCTTAACTTCCTTTAAAAGCTCGACCGCCAATCCGCAGCCATAGCGGTTATCCCATGCTTTTGCCAAAATCTTTTTATTATTCGCCATCGGCGTAAACAGACAGATCGGGACGATTTGCTGGCCCGGCTTAATTCCGATGTTGATAGCGTCGTCACGGTCATCTGCACCAATGTCAATCAGCATATTATTGATTTCCATTGGCTTATTCCGTTTCGCTTCGTCCAGCAAATGCGGGGGAATCGATCCGATAACGCCGATAACCGGGCCTCTGTCGGTAATGATTTGCACGAGCTGGGCCAATAACACCTGGCTCCACCATCCGCCTATCGTTTGGAAGCGGAGCATGCCGTTATCGGTGATGGATGTAACCATAAAGCCTACTTCATCCATATGGCCTGCCACCATGATCGTTGGCCCGTTTTCCGGCCCTTTTTTCAAGCCGAAAATTCCGCCAAGCTTGTCCTGCACCACCTCATCGGCATATTGACTCAATTGCTCACGCATAAACTTGCGGACTTGATGCTCATTCCCCGCCGTTCCGGGCAGCTCCGTTAACGTTTTAAAAAGCTGTAATGTTTGCTCGTTCATTAACTTACTCCTTCTATCACCATTTTTAGTATGTATATTTTTTATTTTACAGAACTTTCGAACGGCTTACCACCATTGTCATTCGGCAAAAATAATTGTATGTTAATGATTTTTTCCCAGAAAAATATTTGATATGATGAAAAGAGCAATTGAAATCACTGGAGGTGCAATCATGAACTGGAAATCGTTTTTCCTTGGCGTCGGGGTAGGAATCGTGACCGGGCTCGCCGTAAAAGAACTGCTGGCTGAAAACAGTTACGTTTCTTCCGAAAAAGTCCTTGCCCATGTAAAATCAGAATTCAAAAAAGAAGCCCCGATCAGCGGCTCATGGATTCATATGAAAACAGAACCCTACGAAAAAAACCAGCTTCGCTACAACGTCTACAGAGGCGGGATTTCGAGGACCATCAATGATGAAGCTGAGCAATACGAGTTTATTGCCGATGCAAAAACAGGAACGATTCTTGATATTTATCCGATTACATAAGAAGCAAGCGAATCCGTAGTGAAAAAATAAGATAGCTTTGCAAACCAATATAGATTAAGATGCGAGAAATTTATCTGCTTCTTGATCTATTTTCATTTTAAATGAACGAGGGCGGATGCGCTTATGTAAAATGCTTTATCTCCCTGTTAAAAATAATCCAAATCCCCACATGGTTTTTCTTTTCGATTTATTTTGGATTTTCTTAAGATATAACGCTTACGTTGATTCTTTCTTATGAAAATCTAACAAAGGTCTAGTATTTACACCGCCATAACTATAGAAAATAGATTTGTTATAAAAAGGAATACAGTTTACAATTAGTATATAAATATAAATAACAATGAGAGGATGACCTGAAAATGGCTAAAAAGCCTAATAAGCATATGAAAGAAGCACTAAAAATGCTAAGGGAGGGTGAGAAAGTTTACGGTAATGTTTTTTGCGTAAATAAAGGTACATTAGGTGAGTTGATTATCACAAGCCTCAGGGTCTTATTTGTGGGAAAATCTATTTTATCCGGGACAACTGTTGAGGAAGCCGGTTATGAACAGATCAGTTCAGTTGAGTATCGAGCGCGGTTTGGAGAAGCGGACTTAAAAATATACCTAACCTCCAGCAGTCATGTAATTAGTGTGAACAGTCATAATTATGAGGGTTTACAGCTAGTGGCAAAATTTATTAATGATACACTAAGAATATTAAAAGAAAATGAAACCAAAATGGAATCTGAAGTGAAACCTGAAGTAGATTACGTTTCTCAGTTAGAGCGCTTAGTAAAACTAAAAGAAGACGGGCATATCTCTGAAGAAGAATTTATAGAGTTCAAAAAGAATTTACGAACTTAGCATTTTATTAATGTGCACTTTGTCCCTTAAACATCCAAATATCAAGAAAATGTCAATAGGAAGAAATAAAGAAGTCTATTTGAAGTCTATTTATTGAAAATGAAGGCTTTTTCGGTGTGTGTTAACATTGATAGATGCAAGAGTAATATTTGTAGGTGCATTAATGTTCCGGGGGTACTACAGAGGTCTAATGATAGTGAAATAAGCTCAGTAAGATGTAGATTTTTCAAATTAGGCCGAGATTAAACTAAAAAAGTCTCCCGAGTACTCTAAAAGTACCCGAAAGACTCTTATAAGTTTGGAAACTGTAAAGGATCTTTTACCATTTATTCGAGTAGACGGTAGGCGACATCGAGTAACCATATTCGAGGATATCGGTATCACACCATAAATTATCCCGGCTATAAACCGCTCCGCCTTTAATATAACTCTCGATCGGTAAACAATCATAAGGCGAGGAGGCTCCAGCGCTTATAATGAGATCCCCCGGGTAAATACTTGTTATCTCGGTAGTGCCTTGCCATATACGGCATTTACGGCGTACCGGGAAACGAGGTAATCCAGCTCCGGTAGTACTCGGAGCATATTCGCGAGAGTAAGCTTCGGCGCATTTTTCACCATCCGCCATAGTAATATACCCGGTTTTCCATTCTCCGGTATTAGCGTTATAGTATCTAACATCTATCGAATAACTACCGTCCAGATCTCCTCGCCATACGAAAAGCTCGTTAGTTTCAATATATCCACTAACTCCGCCTCCGTACCCCCAAAACAGTAATCCTGCTCCCTTGATTAATCTCAAAATGTGGCTGAGCCTTATTAACCGCCTCCTTAGATATCATTAACTTCTTCCCAGCCGACCTTTGTTGCCAGTCCGGCTTTGTTTCATTTTTTTCTCCTCTTCCTTCTGTTCCTCACTAAGAACTTTAAAATAAGCAATCCACTCAGTAAGCTCATCAGAAGATATGTTTTCGAGAAGCGTCGATACTGTACACCCTAAACGTTCAGCAAGATCAAAATAAAAACGCCGTTCAGGGTGTTGCCTTAGTTTTTTACTTTTTCATCAATCTGTCCATCATCCAGTCCTGATAACTTCATAGCAACCCGTGAAATACGTTCAAGTGCTTTTCCACTTTTAGCATTAATTGCATCGCGGACTTCAGGCTTGAAAATAGGTTCATTTAATTCAGGATCGAATAATGAAGCGACAATTAAATCCGGATACATTGCATCAAAATTGATATTCCCTTTGTTATCAATAGCTTTACTCAAAATTCGGTTTCTGGCTGCTCCTGATAAACCACGGACTTCTACTTCTACATTCCACTCCGGCACGAAAACTTTTTCAATTTTTATATCCTTAATATTTAAAATTGTTTCTCTTAATTTACTCAACGCTAAACATCCTTCCATCAAGGTCTGTAGTTCCTTCAAATTCAACAGCTTCTTCTAAGATACTTTCGACGTCTCCCGACACTTCATTCGAGCTTATCACTGCCCACAATGTCAGATCCGGAACACCGGCTGAGTCATCAGTAACAAACTGTAACACTACAGTTGCCGAATTTAGGATAGCATCTGTTAATAGTGAATTAGATTTATACCAATTCTTCACCTCTCCGGATACTGACAGCAGTCCTAATGCTCTGTGCTGGAAAGGAGAACCGAACCTCGGGATATCTTGATTTTCAGATTCAGTCGTTAAATTAAAGAATAACCCCCATTGGAAGAGTATGATTCCAATGGGGGTTTGTATTTTTTCTCCTTATAGGGGTAGCGTCAGGAAAATACGGTTACAATGTTAAGGAAATTCCAATATAAAAATCCTAATTTCTCAATTTTAATACTGAGAAATTAGGATTTTTTGTTACTCCATTAAAGTACCCTGTTAGCCCACCATGAAGCACAAAAATCAGTGCTTCACCATAGAGAATGAAAATATACAGAACTGTCAATACTGGTTCGTGATCCAGTCAATTTAATCCATAAGTTTTTATGAATTTATCCCTCTCATCATTTTTTATTAACAAATGAGATGGGTCTTCTGGTATTGTCTTTTTTATCAGTTACAGAAGTTTATTTTCATGGTAGTCAAATACGCAATCTATATAAAAGCAAACATAAAAACTACAATAACAGCTACTTGGAAAAAATGAAAAAACAATTTAAAGAAAACCAAAGGGAATTGTATGTGATATAGAGAAATTATTCTTCGCTTTTAACAAACACTTCTAATTCGCTTGTATTTTGTCCGTCCACTTGATATGCAACTCCGAACAGGTCTCCTTTTCCGTCCTTATTAATAGCAACATTTATGTCATTTAACAGTTGCTTTGTGTATTCAATTGCTTTGACCATTTTTTCGCTAGGTGCTTTCCATTCCTTAATCGCTGCCAACCTTTGATTCGGATCTCGCTTATCGTATTGATCGGGATCAATGTGTTCTGTCCGCTTAATTTGCTCTTCTTCAATAATTTTTGTAAGCAGGTACAAGTTATCAAAATCCTTTTCGAGTGCGACTCCTTCCACTTGTATGATTTCTAAAACACTTTGAATTGCTAAAGCTTGAACATAATAATTATAGTATTTATCCAATCCTGCTTGAATCAATTCCGAATCCTTGGCTGGTTCTTCTTGGAAAGTGATATTTACCGAAGAAATCCAATCTTTTGCATTCGTTGGGAAGTCATATTTAACACCATCTTGAACTATAGTAACATCCTTCCAAGCTTTTTCGTCAATCGTTTTTCTATCCTCAGATTTTTCGCCATCTGTCGTTTGGGGATTTGAAGATGTTGTTTTAGTTGATTCATCTTCGACTTTGGTAGTATTGCATCCTGCGATAAGACTTCCTGCAATAATAAGCGAGGAGATTGTGAGTAGTGTTTTTTTCATTTTCTTTAACAAACTCCTTATTTTGATATTTTAATTAAGTATTTATAGCATTACCTTATATCTTTATTAATGAGTTCTATTACCATTTTTATAGCCGTCACTTCTTTACTTCATCCTAACATAAAAGGTTCCTACCTGGTTGAATTCTCTTTGAAATATTATGGAACTAACCTGTCATTATTAACAACAAAAAGAGCCTACAATCTTGGAGTGGATCTGTCGGCTTCTTTTTATTTGAATTCAATTTTCATTGTTTCTACTACACCTTTATTGTGTTCTCTTGCATAAATCGTTACATACTGATCATCATCCCAAATAATTTGGAAAAAGTCCATATCATATTAGTTATTTCCAGAAACTTACTATATTTCTCACATTTCGCAGGTCAAAGACCCAACCATCCAATTTCTGAATTCGGTTTTTTAAAAATATCCTGACTCATTTGAGAGCCGACAATCTCTTGCTTATTTCTCTGATTGTCGGCTTTATTCGACAGCTCCTAAACGTTCCTGCAGAATTTCCTTTTAGGCATTGATTTTTTCGCCTTGGTTTGACACGTAGATGTTCATGTCATAGCCTGCCAGGCGTACAATTCGTTTCGTCTGGTCACCGATATTGTCAGGCAAGTAACGCATGGTTTCCTTGCCCCGCCGGATGACGATGACCCGGATGTCGTGCAGCTGTTCGAGGAGCGCTTTCCCGGTTGGTTCAAACAGCTTTCGGTTTCCGGCAAGAATCAATGGCTCCAACTCTTTCTTCATTTTTGCCCGGATCCGGTATTCAAGCATCCCATATACAAGCAGGGCCCTACGTAGACAATGCCAAGCGCCTCGATTCTTTCCGGGGTTTTTATGAAAACCTGATCGATCATGTGCGGCTCTTTCAGGAGCCTGAATCGGGTCTCTGCGGCCGATTGGCCTTTATAGATTTTCAGCATGTTCACATCCGGGAGTTCCATGCGGTCCATCCGGTTGGTCATCAGGACGAAGGTGCTCGCCAGCTTCAGGTTATGTTCGATTCTTTCATGGCTTTCCTTAAGCGAAGCCACCTGGATTCGGAAGACAATGGCAGTTTGGGCTTCCTCTCCCTTTTTGGGCCTGCCACGGCGCCCGCGTTTAAGGCGCTCTTCCTGCGATACGACTGCCAATCGATACTCATGAAAGTCTGACTTCTGCTTTTTTGTAAAAGCCTTCATGGCAGAGAGAGCGTCTTCTTCACAGTGGAAGGGGGTATCACACAATTTGGCCAGCGTTTTTGCCAGTTGTTCATGTTCTTTTTGGACTTTTGCTTTGAGCCCTTTTGCTTTTTGTTTCTCCAACTGGTCGGAGTGTATGACGAGGAACCGGTAGGTCCGTCCTTCGAGTTCGCGTTCAAAGTGCTGATAGCGATAACGCGCCCCGTCCTTCGCGTTGGTCATTTCCCCGGCTGACTGCCAGTTGCCGTCTTCCCACACCTTTTTTTGTCCCAAACAACCGACTCATTGATAATTTCTTCAAACCTGATTTCATCCATTAAATTGGACAATAGCTGTGACGGTCCCACATCCAAGGTAAGAACCTGATCGGCCATCGACTGTACCTCCATATCAATAAGTAATAAGTTATTGTAGACTTCAATATGGAGGTGGAAGATTCCTTCATTAATCAGTTTTTGGAAATATTATCATGCGGAATGTGAGATAAATAAGAAGTTTATATAGATTTTTATCAAATTTTTCTTCTATTTTTTCTGTACCATACAAATTTTCAAATCATTTAATCTATAACTGTAACAATCATTAATATTTTAGGAGGTAGAAAAATATGGCTAAAATTGGAGACATTTATCCGGGTGAAGCATTTTGCTTATGGAGTGAATTTTCAGGTACAAGAAATGATATCAAGTTATGGTGTGTTAATAACTCATCATATAACATTCCTGTTTATAACGACTTACAAACATATGACTCTGAAATTTATTTTAATGATCCAAGTGGGTATTTCCCAAGATACGGAGTAATTAGAATCTCAGATGTAAACCGATATACAACTCTAGCAATGTTAGCAAATTACAACACAACAATAGGTGGCGTAAACCACAGAGTTTACAAATTAAGACGAACTGAAGAGCGTTATACAGCAGGAGGTTCATATTTAGGAACCATTCCTTCTGGATATGAAATAGCATCAAGTAATGGACAACACGGAGCATCGAATAAACATTTTATTATTGCTCAGTATTATCGTGCAACAGGAATGGGATGGGTTAAAGTCGATCCTAATTCTTCATATGGTTGGGTTAATACAGGTGCTAATGAATACGGCTGCTCAAGTAACTGGTCAATAGACCATAAATTAAATTAATCTTAAATGGGATACCGTCAGGAAATCCGATTTCCTGACGGTACCCCTTTAATAACTGTGAGGAATGGGGTTTTTTCAAATAACGAACCTTATTACTTTTCCTAAAACCATTAATTTATCCTTGCTATTTCTTTTTCCAACTTATCATACATGTTGGACAAAAGATGGCTATAACTGCTCTTAACTTTTTTGTAAATGAGTTTAGCCTCTTCCTCATCGCAAAGATGAGAGGTTTTATTACGATCCACCATCATATCAATCCATTGTTCCCCATCCTCAATTAACCATATGTAAATGCTTCTCTTATCGTTGCCCTAGGACTTTTAATTTCAGTAATTCCCGTATATTCTAAGAACATTTTCATAAGCTTTCCAACTTAACTCAAAGGTGAACTCAAATCGCTGGATGACACCATCGTAAACAATATCAGCATCTATATAAGCTGAATTAAAGGGTTCCTATTTCGTCCATTTTGTCCGCAGCCACCTTCGATGGCGGTTTTACGGCCTGTGGCGGTGACGGGGCAACTAAATAACAGTCACCCGCAACGCCATTGGCAGTGGTTGAAAAACAAGAGCGAAACTTACAGCGGTATCAAGGAATATTAAATAACATCCGAGAAGGAAATATCATTTTCGGCAGACAAGATCGAATGAAGAGAAAGCAAGGTGTATAAAGTGGCCGAATATATCCGTAAAGAACAACTAAAGGCGGTTCATAAATCGAGGAAGGCAATCCACCTTTCAAAAGGTTGATGAAGCCATTCAAAGGCTTATACGAGCCTCTGAGAGCATTAATTTCAATAGTGTAGCGAGCGAAGCAGGCTTGTCAAAATCAACACTGTACAACCATAAGGAGTTGCGGGATCGCATTGAGGGATTACGAAGGCAACAAGCATATGCCCCTACCCCTAAGCAAATCAAACGTGAGTTAGACGATAACAACAAAGATGCCATAATCGCCTCTTTACAACGTCGTATAAAAAAGCTGGAAAGTGAAAATAGGCAACTACGTGAACAATTAAAGGTTGTATATGCAAATGTTTATAAGAGCATTTAATAAACAACTCGAGTGCTTTAAATAAACAAAAGAACAATTCATATTGGTCATATAAAATATGTATTGTCCTTTATTTATTGAGATTTTTTCAATTTAGGTCTTGATAAATTAACAGCGACTAATTTTTCAGGTTTAATGATAATGACAAGTTTTCGAAATCCTTTTTTGCTTTGAAATAGTATTCAAGATTATTTGTTTCAACTGCTCTTTTAAAATTAGTCTCAGCTTCCAAAATTATTTTGTTCAATCCATCGTTCGTTGAATATTGTTTCATTTCCTCCAAGTGCTTCAATTTAATATCCAATTCACTTGCTAACAATTCTTTTGGATATTCGTTAAAATCATATGCATCCTGTAGTACATCAACATTAACACCAAGAACTAATTGAACCAAACGTTGTTTTTGTTCTAATTCATCTTTCGGATTCTTTAATGTTTCAGCGGGAAGTATTAAAACGTCTGCAAGATATTTGGAAGCGGAAATGACGTTCGGACTATTGAAGTTTTCTGCATCAACTGACGGTCTTTTGTTATTATGAGTATACGATATGGAAACTTGAATCGGTTGGTCGTCCTTGACTTCTTCCATAACTCTTATGGGGTTATATTCGCCAACGCTGTCCGCCCGTCCCCTATCCATACTAAAGAATGAAGCAGCAAGTATTCCAATGACAGAGACACCTGAAGCAATGATAATTTTTTTCTTCATGGTTTATCCCCCCTCGATACAGACTAATATATAATAATAGTAACAATCTGAAATGGAAACTTCAACAAGTTTCCATTTCGGAGACAGATTTACCTTATTTTAAACAAAAGCAAAAATAAACGCAGGACTTACCTAGTTGAAGTAAGTAATTAGAATTTCGAAAGAATATCAAATGTAAGAAAGAAATTGATGATTTCTTTTATGACTGCAAAATTTTTTAATCTCTTAATTGCGTTAACTCTTCCATAATTTTAACAATGATTCATATGTCGAAAGTTGTTCCTTATTCAAATTTGATTCAGCATTATTTATAAGTTCTGATAATAATGTGGCACCATCAATATTTAGCACAGTGGAAAGTGCTTTATATTTATTTACGACATGAGGCTCAACACGAATTGAAAAAGGTTTTTTGCTCATTTTTTAACCTGCCTTTATCTTAATTAATCCTTTTATAAAGAGTTAGGTGTAACAAAAATCCACGTTTACAAACAAACGAAATTTGCCCATCACTGATTATAAAGTTATTATACTGTTTTGTAAACAAGTTTACAATACACCTATAATGAAGATTAAAAATTTCAATTGATCAACCCATAACTTTTGATAATTATACTTGCTCCAGGGTCCGGAGAATAAGAAAACGATACACCGGTAGAAGTATCGCAGCCCTGTTCTTACCAAAGCATTTTTTCGTATCCAATGTAATAGTTTCGCTTCAGACAAACAATATGAACCGAAAAATCATTTAAAATACACTTTCTCTATATTGTATTTTGCCTGCTGGATGTTAATAATATAGGTCTCATATATTTCTCGTTCCATCGGGTCTTCAACATAGCAGACGGCAATTTCGTACACTTCGTCCCGATGCAGCTTGATCGGTGAGACATTATCTTCAAAATGTTTCTTGATTCTTTGTCTGAGCTTTCTTGCCTTTCCGACATACAATAATTCATCATTAATGTTATAGAACATAAAGATTCCGCTTTTATCGCGTGGAATCCGCATATAATCAGTGAAGCCATAAACGCTGCTTATTTCAGGATCCCCTTGCTCCGCTAATTGATTTTTTTTAGTGATGACTAAATCTGGAGTCGGTACTTCTATTTTAATCAATACATTCACTTCCTATTTTTTAATGTTGACCATCTTAATTGATAAGAACTTTTTTATTATATCGTCAACTTTCCAAATATATCATCAATTTCGGCCTTTTTATCGTTAACTTTCCAGTTATATCATCAAGTCGGCCATGTTATCCTCAACTTTCCAGTTATATCATCAACTTCGGCCACCCATCAGTACTCAATAGGACCAGGCATGTATTTTTCCGAAAAGTCTAATACTAAAATAAACCTTTTATACTCTTTCTGCTCCCTGCTCTGTTTCGCGAGCAGGGTTATTTTTTAAATAAAAACAGACTCAGGATTTCGAGTCTGTTTATTGTATCCAAAGTTAGACTTTATTTACATTTGTCGCTTGCGGTCCACGCTGGCCTTCTTCGACTTCAAAAGTCACTTCCTGGCCTTCATCCAACGTTTTGTAGCCTTCACCTTGAATAGCAGAGAAATGAACAAATACATCCTCTCCATCTTCACGTTCAATAAATCCAAAACCTTTTTCACTGTTAAACCATTTTACTTTTCCGCGTTCCATTTTTTTCCTCCTACAATGTTAAAAATCAACAAAATTCCAAATTAATTTTGCGTAATTATTATACCCAGAAAAAACCTTTTCTAAACATAACTGTTCAAGCTTGAGAAGAAATTGGATGCTTAATATGTACCGGAATTGTTTCATATCATATCTCTCCCCATACTTTTAGAAGTTCTGGACAGGCACGCGAATTCCTCTTTTCCCAGCTAAATAACTTGAAAAACAGGAAGAGCAGACATACTTTTAACGTGAAAAGGAATTATACATAGGGAGAATCGATTACGAATGAGGCAGGAGATCGGCATGGGGAAAATTATTGACGGAATGGATGAAGAACAGAAAAAACGAATCCAGGAAGAAATTGATCGAATGGCTTTTACGAAAAATTTTCGATCCGCAACCGCTGAAGAATGGTATATCTTCTTGAAGAATTACGCGGATCCCCAGACAGACGGAGCGGCCGGAAAGGCAATCATTCATTACAATCTTTACGGAAATAAGGAAATTTTTATCCATACAACCGTTATTTTTGATGATCCGAAGCTGCATAAGCAGGAAGCCTATCACCTCGTCTACGCCCTGGCAGACGAATTGGTGAACCGTCTTGTCGGCTATGCTGATACTCTGCTGTCGGTCCATGCCGGCCCTAATTCTTATCAGGCCGAGTATAAACAATGACAATATACAAATCATGATTAAAAATATTTCAGGAGGCTATTTCCGATGCAAAAAACGCTAACAGACAGTATTGAAGAACATGCCATTCCTTTAACAAACGAACATGACCTTGACTTGCTCGTCGAAAAAATTGGCAACGCAAAAATGGTGCTTCTCGGCGAAGCCTCCCATGGAACATCGGAGTTTTATCAAATCAGAGCCGAAATTTCCAAAAAGCTGATTCAGGAAAAAGGCTTTACAATCATTGCCGTCGAAGGAGACTGGCCTTCCTGCATGGAATTAAACCGCTATATTAAAGGGTATGATCAAAGCTGCGAATCCGCTAAAGACGCTTTGCAAGCGTTTAACCGCTGGCCAACCTGGATGTGGGCAAACGAGGAAATTGCTCAATTTGCAGAATGGCTTAAGGAACATAACTCGTCACGTCCCGACCGGCAAAAAACCGGTTTTTACGGGCTGGATGTATACAGTTTATGGGAGTCCATGGAGCAGGTTGTTGATTATCTGGAGGAAATTCAATCTCCGGATTTAGAGGTGGCGAAAAAAGCATTTACCTGTTTCGAACCTTTTAACCGCAGCAATGAGAAATATGCGGTCGCATCGGCGATTTATTCAGAAGGCTGTGTAGAAGAAGTGACCGAGCTGCTTGCACGCATCCGCCAAAACAAAGAACAGTATAACGATGGGGAAGAGAGCGGTCTAAGCCTGAGAGTCAATGCGCTTGTTACGGCTAATGCTGAACATTATTACAGCTCGATGGTTTTAAACGATGAACAATCGTGGAATATCCGCGATTTGCATATGGTTGAAGCCCTCAAAGAGATTCTCGACTTTTTCGGTCCCGATTCAAAAGTGATTATTTGGGAACACAACACCCATGTCGGCGATGCAAGGGCGACGAACATGATCGACAATGGTACGATCAATGTCGGGCAGATCATCAGGGAGCGGAACAACCCGGATAATGTGTATATTGTCGGTTTCGGAACTTATAGCGGCACTGTGATAGCGGCAGATGAGTGGGGCGTTAATATGGAAGTAAAAAATGTGCCCCCTGCGATGCCGGGAAGCTGGGAAGATATCATGCACAGAACCGGTCCATATGACAAAATGCTCTTTTTTAATGATGAAAACCGGCCGCTGTTCAGTGAAACAGTCGGACACCGGGCAATCGGCGTAGTTTATAATCCCGCATACGAAAGTTACGGCAATTATGTTCCGTCCGTGATGGGCGAACGTTACGATGCCTTCATACATGTAGACCAATCACAGGCACTGAAGCCGTTAATCCTGCAACGATCCCGGGTTTAAAAAGCGCTGCCGGTCGAATCCGGCAGTGCTTTTCTTCTTGCAGAAAGGCCGCACTCTGTTCACTTTTCCTGTTTTATTGCCTCGGAAATTTTGCCGTCATCATTCCATTTAACGGCGCGGTAAAAGGCATCATGATAAAAAGAAAACCAGGCATTTTTCGATTTTCCAAATTCGATCCACTCTTGCTTGGCACGGATCGAGTCCATCGGGTAATCATCATAGGCGAGAACCCATAATGGATTTTGGTGGGCATGGGTCGGCATCAAATCAGCCATATGAACGATAAATTCGGCACCTGAATTGATAATGACAATGCTGTGCCCGTCACTGTGTCCGCCTGTATGGACCATTTTTATGGAAGGTGTTGACCACTCTTTTTCAAACGTTTCAACCTGGTCCTGAACCGCCAGCCAATTTTCCTGCCAGTATGTATTCCGGGAGCGTATATTCGGATTTCGCATTTCGTTCCATTCCGTTTCGGAAGTGATAATTTTCGCATTCGGAAAAACGGAAACATGCCCGCTGTCCCCGGGCTTCGTTAACCCGCACGCATGGTCAAAATGCATATGCGTCATCAGGACAATGTCAATATCCTGCGGAGATAAACCTTTATCCATTAAAGACTGTTCAAGCTTCGATTCTTCTGTTACACCATAATTCCTTTTTTGCTTTTCGGACAGCTTTCCGGTACCAATCCCTGATTCAATTAAAATATTCTGCCCATCTGTCTGGACTAAAATTGGGTCGGTACGCAATTCGATTTGATTATTGTCGTTACATGGATAAAATTTGGACCAGAGCGGTTTTGGCACGACGCCAAACATGGCGCCTCCGTCGAGATGGGTAACCCCACCATTCAGCCATGTTATCTTCAAGCCGTTAAGCTGCAAACTTTCCACATCCATCACCCCCTGCCTGCGTTTTCTTTAGTTTACCATTACTGAGAAGATGATGAAAAATATTTGAGTATCGTATGAAAGAAAAAGAACCCGGACCTGATCCGGGTTCCTGCTATTTTTTTCGGTATTGGACTTCGCAGCGATAAATGCGGTTGCCTTTTTTCGAAAATTTTTCTTCATACTCGGTCATAATGTTTCCTTCGAAATCACTATGGTGCAAATCAAGGCTGACAAATTTCAGGAGCATGCCATATTCTGAAAAGCTCATTAATGAATATTCAAACAAGCCTTGATTATCGGTTTTGAAATGAATCTCACCGTTATCTGGCATAATGGTTTCGTAAAGGCTGAGAAATGTTTTATAGGTTAATCTCCGTTTCTCATGGCGTGTTTTAGGCCAAGGGTCGGAAAAATTAAGATAAATCCGCGCGACCTCTCCTTTTGCAAAAAACGATGTTAACTCGGCGGCATTGACATTCAATAGCTTTACATTCGGCAGCTCAGCCTCAATTAACCGGTCAAGGGCAGAGACAATCACACTTTCCTGCAATTCGATCCCCAAGTAATTGATGTCGGGATTTGCTCTCGCCATTTCGGTAATAAACCGGCCTTTTCCCGTCCCGATCTCAATATGAAGAGGCTGGTTTACCGCAAAGGCTTTGTCCCAGTTTCCTTTCTGCGCCGCCGGGTCAGCGACAACGTACTGTGGATATTGCTCTATTTTATCCTTTGCCCAAGGTTTATTTCTAAGTCTCAAGTTCAGACACCCCTAAAAAATAATATCGTTCAAACCATATCATTCATCGCGGCCGCATGCAACCCCGAAATATGGGGTCAGGCCCCAACTATGTGTATAAACAGAAAAAGGAATCCACAAGCTAATTGTGAATTCCTTAAAGTCCGTACTCGGAGATTTTGAAAGGGTGTGTACAAATGCCGCTCAATCAGCAGCATCAAGTTGATTTAATAAAAGATATTTTGAGCAATCACCGAACAGATTGCAGCGGTTCTATTGCTGAATGTGAGCAGTTGGAACGTCTCGTTAAATCGCTCATGGTCAATACCGAAATCAATCAAGATGTTAAAAATATTCTTCAGGAAATTTATGATTACAGCCAGTATGGTATCAATGCCCGCGATTTAAATCAGCATATTGAATCCAATCAAGGGCAATTGTCCGCATGGGTGAACGGGATGAATGAGCTGACCTAGCTTAAATTTCGTCTAAATAGCCGATCCATCTTTCCATTTCAGAGATTCGACCTTTATTTTTATACCATTGAATGGAAGTGAGCGTTTGTGCGTGCACATACCATTTCATCCGAAGCTCCAGTTCTTTTGTCAGCTCGATGCCGTACCGATTCAGCCATTCTTCCCAGTGATCGCGGGGAATATACCAGTAAAGCAGCTGCCCTAAATCAATCGCGGGATCCGCTATCATCGCCCCGTCCCAGTCAATCAAATACAGCTGGTTGTCTTCCGTGAGCAGCCAGTTATTATGGTTTACATCACAATGGCAGACGACCATGTCCGGGCAGGAAACGTTACCGGCCTCATCCTTTAGAAAAGAGATGGACCGCTTTACAGATGAGATCCTTAAAAGATCATGATCCAGCTCACCTTCAATCATATCCAATAAGGTATCGGCATGGAGCGCTGACTTTCCGAGCCTTTCAAGCATCCCGAGCAATGGCCTGGATTGATGGATTTTCCTGAGCAGCCTGGCAATCCGCTCTTCCATCATTTCAGCAGGCTTGAGCTCTCTGCCGTTTAACCACTGCTGGGCGGTAATCACGTCTCCATTTTCGAGCCGCTTTGTCCAAACCAGCTTTGGGACAATCCCTTCCGCTGATAAAACGGCAAGAAAAGGCGAGGAATTACGCTTTAAGAAAAGCCTCTCTTCTTCATTCTGCGCAATAAATGCCTCACCTGTAGCTCCGCCTGCCGGGATGATCTCCCAGCCTTGTCCAAATAAATGTTCCAAATGGTTCACCTTCAATTTGTCCTGTTCTGGCGGTGGTTTTGCCCAAACCGCCTGAACCTGATTCTGTCCAACTTCCTGCAGTACCTTGGAAAAGGATGCTTCCCAGGAAATATCTCCTTGTTGCTTCAAAGGCTTAAAGGAAAAAATAAGGCAGCTAAATGCCGTTACACTCAAATATAATGATTCATTTATGAAATAAAAAAGACAGCTATTGAAGCATAATCTTCATCATAGCTATCTTTTAAATTTTATCTCCAGAGAGGTATATCGTCAAGCCCATCTCCGCTTACTTAAAAAATATCAGCGAGCAAGAATATAAACGCTTGCTGATTGAGCGTTAAGCGAACTCCCTTCGGCAGAAAAGAAAGGATGTACAGCGGCTTTTTCATGGTTGGCAAGGCCTTGCCATCCTCCACCGCTCCCAAGCTCAACGACAACATCCGCTAAAGTAGGGTTGAAAATAACGAGAATCGTATTCCAGCCACCAAAATCGCCGACGTCCTTTAACAGATAGCCAAGTATCGGCTTCGGCATCGGAATAAACTCGACATGGCGGCGAATCAGCTCGGTGCTGGGCAAGCGGAAAGCCCGGTGTGATTTTCTGATTTCAATCAGGTTTCTGATGTATTTCACATTGTCTTTATGCGTTATTTTCCGCTCCCAATCCAGCTGATTGATCGAGTCGGGAGATCGGTAACTATTACCAATCCCATTTTTGGTTCTGAAAAATTCCTGACCGCTGTGCAAAAAAGGAATTCCCTGGGCGAGGATCACCATTGCGGTCGCGAGACGGTGATATTTTTTGCGGATAGGTTCGGGTGTCTCCTCTTCACACTTCATCAGCTTATCCCAAAGCGTATGATTATCGTGGGATTCAACATAATTCACAGATTGGGAAGGTTCCAGAAAAATTCCCCGTTCTTTTTTCTCAAGGCCAACGCTGCCGGCGAGCACTTGTTTTGCCGCTTCATAATAATGCTCGTTGCCAAGCGCATAGCCGCGGTCATAAATATTAAACGTGCTTCCCTTTATCGAATCGCGGAACCAGTCGTTAAATTGTGCGATGCGAGGCAGATGATGTTGATTATGAAGATTTGCTTTTTTGTCCGGGTCAAGCGGGGTGTTTAAATCCCAGCCTTCTCCAAGCAACAGTGCCCCAGGATAAATCTCGTCGACTGCTTTCCTGATTTGATTCATCGTCTCAACATCAAAAATCCCCATTAAATCGAAGCGAAAACCATCCACATGATATTCCTTGATCCAAAAGCGGATTGAATCAATAATAAATTTTCTGACCATCGCTCTTTCGGTCGCAATATCATTGCCTACTCCCGTCCCATTTGAAGGCATGCCATCTTCACCATGCCGAAAAAAGTAACCAGGAACAATTTTTTCAAAAGAAGACTGTTCGCGGTTATATACATGGTTATAGACAACGTCCATAATGACCCGCATCCCCTGCTCATGGACGGAAGCAATCATCCTTTTAAGCTCACGGATCCGCTCGTACGGGTTTTCCGGATGGAGGGAATAGCTGCCGTCCGGTGCATTAAAGTGGACAGGATTATAGCCCCAATTGTATTCCGCTCCTTTTTGCAGTTCATTGACTTCTTCAAAATCGTTAAAGGGCAGAAATTCAATATGGGTGACACCGAGGCTTTTTATATAGGAAAGGCCTGTCGGCTCACCGTCTTTGCCGGTTGTATTGGCCTCACCTGCACCCAGATATGTTCCTTTATGGGTGACACCGCTTTCTGGATGAATCGTTAAGTCGCGGATGTGGGTCTCATAAATGACCGCATCAACGGGATGCTCAAATGCCGGCAGCTCGATTTTTTCCGTTCTTGTTTTTGTCATATCGATGATGACTCCATGGTGCCCGTTTGCCGTGACAGCTATCGCATAGGGATCATCGGCTTCCTTCCATTCAAGATTGATACAAACAAGAAAAGAATAGCGGCAGCCCTCTAAATCGCCGGCTACTTCGGTTGACCATGTGCCCTTCCCGCCACGATTAAGCGGAATTGTATCAGCATCCCCATTGTCGAACTTTTTCAAGATGAGACTTGCTTTAGTGGCAGTTGGAGCCCAGAGCTTAAAGGTTGATTGTTCAGGTGTGTACCGGACCCCGAGATCATCCCCATCATAATAAAATTTGTCATCAAAAGCATCCGTCCGGATAACGGCCCCTATTTGCAGGTCCGTCCTTCCTCCATGTTCATCGATAATCGCATAATCACGGCCGAATTCCAGTTCATTGCCGGTTCGGCAAATATATTTTACCGCATCATCCAAAAAGACCTTAGCCTCGATAGCAAGCTCAACGCGATTTCCATCATTTTCGAGCATAAACGAAGATGAAGCGCCTTCATGATAGTCAAAGGGCAACAATATTGTGATGCTCGTAATATCGTCTAAATAGGCGAAAAAATCGCGTTTGATTGAAATCATCTTAGATTCATCTCCTTCACATCCCGCTCTTCACTGTGCAGGCTCCTCGTGCTGACCGGAAGAACGGCAGGACAAACCTGGACCTGAATGGGCGTCTTCCCAATAATTTCACCATCGGCATGAACCATATAAGGCAATGCCGGGTTGATCGACACGGTTCGTCCCTTGAAGCTATCCACCTCCTTAAAGCGCAGATGTCCGCCATAAAAAACAGTTCCGAATACGAGGAGCAGCTTCCACCTTGGCAAGCTGTGGACAACCGTCACGTTTAAAAGCCCGTCATCCGGCACCGCACCCGGGGCAATTTTCATGCCCCCGCCGTAAAAAGGCTGGTTTGAAACGGCCACAAACCATACGGAATCATAGCGATATTCTTTTCCGTCAACGGTTATTTCAAGCGGACTGCGCCGGAATGAAACAAGCGTTTTAATCAGGATATATACATAAATTAACCGGCCGATCGAGAGGCGATTCAATATTCCTTTGAGGGGGGATGAATTTGCCGCATCGGAAACGAGGGCATCAAAACCGGCCCCCATATTATTAACAAAATATGTTTCATGTTGCTGTTCATTCACGATTTTTCCAAGATCAATATAACGAGGAGGGTTTTTTCGCTGCCTGAGCAGGACAGTCAAAGCATGCAGAGGATTTTTTGAAATTGAAAACCCGCGGCTGAAATCATTTCCCGATCCGCCGGGAATAAAGCCAATCCTGACATTTTTATATGCTACAGCTCCGTTGATAACCTCATGCAAAGTTCCGTCTCCCCCGACAGCGGTTAAGACCATTTCCGCCCCGCCCGCGTTTTTCGCAATCGATTCTGCCAGTTCCTTGGCATGTCCGGCATATTCCGTAAAAAACGCCAAATAAGCTATGTTTTTCTCCTTCAGCTCCATTTCGATCTTGTTCCATAACATCTGGGAGCGTCCATTCCCGGCACGCGGATTTACAATAAAATAAATTTTCCCCATGATCGTTTCCTCTTTCGGCGCTTAACGGCCGTGTTTATTTTTCGTCACTGATATCCCATTCCATCCTTCTCATGCTCGATGTCTGGCAATATTCGAGCAAGGCTTGGGCTGCTTTTAATTGCTGAGCTTTAAGCGGGGACCGCTGCCTGCGCATTGATTGGAACCATTCATCAAAATTGCGCTTCTCGATCAAACGGATATCATATGGAGCGGATGGAAAATTGATATATCCGTTTCTTAAAAGGACAATTTTTTGAACAGGAAGATCGATTTCATACAGTTCCAATACCTTTTTAACAATTTTCTCTGTCCGGTTTAAGGCAAGCAGCGGATTCAAGATTTTTTGCTCCTTCATCTGATGGCGCTTTTTCCAGAAGCGCTCTTTCGAACCGGTAAATACAGCATTCTCTTCTGCCTCAAGAAATGTAATGCATAATACCTCCGATGGCCCGATCAGGACGCTTTCTACTTCGACCGGTGCCTGCTTCAAAAGAAATACGGGCCTGTATAAAACTAAATGAGTATCGGGAAAGCGCTGCAGGAAAAACTTTAGCCGCTCATCATAATAAAATTTCTGCTCCACATCCGACTTTTCCAGAATCGTTGTACTTGCCCACTTCATTTGAAAACGGAACAGCTGGTCAAGAAAATGCTTTTTCAAATCTTCGACCGTTTCCGGTTTGGCCGGCAATGAAGGGGTGAACAGCATGCCCCCATCTTCATCCGAATCTGCACCCGCATCTGTATCTGCTTCGACGATGGTTTCCGTTTCCGTTTCCTTATCCGCGATCCGCAAGAACCCTTTTATTTTATGAAAGAGCGGTTTGCGATCATCTTCGAGCCAGGCGGCTGATTGATCATCGTTCTCCCCAGCGTCCGTTTCCCAGTTCAACAGCAGTTTTTCCCACTGCTGCTTTTTTAACCTGACAAAACGGGAAGGATAAAGAAATATATTTTGTTCATAGCGTGAAACATAATCCTGTAGCTTAATCAGCTGTCCCATATAAATAAACCTGCCTTTAATTATTTCATTCAATATGTAAGGGGAATGTCGCAAACGCCCGATATTTAGGCGTATTCCCCGGATGTATCCTATATAAAACCACTTCGTCTGCCAAAAACAAAAGCGGCTCTGTTTCAAGAATATTTTTTTTCGCAAGTTGTTGCGGATCTAACCGTTCTGGCCCCGTCCAGTTTCTCGCCAGCGTAATATGTGGCGCAAAAGGCCTCGTTTCCAGTGTATGCCCGGCTTTTTCACAGGCGGAATACACCAAATCCCGGATCTCATAAAGGCGATCTTCCCTTTTCAAGCCGGCCCAAAAAACCCGTGGCCAATCCTTTTTCCCAAATACGCCGATATGGTCGATTGTCAATGGAAAAGAGCCGGCATTCGTTAACGCTGCATTCACAAGCTCAATCGTTTTCGAAATTTTCTCATCGGATGAAGCACCGAGAAAGGCGAGCGTAATATGAAAATCTTCTTCATGAACCCATTTTGCAAAAGGAAAATCCTCGCCGAGCTGCTGTGCTGTTTTATGGAGCTGCTCTTTCGTCTCCTTCGGCAGGCTGACTGCGATAAAATAATGCGGTTGATTACCCATTCGATAGACGCCCTTTCATCGACAACTTTCTACCTATTCTAGCAAAATCCTCTCCCAATTGGCAGCAGCTTAAACCCGGTTCTTGTTTGCAACGCTGCGGGACAGGTCCTTCGATTTGCGAATCCGGGCTTTTTTATCGTATGATTTATGGTGATAAATGATTTGCTCTTCCAAAAAGAGGGAGAAATACAAACTTCCTGTTACTATTTTACCGAAAGGGACGAACGTTGTGAAAGTAGTAAATAATATTGCTGAATTAATCGGCGATACACCACTTGTAAAATTAAACCGGCTTGCGCCTGCAGGTGCAGCATCCGTCTACTTGAAGCTCGAATTTTATAATCCCAGCAAAAGCGTAAAAGACCGGGCGGCATACAATATGATTATCGAGGTCGAAAAAGAAGGCAGGCTAAAGCCCGGCGCGACGATCATCGAACCGACAAGCGGCAATACCGGAATCGGTTTGGCAATGAATGCGGCGGCACGGGGGTATAAGGCGATTTTGGTCATGCCCGATACAATGACCCAGGAAAGAATCAATCTTCTTAAAGCCTATGGAGCCGAAGTCGTATTAACTCCCGGTGATGAAAAAATGCCTGGTGCTATTTTAAAAGCACGGGAACTGACTGAGCAAATTCCCGACAGTTTCATGCCGATGCAGTTTGAGAATGAAGCAAATCCTGATGCACATCGCCATTCGACTGCTCTTGAAATCATTGCAGCGATGGACGAGATCGGCAAGCCTTTATCTGCATTCGTAGCGACATCCGGTACCGGCGGAACGATCACCGGGACGGGCGAAGTGCTGCGCAGCCATTATCCGGAATTGAAAGTCCATGTCGTTGAACCAGCGGGCTCTCCCGTTCTATCCGGCGGCAACCCCGGCAAACATAAGCTCGTCGGGACAAGCCCGGGGTTTATTCCAGAAATATTGAATCAGGACGTCTACGATCAAATTCATCAAATTAAGGATGAAGAAGCTTACGAAATCACAAGGCGCCTTGCCAGAGAAGAAGGGATTTTGGTTGGCCCGTCTTCAGGAGCCGCCTGCTTTGCCGCCATTGAAGCAGCAAAAAAGCTGACGCCTGACGATGTAGTCGTCTGCATGGTGGCCGATACTGGTGAAAGGTATTTATCAAGCGATTTGTTCCAGTTTGAATGAAAAATTGATCCTTTTAGGAGAAAAAGTTGTCAAAACAGTTGATTTACTGACATATAATTACATTTTAAACCATATTTTTCTATTATAGAGGTCGGGTTAAAATAATTAAGCGAAAATCAGCGGGAATTAAGCGGAAACCCCTCTGATTTAAGCGAAAAAAACAGGAATTAAGCGAAAACTGACATTAATTAAGCGAAACGATTTTTTCTGCTCATCTAAAAAAGGGCCGGTACTCCGGAAAACAATTCCGAGCGTATCAGCCCTTTTTTGTATTTATAATTAAAAGCGTTTTGTGTCCACATTTGGCCGCTCTTGTTGAGTATCCGGCATGATTTAACGAGCCAGCTCATAAATGGCCTGCGCATAAATCGCCGTTGCTTTCAGTAAATCATCAATATAAATATGTTCATCCTTTTGGTGTGCGCAATCCGGGCGGCCAGGAAAAAGCGGGCCAAAAGCTACTCCGGATTTCAAGGAACGTGCATAGGTGCCGCCGCCGATGGACAGCAATTCGGCTTTTTCGCCTGTTTGTTGTTCATACACTTTCTTCAAGGTTTGCACAAGGAAAGCGGATTCCTCGACATGATGCGGCTTTGAGTCGGAAAAATTCTCGATCGCAAAGCCTTCCTGCTCGAGCAGCTCTTCCAGTATTCCTTTTGTTTGCTCCATTTTCAACGTAACCGGATAGCGAAGATTCAAGCCCAGTCTTCCGCCTTCTTCACGACTGTAAAACAGTTTGCCCGTATTGATCGTTAAATCGCCGGTAATCTCGTCGGAATAGGCAATCCCGAGCTCGCGTCCGCGCGACTCCTTACAAAAATATTTTGAAACAAACGCAAAAAACTGCTGGGACTTGGCGTCTGTCTCGAGCTCGCAAAGAAAAGCCGCCAGCAGCAGCCCGGCATTTTTTCCTTTGTCGGGCTCCATCCCATGAGCAGATTCCCCTTCCAATTCAAGAATCAACTCACCATTATCGACATAATATTTTCCTTCAAGCTCGTTTTTCTTTAAGTATTCCGTAAAGCGCTGCAGCACTTCTGTTTGATCGTAAGGAACGAACAGAGCCGCTCTTGCAAAGTCCGGAACCATATTGTATCGTCTTCCTGCTTGAAAATGGTTCACCTGGATTCTTGACTCGTCTTCTTCTGTTTGAGCCATCTTTTGCACAAGATCAAAATCGGCGATCCCTTTTTCAGCATAGATAATCGGGAAATCAGCATCCGGGGCAAAGCCCATCGTTGGCATTTCCTCGTGCTTAAAGTAATGCTTCACACAGCGCCATTCGCTCTCTTCGTCTGTTCCGATGATCATCCTGACCCGCTTATTTAAAGGAAAGCCAAGCTCTTTTACAATTTTCATAGCATAATAGGCCGCCATCGTCGGACCCTTGTCATCGATAGCGCCCCGGGCAAAGATTTTCCCATCGCGAATTTCTGCCCCATATGGGTCGCTTGTCCAGCCGTCCCCTTCCGGCACGACATCGACATGGCAGAGCACACCGACAATCTCTTCACCCTCGCCAAACTCAAGATGGCCGGCGAGATTGCCGACATTCTTTGGAATAAATCCATCTTTCTCGCCAAGGTCAAGCATAAACTGCAGCGCTTCCTTCACGCCTTCTCCCAGCGGAGCGTCAGCCGTAGCATTCTCCTCATCAAGCAAGCTTTTAATGCGCAGCAAGTTTTGTGTATCATGAATCAATTCATCTTTACGGCTTACCGCCTCTTTTAGCCAATCAATTGGTTTCATCGCTTCAAAAAATCCTCCTTGAACTCAGTACGGTTTCTCCACAATATGGAGAATTTTTTTGTCTGCTTTTATTATAAAGCTTTTTCGAAAAGTTTGTTGCTTTTGACAAGGCAGGAACAATAAAACAAGACCGCGCTTGCGCAGTCTTTTTCACGTATGTCTCTCCTGGTTGTAGTATGGCGGGATTTTCAACCAGCCTTTATCCTCCATCATTTTCTTAAATGAAACAGAATAGGCGACCTTCATCATTTGGTATTTCAAAAACATATAAGCAACGTCCACCCGTACGGATTCCGTCATGCCTCTGACCGCTGCAGTGATGCCAACGACCAGATTGTAGGCGAGAAAGTTTGCGATTTCTTCATCGTTCATCTTTGCTCCATCCGGAACGGTGCGGTAATCTCCAACGTTTTTTTCCGGAGTTATATCCGGCAGCGGGACAGCCTCCTTGAGGAGAAAATCTTTCAGTTCCTTAACCATCGGCCCATGCACATCATTGATAACCTCGTCGAGCTTCTTTTTCAAGTCTTCATCCTGGCAAATATTGCGGGAGATCTGGTCTCCCCTTAATGTTTGTTCGGTACCGATCAAATAGAACCATAAGTTCATCACTTCCCCGACATGAAGGGGCCTAATTTCTTTATCTGTGAATTGCTCAAAAGCATCCTTGGTGATTTGAAAGAAATTCATGCGGCTGATTCCTCCTGGACATTGTTTCCTATAACTTCCCCAATCGTCCATTAAATATTCGTGGTTAGGGCGCCAGAAAGTGGATCACCAAATAACTGCCGCTGACAAAAAGAACGGCCAGCAAGACCCCAATCAAAAATAAGCAATTTACAGTTGTTTTTCTCGCTCTAAAAAACGCATCTTCCTCGCCGTATTTTTTCATAAGCGGATGCGAAATCGTAATCTTGTCCCACATCAAACCGAGCCAGGAATGTAACATGATTAAAAAGCCGATCCCGATCAGGCTCCTGATCCACAGCGGCGGTATAATCAGAATCGCAGCAGAACTGACGGAGACGATCTGCACATAAATCGTCCAATACGAATGGTTTCGCAAAAATATTTTGATAAAAAGCTCAATGAAACCATTTTCGGCTGTCCGTTTTTTGAAAATACGCTTCGATTTCCTAAATAGCCAAGGGCGTTTCCTCACCGTCATTCTTGGTGTTTCAAGCTCGGGTGCCATCTGGAAAATCAACTGGATATATTTATTGCGCTCGATTTTTTCATCGGCCCATTCCTGATCAAACCTGGACGTTTGCGAAAGGAACGGCACGTACATAGCTCTTGAAATCACTAATAAACAGGCAGCTGTGACCAGGCAAAGAACATAACTATGTTTCTCCCAGAAAAGAAAAACAAATTGGCAGACCCAGCTTAATGCTACAAACACCACTATTGTCACAACAATTCGCAGCGGCCTGCTGTCTATTTTTCGCAGCTTCGTCTTAATGGCCATTACAAACCAATTAACCGTAATAAACAGGATCAGGAATACAGAGGCCTGAATGTATGTAACATCATAATAATTAATGAAAAACGGCAGCAGCAAAAAAGTAACGATCAAGATTGACAGAGCCTGGATGACGAGCGAGTATCGATAAGCCCATTTTTTCATCGACAGGAATAGGGTTGGATGCTTGATGATAAAAACTTTATCTGCTTCCTGGACAAAAGTGCGGTAATTGCCGCTCCAGGTGACCAAATATCCGATCAAGAAAGCGGCTTCTAATGGCATCCACCCGGTCCACTCCGGCTGCTCCACCCACCATGACCGGTAAATAAACGCAAAAATGACTATTCCGGGCACAACAAGGTACAGCATGATCGTCCAATCCAAAATCGACTGAATCACCCTGTATTGAAACTTCCACTCTTCGATGAGCCGCCGCAAAAATAACTTTCCGCTACTCATAACTGCTTCCTTCACCTATGGCATGGAAACAGTCATAAAGCGAGCCATCAGGCAGTCCGCACTGGCTGCGAATTTCAGCGAGGGTGCCTTGTGCTGCCAAACGGCCATCCTGCAGGAGCAAAAAGCGGTCACATACTTTTTCAGCAATATCGAGAACATGGGTCGACATCAAAATTCCCGCGCCCCGTTCCCGTTCCTTGTTGATTGAGGTTAAAAACAGTTTCATCGCATTTGGGTCGAGGCCAATAAACGGTTCATCAATGATGTAAACGGACGGGCTCGCCAGCAGGGCGAAAATAAGCATGGCTTTTTGCTGCATTCCCTTTGAAAATGTATTGGGCAGCTCATGGGCATGATCTGTAAGGTTATACACTCGTAGAAGCTCGGCCGCCCTATTTTTATATTCGTGATCATCCAGCCCTTCAACCGCTGCGATAAAATCAAGATGCTCCCATAATGTTAATTCATCATAAAAGAGCGGCCGTTCAGGGACATAAGAATATTTGCTGCCTTCCGGAAACTGTGCCGCCCCGTCTATTTGCGGCATCAAGCCAAGAATCGATTTGATCGTCGTGCTTTTGCCGGCACCGTTTGGACCGATCAATCCAATAAGCTCACCCGCTGAAATCGAAAAATGAACATCCTCGATCACTGGCTTATTGACTTCATAGCTTGCTTTATTTATCTGAACCTCTAATAATGGCATTCGCTCTCCTCCCCCCATTATTTTACGGTTTTAAGCAGCGATAAGTTGCAACTATTTATTTTTCTTAATTTTCGTTTAATTTATCATAATAAGCCCGGTCCCGACCATAGTTTATAATAACAAGGCTGAAAGGAGGGATACTTCATTTGATTTAACAAAGAAAATCCATCCTTTGAAAAACAAGTTTTACACACTGAAAAAGTAAATATTTTGTGAACTTTTTTATAATGCTAGAAATTATTAGAGTTTTATGGTTAAAATAATAATTGTACAGGTATATACAACTTGGGTTTACTGACGAAGGAATAAAAAGGAGTGTCTGAGGAAAAGAAAACTACATATCATTTGGAGACAAATTCCTTCAAAGAATCTGTCGGTCGCAGGAAGTGCCACTGGTTTAAAAAAGGATAGGGAGTGGTTTTTTGAAACCTTCAACTAACCGAATGTTGAACCGCATCAAGTCCATCTACATGTTTATTCGGAACAATGGAACTGTCACAACGCAGGACCTTGTAGAGGAATTTGGTATCACACCTCGAACCATCCAAAGAGACTTGAACGTCCTCGCCTATAACGACTTAGTCACAAGCCCGAGTCGCGGCAAATGGACCACTACGCAAAAAAAAGTGAAAATGACCTCTTAAAAACATAGGAACAAAACACAAGCAAGGGGTGGCCAGCAATGGCCACCCCTTCCACATTGAAACAGATCAAGTAAAACACACGAACAACTCTTTGTGAATAAAAAATAGACTGCCCCTACGGACAGCCTTCTAATCTATTTCGCCAAAACCTCTTCCAATAATTTAGCCGGCTCTTCCAGGCAGTGAATGACGGTTTGTAAAAATCTCGCTGCAGGCGCGCCGTCGATGGCGCGGTGGTCGAATGTTAAGCTTAACGGGAGTCTTTTTCGTTCGGCCAGTTCGCCAGCTTTTAATATAAGATCGGTTTCAATTTTGCCTGCGCCCAGGATTGCCGCCTCCGGCCGGTTGATGATTGGCGTAAAAAATTGAATGCCGAAGCTGCCGACGTTCGTAACCGTGAAGGTTGCACCCGACAATTCCTCAGTTGCCAGCCTGTTCTCTTTCGCTTTTTCTACAAGCTCGCTGACCCGTTCTTTCAACTCTCTTAAACTTAATTCATCAGCATTCCTGACAACAGGTACAAATAAACCGTCATCTGTATCAACGGCAACACCCAAATGCACCTTTCGGTATTGGTGGATTTGATCTTCATGTACATGGGCATTCATTTCCGGGTGTGCACTTAATGATTTCACTACCGCAAACAAGAGAAGATCATTCCACGAAGGTCTGTCCTGGATCCGGCTTCGTTCTTTATCAAGCAATGTCACATCTGCCCACGCTGTTTCTGTTAATTGTGCCGCTTCCTGCAGGCTGTCGGACATCCTTCTTGCAATTGTTTTCCTGATTCCGCTGAAAGGAACTATTGTGTATTCGCAAACGTCCTCCTGTAAACTTGCCTGGCGAATATCCTCTTCAGTTGGCTGCCCGTTTCGTCCGGTCCCCTTCACGGACGACAAATCGACGCCAAGCTCCCTGGCCAGGCGGCGAACCCGCGGGGATGCCCTGACAAACTGCGGATCCGCCGCTTCGGCAGCAACAGTCCTTTCTTGCGGCGCTTCCCCTGCCGGATCAGCCTGCTTTTCCGTGCCGGAAATCTCTGCACCCGTTGCAATTTTAGCAAGCACATCGCCTACACCAGCTACCTCTCCCCGTTGAACGAGAATTTCTTGCAGTACCCCGCTTTCCTCGGCTTCTATTTCAAAGACAGCTTTTTCCGTCTGTACCTCAACAAGTACATCGCCCTCTTTGACAGGATCCCCTTCCGATTTGTGCCAGAAAACGATGACACTTTCCAAATCCTCCTCGGATGTTTGCGGCAGCTTTACTTCAAACATGGTGACAACCTCCTGTTATTGTTCATTTACAAGTTTAATAGCCTCTTGAAAAATCTTTTCTGCATTTGGAAGCACGAATTGCTCCAACGGCCTGCTGTATGGAATCGGAACATCCGGGATGGCGATGCGCTTAACCGGTGCGTCCATGTCATACAATGCTTCTTCGGCGACAATCGCTGACACTTCCGCGGTTACCCCGTAAGATAAATAATCCTCATCCACGACGATCAGCCGGTGTGTTTTTCGAACCGAAGTTAAAATAGTCTCCTTGTCGATTGGAGCAAGTGACCGCAAGTCAATCACTTCCGCCTCAATGCCTTCTTTTGCAAGCTTTTCCGCAGCTTCGAGAGCATAGTGCATCGTCATTTGCAAACCGACAATCGTTACGTCTTTTCCTTCACGAACAACATTCGCCTTGTCCAACGGAACGGTATAGGCTTCTTCCGGCACGTGTGAAATCGACGCGTCGAGCTGATCCATCCAGCCGAGCCCCTGCAGTGTTTTATGGAACATAAACACAACCGGGTTATCATCCCTGATTGCTGAAATCATCATCCCTTTCAAATCATACGGAGTCGATGGGGCGACCACCTTCATGCCGGGAAGATGGGCAAATGTCGCATATAATGTTTGCGAGTGCTGGGCTGCGTCGTTATAGCCGCCGCCCACAGCGGTCATTAATACGATCGGCAGCTTTACATTGCCGCCGGACATGTATTGAATTTTTGCCATATGATTATAGATTTGGTCCATGCAAACACCGAAGAAGTCAACAAACATCAGCTCGGCAATCGGGCGCATTCCTTCCGCAGCCGCACCGATTGCCGCACCAATAAACGCGGTTTCCGAAATAGGCGTATCCATAACCCGTTCTGCGCCAAACTTTTCAAATAATCCTTGAGTCGAGCCAAAAATCCCACCATATTTACCAACGTCTTCACCTAACACAAACACATTTGGATCCCTGTCCATCTCCATGGCAATCGCTTCAGCCATCGCTTTATTTCCCGTCAACATCCGCGTTTTTACCGTTTCCATTTGAAATCCCCTTTCCTTTGCTTGAATTCGTTTATTTTGAAAACACGTCCTCCAGTGCATCCTCCGGTTTCGGGTATTCGCTTTCCTTTGCGAAAGCATAGGCCTCATCGACTTCTTGCTTTGCTCTTGATTCCAGTTCATCTATTTCTTCTGCAGTTGCGATTCCTTCCAGCAGCATCAATTCTTTTACTTTCACAATCGGATCGATCTTGCGGAGATTTGGTACTTCTTCCGCATCGCGATAAAGCTCCGGATCCCCCTGAAAATGGCCGAGGTGGCGGTGCGTTTCGATTTCAATAATCGTAGGGCCCTGTCCATTTCTCGCCCGCTTGACTGCTTCTTCCGATACACGGTACATTTCAATCGGGTCATTGTTCCGGACATAGGCACCGGCAATTCCGTAAGCCGCCGCCCGTTTATCATTCGATTCAACAGCGGTTGAAGCCTGTTTCGGGACGGAGATTCCATATGCATTGTCTTCAACAACGACGATTAACGGCAATTTCCAAACCGCCGCCAGATTCAGGGATTCATGAAAGCCTCCGGCATTGGCTGCTCCTTCGCCGACAAAGGCAACGGCTACCCAGTCCTTCCCTTTTTTCTTTGCGGCAAGTGCTGCCCCGACAGCATGTGGAATACCGGCTGCAATGATTCCTCCGCACGAGAACTTAACCTCGGGATCAAACAAATGCATGTGGCCGCCTTTTCCTTTGCCAAGTCCCGTTACCTTTCCAAAGATCTCTGCGGTCATTTTTTTCAAATTCACACCCTTTGCGATTGCATGATGGTGCGGACGATGCGGGGAAGTCACCGTATCCTCCTTTTTAAGATGGGCGCAAATGCCAACAGCGGCCGGCTCTTGTCCGGTACTTAAGTGCATTTCCCCCGGTACAGGCCCTGCCCCAATATTGAAAACCGGTTTTTTCCCTTCGTTATAAGCTTCAACCATCGTGTCTTCGTAATAGCGGCTTTTGACCATTGTTTCGTACATCCACTTCAGCTTCTCAACAGGAATACTAACTTTTTCACTTGTTAATGACACATGAGCTCCTCCTTTTTTTAAAAATACTCCCAACTATTTCAATGCAAGTTTCATGCCATTCGTGAAAACGCTTTCTTTTTGCATTGATAAAAAAGAAACTGTCCCATTTCGGAACAGTTGCACCATTTTTATTGGGACAGTGTTGCAAAACGGGACAGTTTTAACAAAAATAACTTTCCAAATATATCATTAACTTCAGCCATGTTTTCATCTCCTAGCGAATATTGTATCGTTCCATCTGCCGGTACAGAGTGCTTCTGGAAATGCCTAAATATTTGGCTGCTTTACTGAAATTGCCATTGTACTTCGTGATCGATTCCATTAATGCCTGCTTTTTTAATTCATCCTTTCTCGGTAATAATAAACCGGGTTCTGCAGGCAAGCTGTGCTGCCCGGTTATTTCTTCCGGAAACAATTCAGCGGTAAGCACGCTTCCGGCGCATTTCACGAGCGCCCGTTCCAATATATTTTGCAGCTCGCGGATATTTCCAGGCCATTCATATTTCATTAATAAATCCATCACTTCATCCGGAATCACCGGAATCCTTTTTTGCAAACGGCGGGCAAGCTGGCTTGAAAAATAATGGACCAGGAGCGGGATATCGTCTTTGCGTTCGCGCAGACTGGTCATCGTAATCGGCATGACGTTTAAGCGGAAATACAAGTCCTCGCGGAAGCTGCCTTTTTGCACTTCCTGCTTTAAGTTTTTGTTTGTGGCGGCGATAATCCGGACATTGACGGGAACCACTTTGGAACCGCCGATTCTGACCACCTCGCGATTTTGCAGCACGCGCAGAAGGAGGATCTGCATCTCCAACGACATTTCGCCAATTTCATCTAAAAACAGCGTCCCGCCGTCAGCCAGCTCGAACTTCCCGGCATTGCCTCCTTTTCTGGCTCCTGTAAAGGCGCCTTCCACATACCCGAACAGTTCGCTGCCCAGTAAATCTCTCGGAATCCCGCCGCAATTAATCGCCAGAAACGGGTGTTGCCTGCGGCTGCTCTCATTGTGGATCGCTTGTGCCAACAGATCCTTTCCCGTTCCGCTTTCACCCATGATCAGCACGGTTGATGCAGATTGGGCGGTCAGCTTTGCCTCGTGGAGACAATCAAGAAACCGCTCATTTTCGCCAATCAAGTCATTGAAAGTAACCTTGGCCTGATTGCCTGATACATGGTTAACAAACTGGCGTACTTTCTTGATTTCTTTCACCGTTACAAGCGAACCGATGACATGGAGTCCCCTGATAATCGGCTTTGCACTCAACAGTACGGACAGATGGACGCCGTTTTTGCGAACCCGCAGCTTCATTTCCCTGTCAACAACCTCCTGGCTCAGCAAAAAGAAGCTTTCGATTGTTCTATTTTCAAAGACGTTCGCAAGCTTCACGCCTTCGATCTCATTTGGAAGTATGTGAAGCATCTTCTGGAGCATTTTGTTTGTTTTAATAATCGTTCCTTTTTCGTTGATAATGATGATTCCATCGCTTAATGTGTTTGTCATTTCTTCGAGATAGCTTTTCATCAGTTCATTTTTTTCAATTTTTTCTTTTATCTGCAGTTCATTTTCGATCGCTTTGGCCGTCGACACGACCATTCCGAGTGTATGCGGATGTACTTTTTCAAACGGCCCCGACATGTTTAAAACACCAATAATTTTGCCGTTAATATCGCAAATCGGAGAAGCTGAGCATGTCCATGATTGGGTGGCGATTGTATAATGCTGATAGGAAAAAATTTGGATCGGTCTCCCGATTTTGATGGCTGTGCCGATTGCATTTGTCCCCATCACCTCTTCACTCCAATTCGCCCCTTCTACAAACTGAATTTTTTCCGCAGCGACCAGTGGTTTCCTATCACCGATCACCTTTAGTAAGTAACCGTTTTCATCGCAGAGTATGACTAGAAAGCCCGATCCTTTTACAAGTGAGTGAAGAGTGTTCATGAGCGGCAGTGAAATTTGGATTAATTCTTTCTTCTTTTCTGCCAGCAGCTTTAATTCATGATCAGATAATTTTTCCGTGCCGCTGTCTTGAAAAGGATCTACCTTGTTGATTTTCGATCTTAACCAGGAACTCTTGACGACAGGATCTAAATCAGAATGCAGCTTCCCTTCCTTCACAAACATTTCCCACATGTGGTGCAGCTCAATCTCCTTCATGCCAATTCCCCTCCAAATTATATTAGGTAAAAAAGGCTTAAGACCAGACAAAACAACTGAAAAGCACGAAAAATGCTACATGCAAAATAAATATCCATCACGTTGTCAGGATTTAATTTTCACTCTTCTTTTTTAAATTGATGAGTAATCAAAGTCTGCGTGCAACCTAATTCGCGGACTGCAATAGATGAAATTTTCATACAATCGAATATTGCTCTAATTACTTCTGTGCGCGTGCGTTCTTTTCCTTCAAAAATAAAGCTGAAATTCCGCGCATACAAACAGCTGCAATTTACAGCCTGTTTTCAAAAATTCCATGCCGGCTTTAATTGGACTATTTACATACATTTACTAACCTGAGGAAACATTAATTCCTATCATGAATTTTTAGGGAGGTGAGACGGTATGAAGAAACTAAACAGAAAAAAGAAAGTAAAAGAAAAAGATTTTACGGAGATTTTACATCAGGCAAATCCCGCCGATTCGATTGATGAGCAGGTCTCCACTGCCCTTAAAGAAAATATCGACTTATTAAAGGCGCTTTTTCAGGACTGCTCCGATGTTATTTTTAGAGACATTGCGATCACACAGTCTTTAAAAGGGTTGGTTGTTTATATCGACGGAATGGTCAATGCAAAAGCAATAGCGGACAACGTGATCGAACATTTAATTTATAAGTATACAAGGGTCCCGCCTGCGGATGATCTTCCTGGTACGGTCGAAAACAATGTGTCATATCCAAGCGTGACGAAAACAAAAAAATATCAGGATATTCTTCCATCCGTCCTGTCCGGGAATGCAGCCTTATTTGTCGAAGGCCATTCCGACGCGCTGCTAATATCCGTCCGGGAGGGGACTCGCAGGGGCGTGGAGGAACCTGTAACAGAGGCGTCCATTCGCGGACCGAGGGAAGGGTTTACCGAGAATTTACGGACAAACACCGCTCTCGTTCGATTCAGGTTGAAAACGACTAAATTAAAAATGGAAGCAATGGTACTCGGAAAACAGACCCAGACTAATATTGTGCTTAGTTACATAGACGGAATCATTCCCCAAAATGTTCTGGATGAAGTAAAACAACGCTTAAACAGGATTAAAATCGACAGTATTCTTGAATCCGGATATATTGAGGAACTTATTGAGGATAATCCTTATTCACCTTTCCCCCAGTTTCAGTATACGGAACGCCCCGATGCTGTAGTCGGGCAGCTGCTTGAAGGAAGTTTTGCCATTTTCGTTGATAATACTCCATTTGTGTTGGTCGGCCCGATCACATTTTGGCAAATGCTCCATGCAAGCGAAGATTATTATGAACGATTTTATGCTTCAAATTTCATTCGCTGGCTGCGATATTTTTTCTTAATGGTGGCGCTTTTTACACCTTCTCTTTATATTGCCGTGATCACCTTCCATCACGACATGCTTCCGTCTACGTTAATACTCAGTATTGCGGCAGCGCGGGAAGCCATCCCGTTTCCAGCGCTTGTGGAAGCATTGATTATGGAAATTGCTTTTGAAGCGCTCCGCGAAGCCAGTGTCAGACTGCCAAAAACGATCGGGCAAGCGGTAAGTATTCTCGGGGCGCTCGTTATCGGCCAGGCAGCGGTGGAGGCGGGAATTGTCTCCGCTCCAATGGTTATCATTGTTTCTTTAACCGGTATCGCTTCTTTTACAATACCAAGATTCAATTTTGCCATCGCCATTCGTCTATTGAGATTCCCGCTTATGATACTGGCCGCTGCATTTGGTTTATATGGCATTATCATCGGTACCACTATATTAATTACTCACTTATGCCAGCTCAATTCATTTGGAGTTCCTTACTTCGCCGGAATAGCTCCGCTGAGAAAACACGAAGTAAAAGACATCCTTGGCAGGGCTCCATGGTGGAAAATGTTTTCGCGGCCGTCCACCTATGCACGGCATAACCTAAAACGCATGCAGGAGGATAACAACCCTCCTACCCAATAGGAAAGGTGAGGTAAATGAAATTTCAAAAGCTTCGCTATCTCTTGCTTGCTTCACTCCTTCTCACATTAACCGGCTGCTGGGATCGCCAGGAAATCAATGATGTCGCATTTGTCATGGGAACCGCGATTGATAAATCTGACAAGCAATATAGAGCGACGCTTCAGATCGCTTTGCCAGGACAGCTTGGAGGGGCTGGCAGCAAAGGGGGCGGTGGCGGTACAAGCGGTGGAAAGTCGTATTTGATGCAATCAGCGGAAGGAAAAACCCTTCGGGAGATCAACAATCGGCAGCAGAAAGCCAACTCCAGGGAGCTTAATTTTGCCCATAGAAGGGTGATTTTGGTTGGAGAAGATATGGCGCGCTCGGGAATAGAGCCAATCATTGATATATTGGGAAGGATTCCAGAAAATCGCTTATCGGCGTTAATGATTGTAACCAGGGGGGAGGCCAAAAAAGTAATGGAAACAGACATTCCTTTGGAGAAGTTTCCCTCTGAATCAATACGCGAATTAGCATTGACTTCCATGAAAGAACCAAGATCACTAAAGCATGTAGTCAACATTATGATTGCAGATGGAGTGGATCTTGCACTTCCATATGCGATTGTAGAGAAAAGTGACGCAAAACTGATCAAAATGGAAGGTCTGGCCGTTTTTAAAAATAATAAATTAAGGGGTTTTTTAAAATCCGATCAAGCCACAGGTGCTCTTTTGGCCATGGGAGAAGCGAACCAGCCTGAATTAGTTGTCCCTCCACCTGCAGGAGAGGAAGAAATCGCAGTTCAAATTCAGGAATATAAACTTGACGTAAAACCGATTGTGAATGGAGACAAAATCACTATGAAAATGTCGATCGAGGGCCGCGGAGTGGTCGTTGAAAATGAATCCAATTATGATATTGACTCCGAAAAGAATGTACAGGCTCTGGAGAAGAAACTCAACCAAAAAATCAAAGACGATATTTTAAAAGCGATGGACCGCCTGCAGAACGAATATAAGGCTGATGTTGTCGGTTTTGGCAAAATCATTTATAACGAACAGCCTGGAGAATGGAAGAAAATCCAAAACAGGTGGGGAGAGATCTATCCAGAGGTGGAGGTTGAAGTTAAAGCCGATATTCACATTGAAAACCTGGGGGCTGTTATTACCCCTTTAGGCAGAAAGGAGAGCCATCTCATTAATGATTAACAGTATGCTTCTTGCAGGCAGTGTCGTTTTGCTCATCTTATTTCTTGAAAAGAAAAACCTTAAAAAGGCTACAAAATCAACCTGGATCATTACGATTGGTTTACTTCTCGTCAGCGCTGCGATCTGGGTGTACATCCAAACAGATCCAAACCATGTTTATCCTTCAATGTGGCTTAATTTTTTATTGGAACCGTTCGATCCTATTTCATAAGGAGCCGATTATTGTGAATAAAATCTCACATCATCAAGTGATCTTAATGGGTGCCACGTTTATTTTAACTGGAAGCTTGATAAGCGTGCCTTCCCAGGCGGCCATCCATGCCCAGCAGCATACATATCTATCACTCATTATCGCTTCCCTGATCATTTTGCCACCCGTTTTATTAATGTCCAAGGTCGCGGCAAGATTTCCAGGGCAAAATGTATTTCAGGCCTTAACAGAGAGATTTTCAGTGCTCGGCAAAATCATTATCGGGTTCTACGTGTTGTTTTTCTTTATGATTCTGATTCGTGATATGAGAATGCTGACGGATTTTGTTGATATTGTTTTATTGCCTGATACACCGATTTTTATTTCAGCCGCACTATTAGTAATCGCTGTCTGGTACATCAGCCGCGGGGGCGTTGAGGGGATGGGGAGGCTGACCGAGGTCTATTTTCCAATAATGGCGATAGCTATCTTGTTTATTCCATTGCTTCTCGCCAGAGAATTTGATCCTACCCTTTTAATGCCTTATGCAGAAATTAATCTGCCGGGTGTTTTAAAAGGCTCCTGGTTTTTTGTGGCCTACGTTGGTGAAGTAATTGGCGTTTTCTTTCTGTTTTCCCATATAAAATTCCGGTTGCGATATGGCTTGTTCTCCCTTTTGATCGGCGCCGGAATGCTGTTTATACTAGTCTTGTCTGAACAGCTTATCCTTGGGACCAATCTGTTGCCGAGGTTGTTTTATCCCACCTATGAACTTGTCCGGCACCTGAAGGTAACCGACTTCCTTGATCGATTTGACCTGCCGCTTGTTGGGATATGGATGCCTACGATCATCGCCAAAATAGCGTTCAGCTTATACATTATATGCCATGGGATTAAAAGAATCATCCCGGATGCATCGATCAAAATTCTAACAACTCCACTCGCCGCTTTTGCGTATGTGTGCTCCTTTTTGTTTTTTCGGGATACTGTGCAGCTTATCAATTTAAATAAAACGTGGCCGGCCTTCGCTCTCATATTTGAGTTTGCACTTCCAATCGTTCTCTTTTTTGTCTTAAAACCAAAGAACGAACAGTTGTTGAAAGCATAGGAGGTCCAGCTGCCAATTAAGTCGGTCGATAAAGAACAGAGTTGCAAAAGTTGCAGCTCTTTTTTCATTGGTTGAAAAGTTAAGCAAGCCACTAAGAAGTATGAAAGAGTCTCATCAAGATCATAATGGATTAATAAATAACTATGCAGAGGCGGGGAGTTTCTTGGGCATTTTCAAAAAAAACTTCAAAAGCATCATAAAACGTTCCTCAACTGCAAATAAAAATCCGGCCGGAACGAATAATAAGCAGCCATTGAAAACGAGTATTCAAGAAAATATCCAAATGGTGAAAAATGCGGTTGGCAATAGTTCGGATGTAACAATACGGGAAGTTCGCATCGGCAAAAAAGCCAACATCCGCGCTGCCGTGCTTTATACCGATGGCCTGGCCGATGCCAAAGCCATTAATAATTTCATTATGGAATCATTATTGCTGGATATGAAAGGATCTGAACTGGATCAAAAGATTTCCGCCAACCCAAATACCGCCTTGCAACTGTTAAAAGAACAAGCACTTGCAGTAGGTGGAATTAAGGATGTGACCGATTTTGAAACCCTGCTTACCGCTATTTTATCGGGAGATATTGTCATCTTAATAGATGGGACTGCCCAGGGTCTGATCGTCGCGATAAGAGGATGGGCACAGCGGGGTGTACAAGAGCCATCGTCTCAAACCGTTATTCGCGGACCAAGGGAAGGATTTACGGAAACCATTCGAAACAATTCGATGTTAATCAGACGAAGAATTAAAGATCCCAGCCTTTGGCTTGAAACATTCCAAATCGGACGAGTCACAAAAACGGAAGTATCCATCATGTATATCAATGGTATTGTCAATGACAAGGTGCTCCAGGAGGTCCGCGAACGGATTAACCGCATTGATATTGACGGGATTTTGGAAACCGGCTATATCGAGGAACTGATTCAAGATGAAACCTATACTCCTTTTCCAACGGTGTTTAATACGGAAAGACCTGATGTAGTGGCGGCAGGACTTTTGGAAGGCCGTATTGCGATTTTAGTGGATGGGACTCCATTTGTTTTATTGGTTCCCGCCATTTTCGGGCAATTCCTGCAGGCGGCGGAAGATTATTATCAGCGTTGGGATATTGCAAATTTGCTCCGGTTATTGCGGTATATTGCTTTAGCCATTTCCCTGATCGCGCCATCACTATACATTGCGGTAACTACCTTTCATCAAGAGATGCTCCCCGCCCCGCTGTTAATCAATCTGGCGGCGCAACGGGAGGGAGTGCCTTTTCCGGCGTTTGTGGAAGCGCTGATGATGGAAGTCACGTTTGAAATTTTACGGGAGGCAGGCGTCAGAATGCCGAGAGCGATTGGGCAAGCGGTATCGATTGTCGGAGCTCTGGTTATTGGCCAGGCAGCCGTGGAAGCCGGAATTGTATCCGCCGCCATGGTCATCGTCGTTGCAATCACTGCGATTTCGAGTTTTGTGTTGCCTGCTTTTAATATGGCGATCTCGATTCGAATGTTGCGTTTTGGTTTGATGATTCTTGCCGCATCATTTGGCTTATTCGGCATTACGATTGGGATCATGGCCATCGTCCTGCACCTGTGCAGTTTGCGCTCTTTCGGCATCCCTTATATGTCCCCGTTCGGTCCGCTAATTCCCGCGGATCAAAAGGATATGATATTCCGTGTACCAATCTGGAGGATGTTTTCGCGTCCGCGCTTAATAAGCCAGAAAAATGTCATTCGTGAACAAACTCCCCCACCCAATCCTGAGCAGAAATAAAGGGGGAAGCTTATGAAACATAAAGTTCTCATATTCTTCGTGCTTATCATCCTGCTCGTTCCGCTTACGGGTTGCTGGAACCGTCGTGAATTGAATGAACTCGCGCTCGCTGTAGCGATGGGAATCGATAAATCAAGGGATCAATACCAGGTTTCTGCTCAAATCGTCAATCCTGGAGAAGTAATTACGCAAAAGGGTGGAGGAACCGATTCACCTATCGTAACACTTACCTCAACAGGCGACTCCATGATGGAGGCGGTTCGAAAAATGACAACCAAATCGCCGAGAAAAATCTATTTTGCCCATCTCCGCTTGTTCGTCATTGGTGAGGAATTGGCAAGGGAAGAAGGAATTGCGAAAACGTTGGACCTGATTTCCAGAGATCCGGAGTTCCGTACCGATTTTTTCATTATTGTCGCAAAGGAAACAACGGCGGAACAGGTGCTGAAAATTTTTTCGATCCCATTAGAAAAAATCCCGGCCAATAAGATGTTCGAGTCACTTGAAACCTCAGAGAAAGCCTGGGCAGCGACTGCCACCCAAACATTGGATGAACTCATATCCGACCTGGTGGCGGCCGGAACCGATCCTTTATTGACAGGACTTGAGATTAGCGGAGATCCGGCGAGAGGAGAAAAAAGGGAGAATATCCAACAGACAAGTCCTCAGGCCATTTTAAAGATTAATGGACTGGCTGTATTCAATAAAGATAAACTGGTTGGCTGGTTAAACGAAGACGAAAGCAAAGGGGCGAACTTTGTTAATGACAAAGTGAAAAGTACTGTTGTTACAGTGCAATGCCCAAAAAAGGGGATTATTAGCGTGGAGTTGATACGTTCCAAAACAAAGGTGTCAGGCAAGGTTGTAAATGGGCGGCCACAAGTAGATGTCACCGTTCGAACAGAAGCAAATGTTGCGGAAGTACAATGCGGCGACCTTGATTTATCCAAACCCAAAACGATTTCTGACCTTGAAACCAAAACAGAACAAGCCATTCAAAGTGATATTGAAGCAGCGTTAAACAAAGCTCAAAAAGACTATAAATCCGATATATTCGGCTTTGGTGAAGCAATACATAAAGCAGACCCGGCATATTGGAAAAAAGCAAAAAAAGATTGGAAGAAGGAATTTGTCAACCTTCAGGCAAATATCAAGGTGGATGTAAAGATTCGGCGCATAGGAACATTAAGCAAATCCTTCTTAAATGAATTAAAGGAGTAAATCCGCATGTGGGTAAGTGCAGGGATATTGGCTGTTGCGGTCATCATCGTGATTAAGGAAGTACCCTATCTTTTAAGGAAAAGGCTTAAAAAGGAACTATGGGTTTTTTCAATCCTTCTGCTATTTGGAACAGGATTAAGCATAGCCCAGGGATTACACAAGGATATTCCCAATCCAATGGATTGGATTACTTTGATTTACAAGCATTTTAGCGATTTTATCTTTAGTTTTTTGAAATAGAAGGAAAGGTGAAAACGATTGCTGGAAAATGGACAAATCAGCGTGCGTCAGTTTACAGTGCTAACGATTCTCTTTATGCTTGGGCCTGCGATCTTGTTTTCACCTTCCGTTCTGGCTGCAGAAGCAAAACAGGATGCATGGATGGCAGCTGCACTCGGAGTAGGGATTGGCTTATTGTTCGTATGGTTATACACCACGATTGGGAATCGGTTCCCCGGGATGACATTGGTTGAATATTGTGAGGAAATTCTCGGCAAGTGGCTGGGCAAAATCGTTGCTCTTCTTTATTTTTCTTTCTTCTTCATCCTTGCGGCGCTCCTTCTGCGAAATATCGGAGATTTCGTCACGGTTCAAATCATGCCGGAGACTCCAATCGAGGTTATTCATATTATGTTTTTAAGTGTTGTGGTTATGGGGACACGCCTCGGCCTTGAACCAATAGCCCGGGCAGGAGAAATTTTGATGCCGTGGACAATCATCTTTTTTCTTATTGTTGTCTTTTCTATTATCCCGCAAATCGACTTTCAAAAGATACAGCCCGTTTTTGAGGGGGGAATAAAACCAGTCATCAGGGGGAGTCTTTCCGTTGTCGCTTTTCCTTACCTGGAAACAGTGATTATGTTGATGTTATATCCTTTTGTCAATAGCATAAATAAAGTGCGGAAAGCTTTTTTCACGGGATCATTGATTGGCGGCATAGTGATAATCATCATTACAGCTTTATGCATTTTGGTTCTAGGTGCTGATTATACAGCCAGAAATCTGTACCCATCTTTTGTTTTAGCCAGAAAAATAGACATTGCTGATTTTTTGCAGCGGGTTGAAGCGATTGTAGCCGGAATGTGGTTTATCACGATCTTTTTTAAACTGACGATTTGTTTTTATGCTTCTGTTTTAGGGCTTGCCCAAACATTCAAACTGAAAGAATACCGGCCATTAACGCTTCCTTTGGGGATGATTCTTGTCGTGCTTTCGATCATCGTCAGTCCCAATATGGTTTATTTTCAAACACTCCTTTCTAAGATCTGGTTCCCTTATACTTTAACATTTGGATTTTTTCTGCCGTTACTTCTGCTGGTGGTCGCGATCTTCCGAAAAAAACATTTAAAAGGGACCAATCGATCAGGCGAAAAGGATAGATAAGCTGTGGAAAAAGTGCAAATTAGTCCATCTCAATTGTTTGCGTTAATCTTTTTGTTTGAACTTGGCAGCGCTGTTGTCGTTGGATTGGGAATGCAGGCGAAACAGGATGCCTGGCTGGCGATCCTTCTGGGGATGACAGGGGGATTGCTGATATTTCTTGTTTACAGTTATCTTTTCCGTCACTATCCGAATCTCGCCTTAACCAGTTATCTTCCGAGAATCCTTGGTAAATGGATCGGCTATCCAATCACTTTTTTATACATCGTTTATTTCGTTTATCTCGCCTCACGGGTTTTGCGTGATTTCTCAGATTTGCTTCTAACATCAACGTTGCGGGAAACCCCTATGCTTGCGATCAGTGCAATGATGATTGCTTTAAGTGTATATGGAATCGCCAAGGGGATCGAAACTTTGGCAAGGACCGGAGAAATCTTATTTGGCTTAATGATTGTTTTAATTGCTTTCGGATTTTTCTTCCTTTTCGCATCCGGTGTTGTAAAATTCGAAAACCTCGTACCTGTTCTCGATAACGGCTGGAAACCTGTTTTAAAAACCGCCTTTCCGCAAACATTAACCTTTCCTTTTGGAGAGATGATTGTCTTTGCCATGTTGCTTCCTTTTTTAAACAAACCTAAAATGGAAATAAAAGTTGGATTGTCTGCCTTGACTGTAAGCGGATTGCTGCTCGCTTTAACAGCCGCTATTAATATTGCTGTTCTTGGCCCATATATCGCGTCTACTTCGATGTTTCCTTTGTTAAAAACGGTGCATAAGATTAATATTGCAGATTTTATCCAGCGGTTGGATGCAATCGTGATCTCGATGCTGATTGTCGGCGGTTTCTTTAAGATCGTGATCTTTTTTTATGCAGCGGTAAAGGGAATTGAGGATCTATTTAAAGAAGCGAAACACCGATACATTATTATAGGTTCGATCGGTCTGATCATACTGGTAGGCTCTATCTATATGGCAGGTAATTTCCCGGAACATCTGGAAGTGGGATTAAAAATAGTTCCAGTTTATCTGCATCTCCCTTTTCAAATCGGTATTCCATTGCTATTGCTGATCGTTGTGATGATTCGCAAATACTTAAATCTCCGCCGGTGAATGGTTAAAGGAATCTTAGGCAAGAAAAAGACTGTCGATGCATATGCATGTGCCTCGAAAACATACTTTTTTTTACAAATAAGCTTTCTTGATTCTTACCATTATGGAAATCGTTCACTTACATAATGTCAATATTCAAAGCAAAAATTAAAAAAGCATTAAACGTTAGTATAGGGTGGTGATTGATCATGCAGAAACAACAAAAAATATGGTTTCCATTACTAGCATCTGCCGGCATAGGTGCAGCAGCTTTCTATAGTATGACCAAAGGCAAAGGTATGGGACAAGCTCTGAAGCAATTTTTACCATTAGCAGCAGGAATGGGTGGCAGCGGGCAACAAATGCAACAAAACACTCAGCAAAATCAGCAATTCACTAAACAAAATCAATAAATTTTCTAACATCATTTCCTTTTGAATTGAACATTTAGGGTAAATATCTATTCATGCAGAAAAATATTATCAGAAAATTCAGATATGAGAAACAGCGACCAGTTTTAGGGATGCTGGTCGCTATAAACAATTTTTACTAAACACCACTGTTTTTTCGAGCCAACAGTCCGGAAATACATTTAAACATTTTAAATCATTGCTATGGTTTTTTCTCTATAAGCACGGGGTCATATCAATTTTTAAAATTTTTCATTAATTTCCCAGGATTCGACCGTTAAATAAGCGGTCTTTGTATCCATACCCTTACCAATTAAATAGGTCATTGCAGCAATTTCCTGCAATGCATGGCCATATGAAGTATGTTTTGCTTCTTCTAATCCATATTTTACAAAAGGGTCAATAATATTTAACACATGTGATTTTAAATGAGGGTATAAAGGTTGTTTAATTTGTTGCTCTGCCCAAATTTCAGACTTAGGGTATTGCGGAAACTGGTTAGTATATTGAGGTTGGTAAGACATGTGATGATGATAATGAGGCACGTTTTAACTCCCTTTCTTATATTGAGTGTATTCAGTTTTATCTTATGTTCCTCAATTACCTGGGAGTAGACATTTGCCTACTTACCCAGAAGATTTTGAAGAAACTTGGTTTCAGAGTGATTATTATTGGTTAAGAAAAACCGGGCGAAAACCATGCCCGGTCCTTTTTTGTTTAGAGGAAATCCGGTAGTTT
>NZ_PGUZ01000039.1 GCF_002860165.1 Bacillus sp. V3-13 | reverse complement strand
GATTGAGCAAAAGTGTAAAATCTTATCAAGCGAAAACTGTCAACTTTATTCTAGCGTTTACAGGCAGTGCATATTCGTTTGTGAGCTGTCGTTATTTTTATATTTTCCTTTCTTGGAAAGAAAGGAATAAAGTAGATCGTATTGAATTCCGAACAAGAAATGGTGCGCAAGGAATGCGCTGGGACATCGAGGCATCCTTCAAGACGACAAAATCACTTTTGCGTCTTCAGAGAGAATTCCAAGGCCGCTCTTATGACTTGCTGTTCAGCCACACAACCATCATTTTGCCCATTACATTGTCCTCTCCTGTCAGAATCGATGTAACACAGATGATCGCACCATTGGCGGTGTCTTTTATGAACAATGTGATGAAATCAATGAGCTGGATTGAGCTGTAGGCTTTACAGCAGTGAATCGAGCTTCTTCAAGATACCCTAAAACAAGACAAATAAAATGACTAAAAAACTCATCGGAAGTCAACTACAGTAGTGGATCGCAGGCCATCCAAAATACATTAAGGCTTATTTGCCGATTTTACTCTATGAAAGTTGAGAAGATAAGTTAAAATCAATAAAGTTTGTTATATCGCGGGTTCTGAACGATATAATAGAACAGATCACCCCTGCGCTGTATGCAGTTCTTTTGTTTAGCAAAGCTAAATAGCGGGAAAGTTTCTCATAGTATTGGTTGGGGAGGTGGGGTCATGACCTGGAACGCAGTCGGAGTTTTTGGATCAAAAAAAGAAGTAGTGAAAGTAATAGAACAGTTAAAATCGGAGGGCGTAAGCTTATCTGAAATGTTTATAATCGGCAATGATCTCCGCTTGATTGCGGAAATTTCAAAGCAAACCGGGATTCATTCTCTGAAGCGGACGTTAAATACACCAGAAAAAGATAATGGTGTCTTTATGCATAATCTGGCAACAGCCTTTGATGATCTCGATGACCGTTCCGGATACAAAAAAATATTAAGCTCTTTCGGCCTTTCTGAACAGGATGCGGCTGAATATCAAACCTATATTGAAGATGGACTGATGGTGTTGTTGGTCGATGAAGATGACACGTAAAAAAAACTGCCCTGTAAAAAGGCAGTTTTATATATTATTAGTCTAATATTTGAACTTTCACTTGCTTCCTTCCCCAATTTACAGCTTCCTGCTTATCAGAGATAAAGATGTCGATTACATTTCCTTTAATGGCTCCGCCTGTATCTCCTGCAACCGCATAACCGTATCCTTCAACATAGACTTTTGATCCTAACGGAATGACACTAGGGTCGACAGAGATCACTTTTGCGTCCGGATTGGCTTTCAAATCAATCCCGGTGGCAGTCACGCCCGAACATCCATCACAGCTCGCTGTATAAGCGGTAGCTGTTACAGTCAATTCCCTGGTGCTGCTTTCTGGCTCAGCCGGGGTTGGCTCCGGTTTTGCTGGGGCCGGTGCCGGATTTACGGCAACTGCTGCACTTGTTGCTGGTTGTTGAGCCGGATCAGCTGCCTTATTTGTTTGTGCTTCAGCTACAACTTGTGCTGCCGGCTTATTCGTGTAAATAACAAGATTGGCATCCGGGTAAATAATATCGGAACTCAAGTTATTCCACTTTATTAGATCGTCAACATTCACATTTTGTTCTTTTGCGATTTTCCAAAGAGTGTCACCGGATTTTACTATGTAATTCTTTACCGGAGAAACGGTTAATACGTCATCGGGACGAATGAGATCAGTTGATAATGCATTCCATTCTTTTATGTCACTAACCGTTATATCATACTTTTGTGCTAGGTCCCAGAGCGTATCTCCTTTTTTCACAGCCACTTCTTCAGCTTGAGCATTCACTCCGATTGCGCCAGAGATGGTCACAGCTGCAAGCATGGAATAAATGTGTTTTTTCATTTGATAACCTCCTATGGCTTGTTTAAGTTAACGCAATCTATCATAACATGGATTTTTCTCAGAAAAAGAACAGCAGGATGATAATTGCGTTACGAACTTGACAGCCATATAACAGGCGCATTACATATTATCTGAAAATTATGTTTATTCTCTGATTATATGCAGAAGTGATTTCACTAAAAAGACGCTGACCGACATGGCCAGCGTCTTCTCTATGAAACTTTAAAAAAACAATTCAGGCGGTTTTAGCGGGTAAAACAATATTAAAGGTTGTCCCTTTATTGGGCTCGCTCTCAATATAAACCTTCCCTTTGTGGCTTTCGATGATTTTAAAGCTGACCATTAATCCAAGACCGTTTCCATTCTCTTTTGTAGTGAAAAACGGCTCGCCAATTTTTTTTACTTTTTCGGGAGGGATGCCGATACCGGTATCCTGGATCGAAATATGGACGCTATTATTCGTCAACTTGGTTCGTACATGAAGTTCACCGCCATCAGGCATCGCTTCAATCCCATTTTTGATGAAATTTAAAAATACCTGTTTAAGACGGTTTTCATCACATTCTATTTGGACAATGTCTTCATGAAAATCAAAATGCAGTTTAACGCGCTTTTTTCTCGCTTCAAAATCAAGCAGGGCAAGGACGTCCTGAATGACCGGGATGATGTTTTTTTCTTCAAGGCGGGCCGCTTTTGGTTTGGCAAGCACCATAAAATCCTCGACAATTGTATCAATCCGTTCTACTTCGTCTAAAATAATTTCGATAAATTCCTTGCGTTCCTCTTTCGTTTCGTCCAGAAGCAGAAATTCAGCATAGCCCCTTAAAGAAGTTAATGGGTTGCGAATTTCATGGGCAACACCTGCCGCCAACTGCCCTACTGCAGCGAGTTTATCCTGGCGGTGAAGAATTTCTTCCGTTTGTTTCTTTTCCGTAATATCATTGCGGATTGCGAGGTATTGATATGGCTTGCCCCGCTCGTTTAAAAAGGGGATGATCGTCGTATCTACCCAGTAATAGGATGCATCTTTTGCTTTATTGCGGATTTCTCCTTTCCAAACAGTTCCTGTCCCAATCGTGCTCCAGAGCTCTTTAAAGAATTCTTTCGAATGATAACCGGAATTAAGCAAGCTATGGTCATGTCCAATCAATTCTTCACGATTGTACTTTGATATCTCACAAAATTTTTCATTTATGCTTGTAATGATGCCTTTATTATCGGTAAAAGCAACAATTGAAGACTGGTCAAGCGCAAATTTGATATCGCTGATTTCTTTTAACGTATTTTTCAAATGCTCTTCCGTACTCTTTCTGCCTGTGATATCACTTCGTATCGAAACATATTGAAATGGTTTGCCTTTCTTATTTAGAAAAGGAACAATCGTCGTATCAACCCAATAAAAAGTTCCATCTTTTGCCCTATTGCGGATTTCACCCTGCCAAACCTTCCCCTGGCCGATCGTTCTCCACAGATTGCGGAAAAACTCTTTAGAGTGAAAACCTGAGTTTACGATTCGATGATCTTTCCCCAACAGATCATCTTCACTATACTTGGAAATCTCCAGAAATTTATTGTTTACATACGTGATGATTCCTTTGGCATCGGTGATTGCAACAATCGACGATTCATCAAGAGCTGCTTTAATATCCTTTAAGTTGGTATCTGAGACGAGAAGACGTTTGCTGATAAGCGTACTGGAACCAATCAATCCTGCCAAAATTACCACGGTAATCACAAGAATTAAATACATGATGCTTGTTTCCGGGAATGCCCCTCGTAATCCGGTTCCGTTGGAGGGAACGAATAAAGCCCGATTCAGCAAGAAATAGCCTTGAACGATTGCCGCCGTCACGATCAAGGCGCTAATCGGCTTAAGCCAGGTCCGTTCATTGTCAGAGAAGTTTTTTGAACCAAAAAGGATCCACAATGAAAAAAAGAAAGATCCGAAAATGAGCAGTGTAAAAGTGCTTAACAGCAGAAAATCAAACTGAACCGTTAAGTTTAAGGAATAGAGGCCAAGTATATGAACAGATAACACTGCAAGTGTCAGAAAACTGCTTGCGGCTACGAGGTGCAGCGGTTTTATGACGGTCATCAATAATGCTTTAAAGGCAGCTCCAGTTAAACAGATCGCAGCAATCATTGAAAAAACCGTAATCGGAATATGATAGGCTGACGAACCAGCCAGCTCGGAAGAAAGGAAACCAAAAAAATTCATTACCCAAATTCCGATTCCCATTGAGAAGATGCTGCCGATAAATAAAAACCGCTTGTTTCTTTCAGAGGATTTAATCAAGGTCAATAAATCAAGAGCTGTGTAGGAGGCCATAATAGTTAATAAGATAGCGATAAAAATAAGCAGCGGATTAAATGATCCAATCATTTCGTCCATGTAATCGATCAAACTCCCCTACAAACATGTTATTACTATGATTGTAATGGAAACTACCTTACTTTGGAAAGCTTTATAAAAAAATTCTCATGAATTGGTGATAAAAGTAACTATTTTCAAAAAAAACTACACACTTTAATAAAAAATAGTGTATACTGTACTACAACAGGGTAAAAATAAATAAACTGTATTATAAAAAGGAGGAATAAAACATGTTGCAAAGTCCAGTTGAATTTTTCCGTACTCTACCGAAAAAGGTTTGTCCTGAATGCGGTGAAAAGGTTTTTGAACAAGCAGAATCATACCTAATGGAATGCGAACGCTGCCTGTCCAAGAAGGAAGAATAATATGTGATGCGGGTGAGATACCAGAAATCTCACCCTTTTTTTATGCTTTGAAACACCCCTTTGCTTGCAGAGGATGATCTCTTCTCGCCATATTCGATTAATTGGAACAAGTGAATTCTAAAAATTGAGATAAGTGTATTCAAATCGGAGTTGTTCGTGTATAATCAATTTAGTTAGAGTTACGAAATACTTTTTGGAGGTCATAATCTATGGAAAAAACCGTGGAAAAGCGTTTGACACGCTCAGAAGTACCAGAGAAATTAACATGGAATCTGCAAGATCTTTTCGTTTCAAATGAGGCGTGGGAAAACGAGTTAAATGAAATTAACAATGCCCTTCCTTCATTCGAACAATTTAAAGGAAAACTGCAACAAGGTGCAAATTATTTGTGCGATTGCTTGTTGGCCCAGGAAAATTTATCTATCAGATTGGTCCGTGTCAGTACGTATGCAAGCTTGCTCCAATCCGAAGATGGAAGCAGTCCGGAAAACCAGGCGAATTTCTCTAAGCTGGCAGCCCTGGTTGCCGATGTAAATGCCGCTTTATCTTTTATTGACTCTGAGATCCTGTCCTTGCCTGACGGTTTAGTTGAATCATACATAAAAGAGGAAAAAGAGCTTCAGCCTTTTGAAAGACAGCTTTCCGAGCTTCTCGATGGAAAAAAACATAAGCTATCCGCAGAAACGGAAGAAGTCCTTGCTGCTTTGGGAGAAGTGCACGGCGCGCCTTATCGCATTTACCAGACTAGTAAATCTGCTGATATGGAGTTTTCGCCGATCGAAGATCATGAAGGAAATGAACTTCCTAATTCGTTTGCCCTTTTTGAAGATCGTTACGAATTTTCTCCCGATACAGCTATTCGCCGAAAAGCATACGACTCATTTGTCCAGACACTGCAGAAGTATAAAAATACTTTTGCTGCGACGTATGCGACTGAAGTGAAAAAGCAGGTGACTCTCGCAAAGTTGCGCAAGTATGAATCGGTTACGCATATGCTCCTGGATCCGCAAAAAGTCAGCCTTGATATGTATAATAACCAGTTGGATATTATCCAGGCTGAACTTGCTCCGCATATGCGGCGTTATGCCAAATTAAAGAAACAGCAGTTAGGCTTGGAGAAAATGTTGTTTTGCGATTTAAAGGCGCCGCTTGATCCGGAGTTCAGTCCAAAAACGACCTATGAAGAGGCGAGTAAAATCATTCTTGAAGCGCTGAAAGTAATGGGTCCGGAATATAGCGGGATTATCGAGAAAGGCTTAACAGAAAGATGGGTTGATTTGGCTGATAATGTGGGTAAATCAACAGGTGCTTTCTGTTCCAGCCCATTCGGCGTCCACCCTTATATTTTAATTACCTGGACAGATACGATGCGGGGTGCTTTTGTCCTTGCACATGAACTTGGACATGCTGGCCACTTCTACTTGGCTAACAAAAACCAAAGAATTATGAACACTCGTCCATCAACCTATTTTGTCGAAGCTCCATCAACGATGAATGAATTGCTGCTTGGCGACCATTTATTAAAAAATACAACAGATACAAGAATGAGACGTTGGGTTGTTCTCCAGCTTCTCGGAACGTATTATCATAATTTTGTTACCCATCTTCTTGAAGGAGAATTCCAGCGCAGAGTTTACAATCTGGCTGAAAACGGTACCCCGCTTACGGCGAAAGTGCTTTGTGAACAAAAAGCCGAAGTGCTTTCAAGTTTCTGGGGTGATGAAGTTGAAATCGATGAAGGTGCAAGCCTGACATGGATGCGCCAGCCGCATTATTATATGGGACTGTACCCTTATACTTACTCTGCAGGTCTTACTGCATCAACTGCGGTTTCCCAGCTGATCCAATCAGAGGGTCAGCCTGCCGTTGACCGCTGGCTCGATGTATTAAGAGCAGGCGGAACAAAAAATCCTCTTGACTTGTTAAAGCATGCCGGTGTTGACATGTCCAGGCCTGATGCCATTCGAAAAGCCGTTGCCTATGTTGGCTCACTGGTTGATGAATTGGAAAAAAGTTATTCTTAATCCATCCATGAAAAAGCCTGCCTATTTTTTGGCAGGCTTTTTTAATTCATTGTTGTTAAGTTGATTGAAAGAGCTTGAACGTGTTTCTGTTATCTGGATAGAAAAGCACTTTCCTCTTTGACCAGTTATAATTGCTAGTTGTATTTAAACGGGTTGAAATCCGTTCGAATTTCTGGAAGCTGCCTCATTTCTTCTCTCATTCCGCTGCCGCACATCGGGCAGCTGAGGTCGTCACTGGCAAACTCCTTCCTCATCCAGCCATTGCAGGAATCAGATTCGCAGGAATACACACTTGTATCGACAATGATGTTCTGTATTTCTTCAGTTGCCTTCTTTGAAAAATACATAGGCAAGCCCCCTTTCGCTTAGTATGATCTTTATGCCGAAAAAAATTACCTGATTTTAAAATTAGTGATTGGCTTCATACTTATGAATAATCTTGGCTGTGGATGAGAACCTTTTAAAAAAGGGGTTGAAAACGTGGCGAAAAAAACAAAACAGTATTTAACTTATGCTCCGAAAGAAACAGTCATTACCATTCAGAACGATGATACTTTTCCCAATTTAAAAAATATAGCTGGCGACTCTGTTGAAAGCCATAAGGATCTCGAAGTAGCCAATGCCATCATAGGCGGCGAAGAAATTCGCCAGCAAAATGAAAATTTATAAGCGAACAGTGCTTATTATCGCAGTTTGAAAGGAATGAGCGTCTATGAATTTCCCGCTTAAAAATATGTTTGCCTGAGGAGAATATGAATGATTGAAAAAGAAAAGAACAAAAAGTATACAGTGGTTGGAACAGACATCGAAGAAGTGAAAAGGCTTAATCGCCAGTCAGGCCTTTCCTATAATCAAGTTAAGGAACTGCTTGCCAGGAAGCTGCTGGACAAATAGGGAAAAAGCGCTTTAGCTTCTCCCCCGCCTTTTTGCTGCTGATTTTCGTCCAAGTTTATTTTTCAAGAGAAAAGGGTATGAGAATAAAGCAACGTCTATACTTACAGAAGGGATGGATCGCAATGAGAGTCTTAACAGCATCTCCAAGGATCGTATACGGCATTGCATTTGAAGGCGGTTTTGTCTTAATGAAGAAAGGGACACTTTCCCGGCACCATTGGGTCCGTAAGGGAAAGAAGTCGAACTGATTAACCTTTGATCGTTAATATAAAACGGAGCAGCCACGCGGCTGCTTTTTTTTGCAGAATAAGTGGCAGCTCTTCGAAAATCAATGATCATCATCCTGTCGAAAAGTTGGCAGGGTTTTTATGCTTGTGTCTTCCTTGAAAGAGGCCTAAAATACAATCTCGTTCTTAATTGAGAAGGTGTGCTTAATGGACCGTTTTTTAAGGATGCTCTTGCAATTATAGAAGCAACATCGTACAATCCATTTCGATATTTGAATCTGAGAGGAGATACCTGGTTGAAATTTTCACCTAATGAAAGGTTTAGCATATATCATGGATTGGCTTCTACCGTTTCTACCAATGCCGTCAACAGTTATATCCCATTGTTTGCTCTCGGGGTACTCGGCGCCAGCAATCAACAAATGGGTTTGATCACTTCCCTCCCATCGATCATTGGAATGCTCGCGCTCATTCCTGGAGCTGTTTGGCTTAATCGCACAACAAGCAAAAAAAAGTATACGGTCATTTCTACATTGGTGACCAGGCTTTTATTTATGCTTATTTTGTTTATCCCCTTCTTTCCATTATCTGTGTCTGCGTGGATATTGGTTGTGTTAATCGGCTTGATTAATTTTCCGGGCTCCCTGTCGGCTTTGTCCTGGCAATCGATGATTGGCGACTTGATACCGGAGAAACGCAGAGGAGAATTCTTTAGTTCACGGAATAAGTATAATACGATCATCGCCATGGTTATTACGTTTTTGACCGGATATTTTGTCCAGCAATTTGACAGTGAGAATGCTTTTCCGTACCAAATTTTGCTCGCAATCGGTTTCGGTTTTGCGTTGGTAGAAGTCTACTATCTTAATAAGCATGAAGAAGCGATCAATGTTAAGAAAGAAAAGCAGGAAAGCAAGAAAATCAATTTTGATGTGTTTAAGAACAAGCCATTCCTTGCCTTTGTCATTTCTGGATTGTTATTCAATTTCGGTGCGCAAATGGCATGGTCATTATTTAGTATTTTTCATATTAGGGAAGCCGGGGCAACCGCTTTATGGTTCAGCCTGTTTGCTGTCACAAATCAACTCGCCCAAATTATCAGCGTAAAATGGTGGGCAAAAGCTGCTGACCGCCATGGAAATACGATTGTTCTTTTTGTTGCCGCTGCAGGCATGGCGACGGCGCCGTTTCTGACAATCCTGTCTACAAACTTGATTTATTTAACGATCATCAACTTATGGATCGGTTTGTTTGTGTCCGGAACAAATTTACTGTTGTTTAACCAATTATTAAAGGCGACTCCCGAGCTCAACAGAACGAGCTATATCGCTAACTATAACTTTTTATTGGCAATCATCGGATTCATTGCTCCGCAATTTGGTGTCTTCCTGCTCAATGTGTTCGGAATGAATACAGCGATGGGAATCATTTCGGCCGTCCGCTTTGCGGCTGCCTGTTCCTTCTTGATTGTTGCCTTTACAGTCGAAAAACGTTCTGTAGCGGAAGCTGTGTAAGTTTTTATAGGCTTTTAAAGTAACATATAGAAAGAAGATGGCAGTGCAGTTGCCATCTTCTTTTTACTTCAACAGTATTGTTTAAATTTTTGCCGTAACCGTGGTGTTATCTTTTTCTTCTTTTATCAGCCAAATATTAAGGATGACACCAATTAAAGCCAAAATGCCGAAGAAAAAGTAGACATAATAGACATTCCAATGCTCGTAAATGATTCCGCCGAAGAAAGTGCTGAACCAGTTGCCAAAGCCGTTGCCGATGGCCGAATATAAGGTAACCGCGGTTGCGGTAATATGAACTGGAGTGATTTCGCGGACGTATTGAAGTCCCGCCGGAATGAATAGACCAAGGGAAAAGCCCTGGATTACAGCTGTCGCATAAACGAGCGTTAAATTCGGTTCAAAGAAATAAAGAATCCATCTGAAAAAAGAAACAAAGCCAGCCAGCGCCGCAATATGGAGCAGCCCGAATTTTTCAATCCAGCTTCCTGCTGCGCGCATAAATGGAATCTCAGACAGTACTGCCAGCAAAAAAGCGATACCGATTCCGGTATATGTTCCGCCGCTATCTTCGACGAACAGCCCAAAATACGTATTATTGGCCAGATTTGGACCGAAGATCAGAAAAGTAATCGCGAGGAAAATAATAAACTTCTTCAATGTAAGAATTTCTTTTACTCCTGATAAAAGCTGCTTGTTGGCAGATGCTTTTTCCTTCGGGATTCTAAATGCAAGTAAAGCTGCCAATGCCAGAGCCAGGAAGAACGCATAAAAGATCACAGCTGGATTTTGTTCTGACAATCTGCCCATAATAAATACAGCAATCCCAAAGCCAAGCGAGCCGAAGAGCCGGACATTTCCATAATTGACTCTTACTTTGCTTGTATATTTTAAAGAAATACTGTCCGAAACAGGAATGATTGCACTCTGGAAAACCGCTATTGCAGTTGCGGTAATGAAAAACCAAATATAATCGCTGGAAAAAATATAGCCGAGCCCGAATGTACCAGCTAAAAAGGTAGTGAACGACAGTACTTTGATTGGAGCATTTGTTTTGTCGCTAACCAGCCCCCAGACAGGCTGGAAAAAAATCATGATGATCGGACCAACCGACATGATTGTCCCGATTTGAAATCCATTCAAACCGACTGTCTCGCTTAAATAGACGCTCAACAATGGAAATAAACTGCCGACTGCAAAAAAAGCCAACAAGTAAAATCCCTGCAAGGTTAATATGTTTTTCTTTACTTCACCATTCATTATGCATCCCCCATACGCTGTGCCTTTAGCAACCATCACAAAGCATCTTATATTTTACCACTTTAGTGCCTGGATTGCTTTAATAATATCAGTTGTAAAGTTGGGTTTTTTTACAACGGCTCCTCCCCTGCACATCAGCCGGGAGATTATACATGGATCATAAACGTTATATATATTTTGATGCAGATAACAGCATATAAATTGGCAGAGGCATTTTTAATAGTTTTCGTGAAGCAATAGTCAACTGTCGTTTTTTGTCAGAATATTTTTACTCTTATTAGTTGATTACTAGTTTTCAATGATGATAACATTATTGTGGAAGCGCTATCAAATAGATAGTCCTTTTTCTGCATATCAAAATCAAGGGAGGAATTTGATGAGTTCTGTTACGGTTGAGCTAAATGAAAAAGTCGCAAAGTTTTTAGCAGGTAAAAAGAAAATGTTCATTAATGGCCAGTTTGTTGAAAGTGCTTCCGGAAAAACTTTTGACACTTTCAATCCGGCAACAGGTGAAGTTCTTGCCACTGTATACGAAGGTGGACCTGAAGACATTGATTTAGCTGTAAAGGCAGCCCGTAAAGCATTTGATGAAGGGCCATGGTCAAAAATGAGCACAGCCAAGCGAAGCAGGTTAATGTATAAGCTTGCCGACCTCATGGAAGAGCACAAAGAAGAATTGGCCCAGCTTGAAACGCTCGATAATGGAAAGCCGATCAGAGAAACGTCGGCTGCGGATATTCCTCTTGCCATTGAACATATGAGATATTATGCAGGCTGGTCAACGAAGATTGTCGGTCAGACAATTCCTGTTAACGGTCCGTTCTTTAACTATACCCGCCACGAGGCAGTTGGTGTTGTCGGCCAGATTATTCCGTGGAATTTCCCGCTTTTAATGGCGATGTGGAAATTGGGAGCCGCCCTTGCAACAGGCTGTACCGTCGTCTTAAAGCCTGCTGAACAAACACCTTTATCCGCTCTTTATTTAGCAGAGCTTGCCGCTGAGGCTGGTTTTCCGGATGGTGTTCTAAATATTGTGCCGGGATTCGGCGAAACAGCCGGACAGCCGCTTGTCGACCATCCGCTTGTAGATAAGGTTGCTTTTACTGGTTCTACTGAAGTTGGGAAGCTGATTATGGAGCGGGCTGCAAAAACAGTCAAACGAGTGACGCTCGAGCTTGGCGGTAAATCACCGAATATTATTCTTCCTGATGCAGATTTGACAAAAGCGATTCCGGGTGCATTAAATGGGGTCATGTTTAATCAGGGCCAGGTTTGCTGCGCTGGTTCACGTGTGTTTATTCAAAAGAAGCAATTTGATAATGTTGTCGCAGACATGGTCAGCCATGCGAAAAATATTAAGCAGGGCGCAGGTCTGGATCCGGATACCCAGATCGGGCCGCTCGTTTCCACTGAACAACAAAACCGGGTTCTTGGCTATATTGAAAAAGGCCTGAACGAAGGTGCCGAGCTTCTGACTGGCGGTTCAAAGCCTTATGATGACGGATATTTCGTCTCACCGACGATTTTTGCCGATGTGCGTGATGAAATGACGATTGCGAAAGAAGAAATTTTTGGTCCGGTGATTGCTGCGATGCCTTATGAGGATCTTGATGAACTGATTGACCGTGCCAATAACAGCCAGTATGGATTGGCAGCCGGAGTATGGACCCGCGATATTTCAAAGGCGCATTATATTGCCAATAAGCTTCGTGCCGGTACCGTTTGGGTCAACTGCTATAACGCATTTGACGCGGCTTCACCTTTTGGCGGCTATAAGCAATCAGGAATCGGCCGCGAAATGGGTTCCTACGCTCTGAACAATTATACGGAAGTAAAAAGCGTTTGGATTGCAATGAATTAAGAAAACGATAATCGGTTTTGGATCGTGCTGATATTAGTCCAGCACGATCTTTTTTGTTATCACAATCTGCAAATGACTTATTTTTTTTCCTTCGCATTTAAAAGGTTCACATTATGTCCATAGGATTTTCCTGTGATTTTATTTATCTTTAAATGGGAGGGAAAACGAATGAAGAAAATATATATTATTTGTGCGATTATCTTAGTTTTAGGCATCGCTTCGGGGATTTCTTTTTTTCTGATTAGGGATGCTAATGCACAAATACCTGATGATATAACTTTAGTTACGATGAATAATGAAAAATTTACGTTTGGTGAAGCAGATAAAAAGCTGAAACTGGTTGAATTTATTTATACCCACTGCCCCGATGTTTGCCCGACAACAACACAGCGGATGAATATGCTAAGAAACGATTTGCAGGATGAAGGAGTATTCGGCAAGAAAATTCAGTTTCTGACGATCACAATCGACCCATACAGAGATACACCCGAAGCGCTTAAAAAGCACATGGATGCGCTCGGCATAGAAGATGACGGAAACTGGCTGATGCTGACTGGCGACCCTAACATCATAAAGGAAGAACAACAAAAAATAAGGGAGATCGCCGATACGTTCCAGTTTCAATACAAGGATCCGGGCAACGGGCTATTTATCCATAGTTCATTCACTTTTTTAATTGATGAGAACAATGAGTTTATCAAAAAGTTCCCGATGGGCGAAGATTTTAACAGACAGGAAGTTTTCGACGTCATTATGAATGAGATTTAGGCTTCTTCGCAGCGAATTTAACATCAGCTCTGCAACACAACAACCATAAAAAGCCAAAGGCGGTGAATTCAAAGAATTCACCGCCGTTTTTCTTAAGCTGATACCTGCTAAGAGTTAGTTGACTGGAGAGGATTCCTTTGCATTTTGCTTAAGGGAAAAAAATTCAGACTTTGGCTTTGTAAAGCTTACTTTGATTCCAGACTTTTTTAATTGGTTTACAAAATCGATAAGCTGCTTTTTAGCCATTTCAAGATCTCCTTTTTTACGCTTTTTCATTATTCTAAGTTTACACGAAAAATGTGAAGAAAATATGTCGTTTTTCTGAAAAATTTTTCTTTTTTTCTATACCCGTACATTCAAGGTGTTAAAACCAATTTTCTTCCATTATAATCTTTTAAAGATGTGTGATGACAGTTACAAAATACCCAATCTTCCATTTGGTCCTGGTACCATTCGCATACGAAAATGGCCGTTTTCCCCGCCTTGACAAGATTTATGCCAAACTCATGGTAATGTTCTTTCATCAAATCGACAGATCGCTGCTTTTTTACAGTTCCTTTTTGGTGATACCATACTTTGGTGAGTGTCTCCATTGGAAATCGCTCAAACCTTTTCCATACCTCCATAATCTCTTTTGGTGGTCTCATTCTTATGTCTCTCCGTTTTCGAGAAAATTTCGTCTGTAATTTTAAATTCTCTTATTTTTCCAAAAATCCTTTTTTATATTTCGATTTTTTTTGCTTTATTGCTGGAAAACTTGAAAACCAGTCGCCCTCCACTCTTGAAAATGTTATAATTTCGTAGATATTGGTTTACTGGAGGATAAAAACATGATTACTGTTAGTAATGTCGGTTTAAGATACGGCGATCGCAAGCTGTTCGAAGACGTGAATATTAAATTTACACCAGGAAATTGTTATGGATTGATTGGAGCAAACGGAGCAGGAAAGTCAACATTTTTGAAGATTTTATCCGGTGAAATTGAAGCGCAGTCCGGCAGCGTCCATTTGGGTCCTGGCGAACGCCTCGCCGTTTTAAAACAAAATCACTTCGAATATGAAGAATTTGAAGTCTTAAAGGTTGTGATCATGGGGCACACCCGGCTTTATGAAGTGATGCAAGAAAAAGATGCTATTTATATGAAGGCTGATTTTACCGATGAAGACGGCATGAAAGCAGCTGAGCTCGAAGCTGAGTTTGCCGAACTAAATGGTTGGGAAGCAGAGTCTGAAGCAGCGATCCTTTTGAAAGGGCTCGGGATTTCAGAAGACCTTCATGATAAAAAAATGGAAGAGCTAAATGGCGGCGAAAAAGTAAAGGTGCTTTTGGCACAAGCTTTATTCGGCAAGCCTGACGTACTGCTGCTCGATGAGCCGACGAACCATTTGGACATTAAAGCGATCCAGTGGCTCGAAGAGTTTTTAATTAACTTTGAAAACACAGTTATCGTGGTTTCACATGACCGTCATTTTTTAAATAAAGTATGTACACATATTGCCGATCTTGATTTTGGTAAAATCCAAATTTACGTTGGAAATTACGATTTCTGGTATGAATCAAGCCTGCTTGCCGCAAAAATGGCATCTGACGCAAACCGGAAGAAAGAAGAAAAAATCAAAGAACTGCAAAACTTTATCGCCCGCTTTAGTGCAAACGCATCGAAATCAAAACAAGCAACGTCCCGGAAGAAACTTTTAGACAAGATTACACTTGATGATATAAAACCATCATCTCGCCGTTACCCTTATGTCGGCTTTACGCCAGAACGGGAAATCGGCAATGATTTATTGAGAGTTGAAGGTATTTCAAAAACGATTGACGGTGTCCAGGTCTTGAACAATATTAGCTTTATTATGAACAAAGACGACAAGATTGCCCTTGTTGGCAAGGATGAAATTGCCAAGACGACACTCTTCAAAATTTTGATGGGTGAAATGGAGCCGGACAGCGGATCATTCAAATGGGGAGTCACAACTTCACAAGCGTATTTTCCAAAGGATAATTCCGAGTTCTTCGAGGGCAGTGATCTCAATCTGGTCGATTGGCTTCGCCAGTTTTCTCCGAACGACCAAAGTGAAAGCTTTTTACGCGGTTTCTTGGGAAGAATGCTTTTCTCTGGAGAAGAAGTACTGAAGAAGGCCAGTGTTTTATCCGGAGGGGAAAAAGTCCGTTGCATGCTTTCGAAAATGATGCTGAGCGGTGCAAATGTGCTCTTGCTTGACGAGCCGACTAACCATCTTGACCTTGAGTCGATTACCGCGTTGAATAATGGCTTGATTAATTATAAGGGATCCATGATCTTTTCTTCACATGACCATCAGTTTATCCAAACGATCGCAAACCGGGTTATCGAGATCACGCCTAATGGCCTGATGGATAAGCAAATGACTTATGATGAGTATTTGGAAAACAGCGAACTTCAGAAACAAGTTGCTGCTATGTATTAATAAAATTACGGACAGGGAAGCCCTTGGTGCTCCCTGTTTTTTTAATGCTAATGACAAAGGCAATGCCAGGCATATCAATTCATTTAAATCCCCTTTTTTCTGGAAAGATCGTCAGCTTATATACTTTTTTGCAAAAAGCATATTTTGTAAAAAGTTAGGAAAGCTTAAGCTTAAAGATAGAAGGAGGTGTGATGATTTATGGTGAAAATAGGTGTAGAACAATCTCTTTCATATATTCAGGATGCGCTTCGGGAAAAAGGCTATGATGTCGTTGAACTGAAGCAGCAGTCAGATGCACAAGATTGCAACTGCTGTGTTATTACCGGCCTTGACTCAGATGTGATGGGTATTCAGGATACAGTTATTTCAGGTCCTGTAATCGAAGCAAACGGACTGACCGCAGAGGAGGTTTGTCAAGAGGTTGAGGAGCGTTTGCGCTGATTTCAGGTGATGCAATTTGGTTAACAACCTTTTGCATTGGTAGATATCTCCTTTTGCAAATGAACAAAGCACTGAAAAAATATATATAATCATACGATCATGACAGACTAAAGGGCTGCACAGGCAGCTTCCTTTAGTCTTTTTTTATCATAAGAATGAACTTCATAAAGCCATTCTTTAATTGAAAAACGAACAGTTATTTGTTTCTTACGGCATCTCCTATTTATTTAGACAATTTTCATTCGTTTTTCGGTCTAGCTTATTACATTGTGAAATTTACTCCATAAAAATACTGTTTAAGATCATTTTTTTCGGTATAATCGTGGTAGCCGAATGATGTCGATTAAGCAGACGGAATACTTGTATTGGATTGATGCATATGATCAACGAGCAATTTTGGATACCGATTAAACTTTCGCTGCAGGTTGCCTGCACTTCATTAATAATCGTTTTATTTTTAGGGTTAATCATGGCAAAAATGTTTGCCGGGAAAAACTTTCGGGGTAAAGTGATATTAGAAACGGTCCTGATGCTTCCCCTCGTCCTCCCTCCTACCGTGATTGGATTCCTGCTAATTATTATTTTCGGTAATAATAGCCCGGTTGGTACTTTCATAGAGTCGGTTTCACAGCAATCTGTGATGTTTACTGCCACAGCCGCCGTCATTGCTTCCACCGTTGTCGCCTTTCCGCTCATGTACCAATCGGCAAAGACCGGCTTTCAGTCTGTTGATCGCGGGATTGAAGAAGCGGCAAGAATCGATGGCGCAAGTGAATGGAAAGTCTTCCTGCTTGTTACGATTCCTCTTTCTGTCAAGGCGATTGTGTCGGGAGCGATTTTGAGTTTTGCGAGGGGGCTTGGAGAATTTGGCGCGACTTTAATGTTTGCCGGCAATATTCCCGGGAAAACACAAACGGTACCGACAGCAATCTATGTTGCTCTTGAATCAGGAAATATGGATTTGGCCTGGCTCTGGGTGGCTTCAATGGTTCTCATTTCATTCATAATGCTCTTATTCACCCAATTGATTAAATAATTGAGACCGGAACTGTGCTTCCCTTTGTCACCAACATAAACGAACCTATAAAACGGCGTGTAGTTCCTAAACACGCCGTTTTTGTTTTATCCGTCCGGGAGAGCGGTATCTTAAAGAAAGCAGTGCTCCACCAGCGATAATCATCAGAATTCCATAGAAAGCATTCATGTTAACCTTTTCACTTTTCGCTTCGACTTGTTTTTCGGGCTTTTTACTTGCCTTCTTTACCTGTTCAAGCTGAACGGTCTGAAGCACTTCGCCATTTTGCTTTTCAATCGCAAGGAGGCCATTTTTATCCACTTTTTTAATCGCTCCTTCAACCGGTTCGGTAATCGCGGTTGCGGAGCTTGTCTTAAACTTTTGTTTTCCGAATGAATACTCGGAGGAAGCAGGCAATGTTGCCGATTTAAAATTTTTAAAGCCATAATCAAAGAGTGAAATCGTATCCTGGTAAGCATCCTGTTTGTAATCTGCCTGAAGAATGATTGCAGTCAATTGAATGTTTTCATTTTCAGCGGTGGTCGCAAGTGTTTGCTTTGATTCATTGATAAAGCCTGTCTTGCCGCCGGTCACCCCTTCAAAAGGATATTCACCTTTCATCATTAGATGATGGGTGACAAGGGTTGTATCCCACGATTCCCCTTTCCAGGCCATTTCTTTTGTCCCAAAAATGCTCATAAATACTGGATTTTTTATCGCATAACTTGTAATATTGGCCAGGTCCGCTGCAGTACTATAATGGTTTTCATCAAACAGACCGTGCGGATTTGTAAAATTTGTGTCGGAAATCAATGACTTTTCACTTAAGTATTCAGTCATGTTACGGGAAAATTCCTCAACAGTTCCATTAAGATGCTCGGCAATCGCCACAGCGGCATCATTTCCGGAATTAATCAGCATTCCCTGGATCAGCTTTTCCAAGGTCAATTCTTCGCCTTCGACAAGGTATACACGTGTACCATCCGTTTGAACGGCATTTCCGCTCACCGTTACCATATCATTAAGATTACCGTTTTCGATTGCATATATCGCTGTTGCAATTTTTGTGAGACTCGCAGGGTACATGATTTCATGCCCCCTTTTTTCAAATAAAATCGTCCCTGATTTCGCATCCATCAATAACGCTGCTCCGCTTCGTAATTGAACATCTTCAGCCTGTTCCGCGTTTACCGTGGATTGATGAAAAAAAGAGACCAATATAGCTGTTAAAAGTAAAACAACTTTCCTCATCCTAAACCACACCTATCAAAATAATTGTCGATTTTGATTTTAACAAAAAAATAGAACTAATGGACTATTTAATTGAATTTGTTACAAAAATGCAAAATAGTTGCCTAAATCTAGGTTCTGCATCTCCCCCGGCACGCGCTGGAATCTTCTTAAAATCAGTTTACATAACAAAATTATGTTAAATATTTGTTATGCTGAAATGCAAAAAAACCTGGATTTAATCCAGGTTTCTTTCTTGCTGTGTGTAAATTCAGCTTTGTAGAAGGATTCGACTCTTTCCCGGACGGATAATTAAGTTTCCCGGAGACTTGCCGGGTTCTCCACGTTATGCCCTGGGCAGGATGATGTTTACGGTCGTTCCCTCATTCTCTTTACTTTCAATATGTAAATTTCCTTTATGCGTTTTCAGGATTTTATTGCAAATCATCAGTCCCAGGCCGGTTCCTTTTTCCTTTGTACTGTAAAAGGGCTCACCAAGCTTTGACATTCTCTCTTCAGGAATTCCAATTCCCTGATCTTTAACGCTTATATATATATAATTTTGATCTTGTTTAATGGTTATTAGGATTTCTCCGCCAGCCGGCATGGCTTCGATCCCGTTTTGAATGATATTTATCAAAACCTGTTTCATTTTTGATACTTCACAATCTACATACAGCTCATGATCGCTTGTTACGACATTAATCGTAATATTACACATAATAGCCTGTGTATTTAAAAGGGTTACAACTCCCTTTACTAAATTAACAATATTCGCTCTCTCCATATTTGTGGCCTGCGGCTTTGCCAACACGAGCAGATCGGTGACGATTGATTCAATCCGCTTTAATTCTTCAAGAATAACCGGAGTATAGTCATCCGCTTCCCTTTCCCCGAGCAGCTGGGTGAATCCTTTAATTGCGGTTAGGGGGTTACGGATTTCATGCGCAATCGATGCAGCGAGCTGGCCGACGACCGAAAGCTTTTCGGCGTTATGAAGCCGTTCTTCAGTCCTTTTTTGTCCTGTTATATCACGAATGATGATTTGAAACATCCTCCGGTTTTTATAGATAGTTGGTATTAATTGAATCTCTGCCCGGCGCACCTGGCCGTCGCTTCTTTTTAAATTGAGCTCGAAATTAATGCTCTGATTGGCGGCAAGAAAATTGGTCAAGTATTTTTGGTCCGATTCTGCCACATAATCGTATAAAGATGTCCCGATAATTTCATTATTGCTTGTAAAACCGAGCAATTTTCTTCCTTCGCCGTTAATATAAGTCCAAATTCCGTCCCCGGTTGTCATGCCGATCGTGTCTCTCGAAAATTCAACAAGCAGCCGGTATTTCTCCTGGGTTTCAAGAATTTCTTCTTCCATTATAATGCGTTCAGTCATATCTCTTGATATGCAAATCGTTTCGTTTCCCTGATTGGTCGGGGATGAGATGGTTTCAAGCCAGATATAATCCCCTTCCTTCCGCCTGAATCGAAAACTGACGCGAACCGTTTTCCTGACTGCAAGATGCTGAAAGATTTTATCCAAATGGTGATGATCATTAGGATGGCAAAAGTCGTACAGGTTTTTTTTAAATAATTCCCGGGGTGAATATCCGAGCAAGGAATAACTGGATGGAGTTACAAATAGAAACGTGCCATTTTCCGAATGCTTTGTTAACACATCCTTCGAATGGGTCAGTGCGAGGCGGAGGTTTTGAATCTCATCCTGTTCGTCACCTACTTTTATCAAGTCCGTGTCAATCATTAAGCTTTTTGCCTCCGTTCTTTAGAGCTGGTCAGTTCTTAATATACTGAAATTTCTCTCTTATCATTATCATACAAGATACTTCCATGAAGAAGGGAAAAAATATCTATTTTATTGGAAAAATAAAGAAAGTCTCCTGCGACAAAAGGACCTTGTTATGATAAAGGGAATCTAGTGAAAAAGTTGTTCCATAATCGATAGATGTCTGTATTCAATCCCTTTTGTCCTGCATCTTTCGATTTGCTAAAAGAAGCCCGTCCCTCCTATTGCTATTATTCATGTCAATCATAGAAAAGTAAATACGCTCATCAGAAAAAATTTTGACAAGTTTGACTTCATCTCGAGCATATTCTGTATGGGGACAAACTTTTAAGGAGATGAGGCAAATGAAATTCTATGTTTTAAAAAAAGAATCACTGGTATTTTTTATCATCATTTGCATCGCTGCGATCACAGCCTTTGTTTGGTTTTTTGTTTATTCGGGTTCTGTTCCGGCCAGCCGTCTTGAGGTTGACAGCAAGGCTCGTGAAATTCACCTCATTACAGGTGAGTTTAAAACAAAAATGGACGACGGAACGGAAATGGAAGTGTACCGCTGGGATCCGGGAACGATTTTTGTTGAGAAAGGAGAGAAAGTAGACTTGAAAATTTTCGGAGTTAACGGCCGCGAGCATTCATTTACGATTGAAGGCACGAACATCAAAGGAACGGTTCAAAAGGGCAAAGAAACTGTGGTTCCTCTTCAGTTTAATGATGAAGGAGTTTACAGGCTGATTTGTCATACGCACAGCCAAAGCATGGAAGGCCCGATGATTGGCTATATTATCGTAGATTAAATTTATGAAATTAAAGTTTGCCGGAATGAAAATAACCCCCCTGCACAAAGTTTCAGGGGGGTTAGAACGATTATTGTCTATTATCTGCCAATGAACATTTGTGTCCAGTAGTGGCCATATGACCCGCCTTTAACGTAGCCAACGCCAATTTCAGTGTATCCGGAAGATAAAATATTTTTCCTGTGTCCTTCGCTGTTCATCCAGGCCTTAACAACTTCCTCCGCTGTTCTCTGCCCTGCTGCAATGTTTTCACCGGCAGTCCGGTAAGTTATTCCGAAGCTTTTCATCATTTGAAAAGGAGTTCCATAGGTAGGAGAATTATGGCTAAAATAGTTTTTATCCGCCATATCCTGAGATTTATAGCGGGCGACTCTTGCTACCTCCCAATTAGATTTTAATGGCTGTAAGCCGTACTTGGCCCGTTCCTGGTTAACGAGCTTCACTACCTGAGCTTCTACGGAAACAGCAGCAGCGGCAGTAGGTATGTTAATTTTCTGGCCTGGATAAATCTTGTTCGGGTCCGTAATCTGGCGGTTTGCATTGATAATCTCTGAAATTCCTGTTTGATAGCGGACAGAAATCTTCCACATTGTATCGCCAGACTGGACGGTATGTACCGTAGCCGCTTCAGCGTCGTAATTCATTCCAAAGACAAGAGTAGCAGTCAACATGATTGTGGTTAGTAATCTTGTAATAGTTTTCATAGTTATTATTAAAACAAAGTATGGCAATCTATTAAACCGGTAATTTGTACCGGGGAAACATATAGCTGCACATTTTGGGAATGAAAAAAAATCACTCCAATTATTGGCCTTTGGACGAGTTAAATGGTATATAAAAGAAAATACTAGGAAAAAAGTGAGCATTGGAGTGGAATAGCTTGATAATCCTAAAACCGATGATTATTTATCTCGTGACGATTGCCGTAATGAGGCTGATGGGAAAATCGTCAATTGTACAAATGACGCCTTATGATCTTGTAGCCATTGTTATTATCGGTACAGTAGCATCCGAACCTTTAATCAGCACCGAGCTTATTCCAAGCCTTATTACACTTGCGATCATTACAGCTATGTATCTCCTTTTTTCATTTTTAACGTTAAACCCGGTCGGAAATAGATTATTTCTCGGTGAACCAACAATCCTCATTAAAGATGGACAAATCATTGAAGACAATCTTGAAAGATCGCATTTATCTGTCTCCCAGGTTCTCTCGATTTTGCGCAGCAAAGGTTTTCCGAAGGTCGCTGATGTTGGATACGCGGTGCTTGAACCCATAGGTGAGGTAAGTATTGTTCCAAAGTCAGAAAATACACCGGTCACCGTTGGTCATTTAAATATTAAAATAGCGGATGAAGGCCTGCCGATTGCCGTTATTATTGACGGCAGGATTCAATCGCGAAATTTAAAGCTATTACATATCTCAAAGGAATGGCTGATTCATAAATTGGTGTTAAATCAATTGGATCCAAAAGATATCATCTACGCCTATATAAATGAAAAATCCAAAACACTGGTTGTTAATCCGCGCAAGTCAGAACAAAAAATTATTGAACCGTAATTAAAAAAAGAAAGCTCTCCAGTTTGGCAGAGCTTTCTTTTTTATATAACAGTTTTCGATTTTTTATCAATAATTATAATACAGATGGAATTGAGCATAACTTCCTCTGTTTGTTCTCTGAAAATTTTTTAACAAAGAATAGCCTTTGTTTTAGAGATTTTTTTAATATTCCACAGATTGTTCATAATTTCATAACAATTTGTGATGTTGCTCACATTCTTACCTGTTATACTTGAGTTAGGATTTAAATATGCTTCTGTTATATTATTTTAATCAAACATGAGGTGAGTATGATGGAAAAATGGAATGGTTTTACAGGAGGAGTTTGGCAGCAGGAAGTAAACGTCCGGGATTTTATTTTGAAAAACTTTACGGAGTATAAAGGGGATCAATCGTTTTTAGAAAAGGCAACAGAGGCAACAGAGGCACTGTGGGCACAAGTGATGGAATTAACGAAGCAAGAACGCGATAACGGCGGCGTCCTCGATATGGATACAGAGATTGTTTCAACGATTACGTCTCACGGCCCTGGTTATTTAAACAGGGAAAAAGAAAAGATCGTCGGCTTACAGACGGATAAACCGTTCAAGCGTTCCATGCAGCCCTTTGGGGGTATCCGCATGGCTTCCCAGTCCCTTCAATCATACGGGTATGAAATTAATAAGCAGGTAGAAAAGGTTTTTACCGACTATCGTAAAACCCATAACGCAGGTGTTTTTGATGCTTACACCGATGAAATGAAGCTCGCCAGGAAAGCAGCCATTATCACTGGCCTTCCTGATGCTTATGGCCGGGGAAGAATAATCGGCGATTATCGGCGTGTTGCCCTTTATGGCGTAGATTTCCTGATCCAGGAGAAGAAGAAGGACCTGGCTTCAACAAGCAGCGTGATGTCTGAAGAAAATATCAGGCTTCGTGAAGAGCTTTCTGAACAGATTCGCGCATTGAAAGAATTAAAAGAGCTCGCCGCAAGCTACGGATTTGATATCTCCGAGCCTGCCGCAAATGCACAGGAAGCATTTCAATGGCTGTACTTTGCTTATCTCGCTGCCATTAAAGAGCAGAACGGTGCTGCGATGAGCCTTGGCAGAGTTTCCACCTTCCTTGATATTTATATTGAACGCGATCTTGCGAATGGAGTTTTATCAGAGAAAGAAGTCCAGGAATTGGTTGACCATTTTGTCATGAAGCTTCGCCTTGTCAAATTTGCGCGGACTCCGGACTATAACGAATTGTTCAGCGGCGACCCAACCTGGGTGACAGAATCAATCGGTGGTATGGCATTGGACGGCCGCTCACTGGTGACCAAAAACTCATTCCGGTTCCTCCATACGCTTAATAATCTTGGTCCTGCGCCTGAACCAAATTTAACTGTGCTATGGTCAGAACAGCTGCCGGAAGGATTCAAAAGATATTGTGCCAGTATGTCCATTCAAACCAGCTCAATTCAATACGAAAATGATGATATTATGAAGCCGGAATATGGCGATGATTATGGAATCGCCTGCTGTGTTTCCGCAATGGAAATCGGAAAGCAAATGCAATTTTTCGGGGCAAGGGCCAATTTGGCGAAAGCCTTGTTATATGCGATTAACGGCGGCGTAGACGAAAAGCTGAACATTCAAGTCGGGCCTAAATACCGTCCGATTACATCCGACGTACTTGATTATGAGGAAGTAATGGAGAAATTCGATGGAATGATGGAATGGCTGGCAGGACTTTATATCAATACCTTGAATGTCATTCATTACATGCATGATAAATACAGCTATGAACGGATCGAAATGGCCCTTCATGATACGGAAATCCTTCGTACGATGGCTACCGGGATTGCCGGCTTAAGTGTAGTCGCTGACTCCTTAAGCGCGATCAAGTATGGCACTGTCAGGGTTATCCGCGATGAAAACGGGCTCGCAACCGATTTCGTAACCGAAGGCGATTTCCCTAAATACGGAAATAATGATGACCGCGTTGACAGCATTGCCGTTGAAATTGTAAAAAGCTTTATGAACAAGCTTAAGAAGCACCCAACTTACCGGGATTCAGTTCATACAATGTCCATCTTAACAATTACATCAAATGTCGTTTACGGTAAAAAGACAGGGAATACACCTGACGGACGGCGTGCCGGTGAACCATTTGCACCAGGTGCCAATCCAATGCATGGCCGGGATACGAAAGGAACGCTTGCTTCCCTTTCATCCGTTGCAAAGCTCCCATACAGCTACGCAATGGACGGAATCTCCAATACGTTCTCGATTGTACCGAAAGCTTTAGGTAAAGATGAAGACAGCCGAATCGGCAATCTGGTATCCATTCTTGACGGGTATGCGGTGAAAGCCGGACACCATCTCAATGTCAACGTCTTTAACCGTGAAACGTTGTTGGACGCAATGGAACATCCTGAACTCTATCCTCAGCTGACAATTCGTGTTTCTGGATATGCCGTTAACTTTATAAAATTGACACGTGAGCAACAGATGGATGTCATTAACCGGACATTCCATGAGTCCATGTAACGTCCCTGCCAATCTATTAAATTAGGATTTTTTTAAGATTTTTTTGGCCGTCTCCCTCCCCTGTTATCGGAGATATGGAGACGGCATGGTATAATATTACGTACAAAACGGCTTAAATCTTCTAAGCGCTCTCAAGTGAAAGGGGTTTCTCACCATGATCGGAAATATACATTCAATAGAGTCCTTTGGAACAGTCGACGGACCAGGAATTCGTTATGTTATTTTTACACAGGGCTGTCTGTTGCGCTGCCAATTTTGCCACAACGCTGATACCTGGGAAATCGGTTCCGGAAAACAAATGACTGTTTCCGCAATCATTGAGGAACTGAAGACGTATTTGCCTTTCATTCAAGCATCAGGGGGAGGAATTACGGTAAGCGGCGGTGAGCCGCTTCTGCAAATTCCGTTTTTGACTGCCATATTTAAGGAATGTAAAAAGCTCGGCGTCCATACAGCGATCGATTCTTCAGGTGGATGCTATTCAACTGCCCCGCTTTTCCAGGAGCAGTTGAAAGAGCTATTAAACTATACTGATCTCGTTTTACTCGATTTAAAGCACATTGATCGAAAGAAGCATATCAAATTAACAGGAATGGGCAACGAACATATTCTGGATTTTGCAAAATTCCTCGATCAAAATGGGACATCCGTCTGGGTGCGTCATGTCCTCGTCCCCGGAGTAACCGATGATCCAACAGATTTGCAGGAGCTGGGAAACTTTATCGGCCAGCTGACGAATGTCCTTAAAGTTGAAGTGCTCCCTTATCATAAGCTGGGCGTTTATAAATGGGAAGCATTGGGACTCGAATACCCGTTAAAGAATGTTGAACCACCAAGAGAACAGAGCGTTGAAAAAGCTTTAAGGCTGTTAACAAGTAAAGTTGTGCTTAAAGATGATTGTTAACAAATTCATATTCAATAGTCTGAAAGAAAAGGCACCGAAAGACGATCTCTCGGTGTCTTTTCTATTTTTTGGGATTGTATGATCTCTTCCGCCATTAAAGCTTGGTGCCCCCTCTCTTTCTCTTAAAATCCATCTCGGAAAACATCTAAAACTATTTTAAATTGTTTATTGACTTTTAATTCGGAAGCTTTTAAATTTATAAATGTAAACCAATACATAAATTGTGTTAACAAAAGGAGATGAAGCATTGTCTAAACAACAAGTAAAACTTAGGATGATGATTGTGACTGCCTTGTTTGCTGCTGTGATTGGCATTCTCGCGCAAATTACGATTCCGCTGCCGTTGGTACCGATTACCGGGCAAACTTTGGCGATTGGATTGGCAGCAACGATCCTCGGGGCGAGATTTGGGACATTATCGGTCATACTTTATCTGATTATTGGGGCGGTTGGAGTCCCTGTTTATGCTGAATTTTCGGGTGGAGCATCCGTACTGGTCGGGCCAACCGGCGGTTATTTAGTCGGGTTTGTCCCAACCGCATTTCTAATTGGGTTTATTCTTGAGAAGACATCCTTCACTTTTAAAAATGCGATGATTGCCAATAGTTTAGGGATGGTTGTGACATTAATTTTCGGGACGGTTTGGCTAAAAATTGCGGCTGGGCTTACATGGACAGCTGCTCTTGCTGGAGGCTTTACGCCGTTTATTATTGTCGGCCTTATTAAAGCAGCGCTTGCTTCCTGGATCGGAGTTCTCGTCAGAAACCGGCTTCAGTCAGCTAATCTGCTGATCCTCGATCAGGCGGAAATAACGAAAACGAGTTAATAAAAGCACCTGGCAGTCTATGTTGCTGTCAGGTGCAAGTATTTAAAGCCTTTTTAAGCGATGTCAAATGTTTTTTTATATTCCGGTTCACAGTTAACACAAACATATTCATCATTTTCTGTCAGAATAGTATCTGCTTCATTGTACTCGATTCCGCAAAATGAACACTTGACCATTTCTTCTTCGTAATGCTCGGCGAATTCTGGTGCCGGACTATGATACTTAATTTCTTCGACCCATATTCCGGTTGTATGCTTCAGCTCGTTCTCCAAATATCTTTGAGCTTCCTCGGCTGTTTCCCAAACACCAAAATCCCAAAGAAGCTCATTTCCGTTGCCCGGATTTGTCATCAACCCATAAACCTTTCTCATATGCGTTATCCCCTCTCATCATTTTTCGGATTTAAAGGCTTGAAGTTGAAAACGTTTGTTTATTCATATCCGTTTTTCGGACTGCTCAAACCATCGGTAGAAAAACCAGTTGTCCAATTGGAACAAAAGTAACAAAAACGCCTGCTCTCATTTCAGAGCGGGCGCTTCATTTTACACTGGCATTCTATTTAAGCTTTTCAAGCAGCTTTTTCTTAACGTCCGGCCACTCTTCGTTAAGAATACTGAAATATACTGAATCCCTTGCAAAATTATTTCTAATAATCCTGTCCTTGCGGAGAGTCCCTTCCTTTACAGCTCCTAAACGGGCGATTGCCTGCTGGGAGCGAACATTGCGGGCATCTGTTTTAAATTGCACCCTGTTTAATCCCCATTTTCCAAAAGCATGCTGCAGCAGCAAGTATTTGCTTTCAGTATTGATTCTTGTTCTCCACACTGACGGATGATACCAGGTCCAACCGATTTCAAGGCTTTTATTAACCTCGGAAATATCCAAAAAACGTGTGCTCCCGACAATTGCCCCATCGGAGACGCTTACGACCGCAAATGGATATTGAATGCCCTTCTCGCGCTCCTGGATGGCGGATGCAACAACTGCTTCCATTTCTTCTTTTGACCTGACAGCGGTTGCCATATACGTCCAAATCTCCTCCGGTTCACCGGCCCTCCATAATGCGTCTGCGTCGGTCAGTTTTAATGGAACAAGCCTGACTGCGTCTCCTTCTAAACTAAACAATTCATTCCATAACGGCATCTGGAGCGTCTCCCCTTTTATATAAAGTGTTGCAATGAATAAAGACAGCAGCCACCGCCACTGTCTTAAAATCATTAAACTTCCTGGAAATATTCTTTATAAAAACCGCCGACTTTACCTGTGTTGTCAACGATAAAATAAAATTCCCCGGTTTCATTTTTAACATCGTAAGTCTTTCCTGCAGTGAGGGCACGATTGACAATATATTTTTTGGCGTCAGTATGCACACATTTCACTTTTTTCAATGTATCTCGATTATTCCAGGTTTGATGGATCATGATCTAAGCCACTCCTTCAGGTTATTCTCCATACAGTATAATGAACAAAGGCGAAGCGTGGCAAGTTTATTTAAGGTCCATATTTATATCGTTTTGAGCAATCCAAGACGGTACAGTTCGCTTTCAAGCTTTTGGTAATACTCTGTGCTTAACCGCCCTTTTGAGCCTCTAAGAATCTCAACCGCATAATGGACAGGTGGGGCAAGCTCCTCCTTTTTGTTGTAAACATGAAAGGTAAGAACGTTAGTCAAAAGTTTTTCGCCAACTTTTATATCAACAAAGGCTGGCCTGTACCAGCCGCCCCGGAACCCTTCGCGCCTGAATAAATAATCGGCAGCTTCAAACGGAACATCATATACAATCCCTTCCGTGACCCCGCCATCCTCGATAATATCCGCCCGTCCGCCATCTGGTCTGGCAAATAGATATTTCATCGAGTAACCGTCAAGAATTCCCGAACCCTTCACTTTCGTAAAAAGATGGCCGACCCCTGCTTTTTGAAATCGTTCTGTATCCATACAGGAACCGTATGCAAAATAAAAAAAGGTTTCAGGCTGTTCCTGCAAAAATCGATAAAGCTTCCAATCACCATCCAAGATCGGCTCGCCAAGCATATCCATTCTTTCGGAGATGTATATATAAGCATCTACCGTCCCTTTATCGGTATGAACGGTTTGAATGACCCGCTCATACAGATTGTCCTTGGCGCCCTCAACAAAACCCTCCAATTGGTCCACCTCTTTTAATTGCTCAGCGGTTATTTCAAATATCTCTCCGTATGTTTTTGATTCAAGTGAAGGCTTTACGGCCGGATAGCCAAGGCCTGTATCATAAAGTTCACCATAAACCCAGCCCTGCTCAGCAATACACTTGCTCCCTTCGATATAAATGTGGTTGTCCTCGTGCTTTCTTAATGTTCCATACACAAAAATCTTGATCATGTCTGTCATCTTTGCGGTTCCTTCTCTCTTCATTTCTAAATATTAAAAAACTGTATGAGTATATTGTATAAGAAAAACAGAATTTTTTCACAAAAAAGAAAAAAACAGCAGTGGTGCTGTTTTTGTTGTAAGGTTACTGACACCTTGAATACAGGCAATTCTTGATCTTCCTGTTCTAACATGTTAAATTATTTTCTTCCAATCGTTGTCTGGCCTGTTCCCGCAAGCGGAATTTTTGGATTTTCCCGGATGCTGTCATCGGATAGGCTTTCGTAAACTCGATATAACGGGGAATCTTGTGACGGGAGATTTTGCCCCGGCAAAAGGCGCGAAGCTCCTCAGCCGTACATATTTCCCCTTCTTTTAAAATAACCCATGCCATCACTTCCTCACCGAATAAGGGATCCGGGACACCAATCACCTGAACATCAAGAACCTTCGGGTGGCTGTAGAGAAATTCCTCGATCTCACGCGGGTAAATATTTTCGCCTCCCCTGATGATCATATCCTTCAACCGGCCGGTTATCCTGCAGTAGCCGTTCTCATCCATGATGGCTAAATCACCAGTATGAAGCCAGCCTTCTTCGTCAATCACTTCCTTTGTAGCCTGGGGATTTTTATAATAGCCCTTCATCACATGGTATCCTCTTGTGCAAAGCTCGCCCTGCGAGCCCCTTGGAAGTTCCTTGCTGGTTCCGGGCTCGACAATTTTCACCTCGACGGATGGAAGCGCCCGGCCTACCGTTTCTACCCGAAGCTCGATCGGGTCGTCTGTCCTTGTTTGGGTAATAACCGGAGAAGACTCTGTTTGCCCATATGCAATCGTAATTTCACGTGCACCCATTTTTTCAATCACTGCCTTCATGACCTCAATCGGACAGTTCGATCCAGCCATAATTCCGGTCCGCAACGAACGAAGATCATATCTTTCAAAATCGGGATCATTGAGTTCCGCAATAAACATCGTGGGTACACCGTGCAAACCGGTACACCTTTCCGCTTCAACGGTTTTCAGGACGGTTTTTGGATTAAATTCTTGAACCGGGACGATCGTCGCCCCGACCGATACACATGCCAGTGTTCCAAGGACGCAGCCAAAACAGTGAAAAAAGGGCACGGGAATACAGAGGCGGTCCTCTTTCGTCAGCTTCATACAATTGGCAATGTTATAAGCGTTATTGACGATGTTATTATGCGTGAGCATGACTCCTTTTGGAAAACCAGTCGTACCCGATGTGTACTGCATATTAATTACATCATCGGGGTGGAGGCTGTTGAGACGTTCATTTAGCTGGGTTTCAGGCACTTCTTCTGCGAGTTCGAGTAAATCGGACCAGCTGTATGTACCGGGGTAGCGATTTTCGCCCAAAACAATGACATTTTTTAAAAAAGGCAGCCGGCTGCTTTTGAGATTGCCTGGTTGTGAATTTTTGAGCTCGGGAACAATTTCGTAAAGCATGTCGAGGTAGGAAGAATCTTTGTATTTTTCCATGAGGATGATGGTCGTGGAGTCTGATTGCTTTAATAAGTATTCAAGCTCGGAAGTCTGGTAGTTCGTATTCACCGTTACGAGGACGGCGCCCATTTTTCCGGTTGCAAACTGGCAGGCAAGCCATTCCGGCGTATTCGTAGACCAAACAGCAATATTTTCGCCCTTATCAAGGCCGAGTTTCATTAGCCCTTTTGCAACCTTGCGGCAATAATCATTAAATTGCCTGTAAGTCAGGCGCAAGCCGCGGTCAGCATAAACGACCGCTTCGTGATCGGGATGAGCATGTGCTTTTTCTTCTAATAAATGACCAACCGTTTTCGTTAATAACTCCGCCATGGAAAGCTCCTCCTTAGCAAATATCTAATTAATTAAGCAAACGCTTACAATGAATCATACCACGTTTGTTAGAAAATTCAAACTTCTTTATTATTAAAAATCCCATTAAAGAACCACTGCCTTATTACTGCAGTGGCTTCATATTTCAACTATTTTAGCCGGTTACTTTTACATAAAAGTTTCTTGTTCTTGGCCCGTCAAATTCACAAAAATAAATACCCTGCCAGCGGCCGAGGAGAAGCTTGCCGTTTGTAATAATTACATGACTGGAAGCGCCAACCGTGCTTGCTTTCATGTGGGCGGCGGTGTTTCCTTCATCATGGCGATCCAATGTATGATTCCATGGGTAAGTTTCATCAAAGCGGCGGATCATATCCCTTTTTACATCAGGATCCGCATTTTCATTGATCGTAATCCCTGCTGTCGTATGCGGGCAATAAATGATTGCGGTTCCTTCCCTTACGCCGGACTCCTCGACAAATTTGCCGACAATTCTGGTGATCTCATTCATTTCATCGCGATTGTTGGTTTCGATCGTAAACTGTTTTAGCATATACAATGCCCCTTTCTGGAAAATTGATCTGTATCCATATTAAGTTCTCTTTTATATTCAGTTTTCCCTTTCTTTTCGAGAGATGGGGACAAAAAAACAGCGAAATACGATTTGTTGGGGCAGAAATAATTCCCTCGATTACAAACAACATGCAATTGCCACTTTAAAATAACTCGTCCATTAGTACCTTTTTAAAAAAAGATACGAGATAACTCTTTTCAAATCTTAAAAAAACCTTTACAATTAATTAAAATTGAATATTGAGAATCCTTTAACTTACCGAGGAGGTACATGCAGAATGAAAATTATGAGTAATGAACAGTTGGTCGTCTCGTATCGTGATGCATTAAAGTCGGAAAAGGATAAGGACTGGGCAAAGATTTTAAAAGATGAAATTCAAAGACGTGGATTAAAGCCATTTAAAAACAGATGATTAAGAAGCCGTTTAGCATATTAGCTGAACGGCTTTATACATGTTAAATAAAAACAAAATAAGCCATGGCGCAGTCAGAACCTGGCCATGGCTTTATTCATTAACCTTCAAGAAGCAAGGATTCCGGGTCTTCGATCAGTTCTTTTATTTTGACAAGAAATGATACCGCTTCTTTGCCATCAACAATCCGATGGTCGTAGGAAAGCGCGATGTACATCATTGGCCGGTTTTCCGATTTTTCTGCATCAATTGCAACCGGACGGAGCTGGATTTTGTGCATGCCAAGGATGCCAACCTGTGGCCCGTTTAAAATTGGAGTGGACATCAACGAGCCGAACACCCCGCCATTTGTGATTGTAAATGTGCCGCCTTGTAAATCCTTCAAGGAAAGTTTATTGTTTTTTGCTTTATTGGCTAAATCCATAATATCCGCTTCGATCTCGGCAAAATTTTTCCGGTCAGCATCGCGGACAACCGGAACAACCAGTCCCTCTTCGGCTGCAACAGCAATGCCAATATCGTAAAACTTTTTAAGAACAATCTCATCGCCCTGAATTTCTGCGTTTAAAAGCGGGAACTTTTTAAGTGCTGCCACAGCTGCTTTTGTAAAGAAAGACATGAAGCCGAGGCGGACATCATTTTCTTCGAAAAACTGGTCCTTGCGGCGTTTGCGCAGGTCCATAACCGCTGTCATGTCGACCTCATTGAAAGTTGTCAGCATGGCGGCCGTTTGCTGTACTTCAACTAAACGATTGGCAATCGTCTGGCGCCGGCGTGACATCCGGATCCGCTCCACTTTCTTTCCATCCTCCGTTCCGCCGATGCTGGCTGCAGCCTGTTTTTGAACAGGCGAAGCTGCTTGCTGCGGCTTTGAAGCATTTGGATTAAATGATTCGACATCCTGTTTCCTTACCCGTCCCAGCGGGTCGACAGTCGGTACAGCGTTTAAATCGATTCCTTTTTCCCTGGCGATTTTTCGTGCTGCCGGAGAAGCGATCGGCCGCTGTTTGCTGTCCTGGTCCACAGCAGGCTCCGTCTTAATTGCTTCTGCTGTTACTTTCTCTGGCTGTTCAGCAGGCGCAGTTGCTTTTGCAGTTGGTTGTTCCGGTTGTGAAGGTGCTTCGGATTGTCCCCCTTCAGTGATCACGGCAATTACCGCGCCGACCTGGACGGTATCTCCTTCATTCGCCAGCACTTCTTTTAATACACCTTCATGCTCAGAAATAATTTCCACATTCACTTTATCGGTTTCCAGCTCAACTACATATTCTCCTTTTTTTACGTAGTCGCCCGGTTTTTTCAGCCATTGTGCGACCGTACCTTCCGTAATCGATTCCGCCAGTTCGGGAACAGTAATATCTGCCATTTTATAATCCCCCTTTTTCGTTCCGTGTTAATGCCTCTTCAATGATTCTCGCTTGTTCCTTCTTATGGACGTTCGGGTCTCCTTCAGCAGGGCTTGACCGGCGTCTCCGCCCAATATAGGAAACTTCAGTTGCCCCGGGTGCAATTTCATTGATACGTGGTTCAACAAAATTCCATGCCCCCATGTTTTTCGGTTCTTCTTGAACCCAGCATATTTCCTTCACGCGCGGGTAGCGGTCAAATATTTTCTTTAACTGCTCGAACGGGAATGGATAGATTTCTTCAAGCCGAATGATATGAAGCCAATCCATGTGGCTCGATGTTTTCAGCTTTTCGGTGAGATCAATGCTTACTTTTCCAGAGCATAAAACAATCCTCTCCACCTTTTCAGTGTTCATTCCAAGGCCGGGCTGCTGGATAACTGATTTAAATTCGCCTTCGCTAAACTCGCTGGCGCTTGATGCGACCAGCGGATTGCGAAGCAGGCTTTTCGGTGTCATGATGACAAGCGGGCGGACTTCTTCCTTGTTAAGAATCGCTGCCTGCCTTCTTAAAATATGAAAATATTGAGCTGCTGTTGTTAGGTTTGCAACGGTCCAGTTATTTTCGGCAGAAAGAGTCAGGAACCGCTCAACCCTGCCGCTTGAATGTTCAGGACCCTGTCCTTCGTATCCATGCGGAAGCAGCATCACCAGCCCGGATTTTTGACCCCATTTTGCCCGGCCCGCCGCAATAAATTGATCAAATAACACTTGGGCGGCGTTGGCGAAATCTCCGTATTGGGCCTCCCAAAGAACCAGTGTTTCAGGGGCGAAGACGTTATAGCCATATTCGAACCCGACAACCGCTGCTTCGGAAAGCGGGCTATTATGAACGGCAAAGGATGCCTGTGCCGATGATAGTTGATGGAGCGGCGAGTACACATTGCCTGAAATGCTGTCATGAAGGACGAGATGGCGATGGGCAAAAGTGCCCCGCTCAGAATCCTGGCCCGTCATTCTGACAGGAGTTCCATCCGAAATAATCGATGCAAATGCAAGTGTCTCGGCGAGAGCCCAATCTACTTTGCCATTATCGTCAAGCGCTTCGGTCCTTCTTTTTAAAATGCGGCCCAGCTTGTTGAAGACATTAAAATCTTCCGGCCATTCAAGAAGCTCCTGATTGATTCGATAAAGCTCATCCTTAGGGACAGCTGTATTGATTTTAGGAATGCCTTTTTCGACCGTTTCCGGAGGATTCATTTCATTGAGTGCCTGCTCTTTTTTCCCGGGAACTTTTTCATATGCCTCTTGCAGGCGGTTAAGTATCTGCGCTTCATATTCACGCCGTTGTTCATCCGTTAAGATTCCCTCGTCAGCGAGCTTTTTAGCATATAATTCTTTGGCGGTCGGATGCTTGTCAATGATGGTATACATCAACGGATTTGTGGTCATCGGTTCATCCATTTCGTTGTGTCCATAACGGCGGTATCCAATCAAATCTATTAAAAAATCCTTGTTGAACTCCGCCCTGTATTCGGCAGCGAGCTTGGCCGCACATAGACAGGCTTCCGGATCATCGGCATTTACATGCAAAATCGGAATCTCATATCCTTTGGCAAGATCACTTGCATATCTTGTTGAACGGGAATCAATCGATTCGGTCGTAAATCCGATCGTATTGTTGGCGATAATATGGATGGTCCCGCCTGTTTTATAGCCTGATAATCCGCTTAAATTTAATGTTTCAGCCACAATTCCCTGGCCGGGAAATGCTGCATCACCGTGAATAAGGATCGCGAGAGCAGAAGCCGGATCGTAATTTGGATAGCCTTTTTCCGAGCGCGTATCCTGTGCCGCTCTTGTGAAGCCTTCGACTACTGAACCGACGTACTCAAGATGGCTCGGATTGTTTGCAAGCGTAATTCTTGCTTTAACTGTACTTTCTTCGGTGATTTGACGATCAAGGCCGAGATGGTATTTTACATCACCTGTCCAGCCGTAATTGATGCCGATCGAACCTTCAGAAGGGACGAGCTCTTTATTGGGTGCATGCTGAAATTCAGCAAATATCGCTTCGTAAGGCTTGCACAGAACATGGGCCAGAACATTGAGCCGTCCCCTGTGAGCCATCCCGATATTGATCGTTTTTGCGCCATCTTGGACCCCTTCTGAAATGATTTCATCAAGGAGCGGAACCATTGAATCAAGACCTTCAATTGAAAATCGTTTTTGCCCGACAAAGGTTCTGTGCAGGAATTTTTCAAATTCTTCAACCTCGGCTAACCACTTCCAGAGGGATTTGCGCTTTTCGTTTGAAAAAGCAGGCAGCAATGAGCCCGTTTCCGCCTTTTTACGAAGCCAATTCTTTTCTTTCATGTTTGCTACATGATGAAATTCAAAAGCAATTGAACCAGTATACACTTCTTTTAAGTAGTTGATCGCCTCAAGTCCATTTTGGATATGGCCGGGAGCATCCGGACAAACAACCGCTGCTGGAACCGCCCGCAAATCAAGCTCGCTCAACCCGTAATGGGATGGCTCGATTAAATCCTTGATCGGTTCATGGTCGTTTAACGGATAAATTTGCGCGGCTAAATGCCCGTAAGCGCGAATGTTATCGGCGAGGCGGACAGCAGCAAGTGTGGATTCAAGCTGTTTGAATGAAGGCTGAACTGCTGTTTCATTTTTTTTGACATCAACAACAGTCGAATTCGCCGCTGCAGGAGAACCCCATCGTTCAAAGTATGCTTTCATTTCCGGATCTACTGAATCCGGGTCTTCTTGAAACTGTTCGTATAATTCAATGACATAGCCAAGGTTTGGGCCATGGAATCCCTGCCAGACAGGGTCCTGCCCTGCTGATGGCTTTTTCATGAGAAATACCCCCAACTTGTAATTTACTAAAACAGCATGTTTCATCCTCTCTGCTTATACCCTTTTTGAACTTGAATAATTAATTGAATAATAATATTTTTCAGAGGATAAACCGTTTTCAAAGCAATTTTATCATGCTGGGATTCATTCTACAAAGATTTTAAACGTACATATAGTGAAAACTAAATATTTTTATAAAAGGTTAAATTTATATTGAAATAAGAATCATACGATTTTTACAGACTATGAATGTAAAGAAACGCTGACAATGCAGGATACCTATAACACTTTTTTCAAATAAAAAAAGCCCCGCATGCATTGTTAAGCAGCGAGACCCTTTCTTTTAAAAAAACTCTATTCCATTGATAAAAAATTTTCTTGAGAATGAAAAATTGTTTCGCTCTTCTTGGAACATAACGCCCTTCATTTCGTCGGTTTGAATGGGAAATTCTAAAAGTTCATCCTTTATCGCTTTTGGGGAAGATGCTGCTAAACCAAACATTTCAATTCCGTCTCCGCTTGCATAAGCATAAATTTCGTTGCAATCTGAGTAAAGATGCAGGCAGTTTTTAAGCTCCATCTAACTTCCCCCCAATTGTTGATGTTATCTTTATTATAATGGGAAAATTCAGATTTTTGGCATGATTTTTTTTACAATTTTATTACAGACCTTGAAACATCATTGCCAGGTACGCGAACTTTAATAAGAATAAGTCATTCAAATGATCAAAGAAAAGAAAGTAATGACTCCGGAAGGAAAAGAAATCCCGATACAGGCAGACACAATTTGTATTCACGGGGATGGGCCGAGGGCTGTTGAGTTCGCAGAGTTAATTTTTCAGTCATTAACGGCTGAGGGGATTTCGATCTCGGCAACATGAATGCATAAAAAGAGGCGTTCTCGAAAGATGAGAATGCCTCTTTGAAAAACTTACTCATATTGCCCGCCTTCTTTGGCTTCTGCTCTCATTCGCTCTTCTTCTTCTTCGACACTTATCCTTGTTATTTCTTCGATAAGATAATGCTGAATTTGATCCAATTGTTGCTGCGAAAATTCTTTCTTCATGTCCATCTTGATCACCTCATAGTTAATATGGGGGCGTTTGGCATATTTTATGATGGATATTTTGTTCACATGTTTAAAAACTGAACTTTTCAAATACTATTCACAACATAGTTACTGATTCAGCAGCAATTCTCCCTGGAGATTGAATGTTTGTAAATCGTGTGCCGTTATTTTCGAAGGCGAGAGAGCATAAAGGCTGTTGTCGATATAAACCAGCCTTTCGATACTATTGGACCATTCTTCATAAACCTGTTTATTAGAACTGTGGGTTATTTTCGACTTCAGTGCAAAGCCGTTGGTTGAATCAATATGATACACATACGCTCCCTGAAACTCGTAGTTTTGCGCAACTTCTTTCCCCTCTATATCAGAATATACGGTAATTGGAAATGCAAATAAATTTTTGCCGCGATCGTATAGCAGTGCCTTATGGTCATGATTGAGTGGCGAATATGTGCCGCTTCCACCAATGATTTCTGTGAATTTTTCCTTAGGACTGGCGACATCGCTTACATCAAAGAGAGAGATTTTCACGCCCTTTGTTGTTACTCTTGGCTCAGATGTTGATGTAAATCCTTTAACCAGTTCTGTATCTTGCCCAAAGCCAATGATATGGTTTTCATCATATGGATGCAAATAATTACTGAAACCGGGAATTTTTAATTCACCGAGCACCTTTGGAGCCTTCGGGTTTGCTGCATCAATTACAAACAGTGGATCTACTTGCTTAAATGTAACGATGTAAATACGTTCCCCGATAAATCGTGTTGAATATATTCGCTCGCCTCTCGCTAGATCCTTCAATTCTCCTATGCGCTGGAGATTTGCATCTAAAACATAAAGATGATTGGCTGAAGGCTGTTCGTCATTCCAGGAATTTCCTTTTGTTGTTGCCACACGCAAATTCCCTTCATACTCGTCCATCGCAAACTGGTTTAATATCGTCCCTTCGATCTCGGCAGAACTATGAAAGGCAACATTCATCCCTTCAACTGATAACTTATAAATCGTCGTATCAGGTGAAAATATACTGCTTCGATCACGTTCAATGCTTGTGTAGTTGGGGACAGCCAGGTATAAATAATCATTGGACATGTATAGCTCCTGTCCGCTCCCTAAATAAGTGGTCATGGCCGCATCCTTTAAAGGGTCGGTCAAATCGATTGCAGCGATCGTATTGTAGTTTGTTTCGGCAGAGTCCGAAAAGTAGTGGATTTGATCATAATCGATACTGACAGGCTTTTCACTTACTGCTGTATCTCTGTATCTTGGCCGCAAATCGATCTTCTTGCCTTGTTCCAAAGTCCAGTAGTCAGGATAATGGCTGGCAATTAAATAAACGATCCCATTTGTTTTTCGTGACGACACGTACGAGCCTTCCAATTCCAGCTCCCTGAGTTTCGCCGGATTTTGCGGATCTTCAATATTGTAGATGATGAGCTTTGTCGATTGATACATTGGCACGATGCTGAGGTCTGCAGATGACTGGGACTTAGGCTGCCGCGGCATTTGTTGATAGCTTTGGCCAATAATGACCAAATGCTGATCTTCGACATACAGCTGGGATGGCATAAAAGAGCTGTCATATTCAAGAACTTTCTGCAGAATCATTTTATTAGCTGGAATAGCTTCAATGATTCTCACCTTCCCGTCAGAAATTTGGTAAATGTGTTTTCCATCCGTTTTTACAGTATCTCCCTCATCGATCCCTGCGACCTGGACGTTTGTCTCGGACACCGATTTTGCTGAGCTTTCTGTTTTAGCACTGTCTGCTGATAGCGTAGTATTCTCTTCAGTTGCATCGAAGGCAAGTGTTTGGCGATGATTTTTTTCCGTTTTGATTGCCTTCTTAAAATAGTCATCCAGTTTTTCCTTTGAACCGATCACAGGCAGTGTCTTGTTCACGACAAATGACAACTGCTTGCCGGAACTGAGCTTTCTGCCGCTCTTTGTTTTTATTCCGTCTAAAATATTGAGCGTATAAAATGGTATGTTAGAATCATAGCCTTGATCAGGCGGGCTAATATATACCGTTTGGCCGTCCGGCCCCAATTCTACATCCACTTCTTGCTTTTTACCTTGATCATCTGTCACATAAATCTGATTTCCGTCCAGGCTTGCCTCAGCAATCTTTTTCGAAAAAGATACCTTCCAAACCTTGTTTTTTAAAACAATTGGTCTTTCATCATATTGGTCCCAATCATTGACGATTTTAAGCTGGGTAAAATGCGCATAAACAGCTGCCCCTGCTATAAGGATCACCAAACCGGCAATCAACCATGTTTTCCGCATCAAATAACCCCCTTTATCTTTCTAGACGGCAAGCTTTGATAAATGGTTACAGGACTGTCAACCCGGAAAACAGAAAAAAGTGCGGCTGTCATTAATTCAGGCGTACTTTGCACGTTAATATATGAAAATTAAAGACGTTGCGGAAATTCAATTATATTCAACAATAAGAAGCTGCCAGGTGCTTTCTTGCGCACCTGGCAGCTTCTCCTCGGATGTTCAGTAACCTTTATTTATCGCATTTTGAGCCAGTTTTATATCATTCAACAACAACTGTTGCAAATTGTAAGCAGGATAATAACTGCGCTTATACATATAGTAAAACACTTGTGCGTGCCAGGCAATCGCAGCATTTAATTGTCTCACAAGCACTTCCCGTAAAGCAGGAGTCGCCGTTTCTGTAATGGCGATTGCATAATTGCGGACCGCAGTCTTGGCAGCTCCTAATAAATCTCCGGCGTAAAAACCGGTCTCCGCCCTCTCTTCCTGCTCTCTAAAGCCTGGTGCTGCCGGATAAAACTGCAATAGTTCCCGCAGATTTTTTTCAAGCGCTTTGATGGAAAAGGCATATAACTGTTTTAATTCATCATCCTTCACTTGCCGATAGTGCATCTTAATTCGGTTCAGTACGACAGCTTGATATGCAACTAATTCGTGTACTTCCAGTGTTTCATGCCAGGCCAGTCTTCGGATTTCCCGCATTCGTGTTTCCCTCCCGTAGCGTTATCACACTGACTACTTTATGTAGGCGGGAACATTGTGTGCATGGTTATTAAATCTATTGCAGACAGCCTGTTTCAAGAAAATTATTTAAAGCTTTTACCAGTCAAGTTCATGATCGCACGGCAAAATTTATTCCATTCTTTCGGAAAAGCCTGCAGTCCTCCGCTCGAGTATGTTGCTCCTTTTGTCTCAAGCTTTATGGACCAGCTGGTACCATCGAGAATCATTTCGTTGCGCTGGTAATCATGCTGCCAATCCCAAATCTTCATTTTGAACAATTCCTTCTTAAAATCTTCTACTCTGCCATACTTTTGTGGCAAATTATGTGCAGTCTGTGGATATTCGTTTGAAGTCCATTCAATATAAAAAAATGTATTCTTTTGAAAATTGATTTTCACCTTATACCACGGGCCCGGGTTGCGTCCAATTGAAGCCGTCATCGAAACGATTTCCTTATCAGGATTGATCGATACGATATCATCTTTAACCGAAAACAGATCCTTTTTTCGGCTAATCACAGACTTTATATGCGAAAGTTTAAGAGAATTCTCTCTCTCACCCTGGCTGCTCATTGCCTCAAGGATTGACGGAATTGACGCAGGACCGTTTTTTTCTATAATTTCAAGAATTTCTTCATACATATTCATGTTCATACTTCCTCATCTAAAAAGTTCAGTATTAATAAAATTTTTGGCATACATTCTGCTCTTTTTTCAACAGTCTATTTTGTCTCCATTCTAAATAAATGGAAGCTGATCCGAGCATGTGGAATTATTGTAGCTTCTACCAATTCAAAGTTTTTCGCATACCGTTTTTACATTTATAGTATAAGGTAAAAATGGTAGAAATGCTGTAATAAAATTCACTTTTTATTTAATTACTTTGGGTTTAACAGTAGCCAACGGCTTTATGTTTTTCTATTTCTATATATTCAATACTCATATCTCTTTTTTGTTTGGAAACATTAATCGTATTAACGATTATCGGGAGGATAGGACATGCCGTCACAACAACATAAATCCATCTGCAATAGTGAATATGACAAACTGCATACAGTTATCCTGTGCGAACCGCAACATATGACAATTAGAGAAGTGATCAACGAAACCCAAAAACATTTTAAAAATGAAGGTATTCATATAGAGCAGGCTTTGGAGCAGCACCGTAACTTTCTAATAAAATTGGAGGAACAAGGAGTAAACGTTGTTCTCCTGCCGGCACTCAAGAAGTTCCCCGAGCAAGTTTTCACACGCGATATCGGTTTTACGATCGGCCAAACTGTTTTTGTTGCGGAAATGGCCCATGACGTCCGAAAAGGTGAAGAAGACCTTTTAAGAGAATGGCTTGAACAGGAAGAAATCCCCTACTACCATTTATTAGGGGACGAAATTGAAGGGGGCGACGTCGTTATAGACCGCAACACTGTCTATATTGGTGTCAGCAACCGTACAAATTTAGCTGCCATCGAACATTTGCAAAGTTTGCTGACGAATTACGAAGTCATTGCCATTCCGTTTACCGAAAAATACCTTCACTTGGATTGTGTGTTTAATATCATCTCTCCCGAGGAAGCAATCATTTACCCCGGAGTTATTGAAAAAGAAAAAGAAGAACTGTTGCGATCCCGCTATGATTTAATAGAAATAACCGAAGACGAGCAGTTCACGCTTGGAACAAATGTGTTATCCATTGGCAATAAAAAAATTTTTAGCCTTCCTGTAAATAAACATGTTAACAGTGAGCTTCGAAAAAGAGGCTATGACGTCATTGAGGTTGATATTACCGAAATCATTAAATCTGGTGGTTCTTTTCGCTGCTGCACAATGCCCCTGATCCGTCAATAAATTGCACAAAAGTGGCATCCATTTTGGATTTCGCCACTTTTTTTGGTTTTAAATAGGCTACTCAAGAAACCTTTCCTTTATGCTTGCTGTCGGCAGCATACAGCTGTCTTGTTTACCGAACCACCTGTAGCGGTTATGTGCAATCCAATCGTACAAAAAGTTACGAATCGGCACTGGGACTAGTAACAGCAGGGCAAGCAGTTTCCCTCCTCCCTGCAGTTTACCGGCAATCCGTAATGCCGCAGAGGATTTGATATATACTTTTTGTTTTTCGATTAATACTATACTGTCAATGCCGTTATTGATGTTATTTTCTTTTAACAGCTTTTGACCGGCCTCACCTTGAATTGAGGCAAATTTAAAATATCCTTGTTGGTCCCGTTTTATAATAAATTGAACACTGCTGTTACATAGGTTGCAAACACCATCAAAAAGGATAATCGCGGCCATGATTCCACCTTCTTTAGCGAGTATCTGTATAACAGCTGCCGAAAAAGAATAACTTCTGTTGGTATCAGTTCTTTACAACAATATTGAGCCTGTGATCTTTAATTATAACTGGTGAAATAGGAAAAGGCACGGCTGTTATCTCAGCCATGCCTTTTCTTTTTTAAGCCGTATATCTTTCGGACAAAACAGCTTTTAAGTGCTTTCTCGTCCGGTACAGCCTTGTTTTCACCGTTGCCGGCTTGAGATCAAGCTGCTTGGCAATCTCCTCTTCCTTTAAACCCGAATTTACTTTTAACAGAAATATTGCTTGGTGTTCCGGCTTCAACGCTTTGATTTCCTGCTCAATGTCTTCTTTAAACAGGGAGAGCGCTACTTCCTGCTCAACATTATGATCTGATTCAAGTGCAAACAGCTCATTCTGCTGAACAATGGCCTCCAGTGAAACAGCAAGCCCTCTTGCTTCTTTGCGGATAAAATCAATTGCCGTTCTTGTCGCAATTGCTGATAACCAGGCTCCCAATTTTTCTTCATTGTGAATAGAATCACTTTTCAAGAAAGCTTTCAGATAAGTCTCCTGGACAACATCCTCGGCCGTATGAGCGTTTTTCGTGATATTTAAGGCTGTATAAAACAGCCGTTTATAGTACCGTGCAAATAAAAATTCAAAATTCGGCTGAGGCTCCATACCCCTGTACCTCCTAAACTATTTATCAAAGTAGTCTTTAATAAAATCCGGTAATTTATTTTCTTTAATGCTGGCAATCTCATAATGGCCTTTTTCATGAAAATAGAGCGCAACAATAAATTCTCCATCTATATGCGTCTCAGCCGCTGTCAGTATACTGTTGATTCCGCCTTTGTCTTCAGCCTTGAAGATCTTCCCTTCCTCCTCAAGCTGTTTTAGCAAGGTTTGATCATCAAAAGCTATATAAGGGTCCGGTACTAACTCCCGTTTATTGGCAACAAGGATATAGTTTATATCCTCAGGTAGCAAGCTGGCCTGTGCAAGTAATCCCTTGTCATCGAGCCACTTTTCAAACTGCTTGTAAGATTGCTTCCATTCAACAAAGACTCGCTTATCATTGTCTAGCAATAACTCAACTTCGGAGTTATTGTACGAATAATTATCCATTTGTTCATACGTTTCCAGTTCTGCTTCCTTTTTCAGAATTGTGATTGCTTCCTTAATGTCTTTGCTATCTGCAATGACAGCATGCTTGGTCATAAGCCCTCTCGGGGTAATCGTAATCTTGTCTGCTTCTTCAGCGTCTACCAGAAATATTTCATTGGATGCATGCTTATATTCTATTGATTCTTTAATAGGTTTCAGCAATTCATAAAAATCGTTTTGATTCATTTCATATTCACGTACGATTTTTTTGCCATTTTCAAGTTCATAGGCGAAAAATATCGATTCCTTATTTGCAGATGGTGTATTAATCATGCTACGATGAAGATTCAAAACCGCCTGCACGTTTTCCGGTTCTTTTAATGTAAAAGTCAGCTCGCTTTCATAATCTTCACTATTAACGTACTGATAAGGCATATCACTAACGTAAACCTGTTTTACTTCCGACAATTCAGGAACATTTTTTTCGTATTGATTAAAAATTAACTGGGATGCTCCAAATGATAACGCAATTACCCCGACGAAAATGAAATAGCCTTTTATATTCCTAAAAACACGCCACGTTTTTTGCAAAACCATCTCGGCGATGAAATATCCCAAGATTGAACCAGCGACATAGCCAAAAATCCACCATGAAGATTTCATCCCTATATTGCCAAAGTAAATGCCCCCGAGCAGCATAAAACAAAAGGCAGCACCGTATTTAAACACTGGCGTCAGCTTTTCAAAGGCGATCGCCTGCGAAACGGCCTCAACCTGTCTCTTTTTATAAAAAAATAATGAACCTGCGTACAAAAGCCCAATTAACACAGCATAAATAGATGCTATTGCCGGAGATACAACCCGTGTTTCCAAAACCAGCGCATAAGTGAATGGCGAAAAGGTCTCAATTTTCGTATGTAAGTAATAACTATCAGGGAATCCTAACAGAAAAAAACCGAGATTTGAAACCAACAGAAATACGATTCCGGCAGGGAACACTAAGAAAATATATGATAAACCTCCATGCACTGCAGTGATTCCTGTAAACATTCCGACAAAGACAGCGGCCAGGAAGAGTACAAGGCTGATCAGAACGGTTACTCCACCCCAGTAAAAAATCTCAGCAATCTCAAAATATAGCTTTAAGTCGAAGGCGTTGTATACAATCAATACGACCAACATGGTTAGGATGACCGGAGTCACCAATAATACGGCACCTATTAATGTGTATTGGTGAAAGATTGTGCTTCTCTTCAATGGCAAGCTATGAATTAAATCGGCTTGTTGCTTCACATGCAAAAATCGAAATAGAAATATCGCCAATAAAACCGGGATAGTTAAGATAAACAGCATTTGTATAGGAAAATCCACCTGAAACAGGTTTTCATACTTTTGATAGTTTGGATACTCACTTGATACTTGCATCAGGAGCCTTAAAGGCAAAGCAACAACAAGGCCAAGAAAATACACAATGCCGACCCAGCCAACACTTCTTGTAATCTGGCGGATTATTTCTCTATTAAACAAGGATATTCTTGATGGCATATCCGACATCCCCCATTTCGTATATGAAAATTTCCTCTAAAGTCAGCGAAAGCATATCGAAGATGACCGGATGATATTTTTCAATATGTTCTGCTATTTCTGCTTCTTTGCCCCTCACGATACACAACAGGACGCTCCCTCTTATCTCCTTGTGCAATATCGCCAAATCAGAGAATAGCTGTTCGGGAATAGCGCCTTTAAAGGCTAACTGAATTTTATGGACATCGGCTTTCAGATCATCAAGCTCTTTTTCAAAAAGCAATCGTCCTTTATGAAGAATCCCGACATGGTCACAAATATCTTCAAGCTCCCTCAAGTTATGGGAAGAGATTAAAACCGTCATCTCTCTTTCTGCCACCTCATCGATAATCAGGCTTTTTACCTTTTTTCGGATAACCGGATCAAGTCCATCCATTGGCTCATCCAAAATGAGAATGTCCGGCATCGTTGATAAGGCGAACCAGAAAGCAGCCTGGCGCTGAAGTCCTTTCGAAAATTTATGTATTTTTCTGTCGATATCCATTTCAAAGACCTGGCCCAACTGTTCAAAACGCTCATCGTTCCAGCGGGAATAAACGCTTTTATAAAATTCGGCCATCTGCTGGATCGTATATTGTGAGAAGAAGTAAGGTACATCCGGGATAAAGAAAATCCTGTCTTTTATGTCCGGGTTTTCAAAAACATTCTTGTCATCAATCAGGACTTTGCCGTCATCAGCCCTGAGAATTCCGGCAAGCAGCTTTAAAAGCGTTGTTTTTCCTGCCCCATTTGAACCGAGCATCCCATATATTGAACCATGGTTAATTGTTATATCTACCTTATAAACGGCCTCGAAATCTTCATATGATTTTGTGACGCCCTTAAATTGAATCATCGTTATTTTCCTCCCTGAATGGAAGCATCCAATTCGGTAATGATGGTGAAAAGTTCGCTTACTGGCACTCCGAGATACAATGCTTCAGAAAGCAGCTTGATCAGTTCATTTTTTACTTTCGCAATTTTTTCGGTATTGATCGTTTCATTAGAAGGATTGACGAAGCTCCCTTTTCCTTTGACGGAGTATATATAGCCCTGCAGTTCAAGCTCGCGATATGCTTTCTGAATGGTGTTCGGATTAATTGTCAGCTGCTGTGCCAACGTTCTCACAGATGGCAGCTGCTCATCTGCAGCGAGGACTTCATTTATAATCAGTTCCTTTAGCTTGTCGACTAACTGTTCATAAATGGGCTGCCGGCTTCTCAAGTCTAATTCAAACATTCGCACCCTCCTAACTGTATTATGTGTACTATTTCAAGTAATACAGTTTGATTATATAGTATGGTTTTACTTCTGGAAAGATGTTTTTCGAAAAATTTAATAAAGGATTTGTCAGAAGTATGCAGATTTAAAAGATTAATAAAGAAAACTCGCCATTTGGCGAGTTCCTGTTTATTCTATTTATGTCCTTGAATAGCATGCTGCGCAAGCAAATGGATTGTCATATCATCCATCGGCGGATTGTGAAGCCCGGCACGGACATCGCGGTAATAACGCTGCATCGGGCTCTTTGCCGAAAGGCTTCTTGCGCCGACAACCCGCATCGCAAGATCAACCACCTTGATCGCTGAGTTTGTAACAGCATGTTTGACTGCACCAAGCTCCGGAAGAAGATTGTTTCGTGCATTTTCATTTGATTCATCCCATAATTTTGCCACCGAGTAGAGAAAATGTCTGGCTTTCATCAGTTCGAGTTCGATTTCACCTATTTTTTGCCTGACATTGGGCAAGTCGATGATTGCACCATCAATACTGTTCGGTGAATAGCTTTGAGCAAACTTGATTGCGTGAGATTGGGCTGCCTGCGCTATTCCCATATAGCAGGCCGGGATATGGAGGAGCCAGCCGTTTGCGCGCTTAGCAGACTTTCCGGGCTTCTCGACCAGGAACCGGTCTTCAACAATGACGTTTTCAAGAATTAAATCATGGCTGCCGGTTCCCCGCATCGAGATACTGTCCCAGGTTTCTTCAATGCTGACCCCTGAAGCGGAACGTGGAATCAAGAAGTTCGCCATTTCTTCGCTTTCCTTTAAAGTTGCCGAGACGATAAAAAAGTCAAGTACCGGCGCTAATGTCGTAAACGTTTTTCGGCCGTTAATCACCCATGTTTGCCCTTGTTTTTCCGCCGTTGTCTGTGGCTTTCCCCCTCTCGTCGGGCTTCCTGTTCCCGCTTCTGTAGCAGCAGCATTAATAAGCGCTCCCTTTTTTACTTCTTCACAAAGAAATTGGAACAATGATTCGTCCCACAGCCTTTTTTCACTTAAATTTTTGATAATCCCCATATGCCATCCGATTCCCAGAGCTGTGGAACCATCTCCTTCAGCAATTTTCTCCTGCAGCCTCACAAGCTCATAAAGTGAAATTTCCTTTCCTCCATATTCCTTTGGAACAGTTAAGGCTGTGTATCCGCTCCGTTTAAGATCATCGAAATTTTGAAACGGGAACTCTCCGCTATCATTGTTGCGATTTGCCCGTTCTGAAAAGTTTTCCTTTAGGCTGTCCATAAGTTTGAGACGTTCCTCTATACCATGTAATTCTGCGAAATTCATTTATGTACCTCCAACTTTATATCTATTACATAGCTTATTCATTCTTTCTTAAAATCCGGACCAAAAAATCAGCAGGAACGATCACTTAAGCTTATGTAGCAACCAATTCTATTTTAATCCGATCCGGATCTTCGAAATAAATAGCATAATGGTCAGGTCCACCCGCATAGGGGGATTGATCCGCATACAGGAGCGGTATTCCTTGTGCGGCTAACTTTGCGGCCATTTCATCAACGCGTTCTCTTCCGCTTGCATGGAAAGCAAGATGGTTGAGACCGGTTCGCCGCCGGTGATATGGAATATCGAGGTATTTCTCTTCTGTTTGTACAAACACAATATAAGTATCCCCTAATTTCCAGCTTACGCCTTTGTCCCATTTTTGAAAGGGCTGATATTTTAGTTCAGTCAAGAACCATTCCCAAAATTCAATGCTCTTTTTTAAATCAGAAACATAAATTTCAAGATGATGGATAAGGCCTTCTGCCATGATGGATCCTCCTCATATTTTTTTGCTATAACCTCTTCTGTATAACGACATCATCCCCTACTTTTTGTGCTTTTTTTACAGGTACAATGCGTGATTTGTCTTTTCCTGCGCTTTCCCGAGAAATAAATTCCAAGTAATTATTATTTGGGATGATGATAGTTTTTATTTCCTGACTCTTAATTTAATGATATAGTAAATTTTCGGACAGTGCTTAAATAATGACTCGATTAAAGTTTTGCGATTTTCAAATTTAATTTGGGGTGTTTCAATGAACTTGTGGGAAATTTTCGTTGCAATCGTTTTGGGAATTGTTGAGGGACTGACAGAGTTTATTCCGGTTTCCTCTACAGGACATATGATCATTGTCGATGACTTGATGTTTCAATCAAAAGAATTGTTTTCACAGGAAGTGGCGAACACTTTCAAAGTGGTGATCCAGCTGGGATCCATTTTGGCGGTTGTGATCATTTTTAGAGAACGTTTTAAAGATTTGCTCGGTTTGAAAAAAGGATCTGCGGACGGCACTGCATCTTCTGGACCAAGACTGCAGCTCAAGCATGTGATTGTCGGGCTTTTTCCTGCGGCGTTTTTTGGTTTCTTGTTTGAAGATACAATTGACACGCATTTATTTTCGGTTTATACCGTTGTGATAGGACTTGTCATCGGAGCAGTCTTCATGTTAATTGCAGATTTTCTCCCGAACAAAGTGACAAGCACGCATTCGGTTGATCAAATCACCTGGAAGCAGGCAATTGGTGTCGGTTTATTCCAATGTTTTGCTTTATGGCCAGGGTTTTCCCGCTCCGGGTCAACGATCTCCGGCGGCGTTATTCTTGGAATGAGCCACCGGGCCGCATCCGATTTTACGTTCATCATGGCGGTTCCGATTATGCTTGGTGCAAGCGGACTTTCATTATTAAAAAACTGGCAGTATATCACGATTGACGCCTTGCCATTTTTTATTGCCGGTTTTATCAGTGCGTTTATTTTTGCGATGATTTCGATTCGCTTCTTCCTGGCGCTTATTAATAAAATCAAGCTTGTCCCGTTTGCCATCTACCGGATCGCGCTTGCTGCGTTTATCTATATCGTATTTTTATAAGCTGGAAAAGGCTGCTTCCAATTATCGGGAAGCAGCCTTTTCATTAAAAATATTTGTAACATAAAACAACCCAATTTCCACTTATCTCGTTAAAAATTGATATGAAAAAGCTATCCAAGTGAAATAAATCGCTTCACAAGTATTTAACTATTAAACTTCTCTTCGCAGCGCTTTCAGTACATCAACCCGGGTCGCTCTTTGGGCAGGGCGATAGCCTGAGAGAATCGTAACTCCGTAGCAAATGATCACACAGATAAGCGGCAGTGTAACAGGAATATAGCTGAACATAAGACCTTCCGGAAGCTCCTGGCCAAACGAGCTGCTAATAATGATCGGGAGCAGATAATTTACTATGTAGCTTAACCCGTATGAGACGATCGTGCCAATGAAGGCACCAGCAATGCCGATATAGCTGCTTTCCAGCAGGAAAATGCGCTTAATTGTTCCTGGATTTGCACCGATCGCTTTCATAATCCCGATATCGGGGGCACGTTCGGTCACGGCCATTGTCATCGTATTGTAAATTCCGATTGATGCAATTAGAATCGCAATCGTTCCAACAAAGATGAGCCCGGCTTTAATAACGGTGAAAACCTTATTGACCTCTTCCATCTCACTCACAACAGAGTAAGTTGGATAGTTTTCTTGTTTAAGCGAATCCGTAATCGCCTGGACAGCTTCAAGATTCACAGCGTAAATTTTAACATAATCATAGCTCTGACTATCCACTTCCGGGCTCTCTTCCTCACCCTGGCTCTTAATCATTCCCCGTGGAGTTCCAGTAAACTCTTCGATCTCTGATAATGTTTTCTCTGAAATAAACACGTTTTGATCGATCATCCATTCTCTGCCCGGTTTTTTACCGATTCCGACTACGGTGAGAGGAATCACCTTTTTCTGCTCCTGTCCATCAACATATTGGATCACGGTAAGGTTAAGTTGTTTCCCGACAAGATCCTTTGTATATCGAAATTCTTCTTTCACTTTGCCTGTTTCATCATACAGTTCCTCTTGTTTGGCATCTTTATTGGCCAGTGATTCGACAAAATCATACCCTACCACAATCTCATGATCCGCTTCAGGCAAGCGGCCCTTTGATAGCTCAAAGCCTGCCTTTACCTCCGATGGCACATGGGTAACGATTGTTTCGGCAGATGTTTGATAATTGTCAATTTCGTAGTTTCCCTGCTGCATCAAAGCCTGTCTTCTGGTTACCGCTTTTACATTGTCGATCGACTCAAAATACTTGATATCTTTGTCTGTTAGCGGCAGAAAGGTACCATTTTCTTCTTTTCCAGGCACCTCTATTTCCGTGACCGCGCGATCCTCGGTCATACCTTTGATGATTGATTTATGAAGGCCAAATCCTACCGAGGCAAGTACAATTAAGAAGGCGCATCCCATTGCTGTAGCCAGTATTGTCATAAACAGTCTCGTTTTATTTTTTTTCATATTTTGGCGGACAAATCTGAACTGGTCCTTCAGCTTCATATCAAGGCCCCCTCTAAAATTTGACCGTCAACTATTTCGATCGTCCGGTTCCCGATTTCTGCTACTTTTTCATCATGAGTAATGATTAAAAAAGTAATCTTCATTTCCTGATTTAATTGTTTGATAAACTTTAACAGATCCTGCTCCGTCTCGCTATCCAGACTCCCGGTCGGTTCATCTGCAAGAATCAACGGTGCGCCGGCGACAAGTGCTCTTGCAATGCTAACCCGTTGCTGTTGGCCTCCGGATAATTCGCTTGGATAGTGATCTCCGTACTCCGCCAGACCGACTTTTGCAAGGACGGCCAATGCTTTTTCACGGCGTTCCATCTCGCCCAGCCCTTTTAAAATAAGCGGCAATTCAATATTTTCATAGGCCGTCATACTCGGAATCAGCTGGAAGCTTTGAAAGATAAACCCGATATGGTTTAAACGAAAATCGGCAAATTTCGTTTCGTTCAGGCTGGTCGCCTTTACATCATCGATCCAAATCTCACCGCTGTCGGGGGAAATGAAACCGGCGATTAAATTTAAAAGAGTTGATTTTCCACTCCCGCTTCGCCCAACAATTGTTACGATCTCCCCCTGATTAACCGAAAACGAGACATCCTTTAAAACAGGGATGCTTGTTTTCTTGTCCTTTTTCCCAATGCGAAAAGCATGGGATAGATTCTTTACTTCTATCATTCTGTTTCCTCCTGCTCCAAAAATCGTTTCACCTTATAGACGAACAAAATCGATTTTCCCCTACAATCTTTTTAAAATTTCTTATTTTGCTGGCTAAAAGTTTATTTAGAAAAGGATGATTTACTCCGATTTGGAAACGATAGTAACGGATAAATATTCTTTGACAGGGTATAGGACATATACTATGATAACTAATGCCGATAAAAACTATCAGAATTAGGGAGGAATCATTTTTGAAAAAGCTTACACTTTTATTTGCACTGTTATTAAGTTTTATGCTGATCCTTTCCGCATGCGGAACGAATGATAATAACAATGAAGCTGGAAATAATCAAGAAAATAATGCTGCTGAAGGTGGCAAAACAGAGGAAGATTTACTGGCCAAGGTAAAAGAGGATGGTAAATTATTGATCGGTACAGAAGGTACATATCCTCCATTTTCATTTCATGATGATAAAGGCGAATTAACCGGCTTTGATGTTGAGCTGGCGAGAGAAGTTGCGGGCCGGTTGGGAGTGGAGCCTGTCTTTATGGAAACGCAGTGGGACGCGATGTTTGCCGGGCTTGATTCAAAGCGTTTTGATATGATCGCCAACCAGGTTGGAATTAAGCCGGACCGCGAAGAAAAATATGATTTTTCAAAGCCTTATATTACATCTGCAGCTGTGTTGATTACGCGTGAAGATAATACTGACATCAGCAGTTTTGAAGATCTCGAAGGGAAAAAGTCGGCCCAATCGATGACAAGCAATTATGCTGAGCTTGCCAAATCATACGGTGCAGAAATTGTTGGAGTTGAAGGCTTTAACCAGGCCATTGAGCTTTTAAATTCAAACCGTGTCGATGCTACGATTAACGACAAGCTCTCGTTTCTTGACTTTACAAATAAAAGACCTGATGCTCCGATTAAAATTGCGGCAACATCCGAAGACGCCGCCCAAAGTGGTCTCATGTTCCGTAAAGGCAGTGAGACGCTTGTTGAAGAAGTGAACAATGCTTTGGATGAAATCATTGCAGACGGCACGTATGAAAAAATTTCCGAGAAATGGTTTGGCGAAAATGTACTTGAATAGCATTTTCCCCGATCCTGACAGAGCAGAGCGCCTCATTGAAATTGCAAGGAGTTCCCTCCAGCCTTTGCTGGAGGGAGCTATTTTTAATACAGTTCCTTTAACGATTATTTCGTTTATTTTGGGATTAATACTGGCGATCTTAACCGCACTGGCGAGAATCACAAACATAAGGCCGTTGCAAACGATCGCCAGAGTCTATGTGTCTGCAATCAGGGGAACACCTTTGCTCGTACAATTATTTATCATTTTCTACGGGCTGCCAACGGCGGGAATAGTGATTGACCCGTTTCCGGCAGCTGTCATTGGTTTTTCGCTGAATGTTGGTGCGTATGCATCTGAAATTATCCGGGCCGCAATATTATCGGTTCCGAAGGGGCAATGGGAAGCCGGCTACTCAATCGGGATGTCATACTCGCAAATATTGCGGCGGGTCATCCTTCCGCAGGCTTCGAGAGTATCAATCCCTCCCCTTTCAAATACATTTATCAGCCTGGTGAAAGATACTTCGCTTGCTTCGCTGATCCTCGTTACGGAAATGTTTAGGCGGGCCCAGGAAATTGCCGCGACCAATTATGAATTTCTCCTTCTTTATTCAGAAGCGGCACTCATCTACTGGATTATTTGCTTCTTCCTTTCCATCGTCCAGGGAAGACTTGAAGGCCGGTTTGACCGCTATGTATCAAGATGAGACTTTTAGCATGGGAGGAGAAGAATCATGATTTCTATTAATGGGTTATACAAGCGCTTTGACACACTGGAAGTTTTAAAAGGAATTGATCTTGAAGTTGAAAAAGGAAAAGTTGTCGTTGTGATTGGCCCTTCCGGTTCAGGAAAAACTACTTTGCTTCGTTGTTTAAACCTGCTGGAAACCCCTACAGCCGGCACGATTGCGATTGGGGATAAAAGGATAGATTTTTCCGAAAAACTCGAGAAAAAAAAGATAGCAGCTTTTCGCAGGATGACAGGGATGGTTTTTCAAAACTATAATCTGTTCCCGCATATGACTGCTTTAGAAAATGTAATGGAAGGCCCGGTTACTGTCAAAGGACAATCCAAAGCTGAAGCGCGAAAATTGGCTGAAGCATTACTTTCCAAGGTTGGCTTAGCTGACAAATTCGATTTCTACCCGTTCCAATTATCCGGAGGCCAGCAGCAGCGGGTCGGGATTGCGAGGGGCCTGGCGATGGAACCGAAAGTTATGCTTTTTGATGAGCCGACTTCTGCACTTGATCCCGAGCTTGTCGGTGAAGTGTTGAAGGTGATGAAGGATCTTGCAAACGAGGGAAAAACGATGGTTGTCGTTACACATGAAATGCGCTTTGCAAGAGAAGCGGCGGACGAAGTCATTTTTATGGATGGCGGTGTAATCGTGGAACGCGGGCGTCCGGAAGAAATTTTCACAAGCCCGCAAGAACCGCGTACAAAGCAATTCCTGAATTTAATCCAATAGGCGAAACCCCATGCTCGAAATTAGCATGGGGTGTTCGTTTTAACGAAAGTTTTCTTTTCTGCACATCAACCCAATTCAATTTGGGAATTTTTTAATTTCTTTTCCTAATAAAGAGTCTTTTACCGCTATTTTGCGTGATTTTAGACTTAAATTGGCGGAACAGAAAATTTTCTAAATACCGGCTCGAATATTCGCTGTTTATTTTTTTATCGTGCGAGTCATTGTAAAGCTTCTCGATTGATTTAACGAGGAAAAGATAGTCAGGACCATTTTTATATTCTTCAACCATTTTTCTGGCTGTCTCGTTGACGTAATGATCATGCTTATCCATCGGTAACACCCCACCATTGATGGTCTTATTTTAGTTACCCTTTTTCCCTTTTTATTTTTAGATAAACATCTGCTGCGAATGAGGTTCTCAAGCAATTCCGGAGCGCTGCAAACGGAAATCCAGAATCATATTGCCAAACGGAATGAACGCAACGGCGACCGCACTGGCTACCCAGACAAACGACCAGCGAATTTTAAGAGTTGTATAAGCGATCATCAATAAATAAACAATAAAGAAAAAACCATGAAGCGCTCCGACAACACTGACCACTTCAGGAAACCCTGCAAAGTATTTAAGGGGCATTGCAATAAATAATAGAATCAACAATGAAACACCCTCAATAAAGCCCATCAATCTAAAGCGTCCAATAGGAGTTTTAAGCATGTATCTTCCCTCCAATCTTTTGTTAGTAGCTGAAACATAATATATCCACTATGTATACAGTAAATGAGCCTAAATATAAATGCTCTGTTCTCCTTAAAAAATATTAAATTGCGAATAGCAAGAAAAGGAATAGTCTGCATACTCGTTCTGATTTTGAAACGAACAGGTCGTCATTCCAAGTGCCCTGGCATGAATTAAATCCGTTTCCTGGTCTCCGATTGCAAGTTGGATTCCATACCGCTTCTGTAAAAACTCATATGCTTCAATATCGGGCTTTGGAGAATATCCGTCATCTTCCGGACAAATTACTTCCGCAAAAAAAGGCGAAAGGTCCCAGAAATCAAGCAATTCTTCGGCAGCTTATGATTTCCTTATTGTTTATGAATAATCTCAATATCATCATGATCAATGCTTTTAACACCTTCGTTGAAAATCATCTTTGTTGTAAAGCGGTAGGATCTTAAAGATGACGAATTTTCAATTGTTTCCGGAAGCTGGTAGCTAAAGGAGACCTGGCTTGTTTCTTGAGGACGAATAAACTTGGAAGATAAAATGGTGGTCGAGTCAATGATTTTCTCCGTTTCATCCATCCCGTCCACCATAATCAAATCGCATTCGATCCGTTTGATTTTTTGCTCGACAGCTCCCCCTTTAATGAGAAAGTGTCCAGCTATATACTCTCCAGGCTCGTAGTTCGTTTTTGGCAGCTTAAGATCAATGGCTGCACAGCCAACACCAAATTTCGATAAATATTTGCGCAACTTCACTTCAGGTCCTCCTCGTAAAACTGGCAATGCTGTTCTTATAGAATACCTCTCAAAATAAAAAATATAACTTTGCGTTCGACATACCGCTAATGCGCCCAGCTGCCTCACATTACGGAAAGACCTCCACTTGTTATCCGTAAAAATGTCATTTTCCCAGAATGATCATACTCAGGAGTGACGAGCATGTCAAGCTATTTTAGTTCCTTTGATTGATTACCAACATTCACCAATAAAGATTATGCCCTATTCCCTATTCAACTGGCCTCTTATTCTCTTATAATGGTATATAGATTCATGAAGGAGCTGAAGTGATTGAAATCTAATTCGAAGTTCAAGCTTAAAATCATTCCGCTCATTGCAGCGGTTATTGTCATAGTATCAGCATGTATTTGGGTTATTCATGAGCCAGGCAAATCTACTGCCATTCCCTTTTCTTCTATGGAAAAGATGATCCAGCAACAGAACGGGAAAGCAGTATCTTTACATGAAAAGGCAAACGGAACATTGGAATTGACAACGGACGACGGGAAGTTTGTTTCAGAAATCCCGCCAGGCAGCCAAATGGCTTCAAAGCTTGTGGAAAATTATAATGTTCAATATAGTTATTCTGCCGGCAGCAGCTATGGAAGTCTATTCATGGGCGGAATGGTCATTTTGCTCGTTGCGACGGCATTGATTTTACAGAAAAAAGGAAGCTTTAGTGCTGCGAAAACAAAAAAGCAAAGTTTGACAAAAGCACGTCCTCTTCCTTCCATTTCCTTGAATGATGTCGGCGGTCTTCAGGATGAGATGAAAGAAGAAATCATTCAGACGCTCGCGATTTTAAAAGACCCGGATCGCTCTGCCAAACTCGGCATAAAGCCTCCTAAAGGAATTCTTCTTTACGGACCACCAGGGACAGGCAAAACACTGCTGGCACAGGCGATTGCCCATGAACTGGGGGCGGCCTTCTTCTCAGCAAGCGGTTCCAGCTTTAATGAAATGTTTGTGGGTGTCGGGGCTTCCCGCGTTCGCAGCTTATTCCAAAATGCCCGAAAGCAGTCTCCTGCTGTTATATTTATAGACGAAGTGGATGCTCTTGCAGGCAAAAGAAAGCCCCACGGCGGCGAGGAAAGTGAGAAAACTTTAACTGAATTGCTCGTCCAGCTTGATGGCGGACACTCCAATGATGGAATTTTGTTTATTGCGGCCACCAACAGGAAAGATATGCTCGATGATGCATTTCTGCGACCGGGCCGGATCGACTTTTCCTTCCTTGTTCCTCTTCCTGATACAAAAGGAAGGCGGGAAATTATTGACATCCATACAAAAGGAAAAAAACTTGCTTCTGAAGTAATGGCATCTTTGAATGAGCTTTCCGAGAGCACATCAGGCTTTTCTGGTGCCGAATTGGAATCACTCTTTGAAACAGCCAGCAGGCGGGCGGTTCGTAACGGACAGGATACAATCCAAAAGGACGATATAGATTATGCTTTAGACCGAACGATTCTTGGCAGTACGTCGCGGACATTGCAGGATGCGGAAACGAAACGCCGAGTTGCAATTCATGAAGCCGGACATGCCCTTGTTGCTGCGTTAACAAAACCAGGTTCTGTCAGAAAAGCAACCATCATCCCGCGTGGAGATGCGCTTGGTTACGTGGCGCCAATTCCAAAAGAACTTCATCTGTCTACTACAAGTGAGCTGTTGGATCAAATCGCAATGATCCTTGCCGGCGGCGTGGCAGAAAGATTGCATTTAGGGGAGCACAGCATTGGCGTCAGCGGCGATGTAAAACAAGCGAAGCACATCATCGAGCAAATGGTTGACACCGGCTTGCTTCAGGAAGGTTTTTCATTAACCTTTAATAAAGGCGAAAAAGAATCGAAAATGCAAGCATTGTTTGATGACGCTCTTGAAAAATCGGAAACTTTAATTAAAGCGCATGAGTTCCAGTTTCATAATTTAGTAACAGCCCTTCTCAAACAAGAGACACTGGAAGGCTATGAAATTCAGAGAATAGTTAACGAAAGAGAAGTTTTTAACAATGATGAATTATTAAATGTCTAACAATCGGTCCCTGCCCGGGATCGGTTTTTTGTTTTATATTAAGAAGTGATAGCGTATTTTAATATAAGTTAATGCCCTGCGAATATGTCCGGATAAACTTTTTGATGCTTGCTTGAGAATTTTTTACCATGTATATTTCAATCCTTTCTTTTTTGCTTTATCGCTAAATTTATATATAATGAATGCAAATATACGAGTGAGAGGAAGCAGGCAATTGGAAAAGAAACCTTTAGAAATCAATGCAGGCGGATTAAATTTTCAATGGGATCTTGATAATGGAACCTTTTTGTTCGAAAAGGAAGATGCGGTGCTATTCTGGATTTCTTCGGCAATGAAAACCTTTTTTGATGCAATTGAAGAGGTATCTGGAGATGATGCAGCAAATCTTGTCATTCAGGCTGCCGGGTTTCGCCAGGGAATCGTTGTTGGTGAATATTTTCAAAGCATGTCTTTAAATATAGAATCAATCGTGTCTGTCCTCACAAATACATATGCTTCAGCAGGATGGGGCCGAATTGAAGTAGAAGAAATTAGTGAATCGAACAAGACGGCTGTTATTCGAATGAAAAACTCTTGGGAATATAAAATTAATAAAGCCCAGGGTAAGACCCATGCCGGGTCTTTTCTTCCCAGCCATTTTGCAGGCTTGCTGACTGGTATGTTTGGCGAGAATATCGGCTATAAAATTCTTAAGAGCCAAATTGAGGGCGATGACTTTTGCGAGTTTGCATACTTCCCTTCTTCTGTGACAGTTGACCAAAATATTCACCAGCTTGCAAGGAGACGAGAAACAGAAGAAATTCAAAAGCTGGAAAAACTTGTTGAGGAACGGACAAAAAATTTAACGGATTTAATCAAGGATATTTCTTCACCGATTATTCCGGTCCTGGAGGAAATTGTCGTTGTCCCCTTGCTGGGTCAATACGATGATCTTCGTTCCGAGGAGCTGATTGAAAAAACATTGCACCGCCTCCCCCATTACCAGGCAAAATATTTGGTTCTTGATTTGACGGCTTTACATCAAAGTTTAAATAATTATGCGATTGATTTAATCTATAAACTTGCTGCTGCAGCCAGGTTGATTGGCACAGAGACAATTTTGGTCGGGATGTCTGCGGAGATCAGCATGCAAATTACAGAAGTTAACGTAAAATTAAGTCAATACCATTGTTTTCAAACTTTGCAGCATGGCATTTACTACGCCCTATCACAGCAGGGAAGAAGAATATTATAAAAGATTAGTGCCGGCTTTTAGGGAACAATTATTAAGAAAAGCATAAAGCCTTCATGGCTTTGTGCTTTTGGTTTAGATTTTGTATGCAACATCAGATAAACTTGATTCACGTTTTTTGTTTTTGAAGTTTTTACATTTCATTATTTTTTCATATTCCTCCGTGAGGTCATCAAGCGACAATTCAAATAGTTGGCGATCCCCTTTTTTATACACGCCGAGATCGAGCAGCTTTGCGATGAAGAATTCCTTTTTCTCTTCTGCAGAAAAATCAATATTTTTCACTTATTATTGCTCCTATTCTAATTTATTCCGATTGGTTTAGTGGGTTTTAGATAAAATAAAAACCCCTTCCTATCATCCGTTGCGTAATAATAAGAAGGGGTTGGCGTTATAAGTCCAATCCTGTCTTATCTGCCAAGCATAACGCTTGTTGGAATTGGCACAGTGCTCTTAAAGAGTCCGCTGCCGAGGTATCAAAGGGCCAAATCCCTCCACCTCTCTGGATAAGAAGTAAACATATTGGGGTACGGCAAGAATTCGTTCTTTTTTGGGCCACTCATAAACAAGAGAGCATATCAGTTTGAATACTCTCTTGTTATTTATTTCAACTAATAGCTTCTACTTGAGTAGGAGACACTGGAATATCAAACTGAAGATCTAGTGGACGGCGATCGATGTCTAAACGATACTTTCCGAAACGATTTACGTGAAAGGTGAGATATGGACTAAGATCAGACAGCACTTCTTCATCCAATAGGTTCCCTTCTTGCATATATTCATGAAGAATACGTGTGAGCTGGAATACATTGTAGAGAACAGGTTATTTCTCTATCCAGCACTATTTGCATCTTTGTCAAACTAGTTAAGCCAAGTTTTATAGCCGAAATAACTGTACTAAATCACTTCTCTGGCAAGGGCCCAGTTATTAAAAATGAAATGGTTTTAACGAGTTAGTTAAGTGGAACAAGATGAAATCTGTTGAATATAGAGGTCACTGGCTCAAATGCAAGTGTTACCATTAGGATGCGCTGTCAGATCACATCACCTTTTACTTCCCGCACAATACGTTTAAACCTAAGTAAAGAACTTTTTTTCAATGAACTGATAATTTCGTAGTTCAGGCTGTATATATACAAGAATTGCCGTGACTACGTAGAGGAAAGAAGCTAAAAAGAAAATAAACTTAATACTTGTGAAATCGGCAATGACACCCATTAATAAAATCGTTAAGCCGTTCCAAGGAGATAAAATAATATCTCTGGCAGCCATAATGCTGGCTATCTGTTCCGGTTTAATCACATCTTGCAGAATTGTTTGTTGGCAAATATCACGTATTTGGTACATGGGGCCCATTAATATACAAAGTACCAATGAAAAAATTGGAATGTTTATTACTGTAAAAAGAAAAGTTAGAACCCCCATAATAATTGAGCTCAAACTAATCACAGAGGCAATATTTCTTTCCAGGATCTTTGATTGATATAATACGATTGCACTACCGATTATAGCTCCAATGAAATACGAGGCATTAATGAACCCCCACCAATCATTACCCAGTCCTAGAACTACATTTGTAAAAGCTAACAATAACGCCGACGACCAAATAGCATTGGCTAGTCCTTCAGTACAATCCATTAAAGTAATGGTACGAATAATGGGAGATCGAACGACTTGCTTCCAGGCAGGTACTGGCTTTTGTTTTCCTACGTTCTGTTTATTTTCATTAGCCTGAGTTTTTACTAATAATACAAACAAACCCGAGATTCCAAAAGCGACTATGACAAAAGAGATAATCGTAGAAAACGACAGCGTTATGGTTAGAATGCCTCCAAGTGCCCATCCTATCGAAAACAAGGATTGCTGAACTAAAGAGATCGATGCGCTGGCTTTTACATAAAGTTCTCTTGATACAATGAAAGGTAACAATGCAAATCGAGCTGGCTGGTACCATGAACTGATAAACGCTAAAATAAATAAAACAGAAAGAGCGGGAAAAACAGTAATTTTGGAGGCATATATAAGAAATGAACCTAGTAATATGGTGAGTCCCGCTCGAAGCAAGCCGATTATAAATAGTAACCTTACCAAAGAGAACCGATCAATTAAGAAGGAGGCCGTGAGGCTCCCGATGAATGAAGCGATCGCAGAAATTGCAGGAACTGACGCTGCTCCTGATATAGATTGCGTTAGTTTATAAATTTCTGTGATCACAGCGACTTGAAGTAAGATTTGGCCTAAAGAGTTAAATGTTTGAGACCCCCAGAGCTTAAGAAAATTGGAATGCCTCCACAATGTGGAGGCTTGATCATACCGTTCTATAGTAGACACCATCCTCTATTCAATGTTTTTTACACAACGGAAACCAATTTCATTATGTCTATCCGTTAACAAATCTTTTCCTCTAAACCAAGTAGAGACCATGTCTGGAATAGAGCTCCATGCCCCACCCTTAATGACAACATAAGCAGTTTCATCTTGTATGAATTGACTAACATCCTGTTCAATAAAATTAGGATCCATTTCTTCACCAGTGTAATAGTTGGTGCTGGTATACTCCCAACAATTTCCTACCATCCCCATCACTCCGTAAGGACTGCGATTTTCAGGAATTGAGTAGATGCTATATGTGGTTGTTCCCGGAAAAATATTACTCGTTTTACATAAGCATTTCCTCCACTCAGTAAGGTCCATATCCACTTTTTCCGTCCCTAGCAAGCAGTTTACATATTTAACATTGAATTCATTTCCCCATGGGTAAATTCGACCATCTGCCCCTCTAGCAGCTTTTTCCCATTGCTCTTCGGTGGGAAGTTCTTTACCTGCCCATTTTGCGTATGCATATGCATCGTACCAATCAATGCCCGTTACTGGATGGTCAGGTTCAAACCGTTCATCATAGTATGTATTTCTCATGTGGTTCTTCTCTGGTTTTTGATCGGGGTGTCTAAACAATTCATCGTTGGTACCCACATCTTTGACAAATTGGTCGTACTCGGCGTTAGATACGGGGTATATATCTATATAATAAGGTGGCAGATATACTTTTTCTTCTTTTTCGACATTTGTAAACGAAAGTCTATGGTGATTAGCACTGGAACGATCAATGCCTTTTATAAAAGATCCTCCTGGTATTAGAATCATCTCTTCTAGTTCTGGAAGTTTAGATTCATCCTTAACACGGATGTTGAAACGTTAAAACAATGGGAACAAGAATGGAGAGAAACAGGTACTATTCAAGAATTAGAAAATTCACTCAAATATAATGCAGCATTTTCTCAGTGTCAATTTTTTATCGTTGCAAAAACAGAAAATGGGCAACCTTTATCAAGAGAATAGGTGACATTATATTTGTGAAACACAGATACCACCATTCCCCAAGTATCAGTCCCGAATTAAAAATCGAAATTGTCCGGATCCGCACCAACGCGACGGTTTTCATTTAGTGAGTTTATCTTTTCCATATCGTCACGTGACAGCTCGAAATCGAAAATGTTCGCATTTTCGATGATCCGGTTTTCATTGATTGATTTAGGGATTGTAACGATTTCCCTCTGCAAATCCCAGCGAAGAATGATTTGTGCCGGTGATTTATCATATTTAGCGCCAATTTCCTTCAGTACCTCGTTGTTGAGCAATTCGCCTTGTGCCAGCGGTGACCATGCTTCAATTTGAATGCCCTGGTTTTTGCAAAATTCGTGCAGCTCGGTTTGTGCGAGCAATGGATGCAGCTCAACCTGATTGACCATTGGCTTGATCTCTGCATCCGCAAGAAGATCCTGTAAGTGATGGACATGAAAATTACTTACGCCGATCGCACGAACTCTGCCATCTTTATAAAGCTGTTCGAGCGCTCTCCATGTTTCTTTATACTTCCCTTTCACCGGCCAGTGAATAAGATACAAATCCACATAGTCGAGCCCTAATTTCTTTAAACTCGTCTCAAAGGCACTTAGCGTAGAATCGAAGCCTTGGTCCGCGTTCCAAACTTTTGTTGTTACAAACAATTCCTCACGGGGAACGCCGGATTCTTTGATTGCCTGGCCGACACCTTCTTCGTTTTGGTAAACAGCTGCCGTATCAATGCTTCGGTATCCTGCTTTTAATGCGGCCTTGACCGACTCAATGACTTCTTCACCCTCTTTGACTTTAAACACACCAAATCCAAACCAGGGCATCTTAACCCCATTATGTAACGTAGTTGTATCTGTCAGGCTTCTCATACTGTTTTGGCCTCCTTATAAAAATTTCCATTTTATTTTCTCATATTTCATTCGAATTATGAAATAATCTGCTCTTTTTCATTACAAAAATTTAAAAAACCCATGCAATGATTTGCATAGGCACAAATTTAAAAGGTTTGTACTGCATTCGTAGAAACCGGATTTGTTTCTTTCCGTTTTACTTCATCAATTTTATGTACAAACATTTGAAATACTTTCCTTTTTTCGTCAAGCTCACGCATATATTCTTTCAATTCTTCGTATTTTTCTTCAAAAGGCTTGTGGTAAAGCTGGCGGATATGATTAATAATTTCATCATTCACCGTCGATTGAATCACTTGTTTGGTAATCCCGTATTTATACGAATACACCTTGAGCTCCTGCTTTACTTCCTCATACTCTCTATCTACGGCATCAAGCACTTCAGAAATTTCTTCTTTCCATTCATCAAGCGATTTTTGCAAATACGATTCCATAAATACCTCCAAAGTCTGCTATTGGTATTCATAGTTTAGCGGATTAAGTTTACAAGCTGTTGACGTTTACATTACATTGATGTGTCATCTGGATATTTGTTTCCGGGTGATGTGGTGGATATTAAAACTCATAAAAAGATCCGGTTCAATCAATCTGAACCGGATCTTAAACAATATTATAGAAGAAACTCGACTCAGTCGACACTCATTTCTAATTCTTCGATTCTTTTTTCAACATATTTTCTGTCTTTCTGGGCATGGAAGGTTTCTGCTTTTTCGAGAACCACACCTGTGTTGTATTCTGGAATCTGCGAATACTTTTCATAAACACCCTTTGGAAGCAGAATATTTCCTTCCGGCCAGTAGACCGCGATATTGCCGGACTTGATATCTTCAAATTTGGCTCGTCCTTGATAGGTTCCAAACTGGTTATACGCAACAACGGTGTCGCCTTCATTAATGCGCAATTTTGCTGCATCATCTGCGTTCATGACGATGTCATAACGGTCCGCTCCGTTGAACGCATCTTTGTTGCTATACACCATTGAGTTGAATTGTTTACCCCGGCGTGATGTTACATAGAAATGGCCTTCTGTTTTACGAAGTTCAGGAATTTCGATCGCCAAAAGGTTTCCTTTTCCATTTGGTGTCGGAAATAATCCATCTTCACACAGCCACGCTCCGCCCCATTGGAATACATCACCGCGATTTTTCAAATGCTGGATTCCGTCATAATATGGATTGGCTTCGGCAATTTCTGCACGTATTTCTGCTGCATTATTGAAATGAATAAGATGCTTTTTCTCAGGAAACACTCTTGAAGCAAGATCGATATAAATTTCCCATTCAGGCCGGGCTTCCTTAATGCGCGGACCGTCAATTTCTGCGCTGAAGTAAACCATTCTTTCTGTACTCGTTGAAGTACCCCCGCCCGGCTGTTCGTAGCGGGTCATCGCCGGCAGTACAATCACTTCTTCCTTCGCGTCAACAAGTGTAGAAGTGTTAAAGATAATATCCTGATGGACACGCAATTCAACATTCTCCAATACTTGTTTCATAAAATTCGGATCTGGCATCGTTTCAAGGAAATTTCCTCCGCTTGTATAGAAAAGCTTCACCTTTCGTTCATGGTCGTCGGGCAGCATGATATTTTCAAGCGTCTGTCCGACTGTATCCCCCTGCCAGCGCGGGATTGGGAATTTCCAGACCTTTTCAACTCTTTCAATGTTTTGCTCATCAAAGTCTCCACCCGGCATAACAAATGGGTCGGCGCCCATTTCTCCGGAACCCTGCACGCCGCTATGGCCACGGATTGGCATAACACCACAATGCTTTTTGCCAATAAAACCGCGAAGCATGGCGAGGTTTGCTACTTGTGAAATATTATCGGTTGCGAAGCGGTGCTGGGTTAAACCCATGCTCCACACAAAAACAGCCGATTTTGACCCGGCAAGTAATTCTGCAAATTCAAGCATTCTTTCCCGGGTTACACCAGATGATTTCTCAAGCTGCTCCCAGTCCTGTTTTATTATATGATTTTTCAGCTCTTCGTAGCCGTTTGTATGTTCGTTGACAAATTGGTGGTCAATGGCTGAACCCGGCCGTTTTTCCTCCATCTCAATCCAATGCTTCATGACGCCGTTCATAAAGGCGATATCGCCACCGATATTAACCTGATAAACATCATCGACAATTTTTGTGCCAAATAACGCACTTTCAGCAATTGACGGAATCCAGTATTTTTCCATTGCTGGTTCGCGATATGGGTTAATCGTAATAATCTTTGTACCGGCCTTCTTCGCAGCATACATATATTTCGTTGAAACAGGCTGATTGTTCGCGGCAACGGATCCCCAGAACACCAATACATCTGTGCCGATCCAATCCTTATAATTACAGCTTGATGCACCGATGCCCATTGATCGTTTTAAAGCCGTCTTACTTGGAGAGTGGCAAATCCGTGAAGCATTATCGATATTATTTGTGCCAAGGAAACGGGCTGTTTTCGCAGCTGTGTAGTAAACTTCATTCGTAATTCCGCGGGCAGTTAAATAAAATGCAAGCTGCTTCGAATCAATGCTCTTGATTTTTTGGGCAATCCGGTCAAGTGCCTCATCCCAGGAAAGTCTGGTAAACTTTTTCTCTCCTTTTTTTCGGGAAAGCGGATATGGAATCCGTCCCAATTTTCTCAGCTGAGCGCTGTCAAGCTGCTGCATCTTCTCAACATCTTCAAGCCACTTCGGATCAATCGCCGACATCGTGTTAAGGCGAAGAACATTGAGTCTTGTTGTACAAAGATGCGGCCCGGTCAGCGTCTGGTCATATAATCCGGAAACACCCAGCGCACAACCATCGCATATACCCTGTGTTAAAATTCGGTATGCGTATGGAAGATTGTCTTTGTTGTCCCAGACAACCTTCATCGTATCCTTAATGTGGTGGGGTTTGACTTTGCCCAGCCCCATTGGCGCCAGCCCTGCCCATAATGCCGGTTTTGGTCTAGTATCTAATTTGATCGGTCCAGTATGCTTTGTTTTCCCCATTTTTCCATAACTCCTTTATAGAAAATAAAAACCACCATACACATAAAGCTTGAAGTGTATGGTGGTTAGTCTTTAGCAGGTTCGCTGCCAAGTGCCAACTCCCAAAAAAGCAAAAGTTGTTTTATTTACAGAACTTTTTTTCAATGTCCTGGTCAAAGACAAACACAGACATTCCAAAGTCCCGCTCGATGTCAATATCGACAAACAAGTCGACCAGTTTGCTCTGGAGAAATTCTTCCATTTCAACAGGCGTGTTTTTTTTATACATTTGCTTAACCATTTCTGTTCTTGCAGCACGAAGCATTTGTTTTCCTTCGTCAGCGCTGGCAATGAATTTTTCGACCGGGGACAAATTGCCCTCCATTTCGCAAATGGCCCAGTTTTTACAAAACGTGGTTGTTACTTTACCCGGCCCTTTTCCCATGTGCTTTTTCCGAAAGGAACGTACTAAGTTGCTGAATTCTGCCTCATACTTATTCATTGCATTTCAATCCTTCATTACAATCTTTTCTTGTTTAATCACTATGCAAAAACTATTAAACTGATGATATCGCTTTATAAGTTAAACAATTATCTGCTTTGTTGTCAACTTGCTGCTTTGGCACTGGCACTGTTTTGCTTTTCGCTCAACTTCTTGATATCGATGCGGATCAATAATGAAACGGCTAATGCGACCACGAATAAAGCGGTGAATACCAACAAACTTTGCGAATAACTTCCGGTTGTTTCCCTTACCCAGGAAGCAAACATTGGTCCGACAAGCCCTGCTGCAGCCCAAGCCGTTAATATATAGCCATGGATTGCTCCAAGCTGTTTCGTTCCAAACAAGTCGCCGATATAGGCCGGGATAGCTGCAAAACCTCCGCCATAGCATGTATAAATGATCGCCAGTAAAACCTGGAACATGATTGGATTGTCGGTCATTGTCACAAGCGGGAACGCAATAACTTGAATTAAGAAAAAAGCCGTATACGTATTTGGCCGGCCAATATAATCCGAAATCGACGCCCAGCCGATTCTGCCAAATCCATTAAATGCTCCCAGCACACCAACAAGCGCTGCGGCTGCGGCTGCGCTTAAGCCAACGCTTTCCTGCGCCAGCGGAGATGCAGAAGAAATGATCGCAATTCCACACGTGATGTTAATAAAAAGCATCAACCATATGTAATAAAATCTTCTTGTCCTTATCGCTTCATTAGCTGTCAGTTGCGATAAATCCCTTTTTACTGTAGTCACGCCAGATTTAATTTTCTCCTCAAAGCCTGCCGGCAACCAGCCTTGCTTTGGCGGAGCAAGATAAAGGGATGAAGAAATCATGATCACAAAATAGGAAATTCCCAGAATGTAAAAGGTTTTGGCAATTCCAACTGCCTCAATCAAGTTTTGCATAATCGGGCTGCTGATCAATGATGCAAACCCAAAACCCATGATCGCAAGTCCAGTCGCCAAACCCCTTCTGTCAGGAAACCATTTCACAAGCGTAGACACTGGTGCGATATAACCAACCCCAAGCCCGATTCCACCTAACACACCATAGAAAAGATACAATAACGGCAACGATTCCAAATTAATCGCCAGCCCTGAGCCGGTAACACCAACACCAAAAAATACTGCTGCAAGGATGCCTGCCTTTCTCGGTCCGTATTTTTCAACAAAATGTCCCAAAAAAGCAGCAGACAAGCCTAAAAATAAGATCGCCAGGCTGAATGTTAAACTAATGTCTGTCAAATCCCAGCCGAATTCGCTTGCCAGCGGCTTTGTAAAAACACTCCATGCATAAACTGAACCGATTGAAATATGAATTCCTACTGCTGATGCGGCAATAAGCCATCTGTTTTTTGTTTTTTCCATTCTTGCGACTCCCCTTTTTTTAGAAACTCATTAAAAAACCGTCAAACCTCCCCGGTGTAAACGGGAAAAGATATGACGGTTAGCTGCCAACAGGTTGCGCTGTTGCATACCAACAGTAAATCGCTTTCAAAATCTTGCTTCACTTTTACACGGAGACAGGTTCGCTATCCCGAAAATAAAAATGTTACAATTTGATGAACTTTTAGTAAATTTTATCACTTAATTTTAATTCCTACAATGCTTTTTTTCGTTCTCACTATGGGTATAGTAAAAATACTTGCATTTTAGATTTTCTTAGTGCTAATATTTTGGGTAATTCAGTTATCCTCGTCAGGTGGGTGTAAAAATGGAGACTCAAATTAGAAGTAATAATAAAATTTTAAAGTTTGAAAATGGCAGCCTGCAAGAAAAAGAGGATCAAATTGTCACGGAATTCCCTTTGACGGTTATGCTTAACGGCATCGAATTCGCAACGATGGTCTGTACTCCGAAAAACTTGGAAGAGCTTATTTTCGGCTTTCTGGCATCAGAAGGAGTTATCCGTTTTAACGATGATGTCAAAGAACTGCACATCGATGAAAGCAAAGGTTTTGCCTATGTCGAAACTGCAAAACAGACACCTGCAAACCAGCAATTTTATTCAAAAAGATTTATCGGCTCCTGCTGCGGAAAGAGCAGACAGTTTTATTTTTATAATGATGCAAAAACAGCTAAAACTTCGACATCAAAAGTTACATTGACACCAGAACAGTGTATTCATTTCATGAAAGCGCTTCAGGATAACAGCGTTGTATTCCAGGAAACCGGTGGGGTCCACAATGCAGCCCTGTTCTCACCAAATGGCATCATTGTAAACCGAGCGGATATCGGCCGGCATAATGCATTGGATAAAATCCTTGGCTATTGTGTGCAAAACCGAATACCGGTTCAGGATAAAATCATTGCTTTCAGCGGGAGAATCTCATCTGAAGTACTTTTAAAGGCGGCAAAAATCGGAGTGGGAATCATTTTGTCAAAGTCTGCCCCAACTGATCTTGCCATCAAATTAGCAGACGATTTAAACATCACGGCGGTCGGCTTTATTAGAGGCAGCTCCTTTAATGTATACTCTCATTCGGAAAGAATCGTAGCGGCCAGGGCATCAAGAGAGGATGTAAATTGATTAATGGAGAAAAAACTTCTGCACGACCAGCTGAAACGTCCTTTGCGGGATCTTCGCATTTCTGTGACGGATCGCTGCAACTTCCGGTGTACCTACTGTATGCCGGCGGAAATCTTTGGACCTGACTTCCCCTTTTTGCCGAAAGACCAGCTGCTTTCTTTTGAGGAAATTACGCGGCTGGTCGAGATTTTTTCAGATGCATTCGGGATTAAGAAAATCCGGATTACCGGCGGTGAACCGTTGATGAGAAAGGACCTTCCGGCGCTGATTGAAAAGATCTTCCAGATTGACGGTATCAATGACATCGCGATGACGACAAATGGGGTTCTTTTAACGAAGTATGCAGCTCAGCTGAAGGAAGCAGGTTTAAAACGTGTTTCCGTCAGCCTTGACTCATTAAATGATGATTTGTTTGCGAAAATAAACGGCAGAGGAGTCAAAGTTGATGCTGTATTAAAAGGGATTGATGCAGCGGCAAAAGCAGGGCTGAAGGTTAAAATTAACATGGTTGTCCAAAAAGGCGTTAATGAGCATGAGGTCGTTCCAATGGCACAGTTTTTTAAAGATGAAGGCCATATTTTGCGCTTTATCGAGTTCATGGATGTTGGAAATACAAACAAATGGAACCTGGAAAAGGTGTATTCAAGACAGGAAATTCTTGAAGATATCATGAAGGTATTACCCTTTGAGCAGGTTGCACCAAATTACACCGGCGAAGTCGCAGCAAGATTTCGTTATCTTGGTACAGATAATGAATTTGGGATTATTTCATCGGTAACGGGCGCGTTTTGCTCAACCTGCAACCGCGCCCGTCTGTCAGCCGAAGGCAAACTTTACACATGCCTGTTTTCAGGAGACGGTCACGATTTGCGCACCCCTCTTCGCGCAAACAAATCGAATGACGAACTTGCGCAGATTGTCACAGGTATATGGGAAAATCGCCATGACCGTTATTCTGAAATGCGCGATAAAAATCCAGAGAGAAATGTCAGCAGAAAAAAAGTCGAAATGTCACATATTGGTGGCTAAGCACAGAAAAATCCCCAATCTTGGGGATTTTTCTGTATCGGCTTACTGCTGGTCAAAATTAAATTCACTCATTGAATCCATATGGCTCGCAATCAGCGCTATAATCGTACTAGCTTCTTCTTTGCTGAAAATAAAGTTGGATTCATCTTTAATCAGATCATCATCTTCCGTCCATATTCTGTTTACGCGGCGAAGGACGCCATCACCTGTCTCTTCAACGACCCCAAATTGATAGGTGACCTCAACTTCATCTTCATGCATAAAAGCTGTAACCTCAGGTGTTTTCCACTCTACATCAATTTGATTGAGGATATCCCCGTCCGGCTCCGCTTCTGCCATGTAATACTCCTCTTCTTCTCCGGCAAAATCTTCTTCAATTTCATAATCACCAATGATATCGTCATCCCCGTTCATGTAATCATGAAAGCTTTCATGAACGGCATCTGTAATATCTTCAATATCAGCAAGAATCGTTTTTGAATTTTGTCCTGTCTCAATATCAATGGTGTCCATATAGAACTCCTCATTGTGCGGGTCAAATGAAAGTGTGCAAAAGTAATCGCGGTCATCATCAGCTGTCTCGACGTAAAATTCAATTCGCGGATGACGCGCTCCTCTGTCAACCGACATATGGCCGAGCTGGTCGTATTTATCACACAGTGATTCAAGATGATCCTGAAGCTCCCCAGTCACTCGATCAAACCATTCCAATCCCATCATGATCCCTTCTTTCCATCGTAATCGCTAATATTATTACCTTGCCTGCGGATAATCGTCATGGGATTTTCGACCATTTGAACATTTCTGGATAAGAGCCGAAAGTGTTTAACACTGTTTGTACAGCTGTTGGATTCTCTCCAAATCCCTCAACAGTAATTTCGTTTCAAATTGTGTTAACACGACAGGAATTTGGTCGTATAACGTTACAATCTGTCCATCCTCTTCGTTTTCATGTAACTTTAAATAACGGTACAGCATAGAAATTTGTTGTTCGTTTAATACTGACAAGGTGGATAAGTTTTTCACTTTTTGAACGGAAAATTGGTTATGAACTTGATCAAATTCACCTGAGATGATCTGTCCGCTAACAGGCTGCATGGCTCGCACCTCTTTTACAGTCTTTTAGGTTAGGATTCCCCATGATTCCGTAAATATCCTTATCGTGGATTTTTCATCATGCTATCGTCTATGAAATAGTTAATCGCATTGAAAAACCCCTGAATATTCAAGGGCTTCTCAACATATATTAAAACCTGCTTTTGCCGGACCTCCCGCTAAAGGCCTGAAATTGTTCTTTAAGTTTTTGTCGGGATTTCTTATCTCTTAAAAGAAATGCTGTACCTAACGCAATCGTTGTCATCATTAACTTTTTTCCTGGCATAATATTGATCCCTCCTAACCGATTTCTATTTCAATTCCCTTCCCAGCTGATTTTAAACTTTTGAGTGGCCTCACCATGTTAAATCAGTATATTCTTACGGCCAGAAGAGATGATGACTAGGCTTGCAAAACAGTAATCTCTTCGTTTATGTGTTCTTTTGTGAGGACAGGCAATATGATTTCAATGGTGGTTCCTTGACCAACTTTACTCGTAATGTTCAATTCGCCATTATGTGTTTCGACAATTTTATAGCAGGTCATTAATCCGAGGCCTGTTCCTTTTTCCTTAGTCGTATAAAAGGGTTCTCCCAATGTTGGGATCCGCTCTTCCGGAATTCCGACTCCGTGATCAATAAAAAGAATCGACACCTTTCCGTCTTCTTTTTTTTCAACTTTTAAATCGATTGTCCCACCCATCGGCATTGCCTCTATGCCATTTTTTAAAATATTGATAAAAAGCTGCTTTAATTGATTTTCTTCACAAGAGATGTTTGGAATATCCGCCCCAAACTCAACAAAGATTTGAACATTATTTAAAATTGATTGCGTATTAATCAGCATCACCACATCTTTTATTAAATTTTTTAAATTTTTCTCCTGAAAAACAATGGCAGTTGGCTTAGCCAGAACTAAAAATTCTCCGACAATTAAATTAATTCGTTCCAATTCCGCTAATACGATTTCAAAATATTCTTCCTGGCTGTTGTTGGAACGGAACAACTGGATAAATCCTTTAATTGAAGTAAGCGGGTTGCGGATTTCATGGGCTATCCCTGCCGCCATTTGTCCAACGAGCGCCAATTTTTCAGACTTCTGTAAAAGGCGCTCTGTTTTCTCTTTCCGATCTGTTATATCCTTGCCGATCGATAAAACAGCTTCCTTGCCCTCAAACAAAATATAGAGGGACGACTCTTCGAAAAAAATCGTTTTTCCATCCAACCTTGTTACTCTATGCTCAAAATTCATTAACGGCTTTTTTTCCTTGTATACTTGTTCGATCCGCTCTTTTACCAGATCGTCCTCTTCCCTTGGAAGAAAATCAAAAATCGACCGGCCAATTAACTCCTCTTTGCTTCTGGCAGCAGCCATGATCTCAGCTGCTTTATTCACATAAAGTATGATACCGTTATGATGGATAATCACCGACTCTGGAAGTGATTCAATCAATTGCTTATAGCTTTCTTCGCTTTCTTTTCTTTCCCTTGCATAAAATTTCACTTTATCTAAATGCCAGCCGACAAACCAGGCTATCGCCGTCGCAAGGATAAAATCAACTGTCTCTTTTTCAATTGGATCATTAAAGAACAGAGATTGGATTAACGTGAATAAAATCGAGATGCTGACAAGCACGATTTGCCCTGTTTTTTTCACGAAAAATTCCTCCCGATCAATTTTTTTAGAAAACTCAAAGTTATGTAAAGTTTTTTGGCAAAGCTTGAATATTTTTAAATTATACGAATTTTCAGACTTATTAGTTATTCTAACATATTTTAATAGATAGATTATATTTTTACAATAGACGACATTTTAAAACCAGAATTCCCGGATTAATTGATAAAGCGATATCATTAAGATCCATTACAATCTTAACATAAGCCGATTATGACACATGTAAAACAAATATGTTAACTAATAATTGAAAAAACCATGGATGTAGCTTCATCCATGGTTTTTTATCGATTTTGGGTGAAAGCATACATGAACGGCATCGGTAATATCTTCAATCCGAATTTGAGTTAAAGCTTCTTCAGTAAACAAAAACATCACAATTTTTCTATAATTACTATATCCTGACCGCTTAAAAATTTTTCTCTACCACTCCAAGATCCATAAAAAACCGGTTCGATTATTCCTAAATTATATTTCTGCAGTATTGTTCGAATGAATGTTTCATCATACGCAATTGCAACCTCTTCAAGACTTTTGTTTATGGTTTGATACTTTTCATTTCCATCAATAAAAGGAAGAATGCTTAAATGTTTTTTAATATTTTCTAATGACTCTTTATTCAGCAGAAAAAAGGAAATCAATCCTTTTGCTCCTTTTTTTAATACACGATTAATTTCGGATATATAATTTTCCATATCAGCAGGGAGCATATGGGTAAGAACTGATGTAAGAAAAACAAAATCAAACTTTTCCTGTTCAAATGGAAACTTAAAATCTCCGGGCAATATTTTCCCTGCTGGATTATACATTTTGTTATATAAATCTATCCACTGAAATTGAAAATTCGGGTATTTTTTTGTAATATTATTGGTGCACCATTCAATCGCGTCCTGATTAATATCAAATCCCGCATAAGTCCCGCCATTTTTTAAATAAGTAGTGAGAGGAACCGCCATCCGCCCGCAACCACATCCAATATCCAAAACAGCATCTGTAGGTCTCAATCCTGCTAAATCAATAAAATATCTCCGAAATTCCTGTCCAATAGTTTGATAGTCTCCTCCACCTACTAGATGTATTAATTCTACAGGTGGAAGAAGTTCTTTCTCTTGATCCATTCTGTGTACCTCCTGTTTCAAATTCGGTCATACGTCTTTATAAATGTATATATATGCTGAGGCTTATTGAAAGTTAAAAAAATCCTCCATATATGATATCTGCAGCATTTAAAGAAAGCCGCTTAATTGAAAAAACCATGGATGCAGTTTCATCCATGGTTTTTTATCGATTTTGGGAGATGCCCTATTAAAGAAACTGCATCAATGATCCGCCGATTGCTCCGGTTAAGACGATGATCCATGGCGGCAGCTTCCAATAAACAAGCATGCTGAAAAGGACGGCAGCAAACGCAAAGTCAATCGGTCCAAGTATCGAACTCGTCCAGATCGGATCATAAAAAGCAGCAATCAAAATTCCGACAACCGCTGCGTTGACCCCCATTAAAGCTCCATTGATGTTCGGGTTGCGCCGAAGTATATCCCAAAAAGGAAGTGTTCCGAAGATGAGCAGGAATGCCGGCAGGAAAATGGCAATAGTAGCGAGCAGACCGCCTTGCCATCCATTCATTACGGCACCAATGTAAGCTGCAAAAGTGAACAGCGGCCCGGGAACAGCCTGTGCTGCACCATAACCGGCCAGAAAAGCTTCTTTGCCTATATAGCCGGACGGAACAAATTCCCGTTCAAGCAATGGCAGAACCACATGACCTCCTCCAAAAACAAGCGATCCTGCACGATAAAAGCTGTCAAACATGCCTACCCAATTTGAAGAGCTTACTTCCCTGGCTAAAGGCAAAATAAGCAATAGTCCAAAAAACAACAGCAAACAAATAATCGCAAAGCCGCGCGAAATGGGAACCCGGAAATTTACTTTATCTTCAGCTTCATTCTTTTTAAAAATGAGAAAACCGACAAATCCCGAGAGCAGTATTATTCCAACCTGTGTGAAAGCAGATTGCCATAAAAGCGTTGTAACAATCGCAAATAGGGCGATCATTTTCCGCGTCAGATCGGGAGTAAGTTTCTCGCCCATTCCGATAATCGCATGGGCTACAACAGCCACCGCTACAATTTTCAATCCATGGATCCAGCCAGCCGCATCTATATCCAAACCTTGAACAACCAGCGCAAAAACGATCAATGCCAGTACCGATGGAACAGTAAAGCCAAGAAAAGCTAACAGGCCTCCAAATAGCCCACCCCGGATAACACCAATTCCAATCCCAACCTGGCTGCTGGCCGGACCGGGCAGAAACTGGCACAGTGCCACTAAATCAGCATAACTTTTTTCATCGAGCCATTTTCTTCTGCGGACATATTCTTCATGAAAATACCCTAAATGAGCTACCGGCCCGCCAAAAGATGAAACCCCCAGTCTCGCTGAAACAAGCAAGATCTCGATAAAAGTTTGCAAACTCCGGTGCTGCTTCTTTTCTACATTCATGGTTTCCTCCGCTTTTAATGCCTTAATTTTATTCGTTTACAGTTATCATAACAAGAACAGCATCGAAATTGTTAAAGCGTGACTGATGTTTACACTGTTTTTACATTCGAAATGACTTCTTGTTTATCTCTTTCACCACAGGTTAATCATTGCTACAATGATGATATAAGTCTTGTTATAGGAGGAAGTATGAAAAAACTAATTTTGTTATTATTGATAGTTGGCGGCTTAGCTATCGCTGGCTTTCTTGGCTACAATGCCTTCATGGGAATGGCGTCTGATAAAGTAATGGAGCAGGTTTCCAGCTCTATTTCAGAGGAGGATGTGAATCAGCTTGTTCAAGATCCATCCATTCAACAATTAATTGGCGAGAATGCCGATCTTGCAAATATTGATACCTCCAATCTCCCATTCTCGACAAAAGAAGAAGCACTTAAAACGCTCACGGAAAAATTTTCATTCAACGAAATAACCGATATTACTTCGACGGTAAGCGATGGCATAACTGCTGAAGAGAAGGCCGAGCTCCTTGAAATGGTCCAGAGCAAGCTAACAGAAGAAGAATTGGCCGCGTTAAAAATCATCGCAGTTAAAGAAGCACTGAAAAACCAATAAAGATAAAGGTCAAGGGGCACTTGCCCCTTTTTCTTTTTGCTTATTGTTTCGACAGCAGCAGGAAAAAAACGAACGAATTCCACTTTCTTTGCCGAAGCAAAACTTGTTTTGTCAACTTGATAGGATTTAGCTGATAGACAGAGAATTTCTATCTTAAAAGGAGGGATCAAGATTGAATACTACTGCTGTCGCAAAATTATTGGGTGTCTCAACAAGTACGATTCAGCGCTGGGTCAAACAGCTGGACTTGGATATGCAGCGAAATGACCTTGGTCATTACTCGTTTACCGAAGAGGATATTAAGCTGTTGTCCGGCATTAAGGAACAGGTTCAAAACGGGGTCCTGCTCCAGGACGTAACGGTCACCGGGAAAAAGCCGCGGAGAGGAACTGTTAAAAGCCAACTGGAAAATAAGGATACAGAAAAGCTTATTTCTAAATTAAGTTATTTGGAAAGCAGGCTTGATGAAAAGGCAGATAATGTGGTCTCCTATCAGCTTCTCCAGCATCGCCGCGAGATCGAAGAGTTACAAAATCAAGTAAAGTGTTTGGCAGACCGGCTGGAGGCGCTCGAGGAAAAACAAGATCAGACTGATCAAAACCATTTGCCTGAAAAACCGTTTTTTGAACAACCTAAACTATTGAAAAGGCCTAAAAAAAGAAATTTGATCAGCATGTTATTTGGTTTTTAACATGCTGAAATGGAGCCTTTATATTACTCAAGTATAAAACGCTTGGTCCTTTGCCAAGCGTTTAACTTTGCCATTTTTAATAACGAATCAGGAATTTAATACTTGTATAGGCTTGTCAAAGCATTGTTTTTTATCCAAACTAAAGTAATATAGAATCAACTAATTGTTTTGAAGGAGAAAGATCATGAATTTTGATTATGTAAAAGTGGAAGTTTTAATCCCGGAAGAATACATAAAAAAGCTAAGAAATGAATTAAATGAAGCGGGTTTTCTTACTGTCGGTCTCTATGACCATGTCCTTTCATTTTCTCCAGTGAGAGGCTTCTGGCGCCCGCTGGAAGGAGCAAAACCGTTCGCAGGAAGTATCGGGGAGATTTCCACTGGATCTGAATGCAAGGTTGAATTTCGTTGTTTATTCAATCAACTCAAAGAAGTGAAAGCAATTATTCGAAGTATCCATCCGTACGAACATCCAATCATTAACGCAATTCCCTTACTGTAAAAAAATGATTGTTCTCATTTTCCATGATTGAAGCGAAAAATCATCTTTTTATAAATGAATCGATATGTAACTTTTAATTTTTACCTTATTAAAAACAGCCTGTTCTTTTGTAAGAACAGGCTGTAGTTTATGAATATTATTCGTTTAACGCATCTTCAAAAGGTGCATAAAATTTACCTTTTACAGCGAGAATATCGGTTTCGGATTCTCGTTTTTCCCCGTTCATAAACTCCTTCAGGAAAAAAATCAAAATATCCACTATTTTTATGGAGTTCAACAAAATGATCGTTCAATTCGTAGAATAACTCCTGATATGCCTCATGATCGATGACTTCACCAAACTCGTCCAATTCGAAATTTTCCTTGAGCGCGTCCTCTAACTCATCATGATTCGAAGCCGCAACATATAAGTCAACATCGCTGCACTCCATGCATAGCAATACCGGTTCATCTTTAATTTCCTCATAAGCAGACTTAACCATTGCCTTTAAGATCGCTTCGATTTTATCATGGTTTTTCAATTGTTTGCTTGTCTTTAACATGCCGGGACCTCCATCGTTGTTACCATTTATCTAGTTTTTACTCTATTTTATTATCTCTAAAGAATTATATCAAAATTAACCTTTTTTAGAGGAGATAACGCATTAAAGCTTCCCAGTCGCCGTGAAAACACAAGCCGAACATAAAGGAACTAAAATAAAACAATTGCATAATATACACAAGGGCAAATCGAAGCAGGTAGACGGTGGAACACTACACTATTTTCTGTCCTGTCAGGTTTAAGGCCCATACAAATTTTTTTCTGGTTAATATAATACATTAACCCTGACATACTCAGGAATTTTGATAAAAGGAGGATAACTATGGGTTACAATAAAAAAAGCTATTTCTATGATGACAGTGATTGCAGAAAAGATGACTGCTGTGACAAAAAACACGATGATGATTGTAAAGACGATCACCACAAATGCAAAATTAAAAATTGCATCTGTAAAGAGTTTCGTCGTATAACGCCGGGAAGAACTGTATTTCTAACAATAGATGGTGTCGTTTCAGGACCTTATGTTTTCGCCAAATTCTGTAAGGATGATCATTGTGTCACTCTGATATCAGGAGCAGGCGTTACCCCATCAGGAGCTGTATTTATTGTCGACTGTGTTAGAATCGACGCTTTTGCATTCCCTCCAACCGTATAAAAAAATATATATATATTTTTTTTAACCCATCAGGCTCGATGCAGCCTGATTTTTTAATGCGTAATGACTTATATAAATAATTTCTTGGAAAATGAATTTTGGAGATCAGAGAGAAAGTTTTAGTATTTTACTGGTACCGCTAAATAACCTTGTTGTCCAAGGGATTATGGTTAAGCCTAATGACTTTTTAGAACACAAACGATTTTTCAACCATACAATGGTATTATGCCACGCAAATCATGAAATCGGAGGTCAAAATAAAAGAAGTTATGAAGGTACTATATATCCCCTCAGGCTTTCCCGGTATATACTATTTGTTTGACAATTGCATTGTTAATGAATTACGTAATGAAGGTCATGTATCTAAAAGTTTTAATCATTTTAAAGGTATGGAATCCTTAAAGTCGAACGTTTTAGAATTTGCTCCTGATCTTGTGTTAACTATGACAGGTTTTATCCTGCCAAAAGAAATGACTGAATGGTTAAAAGGCCAAAATTATAAAACGGCTGTATGGATGACGGAAGATCCATACTACATGGACAGAACGATAGAAATAATAAACGACTATGATTATGTTTTTACGATTGACAGGGCCGCCCTGGATTGTTATCGAGAGGAAGGACACCCAAATATATTCCATCTTCCTCTTGGAACTGATCCCAATACCTTCATTCCTTCAAAAAATCCGGAGGAACAAAAAAAAGACGATATTTGTCTAGTGGGATATCCTTATCCTCAACGAATTGAATTAATAAAATTTCTTTTGCATAATACGCAATATACAATACATGTAGTTGGCGGTAAATGGAGCGATGAGCTCACGCACGTGAAACAGGATCACAGACTGAAAATAACGGATTGGAAGCCGCCGCAAGAAGTAGCTCATTATTATAACAGCGCTAAAATTATCTTAAACACACATCGCCCCCATGACTTGGCAGAGAATAATAATTCAATGGGCATCATCAATAAAAGTATAAATAACCGGACATTTGATATCGCAGCATGTGGTGCATTTCAGCTTATTACAGAAGAGCTCGATTTGCGCTCCTACTTTTCCGAAGAAGAAATCATATCTTTTGAAGGCGATGAAGATCTGCTGGAGAAAATCGATTTCTATATAAATAATGATAAAGAACGAAAAAGAATCTCCTTAAATGCCAGAGAGAAGGTCCTTAAATATCACACCTTTGCACACCGCATCAGAGAATTAACTGCAATCGCACAAGAAATCAATAACATTTAATCTAAACATAGTGCATCTAAAATCTGTTTCACCATGATGAATTTAAGTATCTATTATAAATAATTGAAATAAGGCAGTCATTCAAGAATTGGTTCTTGAACGGCTGCCTTATCGATGCTATTTAAATGGAAGCTCCCATGTAAATTCCGGACCCTGTTTAAACAATGAAAACTCCTCTGCACTCATTGGTACAGCACGCTTCAAAGGCAGTTTTAATTTCCCCAATGCAATATCTGTTTGCAAGAAACAAAGCCGGTTATCAAAGCAAATATAAAATTTCCCGTCAAACGAAAATAAATGGCCATCCGGCAAAATCGTATTCGTTTTTATTTGTTCAGATAACTCCGGACCGTCAGACCACTGGTTTAAGTCAGACTCATCCAATGCGACAATTTTTTGTTTGTCAAAACGATATTTCTTCCATGCGGCGTCATTAACGAGCCGCCTTTGACCTTTTTGGATGTAATAAACAGAATGATTGGTATTAGACTGGACAAGAAGCTGGTTTGGAAGTTTTTCATCGCTTACAGGTAATCCTTTATCATAACTAAACAACACAGGATCAGGGATCTCCACGACCGTGTCGAACTTTAAGCGGTCGAAAAATTCTTTAGAAATAAGCCGGCGTTTTTGTTCATCAATTACATACAATACTTCCTTTAATCCCTTTACCACTGTACCGTCCGGGATGACTTCTGGAAGCAAAGCACTAAGATTTTGATAGCTTTGCGGTGTTTTTTTTGTTATATCCAACACTTCCTGGATCGGGTAAAAAGGTGCAAATTCATTCAAACGTGTCCAAAAAACAGCATCCGCGTTAAACCAATATTTTGGATCGACATCCCAGTAACTCCCATATCGCGAGAATACTTTTTCAGCAATTTTTCTTGAATGCATCACTGAACAATGATCCACAACATTTGCTGCACGGGTTAAAACCTTCGTTGCCGTTAATTCCAACTCAAAATTCACTTGATCATTTTTATTTAAGTGCTCCATTTTTTGACTGGAATAGACGATTTCTACTGTTGGATTTTTGATAAAATAGTCAAGCATCACCTGTAAACGGTTCGGCATGTAGACGGTATCATCAGTTAGATAGGTAATATATTTTCCGGTGGTTCGCGGGATAGCATGGTTAATAAGTACCGCATACCTTGTCGTTTGAAGTCGCTTGTCATCATCAATGCCGCTGTTCATGTAGAAAATTCGAGGATCTCTCAGGTATGAATAAAGGACCCGGGACGTATCTTCATTCGAATTATCATCCATAATGAATAATTCCCAGTCTTCTTCCGTTTGCTCAAGCACGCTCTCAATCGATTCAGCAACATAAAGGGGCTTATTATAGCTTGTTAGAATGATAGAAACCTTTGGCATAATTCACTCTCCCGTTATTCAAACAATTGTTGATAACCTTTGAGAACACGTTTGGCGACATTCGTCCACTGGAATTGTTTAACTCGTTTAAAGCCCCTTTTCACAAGTGTATTCCGGGTCTCAGTATTTGTTAAAAGATGTTCCATACCCTGGGCTATTTCGTTTATATTTTTTGGATTAACCAAGTACGCTGCCTCTCCAGCTATTTCTTTTAAGGCGGAAGTATTTGAGGTTAAGACAGGAACACCACAGGCCATTGCTTCTAAAACAGGAAGCCCGAAACCTTCATATAGGGATGGAAAAGCGAATAATTCCGCCCCCTTATAAAGCTGCACCAATTCTTCATTTGAAACAAATCCAGTGAATAATACATCTTCAGTCACGTTAGCTTTTTTTATATTTAATTTGATAAAGAATCTTTGATCCTCGGGGATATTCCCTGCAATAATGAGCTGGTATTTATTCTTTAATCGATGGTTTACCTTAGCGAATGCCTCAATTAAACGATCCAGGTTTTTACGGTAATCACAGCCGCCAACATATAATATGTATGGCTTTTTTGTTCCATTCCATTTGGTCTCCATTAATTGATTTTCTCGAGAAAAATGGTCGCAAAGCCCCCCGTAGATCACTTTTATTTTTTCAGGGTTAATGTTAAGCTGTTCAACAGCATCCTGTTTGGTTGTGTCTGAAATAGCAAAAATTATGTCGCAGGATTTAACAAACTCCAAGTTTTGCATGTAATGCTCTTTCATTTCGGGCAATGGCAAGTACTGATTTTCAAATAACAAAGGAATAATATCGTAAAGTGTAACCGCTAATTTTGCATCTCCAAACCAATTTCTGTGTAAAGAAAAATAGTTATAATAATCAAATGTACTGTGTATATGGTAAATATCAATTTTATTCTCCGAAATAAAAGCTTTCATTTGTTCCATCAATTCTTCTTTTGTGTTTGGAGAGTCGGGCTGAAAATAATAATAGCAATGCTCTTGACCCAATAGCTGTATTGATTTTATTAGTTGTCTTGTATAGACACCTACTCCTCTATCATTCGCCGGTGTTTGCGCAAAAGCCATATCAAAACCGATCTTCAAAATATGTTCCTCCTTTTGTTTGATTGATATATGATATGAATTTTCCAGATAGTGTCACACAAATAAAAAGAAGGTCCTTTTATTGCTGGACCCTGTTACAGATTATATAACCACTGTTCATAAATATTTTTTAATGTCTGCTCAAGTTCCCTTTTTGGCTTCCAATCAGTATCTTTTACTAATTTATCCGGATCCCCCACTAATTTTTGAATCTCAGAAATCCTTATTTTTTCAGGATCAACTACTACTTCAATATTTACTTTAGAAAAAGATAAAAGGATATTTAATATATCTCGAATGGAAGTCCCTTCTCCCGTACAAACATTATAGATTTCCCCTGCTTTTCCATACCGCCCCAGTTGATAATAGGCCTCTGCAATATCTTCTACATCTGCAAAATCCCTGATCGTCTCAAGATTTCCTACATTCATTATGTTATCTTTCGCTTTTCCTTTATTAATCATTGCGATTTGGTGCGCAAAATCTGTTGTAACAAAACCCAACCGTTGCCCCGAACCTATGTGGTTAAAAGACCTGGCATGAATAACATTCAAACCGTAAAATTTAAAGTACATCTTAGCAAGCATGCTTACCATACTTTTGCTTACCCCATATGGGTTGACAGGAGACAGTGGTATCTCTTCATGAACTTTCTCGATATCATCAGGTACAATACCATACTCCTCTGAAGATCCGACTGTAATAATGCGTATTTTGCCATCCACTTTTCTAACCGCTTCAAGTAAATGAATGGTTGCTATTACGTTGCCTTGAATCACAGCCTGTTTATTTTCCCATGAGTCTTTGACACTGCTAAATCCAGCCAAATGAAAGATATGTGTAGGTTTAATTTTTTCTATAAGCCTAATCATTTCCCACTCTGATAAAAAACTGATCTTAAAGATGTTTTTTTCAGGATGCTCTATTCTGGAAGTGCCAAATACGTCAGCCTTATCCTCTAAATACTGCTCCAAATGCTTTCCGACAAAGCCCTTAATCCCTGTAATTAATGCCTTCATTTCATTTCTCTGTATTTTTTTAAATCATGATCAACCATCATTTTTATCAAATCCTCAAAAGAAACTTTTGGTGTCCAGCCTAATTTTTCTCCTGCCTTTCTTGAATCACCAAGCAGCAAATCCACTTCAGCGGGACGCAGGAAATCAGGATCTTGCCGCACATAATCTTCCCAATTCAAGCCGACATAATCAAAAGCAATTTCAACCAGCCTGCGAACTGTATTAGTTTCACCTGTTGCAATGACGAAGTCATCCGGATGTTCATTTTGCAGCATGAGCCACATCGCTTTTACGTAATCACCTGCAAATCCCCAGTCTCTTTTGGCGTCCAGGTTCCCGAGTCGAAGCTCTTTTTGCATACCGCATTTTATTTTGGCTACACCATCTGTTACTTTACGTGTCACAAATTGTATTCCTCTGCGGGGCGATTCATGATTAAACAAAATCCCTGAACAAGCGTACATGTTAAAGCTTTCCCGATAATTGACCGTTATCCAGTGGCCGAATGCTTTTGCTGCACCGTACGGACTTCGTGGATAAAATGGGGTGGTTTCTTTTTGCGGAGTTTCTACCACTTTACCAAACATTTCAGAACTGGAAGCCTGATAAAATCGTGTATCAGGTTTCACTTGACGTATAGCTTCGAGCATGTTCACAACGCCCAAACCTGTAATTTCACCAGTGTAGATTGGCTGTAACCATGAATCTGCAACAAAAGACTGGGCTCCCAGATTATAGACTTCATCAGGCTTTGCTAACTTGACAGCCTGAATTAATGAAGACAGATCAGACAAATCACCTGATACAAACTCAATTTCATTTAAAATATGTTTAATGTTTTCATCATTTTGCGTTGCGGTTCTCCTTTTCAAACCGTAGACCTTATACCCTTTTGTGAGAAGAAGTTCAGCTAAATAAGAGCCATCCTGTCCAGTAATCCCGGTTATTAAAGCTCTCTTCATGACACCACCTCCCTTAAAAATGCTTACTGTATTATTTATGCGGTTATCATGAAATGATATTACAAATTAATAAGTTAAAGGAGATTCAGCTCATTCAGACGGCTCTTCATTAATTGCCCGGACTTTTTCGGTGAAAAATGTTTTTCTATCGTTTCCTTTCCTCGTGCAGCCATTTCCCTGCACCATACCGGCTCCCCAACCACTTTTTTCATGTAATAAGCTGCATGTTCAATATCGGGATCAGCCCAGAATTGCTCTGCTTTATAAGGTCCCCAGTCTTGCCCGACCCTCTCCAGGTGATAGCGCACCAGACAGGAATTCCTTTCGTTCATAAATTCCAAATTCCCCGACCACCCGGTTGCAATTACGGGTTTTCCGCAAGCCATTGCTTCGGCTAAAGGCAACCCGAATCCTTCTGAGCGATGGAGGGAAACCAGACAATTCGTTACATTCATCAATGCATTGATTTCATTACGATTCATTACTTTATCAATGATATAAATATTTTTATAACCGGCTATTTCGTTCTTTAATTGCTCCAGCTCTGCAGATCGATCGATTTGATTGTTGTTGATCTTGATGATAAGTCCTGCAGAGGAATCATTTTTTTTAAAGGCTAATTTAAAGGCGGAAATCACCCCAAGGGGATTCTTTCTGGTTTGCGAGCTGTTTGGATCATACATCATAAGAAAAAGAAATTGATTATCGGGCAGCATAAAATATTTGCGGCCAATGGTTTGAGAAGCATGGACACTTAATCCATGAGGGATTTTTACAACGGGAACCGGGGATTTTTTCGAAATGGAGTCAAAGATAAACGTAGATGGTGCCCATACTTCATCTATCATGTTAAAACTTGCAGCAAACTCATCCGGAAATTCTGGAAGTTCCCAATGCCATACTGCAATGTTATAGCGGTTTTCTAAAAATCGTCGCTTTATAATATCGTAGCGAAAGGCGATTTCCAGCTGGTCGGCATTAATATGAAATATATTGGTATTGAAAAGGGGTTCTTTTATTTCTTTGTGGACCCACGTCAAATCTTCTTGTCTAGCTGCACATATCGGGTAGTTCATGATGCCAAATGGAATATCGGCGTTTTCCATTGAGTTTGCTGCTAAACGACAAGATTCTCCTACACCCAATTCTGCTCTAATATATCCGAATAAGTTCACACCGCCGGACATTCGGCTCCCCCCATTTTCAAATTAACCAAGGAGTACATCACATTTTTTTATGCACTTCCACAGGAAGCTGAATAAAATTTCATTTTTCAATTCGATTCAAACATAAAATCGGTACTCTGATTTTTGAAAAATTAGTAGAATCAGATAAAAGCCGTATTTGAACATTTTCTAAATCCTTTTCAATCATAATTTGTTTTTTATAATCACTTGTAGTTTGAAATTCGTATTTTAATAATGTATTACCTTCAGCATTATTTATCATATCCAGTATGAAATTGCCCCCGGGTTCTACTTCCAGCTTTGCCCTTAGCTCATATTTACCTGCCGGTAAAGTTATATAAGGTCCAAAGAATAACCAAGTTGGATTTTTGGTATGAAACCACCCATTGGTGTCATAAACACTTCCAAAAAAGAAATTGCTGAAATATAGATTATTGATTAACCCATCAGGTTGATAAATCAATTCTTCTTTCATTCCGTTTTCAATTGGATAATCCGCTGCTGAATTTCGGTATATTTCGATAAAGGCAATTCCATTCGCAAAAGGAAAGGGTTGATTAAAGCGCGTATCGGAAAGCTCTTCCTTGGAACACTGTTCCCAGATTTGTCTTGGATTATTTAGTGTTAGTTCCATATCAACCTTTTTGAAAAATGATAACTTCACCTCATTTTCAGGCAGTAGATATTTTGTAAACAACAATTGCAGGTACTGATCTCCAAACTGTATAAGCCATCCAAGATCGGATAAGCATCCAAACGGTACTGAAATGAATGCCTTTCCATTCACTTTTAATAAATTGTAAATTTTTACGATCGCTTTTAAAGGTGCTTCATGGTCTTTCAGTTGACTGGATTCCCCGTAAGCTCCGGTTGGATCTGTTGATTGTCCAATATGCTCTACAGTTGAAAGTGAAATAATGGCATCGTATTTATCCTCCGGCTGATAATCCATTAAATCTAAGTTTAGAACGTTTGCAGCCACTTCAAATTTATCAAGAATATCTCTTTGTACTATGTTTGCGGCAGTTTCATAACTGGATAGGACATGCCCGACCTCTAATATTCGCCCCGTTTTATTTTTTTCAAGAAAGTCCAAGCCAATTGGTACTTCTATTGCCCTCTCGGAAATATTATTAATGGGAATTTTGTTATAACGAAACTTTTTATCGTTAAAAAAAAAAGAATCACTAAAATTTGCTGTAGAGAAGAGACTCATAACACTAACCCTCCGTGATAAATTCTAATTCGCTTCCATTTCCACAAAATTATATGCTTAAGCTTCGTATTGGTGAATAGATCTTTAAGAAATGAAGCAACTATAATGTTAGATTCTGTTTCATTATTTTCGCCATTTCAGTTATTGAGTATTTCTGATCAATCATTTCTTTCGCATTTTGGGCAATTTTTAGCCTTTTTTCTTTATTGTAATAAGCATCTCTCATTGCTTTTCTGACATTTTCCATCGGCACTTTTGCCCATTTGTGATCAAAGTATAATTGCGGGCGACTTAGCATAAGGTTTATATCCACTGGCTCCAATTCGTCCAATGGTTGAATAAGAAAAGTATTTTCCTCATTCATAAATTCGGTAGAACCACTCCAGTTGATTGATATCACTGGTTTCCCCATAGCCATCATTTCCATCTGCGGCATTCCCCATCCACAAGCTCTGTCTGTTGAAATATAACAAGAGCAACTGGAATATAAAGATAGTAATTCATTTTCTGACATTTTTTCATTTATTATAAATATGCTTGGAATGTTATTTTTAATTGGAATATAGGAACGGATGATTGCTTCGGCATCAAAATCACTTCCATGTACATATGTTTTAATAATAAGAGACACTTCGTCTTCATCCGTAAATTCTTCACAAAAGCTTTTAATCAATAAATCAAAACCTTTTCTAAAATCGAATTGGCATGCATATAAAAACGTAAATTGCTTAGGAGTTGTTGAAAAAGCAAAGGGCTTAAAATTCTTATTGTATTTCTCCACGTCGATTCCATATGGCATAACGATAACCTTTTTTTCATCGACTCCTGACTTAGTAAACGTACGATAATTAAAGGCAGACGGTACCCATATTTCGTCCATTTGGTTACATAAACCAACCCAGTAATCCGGAATTTTATCGGTTTCAAAAATAGTGATACCTATTTTTTTGTTGAATCCTGTTCCATTAAAACGCGCAAAATCATCCGGAGTACTGTGGATGACCATAACCGGATCTGTCCCTAACTCAGAAATCGGGCGATGGATATTTCCAATTAGGTCCCGATCATCTTCCCCTACTTCCTTATGAATTTCGCCGAGATTATGGATATGCACTGGAATATTTAAAGCCTTCAACATTTTTAGATAGTTCCTGGATACAGTACCATAGCCACCTCTATCAAATACGTATCCTGCCCAAAAAACTCCAGTTGGAAGTGGCAAATCCTACTCCTCCCTGTTTTGTGATTTCATGTATTCTTCAGTTGAAACTTACTGTTTTACTTACTTGCTGTTATATACATTTAACACCTCTAAGGCAACATTTTCCCAATTAAATTTTGCAGCAAGTTTAGGTCCTGCATGTTTATATTTGTTCAGTAATTCCGGATTTGTCAGCATATTAAAAATACCCTCCGAAATTTCTTCAATACTTTCGGGATTTACTTTATAGCACGCGTCATTAGCTATCTCATTAAGCGCCGATGTGTTTGACGTGAGAACCGGGGCACCACAAGCCATCGCCTCTATAATCGGTAAACCCAATCCCTCATAAAGTGATGGAAATACGAACAGACTCGATTGGCTGTACAGGTTAATAAGATCGTCTTTTGGCACATACCCGGTAAATATTAATTGACTTTCAAATCCCTGTGCCAATGCAATCTGCTGAATTTTCTGTTTTTCAATTTCTGAAAAGAAACCGGTCATGACAAATTGATGTTGAGTTTCCAGTTTGTGATTTATTTTCGCAAAAGCATGAAGGATACGTTCCAGATTTTTTCTAAATTCCATGCCTCCGATAAAAAGAATATATGGCTGGGTTATCTGGTATTTAAGGTTCACGGCCGAATCGTTATTTTTTTGAAAAAATTGTCGGTCAATGCCACCGTATATCACAAAGATTTTGCCAGAATCCATATCAAAATATTTAACCCCGTCTCTTTTGGTCGTCTCAGATATAGCAAATATGATATCGGAGTTTTTGATAAAATCCATAATATGCAAAAACCTGTTTTTGAAAATCGGGTCACTTAAATAAATTTCAGGATAGATCCAGGGAATGATATCGTAAAATGTAACAGCCAATTTTATATCTCCAAACCATTCGCGGTTAAGCAGCTCATTATGATTGAATAAATATTCAACCGGACTCGTTACATGATAAAGATCGATGGAATTATTAGTTAGAAATGATTGTAGTTTGTTTATTTGAACAGAGGTATCTTGGTAAGGATCAGGTGAAAAGAAAAACATTGAATGGGTCTTATTAAGCCGCATAATATTTTCGATCATATTTCTGGTATAGTTTCCAATTCCCCTAAAATTTGAAGCGGATGAAGTGTAAAAAGTATCAAAAGCTATATTCAATTTAACACCTCTCAAAAAACCATTTATGTGGGTATGATGATACATTTTCTTCTCTTCGAATTGCTGTTTCAATCATAGACTCTGTGAATTATTCTTTTGAATAATCAGACCGATAGAGGTTGATACATATTGTTCGAGCAGCAACCTTAAATGAATTTCACTCGTATAAGGTGGAACATCAACAAAACTTTCAATGTTTCCTGTACCGGCGGTATAATCAACTTCGATTGAATGGCCATCTTCCCTTAACTCATTTACTAACGATTCAATGTCTTTCTTTCTAAGAATAACTGTAGCTCCGGATTCAATCGTATGTTCATTTGAAGATAAATTAAACTCGGTGGTGTGAACAGCTACACCTCCAGGTTTGAGGCAGTGCATCTGGTTCATAATGAATCGTTTGCTTCGTTCAATTGTTCCTAAATGTTCAAATGAGCAGGAAGACCATGTAAAATCATATTTATTGCTATGTTTTTGATCAATTTCATTCATATCCATAAACTCAAAAGTGACAAGCCTGCGAAATTGCTCCGGGTCACATAATTTTCGTTCATTCAAGTCTTCAAGATTATTAGAATGTTGATTGGAATCAACCCATCCTAAAAGTTTGGCAATCTGATAATCTATGTCTGTGGCGACTACTTCACAACCATGTGATGCAAAAAAAGAAACCAATGGTTCTTTCCCTACTCCAAATCCAAGCCCTTTTTTACCTTCCTTAAGCATACCCCTTTCAGATAATGCTTGTGTTATAAAACACCATTCCCATAGCTTTCTGTGATAATGAACAGGTATTTGAAGTTCTTCACAGCAGTTTAAGAACCATTCTTCATTAAAATGCTTTTCTTTACATAGCTGGGATATTAACAATACAATCACCTCATCGTATTTTCCAAAATCATTCTTTGTTTCTGTATTTATCTATGCGTAAAATGTTGTGAATGGAACTTAAAATCCATTTATTTAGAGTGGAACCTTTTCTAATATCAATAGAGTAAATTTCACAATGTAATAAGCCAGACCGAAAAACGAATGAAATTGTCTAAATAAACAGGAGTATGCCGTAGGAAACGAATAATAATATTTTAATTTTAAATAACTGTTCGTTTTTCAATTAAAGAATTGCTTTATGAAATTCATTCCAATATATTGTAAATATTTAAGCTGTGGATCGAATAGTGTCTGGGGCTGCTTTGTCTAATTAGGCTTCACACCTACTATAAAAGTGTCGCCTACATCTGCGTCCAAACCGCCATCGAGTATATCAAAGCCAATTTGTGCAAAAGCATTTCCGAGCCACATTAATGGATATGGTCTCACATGCGAAGAGCTAAGCCAGAAAACGTTCTCGTGGACATGTTGTGCAGCAAAATTCGGCGTAATGATCGTAACGATTCCACCCTTTTTTAGGGATTCATAAAATAGAACTAATAATTCAATTGCCCTCCTGCTGTCGAAGTGCTCAATTAAGTGTGCATTAAATATTCCTTCAAATGCTTCCTTATTCGTCGGCTGATCTAGAAATTCAAATACATTTCCCTTCCTGGCATTGAAGCCTTTTTCCGTACATGAGTTTACTAAATCCTCTTCCATATCAAGCCCAAGAATGTCGATTCCCAGTTCACTTGCAGCCCGCAGAAAAGATCCTTGACCGCAAGCAACATCGAGAACTGGTTTTTTTCCCAGATAATAGCGAACATATTTTTTCTGATAATCATATGCAACCGATTCACTGCCGACGAAACTATTATCAATCCTGCTGAACAATTTTTCAAAGCTGTCTTTATCCATTCTCATAGAACCAACTCCCCTTGATGGAGTTTTATCCGACTTAACGGTTTATATTTTTTTCAGGTTACTCTATCTCTGTTATATGCATTAAATCTTGTACTGGCGCTGTCAATTTCTTTGTAAAAATGTCGTTTCGGAAATAACCCCCAAAAAATTTGGTTTAATATCTGAGTGCATATAAATTATTTTTTCGTTTTTTTCCTTAGAACAATATCATAAAACCATTTCCATTCTTTGCTATATAGATCATAATCGCTTAATATTTGATCTATGTTGGTGTTTGAGTCATGTGCAGGATTTTTAAGAGGGTTTATATAGGAGATTTCAGAAAAGTTTCTAAGGATATTTTCTATTTCTGTTTTGGAAGTGCCTTTTTGCAATAAATGATATGGCGAGTATTCGATGATAACAATTGATTCATGACTAATCATCGGTAAACATGCCTTTAAAATGTCAAAATCGGCACCTTGAGTGTCGATTTTGATTAAATCAAAATAGGATGGCTTCTCATCACGATAACATTGTTCAAAAAAGTCAATAGGAGTTACCATTGGAACCCGATATGGCAAACGTTCAAAACTTCCTAATGCATGATCAGGGGATATTGGTGTTGCACTTCGGTGATCTCCAAAATTTATATCACTTCGATAAAAGTCAATAAATCGCGACTGACTTCCTAAAGCATAATTAAAAGTGTGGATATTTTGTGCATTGTTCAGTGCAATATTGATATTTAACAAGGAAAAATTAAGTGGATCAGGTTCAAAACAATAAATGATTGATCCAGGCTGGACCTTTGCCAAATATATTGCAGTAGTGCCAATATTGGCTCCGGCATCAAGAACACGACTCCCTGGTTTAATAGCTCCAGACAATTGATGTAAAATATCACTCCAGAATACACCTGATCTTAAACCTGAACCATCGTACATATCAGCTAAGTGGGTTAAAAACGTCGTATTGATTCCGTTTAACAAAACATTAGTTTTAACAAAAGGTAACATATCCAATGACCTCTTTATTCAAAATTGGTTAAAGTCGAACATTCCAATGCCTATAACGTTTGCTGCCTATTTAATAATAGCCCAACTCCATTTTAGTTTCTTGTCAGTTTTAAATCGATATGAAGGGGACCTTCAAATGCAACTACTTCTTCAACAGTTGTTGGCTCAAGAACTCCTGTATGAGCAACCTTATAAAAATTGAATCCGCGGTCAGCGAACTTTTGTAAACTAATTTTTGGATCATGGCCAACCCAAAGAGTAGGTGCGTACTCTAAAAAGATTTGAATGTTATCACTTTTATCAACGATTTTTATGACATCATCCATGATAAGAGGCTCGGATCCATCAATATCAATCTTCATCACGTCAACTTGTTGCGGAGGGAAATATTCTGAAAAAACTACGGTTTTCATTTTAACCTCTTTTTGGTACTCAGATCCCGGATTGATAATGGTGGCTCCCCCGCCGTCGGGAACGTATAGAATCACTTCTTCGTTTTTGTTCGATAACCCTACTTGATGGATGTTAGCATGATTGTAACCGTTTATTAACAAACTTCTCCTTAAATTAGTAAAATGGGCCGGGTTCGGTTCGAATGCATGCACTTCTCCTGTAGGACCGGTCAATAAACTTGCTAGAAGAGTATAGTAACCGCAATGTGCTCCAATATCCAAAACTTTCATCCCGGGTTTAACAGTTTGAAAAAAGTTAGCCGTAAGCCCATGCTCCCAAAAACCATGTAACATAATATGAGCCTGGACAATATCTCGTGGATCTAAATAAATTACAGGAGTATAGATTAATTTTGTTAAAATGGTATTATCACCTATATAAATGATCGGTCTTTCCATATGATTGCTGCCTCCCTAATTCCTATTAGCTGGTTTTTGCATCTGAAGATTTGCTGGATGCATAAGACATCAGCCATTTCTATTTCCCACAGATCAATGCTTTATAACAGTGTCATATCCTAAACACCCACTGATCCACTCTTATTGCTTATGATTGCTGCTCATTGACATTTAATATCTCCTCATAAAAACCTTTATTCGCCTGACGCAACCGGTTAACATCATGAATCAGTCTTTGCAGCTGTTTAACAATCGGTCCCTCATGCTCTGCGGATTGTTTAGAAGCATTTTCAGTAGACATGCTGTGATTTAACAGTAAATACAATAATGCGGATGTCGCTAAACCACCATTGTCTATATTAATAACCATCTGTCCAGTGGGAATGCTTTTAGTTTCTTTGTTCGCATTTTCAATTTGTTGCTTAAGCATCGTTTCGATGAGATTCTTTATTTCTTCATTATCAGAAGAAAACAAAATATCCCTCCTTAGAAACTTATATTGATCGAATTCAAAGACGGTATTCCTTCGTCTACATCCCTGCAGTGAACATATCCTTCAACATTTATGTAGCCTGTAGCTTCATTCTGAAATCGGATCTGAAAGTTGGGAAAAGACAAAGTCTGTTCCGGATCAATTTTTTCTGCAGCAATGGGTGCAAACCAATATTCCATTGCCTCATTTTCGTTTTTATTCTCAACAAGTTTCCATTGAAAATTTTCGACCTTTATGTGCTGATTTGGCATCATGTATTTTCCCGAAAAGTCAAAGGCATGATCCGATTTTATTTTAAGTACGAATTTAGGATGATATAGGGGGTATGGGGAGTGATTTGTAAAATTAAAATTCCCGAAAATGGTATGCTTCCCGTTTAATTTGTTATCTAAAATAATGGAATAACTAAAATATGGTAAAGGGCGCTTTCCTGATGAACTTTTTTCGATTAATAATTCTCTGATCCTCTCCTTGAATGTTTCGCTTTCGTGCTCCAAAAGCTTTAACTTACTTTCCAATTCATTAACCAGCTCGATTATCATTCACACCACCTTCTCAAAAAAATAAAGAGAGGAAATAATTCCTCTCTTTACATTATGCTGTATCTTGATTACTCATTACTGTATTCATATTCATATTCACATTCATCACCAGGGAAGACGATATTGCACTGTTTCGGAATCTTTGGTGTTGGACACTGCTCAGTTAAGATATCTCTTGGCAGGCAGAACGCTGCAAACAACTCTACCGTGACATCCGCAACCGTTTGAATGCTCTGGCACACATTTAAAGTAAGGTCTACACCTAATAATTCGTCCTTTTCATGGTCGCAATCCAACCTTACTGTACATTCACTATCAGCCAGTTTGACCACTAGCCGTGTCCCCTTTGGTGCACACAGGAAGAGAGACTCGGACATTTCTATCATAATTGGCTTGGATATTTCTACAAATGGAGTCTTGCCAATGATTCCGCTAAACTCAATAACAGCGCACAGCTTCTTAGTGAAAGTAACTCGCTGTAACTCAACCAGGTCTTTACCAATGACAAAAGGACGGTCGTCTCTTTCACCAATTTCCTCTACTTTGATTTCTGAATTGCAGGCTAGAGGATAACCGGTCTTGGGATCTACCAAAATACAACGCGTTTTTAAGTTTCTTGCTTTGCATACATCGGTATCTAAATGGAGCGCATCTGCGGGAACGCATTTTGATATGGCAGACTGTAAAATCACCCAATCATAAACTTTTTCGGTATTTATGCACAAAAGTTCATCGTCATGCTCAGCAGGATTTTGCATATGATCTACTCCTTATTTTATTTTCGATATAGTACAAAATATGGCTGGCTTTCCCGTTGAGTGACATGTTTCTAATCAAAATCAGGAAAATGGGCTGATATACCATGTTAAACTAATAACTACTGTCACAGGCCCAAAAAAAAAATCATACAATACTTTATAAAATGATTTAACGGGGGAAAGGTGTATGTCCAAACATTATGTTCAAGATGATATCGATAAATTGCTTTATCAAATTAAAACGTACAAAAAAATAATTAAAAGCTATCAGGAAAATGATACAACCCAGGAGTATTTGGATATGAGAAAAAAATTGGAAAATATAATAAAGGAGAGAGAGCTTGAACAGCAAAGATACAAAGAGTTAATGAAAAAGTTTCAATCCAACTCAGAAAAACTTGAGGCGAAAGAAAAAAAATACGATGAGTTAAAAGAAAAATTCGAAAACAAGATCGAGGCAAAAGAAAAAAAATATGATGAGTTAAAATCAGCCTATGAAAAGCAGAAGCAAGAATATGAACAACTAAAGGCAACCTATGAACAGCAGAAAAAAGGTCTCCACCGTCAAGAGCGTGTGAATAGTGAAGAAAACAATACGTCTCCATCAGAAACACAGGGACAGAGTATGGATCAGGAAGCATTGCCAAAAAAACATATGCGAACTCCGCTGGATGTAGTCAGGATGGCAAAACCAAATCCAATCCAAACCATTGCTCCAAAACAGGTGACCTTCAGAGACATTCAACGCAATCTGCAACAAATAAAATGTAAATAATATAATGAAGTGGAAAAATAACCAAGTTACCATTCAGAACTTAAGAATCCCCTTCTCGAATAAGTGGATGGCAGGATAACGAAGAGAAGATTGTACTATACAAATTCCTCCATCCATTTACATATTTCTAATCCAAAGAAAAAGCTACCCCAAGACTAAGGTAGCTTTTGAAAAAGGAGTATAAAACTGAGCATGAGCAAAAACCCGGCAATTTATGGCTGGTTGTATAGATCCCAGCGTGAAATTGCCATTAGCAAAAGGAGCGTCCCGCCACACCAGCAATTATTCCAAGAATGAACAGTTAACCGGTGTAATGCAATGTCTCAGATGATCCATTACCAGGAATTTCTATTGATGCTATCAATCAATAACTATCGTAATGGTCATCTTTAACAAATTTGCAAATCAGCTTCTTTTTTCGTTTAGGAAATTTCTTCTTCGGTTTACATGGATAGTCATCATCATGGTCAATATATAGTTCTACATCGAAATGCTTCACTTTGAAATGTTTCTTATCGTCATGTTTTTTATCATAATCATCATACTTTTTATCGTCATCGTAATCGTCATACTCATCATATTCATAACACATATTACTTCACTTCCCCTTTTTTGCATAATTTAAGATATCCCTTGAAAATTTTCACACCGACAAAAACACTCATTCCTGAATGAAATTATGACCTGATCGTTTGACCTGACTTTCGATGGGTACCACCACTAAATTCAATAACCATCTTTAACAAATTTGCAAATCAGCTTCTTTTTTCGCTTTGGAAATTTCTTCTTCGGTTTACATGGATAGTCATCATCATGGTCAATATATAGTTCTACATCGAAATGCTTCACTTTGAAATGTTTCTTGTCGTAATCGTAGTGTTTCTTGTCGTAATCGTCATACTTATCATCTTCATACCACATATCATTTCACCTCCCTGTTTTATTTACTTTAAAATACGCAGGAGGTGTACAAGCCGAAACGGCTGTTATCACTAAGAAAATGGCTCATTTTTTTTTACTTGGGACAAATAAAGAAAAAGCTTCTATATTGTTTAAACTCGAACATCCCGTATTCAATTAATTAGAAATCTCCCATTTTTGTTGTATTGTCCGGAATCAGGTGGTATAACGTGCGTAAATAATGCAAAGAAATAAATCAGCTCTCCTTCTTTCCCGCTGACTAATCACTTCTTTTGATTTCTTTAAGCTTCAGAAATCTATAACGATCAGATTATTTTAATCAATTTATGCTGGACCTTATTTTAAATAGTGGTCCTGCAAATGCCCAAGGTATAGCCAATGTTCGTTAAATAAAATGTGCATTTACATACATGATGAACGCCGTTTCTGCTTGTACAGCAGTTGCGTAAGGTAAAGTATACAAAACAGGAGGTGAAAGATTATGTGGTTTGACAAATATGAAGTATCCAGAAAGAAGAAATTCAGCTGTCCATGTTCAAAAAAATATTATGAAGACTGGTACGATGATTACGAATACGATGAAGACTATGATGAGGATTATTATGAACCAAAAAAGAAATTTTCAAAGTGCAAACCAAAAAAGAAGAAATTGATTTGCAAATTTGTTAAAGATGATGATTATGATAGTTATTGAATTTATTAATGGCATCAATGGAAAGCCCTACTCAAATTGATCATGTAACAATTTGCGAACGGGTTGTGTTTTGCTCATGCTCAGTTTATACTCCTTTTTGAAGCTGCCTTTGTCTGAAAGGTAGCTTTATTTAGTTGTTTGTCAAAACAAAATGGTTATTAAGTCCTTTTTATGAATGATCTATCTCCAGGGTCTTTGTTTATAACTGAATAGGCAAGAAACATAAAAATGTAAAAATGGATGGAAGAATCGGAGTTTACCATCGCTTCGATTCTCCATCCATTCTTTAGTGCAAAAGGATCAATATCCAGTGAAGATTATTTTTCAATTTTCAAGGCTACTTTGAATTTCTCTGAAAGTCACCTGTCTTGGTGTTTGCATCCCATTCGGCCGTGCCATCCTTGTTAAATCCAGCGGAGTTCTCATATGTTTTTTGGGCCATTTTTCCTGGTCAGGATACTGTGCCTCTCTTTCGGATGGAGATGTATTGTCTTCTTCCGTATCTATATGCTCCGATTGCGTCAAACCTCTATTCTGTTCTTCATAAGTTGCCTTTAACTGTTCATATTCTTGCTTTTGCTTTTCATAGGCTCCCGTTAATTGTTCATATTCTTGCTTCTGCTTTTCATAGGCTGCTTTGATCTCGTCATATTCTTGTTTTTGCTGTTCGTATGAGTGTGATAACTCTTCATACTTTTTCTCGTTCGCTTCGAGTTTTTCTGAGTTGGTTTGGTATTTTTTCATTAATTTTTCAAATCTCAGTTGTTCGCGCTGTCTCTCCTTCATTACACTTTCCAATTTCAGTCTCATATCCAAATAATCCTGGGTAGTATCATTTTCCTGATAGCTTTTAATTATTTTTTTGTATGCATTTATTTGATGCAACATTTTATCGATATCATCTTGAACATAGTGTTTGGACATACATCTTTCCCCCGTTTAATCATTTTATAAAGTATTGTATGTTTTTCGTTTAGTACCGTGAACAAAAGTTATTAGTTAATCATAGTATATCAGCCCATTTTCCTGTTTTTGATTAGAAACATGTCACTCATAAGATGAGGTTGCCATATTTTGTACTATATCGAAATTCAAATAGAAGTAAGGAGTCGATCATATGCAAACCTCTGCTGAGTATGACGATGAACTTTTGTGCATAAATACCGAAAAAGTTTATGATTGGGTGGTTCTACAGTCAGCCGTATCGAAATGTATTCCCGCACATGCTCTCCATTTAGATACCGATGTATGCAAGGCAAGAAATTTAAAAACGCGTTGTATTTTGGTAGATCCCAAGACCGGTTATCCGCTAGCCTATAATTCTGAAATCAAAGTAGTGGAAACTGGTGAGAGAGACGACCGTCCATTCGTCATTGATAAAGACCTGGTTGAGTTACAGAGAGTCACATTTACTAAGAAGCTGTGCCTTGTTATTGAGTTTAGCGGAATTATTGACAAAGTTCCTTTTGTAGAAGTATCGAAGCCAATCACGATAGAAATGTCCGAGTCTCTCTTCCTATGTGCACCAAGGGGAACAAGATTAGTGGTGAAACTGGCCGATAGTGATTGTACAGTAAGGTTAAATTGTGACGATGAAAAGGATGAATTATTAAGTGTAGATCTTACCCTGAATGTTTGCCAGAGCATTCAATCTCTTGCGGATGTAACGATAGAGTTATTTGCAGCATTCTGCCTGCCGAGAGACATCTTAACCGAACAGTGTCCAGCTCCAAAGATTCCGAAACAGTGCAATACCGTTTTCCCTAGTGATTTAATTGAATACCGTACTGAATAATAAAGAATAAAGCAAAAAAGAGAGGAATATTTCCTCTCTTTTTTATGTTTTATCAAGACAAAGGAATATTTATGGAGTAAACGCGACAAAATTTATTTTTCTGCAATCAGCGATCGTAACAGTACCTGTACTGCTGACAAACGTTGAGCAGTGATTACTTTTACAAAAATTCGCATTGATAACAGGCAAAGATACACCATTAAATCCTAATGTTACACCTCTTCCGGGTGCTGCCTTACGCAGAACATCGCAGGCGCACCCGTTTGATTTATTATAACAGCCCATTTTCATTCACCTCCCGGTAACTTGTCCGATCTTCTCTTAGCTAATAGCAGAAGATATATTTTATTATATGAATAGGTTCTTTGATATGATTGGGTAACATTGCATAAAAAAATCAGGCTGCTGCCAGCCTGATGGATTAAAAAAAATATATATATATTTTTTTTATACGGTTGGAGGGAATGCAAAAGCGTCGATTCGAACACAGTCGACAATAAATACAGCTCCTGATGGGGTAACGCCTGCTCCTGACAATAAAGTTACACAGTGATCATCTTTACAGAATTTAGCAAAAACATAAGGTCCTGAAACTACGCCATCTATTGTCAGAAATACAGTTGTTCCCGGCGTTATACGACGAAACTCTTTACAGATGCAACTTTTAATTTTGCATTTGTCATGATCGTCTTTGCAGTCACAGTCATGATCTTTTTTATGACCGCAATCTTTTTTGCAATCACAGTCATGGTCTTTTTTATGGCCGCAATCTTTTTTGTAACCCCAGTCATCATCATAGAAATAGCTTTTTTTTCCGTAACCCATAGTTATCCTCCTTTTATCGAAATTCCTGAGTATGTCAGGGTTAAGATATTATATTATTAACGAAAAAATTTTGTATGGGCTAACAACCTAATAGTGAAGAAAATGGTTTAGTGTTCCAAGCCCATGTGTGCTTCGCTCCACCCTTGAACACCCCTAAACATGATATGCAATTAGTTTATTTTAGTTCATAGGCAACAGGTGATTATCAAATTCCGAACCTGGATAAGATGCATCAGATGCCAATAAAATCAAAAAAAGCTTAACGATTGCGGGATTTAATTTTTGGCCAAACACCCCCAATTTCTTTTTGCATATAATAGAATACTGCTGGAAATGCCAATTAAAGATTAGAATCAAATGAACAAAATATGAATAGCCGATTTGCTCAGGTCATTAAATGTTTAAATTGTAAGTTTGATATTTTCAGGATTTGCGATACTTATAAACGGGAAAATAAAAAACAATTTATCTTAAAAAATCCTGGCCAAAATCTCGGTATTTCCCACTGAAAATTTTCCGGAAAGTGGATGAAATATGAAAATTATTTTATTATCTGGAGGTTCTGGAAAAAGGCTTTGGCCTTTATCAAATGGTTCCAGGGCTAAACAGTTTTTAAAGATGATGTGTAATGAAAATGGAGTAGAAGAATCAATGATCCAGCGGATATGGCGGCAATTAGCACGTGCTGGTTTAGCGGAATCATCTTACATTGCCACCGGTAAATCACAAACAAACTTTATTCAAAGCCAGATTGAGAATATTCCTCCTCTTATCATTGAGCCTGAGCGTAGAGATACGTTTCCCGCCATAGCCTTAGCTGCAGCTTACCTTCTTTCCGTCGAAAAAATAAGTTTAGAAGAGATAGTCTGTGTAATACCTGTTGATGCTTATGTGGAGGATTCTTTTTTTGAAGCTATTAAAATATTTGGCCATGCACTCACAGATTCGGATGCTTCTCTTGCACTGCTTGGAGTAAAACCAACCTATCCTTCCGATCAATACGGTTACATTGTTCCTGTTCCAAATGATGAATTGCCCCATAACACCCGAACTTATGACGAGGTCGACTTTTTTATTGAAAAGCCTGACCGGGATGCTGCCACAAAATTAATTAAGCAGGGGGCATATTGGAACTGCGGGGTGTTTGCCTTCAAGTTGGGATATTTGTTGCAATATCTAACTAATAACGGAATTCCCTTCAATTATGAGGAACTAATCAGTCAATATTGTGACATTCCAAAAAATAGTTTCGATTACGAAGTTGTTGAAAAAACGAATCACATTGTCGTCGTTCCTTACAAGGGAATGTGGAGAGACCTGGGAACGTGGAATACGATTTCAGGCATTATGAATGCGAATATCGTTGGAAAAGGAATGATTGATAATAATTCCATAAATACTCATTTAATAAATGAACTTGAACTTCCCGTCGTCGTCGCGGGTATATCCAATAGTGTAGTAGTAGCAAGTTCAGATGGTATACTGGTAGCCGATAAAATGGCATCCGGACATTTAAAAGAGATGATTAAAGATATTGACCAGCGCCCGATGTATGAAGAGAAGCATTGGGGTCATTATCGAGTTTTGGACTATCATAAACTTGGTAATGGAACTGAAGTTTTAACAAAAAAAATAAACATGATCCAAGGAAAAAACCTAAGCTATCAGCAACATTTGAAGCGCCAGGAAGTCTGGACGATTACTGGCGGTGAAGGTGAATTAATTATTGATGGACAGTTAAAACATGTGAAACCCGGGAGTGTCATTACAATTCCTGCAGGAACAAAACACGCGGTTAAAGCGGTCACTGACCTGCAATTCATTGAGGTACAAATGGGCAGTCAATTAAGCGAAGAAGATATCATACGTTTTCAAATCGAATGGTCAGAAATTGAAATACAAAATAATGGTTAATTTGGCCAAATCAATATATGTATTGTTGATTGAGTGAACAAAGGGGGTTGACCCAATATCAAACATAAACTGACCTTGGGTTAACCCCCTTTCTTCATTTCCTGTAAGCGGCAAGCCCTGATCCATTAACGAGGCAGGAAGGAGTCTTTCCTTGTAAAGCCTCCAGTAAATTATCAGCAGCAAGATCAGCCATTTTCATTCTTGTTTTAATGCTGGCACTCCCAATATGGGGCAGTGCGACCACATTCGGAAGTGAGAGGAGCGGATGGTCCAGGTCGACCGGCTCTTCTTTAAAAACATCAAGGCCGGCCCCCCATATCACTCCATCTTTTAGTGCTTCGTACAGGGCCGTTTCATTAACAATTCCACCCCGTGCTGTATTGATAAGAATCGCGTTTTTTTTCATCAATAATAATTGCTCCTTGCCGATTAAATCGGCCGTTTCAGGCGTATATGGAGTCATGATGCAAACAAAATCGGAAGCTTTGAGCAGTTCATTTAGCCCCGTATATGTGATTCCAAGCTCTTTCTCGGCTTGCGGCTTTCTGCTTCGATTATAATACAGGATATTCATATCAAAGCCCTTTGCCCGTTTTGCAACAGCTTCACCTATTCGCCCCAGTCCAATAATTCCTATGGTTGCCCCGTAAATATCCTGCCCTGTCAGCTGCATCGGCGACCATGTCTCCCATTTCCCCTCCCGAAGATAACTGGACGATTCGACCAGTCTTCTTGCGGTAGCCATTAAAAGCGCGAAGGTCAAATCGGCTGTTGTTTCCGTTAAGACGCCAGGGGTATTGGTAACGCTAATCCCGCGTTTTGAAGCAGCTTCCACATCAATATTGTTGTAGCCAACCGCCATGTTGCTGATGACCCTCAAGCGTTCTGCATTCTGTAACAGCTCTTCATCAATCGATTCTGTTATTAAGCACAAAATCCCGTCTGCGATCGAAATTTCTTTTTTCAAAACGTCACGCGGAACCGGAACGTTCTCTTCATCCCACATCCGAACCTCGAATGAAGTTCTCAATTTGGATATAATTTGATCTGGCAGCTTTCTTGTTACGTATATTTGCGCCGTCATCTGGACAACACCCGCCTTTTTTAAACTTTAATTTAAAACTGCTCACCTGCTTCATGTTGTTCACGCAGGAGAACCACGTACGGACGCGTCACACTTGCTCAGGTAAACCACTTAATATAAACAGCGAGACCAATTAGTGATAGAAAGATAACTACTGCATAAATGACCGTCAGATTTACTGTATTTCTTTTTGAAGAAGTTGAATAGTCTTCATCACTTTTTCCGGTCAACAGCAATGTGCAGACAATCGCTATCATGATAATAATCAAAACTAATAATATTGGAAAAGTCATGTCTTCCTCCTGTGAATCATTCTTTACAGATTCTCCGAACGAGAAAGCCCGCGCAGGGCGTAGCCCGTCTTTAGACGTGGGAGTCTCAACTCGTTGCGGCAACCTGCCTCCGGTCGGGCTTCCCGGTTATCTGCTTGTTGTATAAATGGCAGGCTACAAAGTGATTAGTTTCAATTTCTTGCCATTCAGGTTTCAAATCTGCACATGCCTGCATTGCATAAGGGCATCTTGTCCGGAATACACAGCCGCTCGGCGGATTGATTGGACTGGGCAGTTCTCCTTGCAAAATAATGCGCTCCCGCTGATCTTCGACATCCGGATCGGGTATTGGAATGGCCGATAACAATGCTTGTGTATAGGGATGGAGAGGTTTTTCGTATAATTGGCTGCTTGCTGTCAGCTCGACAAGATTTCCTAAATACATGACGGCGATCCGGTCACTGATTTGCTTGACCATCGAAAGGTCATGGGCAATAAATAAAAACGTCAACCCCTTTTCCTTTTGCAGCCGCTTCAGCAGGTTTACAACCTGGGCCTGGACGGAGACATCAAGAGCAGAAATCGGTTCGTCAGCAATAATGAATTCCGGTTCAAGGGCGAGCGCCCGGGCAATGCCAATCCGCTGGCGCTGGCCGCCGCTGAATTCATGCGGATAACGGTTTGCGTGGTCCCGGTTCAAGCCGACGTCTTCTAACAATTGGTACACCTTGATCAGCTTTTCTCGTTTATCCCGGTATAAGCCATGGACCTCCATCGGCTCGGAAATAATCTCCCTGACCGTTGAACGCGGATTTAATGATGCGTACGGATCCTGGAAAATCATTTGCATTTTGCGGTGAAAGGCAAACTTCTCCTTCTCATTTAAAGAATGGACGTTTTTTCCATCGTATTTGACCTCTCCTCCGGTAACATCATAAAGGCCGATAACCGTTCTTCCAGCCGTCGATTTTCCGCATCCCGATTCCCCGACAATTCCGAACGTTTCTCCTTGATATATTTGGAAGGAAACATCATCTACCGCTTTTAAAATTTCACCTCGGTTGAGGAAAAAATATTTCTTTAATCGATTTACTTCCAGCAACACTTTTCCATTCATGCTTATTCCTCCGTCTCCTGCCAGTAGCGCCGTGCTGCACAAAGCTCTTTTTCATAGCTGGTACCGGCAATCGGGATAATCTCTATTTCTTTTCCAGTTTTCGGTGAGTGCAGCAGCTGTCCATTGCCATAATAAATGCCAACATGGTGGATATGCCCTTTGCCTTCCTGGTAGGCAAAAAACAATAAATCTCCCGGCTCAATTGCTGACAGGCCTATCTCTTTTCCCTGTTTCGCCTGGTCTGATGCATCGCGCGGAATGATTGCACCGATCGCTTTGCACATCGAATAGCTGAACCCGGAACAATCATAGCCATAACAGCTCATCCCTCCCCACAAATATGGCAAGCCGAGAAACTGTTCACCTGCCCTGACAAGGTCTGTCCCGGATCCTTTCGGAACATGATGATATGATTCATAAATGGCTGTATCTTCAAGTTTCAGCAATCCGCTGCCAACGGGCGTCTTTACTTTGACAGCATCACGGGAATGTTGTTCAACAGGCAGGATTGTTTGATAGCTTAATGGCATCTCATATTCAGAGTTTTCTTGCCGGAGAACAGCTTGTTTACTTGTAATGACAGCAACCTCACTGCCAGCTATATTCCAATCTCCTAATTCAGTTAGTTGTGTGAATGGTACCCAGCCTGGATATCCGCGCTTATCTTTCGAGGTAGGCTGTCCGGGAACAACGACTTCGGCCCAGTGCCCATGTGAACCTGTAACGAGTACCTCTTCCCCAAATAAAACCTGTGACTGCAAAAGATTCGAACTGCACAATTCCAGCCGGGTGTCATACGTAAGCCAGTTGAGCCATGCTTCCAGATTAACCGGGTTCGATGTAACCGCTTCGTCGATTGGCCTTGCTGAATCGTACGAGGTCCAGACATTTGCTACAGGTACATTCACGATCCATTTCGTTTGTTCCGCCATGATAACTCCCTCCTTAATCTATCAGGACATTGCGAATGCCAAGGCCCGGTTCCTGTGAAAAAGCAATTTTGCTTCGGTTGTATACAATGCCTCCTTCAACGATATCTTTAGCAAGCAGCAGCGGTGCATCCAAATCAAAGCGGGTAATATTCGCTTTGCTGGCTGCAAAATGAGCGGCCGCGCTTATGCCAATCCGTGTTTCAATCATGCTTCCTACCATGCATTCAATCCCGCAAACCTCTGCCAGTTGATTGATGATCTGCGCCTTATAAATTCCGCCCGCTTTCATCAGCTTAATATTGAGCAAATCGGCACTTCTTGTTTTGATGACTTCGAACGCCTGCCTTGGAGAAAAAACACTTTCGTCGGCCATAATCGGCGTATCAACGGCATCTGCTACTTGTTTTAGTCCGGCTATATCAGCTGCTTTTACAGGCTGTTCGATTAGCTCAATATCCAGTCCCGAATCCTCCATTTTGCGGATAATCGAGATCGCATCCTTCGTATTCCAGCCTTGATTTGCATCAAGGCGGATTTTAATATCCTTGCCGACCCGCTTTCTCACCTCCTGAACCCTTTCGAGATCCTGCGCCGGTTCATCCTTGCCCACTTTTATTTTCAATGTCGTAAAACCTTGCTGAACATAGGCAACGGCGTCCTCACCCATCTCCTTGGGACCGTTGACGCTGACTGTAAAATCGGTGTCGATTTCTGACTTATGTCCACCGAGAAACTGGTAAAGCGGCAGCTTGCAATTCCGGGCAATGCAATCGTACAGGGCCATATCGACCGCCGCTTTTGCACTGGAGTTCCCAACAAGTATCGTATCAAGGCCCTGAAAAATGGTTTCATAGCTTAACAGGTTTTTGTTTAGTAGAAATGGCCGGATGATTTGCTGGATTGCCGCTTCGATCCCAATCAGGCTTTCTCCCGTAATCACGTGGGTAGGCGGTGCTTCTCCCCAGCCGGTCACACCGTTATCACACGTAACTTTAACAACGATGGCTTCAGCCGTTTCCACAGTGCGCAACGCTGTTTTAAACGGCTTCACAAGCGGTACTGCTGCCCGGTAAGTTTGCAACTCTTCTATTTTCATCACGAACCCCCTTAATGGATTCCACTTTCGATCAACAGTTTTTTCTCATCGGCATCCAAATGGGCCATGCCCCCAAGTGGAAGTGATAGATTTGGAGAACAATGTCCGATCTTAAATCCTGACAATGCCGGCTTGCCTGCTCCAGCGATGTAATCATTAACAACTTCTTCTAGAGTAAGAGAATCTTCTCTCTCGGGAAGGCAATTTTTAAAATCACCGATAATAAAGCCTGCTGCATCATCCAATTTGCCAGCCATCTTCAGCTGGTTAAGCATTCTGTCTATCGAACGCGGTTCTTCATTAATATCCTCTATCAGTAAAAGCTTACCCTTTGTATCAACTTCAAAAGGAGTTCCTATTGAGCTGGCAAGCAGGGATAAGTTTCCGCCAACAAGAGGGCCGTCCGCATGTCCGGCAACGAGCGTTTGCAGACGGGAATGCTGTTCCGAATAGTTCAATTGTTCAGGTTCGAACAACTGCCGAAAGAGGTCCCTCGATACAGGATGCGAATCATCTTTGCCAATATCAGACGCAAGCATTGGACCATGGAAGGTTACGAGCCCTGTACGCTGGTGTATCGCGGTATGTAAAAAAGTAATATCACTATACCCCCAAAAAATTTTCGGATTATCTGAAATGATTTGATAATTGATTTCGGCTGCAATTCGGGCTGTTCCGTAGCCGCCGCATGCACAAAAGATTGCTTTTACTTGCTGATCTGCAAACATGGCATGCAAATCTTCCAATCTGTGATGATCCGAACCGGCAAGATAGCCGTTTTTTTCAAATAAGTGTTTACCGGGCTTAACGGTCAATCCAAGCTCTTCGAGGAAGGCAAGGCCCCGCTGTAAATTTTCTATGTTCGGAGGGCTGGCCGGAGCAATGACACCAACGGTATCTCCTTTTTCCAGTCTCTTTGCTTTAACGATCATATTCGCCTCCAGCTATTTTTTTATAAAAGGGGTGTTCCTGTGAACACCCCTTTTATGAGATTTGTGCTTATTTCTTATCAGCCCATTTTAACTCGAGGTAACCAACCGGATGGCGGACGATTCCTGTAACAGCTTCGTTTTGCAGATATGGCTGGTTATAGAAGTGGACCGTGAAGATTGGCGCTTCATCCATCAGAATCTTCTCAGCTTCGTACATGAGCTCAAAGCGCTTTTCTTCATCTGATTCTTTTTTGGCGTCCTGAATCAGTTTGTCATACTTTTCATTGCTCCATCCCGTCCGGTTCATCGAATGTCCGGTTTGGAAGTTTTCAAGGAAATTGATTGGATCCGCATAGTCGGCAAGGAACGAACTTCTGGACAACTGGAATTTTAGTGCTGACTGCTGCTCTGCAAACACGCTTGACTCCATGTTCGAAAGCTTGACGTCCACTCCGAGATTTTCTTTGTACATTTGCTGGAGAGCTTCGGCAATCTTTTGGTGTATATCATTGGTATTAAACGTTAGAGTAACTTCGGGAAGGGTGTCATAGCCCTCTTCTTCCATTCCTTTTGCGAGAAGCTTTTTTGCTTCTTCAATATTGGTCTTCATCAGGTCGCCATTCACTTCGCGGAAGTCTGCCCCGGACGGATCTTTAAATCCTGGCGATACGAAACCATAGGCCGGTTTCTCTTTATTCTTCGTTACAAAATCAACGATTTTCTTTTGATCAACGGCGAGCGCAAAGGCTTTGCGGATATTTTTATTTTGAAAAGGTTCCAGTCCAACATTGAAGCGGTAGAAATAACCGCCTGCCTGGTCTTCCACCTTCACTTTATTTTCTGCATACAGCTTATCACTTAAATCAGGCGGAACATCAGAAGTATCCAATTCACCTGTTTGGAACATTTGATATTCGGTATTTGTATCGTTGACCATCGCCCAGTGAACTTTGTCTAATTTAACATTGTCAGCATCCCAATATTGGTCATTTTTCTTCATGAGGAAATAGTTATCATGCTCCCACTCGGCCAGTGTAAAAGGGCCATTTCCTACGAAAGATTCCGCTTCTGAAAACCATTCGGGATTTTCGGTGGCAACCTTCTCATTTATTGGGAAAAACGCCGGGTTCGTAATCACGCTTAAAAAATAGGCTTGGGGACTTGTTAAAGTAACCTCCAGGGTTTTCTCACCGACTGCTTTGACCATCACATCATCAGCAGTAGCTTCCCCGTTATTGAAAGCTTCCCCGCCTTCAATAAAATAGCCTAAAAATGCGGCCTGTGAAGCCGTTGCCGGGTCTAAAAGCCGCTTCCAGGCGAACACAAAATCACCTGCCGTAACATCATCGCCATTTGACCATTTTGCATTTTCACGGATATGGAACGTATACGTTTTTCCGTCGTCAGAGACGTCCCAGCTTTCAGCTGTCGCTGCCTCTGGCTCGTGATCAGGGCTTAACCGGGTCAACCCTTCCATTAAATTATTCAAGGAGTTCCATGAAACGGCGTTAAAGCCGATTGGCGGATCAAAGGATGTCGGCTCCTCCGCATTGTTCATGTATAATATTTTTTCACTCGCTTCCTTTCCACTATCTCCGTCTTTCTTTTCGCCTGGATCCTTGCCGGCATTTTCATTGGCGGTACATGCTGCCAAAACAAGCAGCAGCAATCCCGTCAAAAACAGCTTTAAAAATGATTTCATCAAGTCTGCCCCCTCAATTTTTTATATTAACTGCTTGAGAAATCCCTTTATAAATCGAGATTCCGCACAGAAAATACCGCCTTCTCGTGATTCTGCTATCTGGCAGATGTGAGCAGCTTCTTCGCGCGCTCATCCTGGAGCCAGCAGTCAACTTGATGCTCCCTGCTTAACCGGGTTTGAAAAGGATATAATTTGTCGCACACTTCCATTGCATAATCACAGCGCGCCGCAAATGGACAGCCCACAGGCGGTGAAAATAAATCCGGTGGTGAACCGGGAATCGGAATTAAAGCGGCTCCTGCCTGATCAAGACGCGGGACCGAATTTAATAATCCTTTCGTATACGGATGCTGGGGGTTATAAAAAATTTCTCTCCTGGTGCCCGCTTCTACGATTTTTCCCGCATACATGACGGCAATCCTGTCGGCAACCTGGGCAACGACTCCAAGGTCATGGGTGATTAAAATAATCGATACTCCCGTTTTTTGTTGAATATCTTTAAACAACTCAAGAATTTGCGCCTGTATCGTTACATCCAGAGCGGTTGTCGGTTCGTCAGCAATGAGTACCCCGGGCTGGCAGACAAGCGCCATTGCAATCATAATCCGCTGCCTCATTCCGCCGCTGAACTCGTGCGGATATTGCTTAAGCCGCACCTCGGGGCTTGGAATGCCAACGAGGTCCATCATCTCCAGGGCCGTTTTTTTCGCCGCAGCGTTTGAGATTTTGCTATGGCGGATAATCCCCTCCACGATTTGGTCGCCAATTGTCAGAGTCGGGTTAAGGGCTGTCATCGGGTCCTGAAAGATCATCGAAATATCCGCGCCGCGAATATTTCTCATTTGCGGTTCCTTTATTTTTGTTAAATCCTGATTTTTGAACAGGATCGACCCACCGGTAATTTTTCCGGGCGGCATCGGGATCAAGCGCATAATACTTTGCGCCGTAACACTTTTTCCACAACCCGATTCGCCGACGATTGCAAGAGTTTCGCCTTTATGGAGATCAAAACTAACGCCTCTGACTGCTTTCACTTCACCGCCATATGTGGTGAATGTTACATGAAGGTCTTTTACCTCAAGTACATTTTCCATGCTGCCTACCTCCTTAACCTTGGATCAAGGGCGTCCTGCAATCCATCACCCAACACATTAAACGCAAACATCGTTAGCGATATAAAAAAAGCAGGGAAAAATAACCGCCACCAATGGCCTGAAAGAATCGTCGATAAACCGGCGTCCGCCATTACTCCCCAGCTGGCATGTGGTGCCTGGACTCCCAATCCGAGAAAGCTTAAGAAAGCTTCCGCAAAAATAGCCGATGGAACGGTTAGCGTCATTTGTACGATAATCGGGCCCATTGTATTCGGGAGAAGATTCTTGCGGATAATCCTTGATGTCTTTGTTCCAAACGTTTTAGAAGCTAAAATAAATTCATAATTTTTGATTTGCAGCACCTGTCCCCTGACAATTCTCGCCATGCCGATCCAGCCTGTAACAGTTAACGCGACAATGATCGTCGACAAACCGGGGCCCATTACGACCATTAAAAGGATAACAACCAATAAGTATGGGAGACCGTATAAAACTTCAATAATCCGCATCATGACCTGGTCTGTTCTGCCGCCCTTATAGCCGGCAACCCCTCCATAAATGACACCTATGACAAAATCAATCAACGCGGCAACAACCCCGACAAATAAAGAGATTCTCGCTCCATACCATGTTCTTGTAAAAACATCGCGGCCAAGTTCATCAGTGCCAAACCAATAAGTAGAGGAGGGAGGAAGGTTTTGGTTGCTAAGATCATTGTCGATGCTATGCGGTGAAATCACCGGGCCGAAAATTGCCATAAAGGTTAATAACACTAAAAAGAACAGCCCGCCCATCGCCAGCTTATTTTTGCGGAGCCGGCGCCATGCGTCCTGCCAATACGATTGGCTCGGCCTTATAACCGCTTCTGCCTCTTTTTCATTCTTCGTTTTTGGAACAAACCATTCGTCAGGAACATGTGGCGAAATATTCGGTTCATGCTGTTTTCGAAGCTCCACCTATCTCCCCTCCTTTTTATACAGCTTAATGCGCGGATCCAAGACGCCATAAGCAAGGTCAACGAGAAAAAGCATGAAGATTAAAATAGCACTGTAAAATACGGTTGTACCCATGATGACCGGATAATCCCGATTTCCGATGCTTTCAATGAAATATTTGCCCATGCCCGGTATTGCGAATATTTTTTCAATGACAAAGGTGCCGGTCAGAATGCTTGCTGCAAGAGAACCAAGCACTGTCACTACGGGGAGGAGTGCATTTCTCAATGCATGCTTGATGACAATTTTGACAGGAGACAGGCCTTTTGCCCGGGCTGTGCGGATATAATCCTGGGTCAACACTTCGAGCATGCTTGAGCGTGTTAACCTTGCAATGAGTGCCATCGGCCCTGTTGCCAGCGCCAGTGTCGGCAAAATCATATGCCGAATGCTTGCCCAGGTTGCAACCGGCAGGATCCCCCAATTTACGGCCACTTGCTGGATTAACAGAGTAGCCATCACAAAGTTTGGAACGGAAATTCCGAGTACTGCAATCGTCATCGCGATATAATCGATGATGCCGTTATGGCGAAGTGCTGCTACAATTCCAAGGACAATACCGGAGGCAATTGCAACAATCAATGTCACCACGCCCAGTTCAAAGGAAACTGGAAAGCCTCTGCCGAGCAGTTCATTCACTGTTTGTGACGAATGACTAATAGAAGGTCCAAAGTCAAAGGTGATCAGAGCTTTTAAATACATTAAATACTGAACAGGCAGCGGTTGATCAAGGTGATAATGCGCAGCAAGATTTCGCTGGACCGCTTCATTTGTCGTCCGCTCATCGGTAAAAGGAGAGCCAGGGATTGCATGCATCAGGAAGAAGGTTAATGTAATAATGACCCATAAGGTCACAAGCATGGAAAGCAGCCTTTTGACAAGATATGTACGCATCGTTTCACACTTCCTAACAGAATGTGGTTCTCATTGCTAATTCAGTCATGACTAGCATCGCTTGATAGGCTTCGAGAATGTTCTTTGCTTGAAAACGGACAATCGTTGTACCTTCCTCCAGTTTGGTTCCAGGCATCAGGTTTGCCCATTCTGCCTGTCCGTAATTGGCAAATTCAATTCGCAACAGAGGATTTTCCGGGGGAGTGAGCGGCTTCACTTTATCTTTGTTTTCCAATGCCAAAATCGTTTTTTCCTGCAGCAGCTCACCTGCTTTTTCCGGTGTTAATGTCAGCGCTGCAGATCGTGAAATCGTCTTTTTCACCGCCGCAGTTGTTACATTTGGAATCAGTTCTTCTGCTTCAAGTGCAGCCCGGTCATCCCCGGCAACAAGCAGCACTGGTACGCCAAAGTAGCCGGCCACAAATGCATTAAACCCCAGTTCTCCGATTGTGATGTCGTTTATGTACATATGGCGAACCCCAAAGATCATCGAGTGGGACATTACTCCTTTCAACGAAGCTCTTGCATGGTACCCGACAAACATCGCTCCCGTGTAGGTGTCGTCCAATCCCTGCACCATTGAAAACGGCTTTACATCTCCGGAAATTAACTGCGTGTCCCTGTGCAGCTTTTCTACCAGCAGATTATTCATTTTTGAATGGCTGTCGTTCACAATGACTTCCGAGCAACCGTTGTTAAACGCGGTGGTGATTACATGATTCGCTTCAGCGGTCATAATTTCACGCCCGCGCTCATAATTGTGTTTCGAAGAATCGACATGTGTATGGTCAACTAGACCAGAAATGCCCTCCATATCAACGGATACATATAATTTCATTCCTGCCTCCTCCTCTTGCTGAATATATAATTATCTTAATATTATAAATTATAGAACTACTTTAAGCAATTCTTTCGACAATAAAAACACGATTGGTGATTGATAGTTTTGGAGGATATTTGATGCTTTTTGGCTGTCCATATCCCATCCACTTATGAATTGGCTGGCCTCTTCTAACTGGTGGGGTTTTCTATGCTTAAAAAAACGCGGAGGGTTTCCCGCGTTCAAAATTAGCCATATTCCTTTTCGATTTTATCTAAGCAAACATAATTTGTTCATTGAGACAGGATTTAGTATACCTGGGCACTCCTGAGCATTAGTTGAAAAATTCCCGGTAAATTGCTTGAACTGCCCGCGCTTCTTCTGCTTCTTTTACGCCGAACATCATGCTCACCTCCGACGAGCCCTGGTTAATCATCTCGATGTTGATTCCCGCCCTGGCCAACGCCGTCGAGGCCCTCGCCATCGTTCCGACATTGTGGCGCATTCCTTCCCCGACAATCATCACAAGTGCGAGATTCCGCTCAATCTTTACTTCATCAGCATGGAGCTCCTCGTAGATTCGGCCGATGATTTTCTGTTCGATTTCTTCATTGACCTGCGATTGCCTGAGGATAATCGATATGTCGTCAATTCCCGAAGGCGTGTGTTCATACGATAAGCCCAATTCCACTAAAATTTGCAGAAGCGTTCGGCCAAAGCCGACTTCCCGGTTCATTAAGTATTTGCTTACATAAACGCTGCAAAAACCTTTATCACTCGCAATGCCAATTACCGGTCCATTGGCGGCTTTCCGTTCATTCATCACCTTTGTTCCCGGTGCATCTGGATTGTTTGTATTTTTAATATGAACTGGAATCCCCGCCTTGAAAGCAGGGATCAGCGCTTCGTCATGAAAAACGGAAAATCCCGCATAAGAAAGCTCCCTCATTTCCCTGTAGGTGAGCTCCTTGATTTCTTTTGGATTGTCAACAACATTGGGATTAACTGAATAGACGGCATCGACGTCAGTAAAATTTTCATATAAGGAAGCCTTTATCCCGTTTGCAAGAATGGAGCCGGTAATATCCGAGCCGCTCCGTGAAAAAGTCACAACCTTTCCATTCTCTGTGTAGCCAAAAAAGCCGGGGATGATTAAAGTTCCCGGCCGGCTCCGCAAGGAATAAAGTCGATCGTATGACTCAGGCAAAATCCGGGCGTTTCCCGGCTCATCTGTTACAATCATTCCGGCTTCTCCGGGATTCACATAATGTGCTTCGACTCCCTGAGCTTGAAAATAGGCAGCGATGAGCTTGGCGAGATTATCTTCGCCACTTGCCTTTACCGCATCCAGGTAATGGTCGGGACTGCTTTTATCACCATTGATGACATTAAGCAAATCGTCATGAATTTTCGAAATGATTCCCTCAGGCAGATTTAACTGTTTGGCAATCAAAATATATCGATCTAAAACACTATGAAACAAATCGCCTGCATCACCGAGCCGAAGCGCTCTGTCGGCACAGTCAATCAATAAATCAGTCACTTTCAAATCGTCAGGACTTCGTTTCCCGGGTGCGGAAACGACGACCACCTTGCGCTCCGGATCGGAAACAATGATGCGGAAAATCTTTTCAATCTGCTCTCCCGAAGCAACTGAGCTTCCTCCAAACTTCACAACCTTCATTCACGACATCTCCTGCTCTATTAGAAAATTCACTCTTTATTATTGCTCTAAAGCAGCAAAGAAGCAAGTGTTTTTCTTTTTCAGGAGTACAAATGTATTTTCCTCAAGGACTTTTTAAGCCATACAAAATAGAACCTTATCAGATCGAAACCGGTACATCGGAATAATAACTGCCTTTTATTGAAAAAACAATATCGTGGGTTTCGCCTCGAGTTGCTCATGCTTCAAAATTGCAAAAAAAAGACCCTTAATAAGGGCAGATTAATGAAACGGGACATTTTCCGATTGGCTTCGTCTTTGATTGAAATACCAAATTTTAATTTGAGTCAGGATTGCAAAGACGAAGAAAATATTCATGGCCCAAACACTCATAAATGGGCCCGGTCCACCATAATCAATCGTGTGGTAATTTTTCAGCTCCATGACAATCATGGTTTCAACCATAAATAAAACAAATCCCAAGATGCTGGCAATGGCTAAGCGGAACATCCAATTCCTCCCCGTATTTTTGAAAATTTTTTGACAATTTCATTTTAATTCAATTTTCTCTTACTATGCAACCATATTGGCTTATTTTTCTACAAAAAAAAGCCAGCTTATCTCAGCTGACCGTAATTTTTAGACACCCCGTTTATTTCCCCAAATATAGGTATGCAATTGCGGAAGCACCTTAACGTTCTTTAAATCATCGTCGTTCATGACCTTATCAATTAAAAGCTGATATTTCTCCAGCAGATTCAGAATTAGCTTTCCATCATCTTTCGTTGTGGTATCCTCATTCCCCACTTGTAAAAAGAACGGAACTTCAGGGTAGCGGAAATGTAAGCTTCGGGCATAATCGTAATCTTCATCTGAAAAAATCACTATTTTCAAGCTCATATGTTTGCCTGATGGTCTCTGTTGAAGATTCGTGATGATCATATCAAGGATATTAAAGTCAGTTGCCATTCCGGAACTTGGCGGTTTTGGGGACAGCGTCAATTCCTCAATTTCATAAAACCAGTCCTGCCATCTGCTCCCTTGCGTTTCAAGGCAAACTTTTATTTGATTTTGTTGTAATAGCTCTATCAAGCTGCCCAAGTTTTTCAGCAAAGCCGGATTGCCGCCGGAAATCGTCACATACGAGAAGCCGTCTCCCCCGAGCCTTCTTAACTCCGCGAAAATTTCTTCAGCGCTCATTTGCTTAATCAGGTGTTTGCCTGTTCCATCCCATGTAAATGATGAGTCACACCAGGAGCAGGAATAATCGCATCCGGCAGTCCGGACAAACATTGTCTTTTGGCCGATCACCATTCCCTCTCCTTGAATGGTCGGACCGAACAGCTCCATAACAGGAATTTTACTCAACTTCCATCCACTCCCTTCGCGCTTCGGCATAGCTTGTCGGAGTTTCATAGAGCCGGACAAATTCAACGCGCGCCCCTTCATATTTTTGCTGTCTGTCCTGGCGCTTAAGGGCTTCAGCCATTTGTTCATAAATCCAGACAACGATATTTTCAGCCGTCGTATTCATAGGCGGGAGTGTTTCGTTTAAATATCTATGGTCGAGATGAATTTCAATCTCGTTTTTCCAAATTTCTTTCATATCGGCAAAATCGATCAATAAACCCCTGTTATCAACGAATCCGCTCAGCCCGAAAATGACCTTGTATGTGTGGCCGTGCAAATTTTTGCATTTCCCTTCATAGCAATGCAAATGATGGGCAGCGTCAAAGGTAAATTCCTTGCTGACAAGGACCCGTTTTGAATGGTATTTCAACTTATCTCTATTAATATCTTCATCGATTTTTTGGAGTTTATCGACAATCCGAAATCCGTACATTGTTTAAAACTCCTTTCGGTGTTTCATGTATTCATCAAGGCCTTTTTGTCTCAGTTTGCAAGCAGGACATTCACCGCATCCAGAGGCAATCACACCGTTATAGCAAGTTAATGTTTTGTCGCGGACGAACTCAAACGCATTGAGCTCATCAGCGAGCTTCCATGTTGCTGCTTTATCGAGCCACATTAATGGAGTGTGAATCACAAACTCGGCATTCATCGCCAGGTTCAGCGTTACATTAAGCGATTGAATGAACACATTCCGGCAGTCAGGGTAACCGCTAAAGTCTGTTTCGCACACACCGGTAACAATATGCTTTGCGCCGATTTGTCTTGCTAAAACTCCGGCAAAAGAAAGAAACAACAGGTTTCTGCCCGGAACGAACGTTGACGGCAGTGCTCCTTCTGCCCCTTCTTCCACTTTAATTTCGCTTCTCGTTAACGCATTTGGCGCTAATTGATTCAACAATGACATATCAAGAATATGGTGTTTGATCCCGAGTTCTTTCGTAATCTCTTTCGCACATTCAATTTCATTTTTATGCCTTTGATTGTAATCGAATGTAACAGCCTCCACTTCATCAAACTGTTCCAGTGCCCAGAACAAGCAAGTCGTGCTGTCCTGGCCACCGCTAAAAACAATCACCGCTTTATCTTTTTTCACTTATTCATTCTCCTTAAATAGAAAAACAGCACCACTAAGAAAGCAGTCCTGTTTCTCTTAGTTTTTTTAAGAGGGTAGCTAGAACCTCTACCGTATCATAACGGATTTTTATTTAGCTATTGCTATTCTAGCATAGTTTGATTGTGAACTACCCGCCACCTGCACTTCGCTTAGGGGTGGAGGCTTCTCAGTTCCACGACAAAAGCAACTTTTCATCTCCCTGAGCGTGACTTCCCGCAGTCCCTGCGGTAGATGTCCAACGAATGGATGGTTCTTTCGATCCTTGATTATTTTACGAGTGGAAGGATTTCGCTTGGTTTTCGCATTTTAGTTTGTCCACTCAACCCTATATAATCACTTATCAAAGAACCTATCATAGGGATATTTTATCACAAGGAACTTTTGTGACAAGCCTTAGGTAGTCTCTCAACTCAACAATTTAACGAGATCCATGAGCCTGGTATTGTAAAACCAAAAACGAGAACCCGTTTTTTATTTTTCATGCGTTAAATAGCTCAGTGCCTGCTGCAATCTTTGTTCAGCTTCTGTGCCAAGCTTGAATTGCTGATTCTCAAGCCGTTCCACCTGCGTGTCCAAAATATAAACTCCAGCCAGCAAGGTAGTTGCCCCTAATGCTGCCAATACCGGCTTTAAAGCATAGTCAATCATTAATAAATGGCCAAATGTTCCGCCTAAAACGAGCGGAAGCACTGTCTTGCCGACAAGCCCTTTTTGCGGGAGCAGATCAAGATATGTTTTTAAGACCCCCGTGAAGGATGCTTTATAAACAGGAGTCAAAATAATAACGATTTCTGCCTCTTCTACCTTCGCATTGGCATTGCTGATATCAGGACTGTCGTACTTGCCATAGATTAAATCAGCGGGCGGTAAATCGCGGACGTTTATGATATCGAAGGAAATCCCTTCAGTATTTAAATAGTTCACTACAAAATCGGAAATACCATTAAGCCGGGAATTTTCTGATGTTCCTCCCGAAATGATCACTGCCTTTGCCATACTTTCCACACTCCTGCTGGTTATTTTTATCCAAGACTTTTTATGGTCCGTTCTCAGAACCGTTCATAAAAAATACCGCAATATATGCATACATTAGCGGATTTTTGATTTGTTTTACTGCTGCTCATTTTCGTTTCCTCTATTTTGACTGTTTTTATTCCTTAATTGCAAGCATTTAAAATCATGAGTCATTCAATCGATCCTTTTTTATTGTACAAAATAAGAAACTGTCGTAGGTTTACATAATAAAGTTATTGAATACTCTATATAGATCACTTCCGCGTTGCAAGACTAAAGCAGAATCTTGAGCTGTACGTAAAAAAAGCATACAGCTTTTCCTGTATGCCAGAGTGATCACTTATTTATAAATCTTTACGCGTTCATCCAACGGCTGAAAATCCTTATCGCCGGCAGGCGCTGTTATTGCACCAAACGGCATTTGCGCAATGAGCTTCCAGTTATCCGGAATCTTCCACTCTCCCCGTACTTCCTCGTCGATCAAAGGATTATAATGCTGCAGGGAAGCTCCCAATCCTTCCGCTTCCAATGCTGTCCAGATTACATATTGAAGCATTCCGTTCGACTGTTGGGCCCAGACAGGAAAATTGTCCTTATAAAGAGCGAAATCCCTCTGCATTGACTCAATAACCGCTTGATCCTCAAAAAATAAGACCGTTCCGTATCCGCTCTTAAATGAATCCATTTTTTCTTCTGTTGGAGAAAAATTTTCAGGCGGAACAATTTTTCTCAATACTTCTTTTGTGATGTCCCATAATTTGTCATGATGTTCCCCCAGCAATACGACGACTCTTGCACTTTGAGAATTGAAGGCTGAAGGCGTGTACTTCACTGCATGGTTAATGATTTCTTCAATTCTTTCGGTTGAAATATCGACATTCTTGCTGATTCCATATATGGAACGCCGTTCTTTTACTGCTGAATAAAAGTCTTTAGCCAAGATTGTATCCCTCCACATAGTACTTTTCCCTCTTTTATTCTGTACATGTTTTCTCTGTTTATCCGTTATTTTCCCTAGTCCTTCAGTGAACTTTATCAGTCCGAAAAACCGCCATTCGCGCTATCATTTTTTCAAAAAGCTTTTATAAAACGAAACCGCTTTGATAAAATAATGAAGTCATAGGGAGGCTTTCATGTATAAGAAGTATGTTTTAGGATTATTAATTGCATTAATGTTTCTTTTCATTGGCGGATGTTCCGGAGAAGTTCCCAATACTGGCCATCTGGAAAACGCCGAGGATGCAGTTTCCAGTGAAAGTAACGCAGCAGGGCGCAAAGCGGAGCAGGACATTTTTAGGTCGGAAGCGGTTAACACCGAAAGCGATAAAAATAATGAAAAATCCAAGGGGGATGGGCACTCTGGCAAATTGCCCGAGCTGAAAGTCCATTACATAGATGTTGGACAGGCGGATTCAACGTTGTTGCAATACTCTGACAGTGGCAACGATTATACGATTTTGATAGATGCCGGGAATTTTAACCGCACTGATGTGATTGATTACCTGAATTCGCTTGGTGTAAACCGAATCGACATCGCGATCGGAACGCATCCGGATGCCGATCATATTGGACAGCTTGATGAAATTGTAACCAGCTTTGACGTTGGTGAAGTTTGGCTGTCCGGAAATACGAGCACTTCAGAAACGTATCAGCGATTGTTGGCTGCGATCGATTCATCCGCTGCGGATTATTACGAACCGAGAATGGGCGATCAATTCGAAATCGGGGCATTGCGCATCGAGGTTTTATATCCCAAAAACATTACCGGCAAGACGAATGAGGAATCGATCTCTTTAAGGCTGACTTATGGTGAAGTGCGCTTCGTGTTTACAGGAGATGCAGCCGCTTACAATGAACAGGAAATGCTCGACAGCGGGATGGAATTGGCAGCGGATATCCTTCATCTCGGGCACCATGGCTCGTCCACTTCTACGAGCCCGGCGTTTTTAAAAGCGGTCAATCCAAAACTGGCGATTTACAGCGCCGGTGATGACAATCCGTACGGGCATCCGCACGAAGAAGTTGTCAGTTTAGTCAAAAATGCCGGCATTCAATTATATGGGACCGATATTGATGGAACGATAGTTGTTTCGACAACTGGCACTGATTTTAAAATCCAAACAATGAAAGATGGGATGCTTTCAGAATCAACCCATTCTGCTTTTAAGCGTGCACAAGAGACAGCAGCAAGCAACAGCAGCTGCATCGACATCAATTCGGCAGCTGTTGATAGGCTGCAGGAAATTATTCACATTGGGCCTGCCCGCGCGCTTGAATTGCAAAGCTTGCGTCCGTTCAAGTCTGTTGATGATTTAACGAAAATTAACGGAATCGGACCTGCAAAAATGGCGGATATCAAGAAGCAAGGATTGGCCTGTACAGGAGGATAAATTAATGAAAGGCTACTTGGACAGAATTGAAGAGGATCAATATGCGGTCATTTTAGTAGAAGCCGTTAACAAGGAATTTATTATTCACAAAGAAAAGCTGCCTGCCGGAAGCACCGTTCATTCATGGTTTGACGTAACCCTGGAAGACGGACAAATTGCGGGCTTAACCTTAAACGAGGAAGCCACCGCGTCCTCGCATCAGAAAGTGGACAATATGATGGAAAAGCTTCGCAGCAAAAGCGGAAGCAAGTTTAAGAAAAATTAGCAGTCAGCCAATCTCATTTCTTTTTACCAGTGAAAAAACAGCCAGTTCATATAGCTGGCTGTTTTCATGTTTAATAATTGGATAAAACATTTTAATCTGTTTGTTGTTCGTCTTTTTTATGAACGAGTTCAATATTTCTTTGACCATCATTTTCTACAAAATGCTTAAGCATTGATAACTTGTTGTCCCAGAACTGTTCATAAAAGGAGAGCCAATCTTTTAACTCGATTAGCGGTTCGGCATGAAGACTATACCTTTTCTCTCTGCCCATTTTCCGTCCGCGTACAAGATCTGCTTCCGCAAGAATTGACAAATGCTTCGCAACCGCAGTGCGGGTAATCGGAAAATGGCTGCTAATTTCTGAAATAGGTAATTCTTTTTCAGCCAGCAATTTTAACAGTTTTCTTCTGGTTGGATCAGCAATCGCCTGAAAAACATCATGTTTGGCTGCTGATGTCATATTAGGCCTCGACTACTTTACGGAGTTTTTCATTGACAAGCGGCTCCCAACCATTGTTCATTCTATTGCGAATAACAGCAAAAGTTTCCTTTGCTCCTGGTACCAAGTCATCCGGCTTGCCCCATCCTGCATGAACAAGAGTGAATTCTGTTTTATCTCCCATATCTTTCAGTTCAAATTTCACAACCCAGCCGAACACATCCCAGGAAAACACGAGTCGTTTTGGTGGATCCAACTCTAATACTTTGCAGGGTGATGGTCCAAACGGTGATTGTAAATGAAATTCATACCCCATTTTCGGCTCAAAATTATTAGGCATGAACCATGCCGCAATTCCTTGTGATGTGGCAACTGCATCCCATACTCTTTGTATAGGTGCATCAAAAATAACCGTCTTTTGGATATCTGGCAATGTTGCTTCATGATTGTTTTGCATCATCGTAATCCTCCATATGGAAAAATATAAAACCAATTGGTTTCACAACTGATTATATAAAACCATTTGGTTTCATGTCAACATTCAAAAACTGATGAAAATTTTTTGTTGACACAGATTGCTTTTTCATTTTATAATTTATCTCGAAGTTAATTATCTCGAATTCAAAGTAATTTTGAATTAAAATTTTGGAGGAATGTAAAATGGCAAAAACAAAATGGACAATTGACCCAACCCACAGCAGTATCGATTTTTCTGTAAAGCATATGATGATCGCAAGAGTAAAGGGTACTTTCCATCAATTTGAAGCTTCTATTGATGCAGATCCAGCTGATCTAACAACAGCTGATATCGAATTCAGCGTTGATGTTGCAAGCATTGATACACGGAATGCTGACCGTGACAACCACCTTCGGACTGCAGACTTTTTCGATGTCGAAAAGAATCCGAAGATTACGTTTAAATCCACAAACATCGTGAAAACGGACGAAGACCAGTACGATGTGACTGGTGATCTGACGATTGCGGGAACTACTCGCACTGAGACATTCGCCGTCACTTTTGAAGGCCAGGGTAAAGACCCTTGGGGCAATGAAAAGGTTGGATTCAGTGGCGAAGGCAAAATTAACCGCAGCGACTACGGCCTTACTTATAATGCAGCATTAGAAACAGGCGGCGTCCTGATTGGCGACCAAATCAAAATCTCACTTGTTATTGAAGCCGCTAAACAAGCATAATCCGCTTAATTTGTTTAAGTAATAAGAAAAACAGCCGCATTCTGACGATACCGGTCGGGACCTGCGGCTGTTTTTTTTTTTAAATGACAGCTTCAAACCTATTATTGATTTAAAATCTTCGCCTGAAATTGTTCATAAATCCAGTTCGTAACTTCACCGGGCTTCCCTGTGCCAATTACCTGTCCATCTATCTTTACAATCGGGAGGACTTCTGAAGTCGTGCTCGTAATGAATACTTCATCTGCCCGGGTTAAGTTATCCGGTGCAAAATGTTCTTCAATAAATGGTATGTTAAGAGCTTCCGAAATTTCTTTTACAGCGATCCGCGTGATCCCTGGCAGAATGTGCCGGGTGAGCGGCGCTGTGTAAATATTTTGATCCTTTACGTAAAAAACGTTCGAGCTTGTTCCTTCTGTTACAACTCCATCTCTTACTAAAATTGCTTCGAAACAGCCTGCTTCAGAAGCCGTTTGCTTAGCTAATATATTCGGCAGTAAATTTAATGATTTTATGTAACAATTAGCCCATCTTTCGTCCTCGAGGATAATCGCCGCAGCACCTTTTTCCCTCAATTCAACCGGCAGTGGTTTAGCCGGCCTTATCGTCATTGAAATAGAAACCGGAACATCCGGAAACAGGTGGAGCCTGGCGGCAATCCCTCTTGTCACCTGCAGATAAACGCTGCAATCCTCAAGCCCCGACTTTGTAATTCCTTCGTTTATCAGTTTACGAAAATCTTCAATCCCGTCTGTCAAAGGTAATTTAATCGCCTCAGCACTTTTAATCAGCCTCTGCAAATGCTCATCCATCATGAACGGCTTCCCATTATAGACGCGGATAACTTCATAAACACCATCGCCGAATTGATGTCCTCTTTCATCAATTGGAATCACTGCGTCTTCCAATGAAATAAATTTTCCATTAAAATATCCGATTTCCATTATTGCAACCCCTTTATCTAATTTGAACTTTTGAAGACTTTTTTCAAATGATTTTCCTAAATTGCAGAAGCCCTTGACTCATTATTCAATGATACAATATAAAGAACTATTTTGGGTGAAATTTCAGTTTAGTCGGAATCGAATATTTAATAACAAGTGCAATTTTAGCCGTCAATATGGATTATCCGAAGAACTCGCATTAAAAGCGAACACTCTCAATGCGGCCAGACATCTTGGGGTCGAAGATCGTGTCGGTTCTGCAGAAGCCAGAAAAGATGCAGATTTTTCCTATAGAGCGGCGATCTATTTGATTTACAGATTCTCCGAACGAGAAAGCCCACGCAGGGCGTAGCCCGTTTTTAGACGTGGGATGAAAGTGAGGTCAGACAAGAGGTAGTTTTTGCTACCTAAATTGTCTGAAAAGATGCTATACTCACCTTATAGACAAGTAAAAGTCTCTAAAACATTCTCGTTCGTTGATAAGTAGATATTGTATAAGGTTCGACAGTCTAATTCATACTGTCGGTAAAACAATATGTGTCGTCATGCAAAAGACGCTAAAACACTTATACGAACTGTGGTTGGCGGTAACAGTCAACCAGCTTAAGATGCTATACGCACTGTCTTAGGAGGGGCAATGAGATGCCCTTATCTTGAAGGCTGTTCAAAACAGAAATGGACTGCGAACGTTTAGTCATTCAAGAATCCCATCCGTTACACCGTAAGGTGCAGGACTTGCGCCTTTAGGCGTGGGAGTCTCAAGAAGCAAAGTGGTTTCAACATATATTAATGGAGTACAAGTTTAATAAATCAAGATGACTCTTCCCGTCCGCAAATAATTTGCGGACGGGTTTGTGTTGTTTGACGCTGATCTCGTATTTAGGATCCGAAACAAAAAAGACCTTCATTTTTGTGAAGATCATCCGGAATATTTGGATATTTAAATTCGGGCTCTTTATTTTAAACAGAAAACTGATTGCTATCTATAATTTCCGCTCGATATCCTGCATCATTTCATCGATTGTTTCTGAAACTTCATTTGTTTGTCTCGCAATGGAAATACTGAATTCCAGCAATTCCCGATAATATTCAATTGGGATCGTTGAATTCGATTTCTCATATTCATTCAACTGCAATCCAATATCCTGCAGCAGCATTAAAGCTTCCTCTAAAGATCCTTTTTCAATCCCGTACATGATATTCTCCCCCCTTTTTCTATATGGTCTATATTATGGGGCAAACAGAAGCATTTTTAAATGGTAAAATTTATTTATGTACGCCTTAATTTTACATATGTATTTAGTAATATTATTATGACAAATCGGTATTGACCTTTTTAAAAAATTTTCAGAGTAATAGTTGTTCAAAAAAAAAGGATGAGATTTATACATTCTCTCATCCTTTAAATATGGTATTATTGTTACCGTTTAGTCCTAATTTACTTTTGCAACAGTTTTTTCAAGATTCACCCAAACGCCTTTTTCAGCCGATTCAAGAATGGCCTCTGCAACAAGTTCAACACGATAACCATCATTGAAGTTTGGTGACACATCCGTATCTTCAATTATTGATTTAAAGAAATCATATGTTTCAATTATTTTTGTTTCCCCATATCCAATCCCTAGCGCAGGAATTGGCCATAGTCCTTCTCCATAGGGGTGAGCCGGGCCAGTATAAACTGTCCTGAATCCTTTTGCATCACCGGGATCATCAGCGAAACATACTTGAAGCTCATCCCGTCGCTCATAGTTAAAATACAGGGAACCTTTTTCTCCGTGTACTTCGAATGTCAGAAAATTATTGCGGCCCCATGCATTTCGAGTTGCTTCAATGCTGCCAATTGCTCCATTTTCGAACTTCAATAGGGAGACAAATTCATCATCTACATCAACTGCAGCTTTTGGTACATCTCCAGTACTTTTAACGGTACCTAATTTGTCAACACCTCCTGTCTGGACTGGTCTTTCCGGAATCCATGTTTTTGTAATGGCATTTACATCTGTTATTTCACCGACGAGATAGCGGGCAATGTCCACTACATGTGTTCCTATATCACCCAGTGCTCCCGAACCGGCAATCTTTTTTTGGAAGCGCCAGGATAGCGGTGAATTTGGATCTGCAGACCAATCTTGGAGATAAGTTCCCCTAAAATTAAGTACTTTCCCTAACTTTCCTTCCTCCATATACCTTTTCGCGAGGGCAACGGCTGGTGTTCTTCTGTAGTTGAAAGCAACCATATGCTTGACGCCAGCTGCTCTTACTGCATCCAGCATTGTCTTTGCTTCTTCTGCCCCCAGTGCCAATGGTTTTTCAGAGATTACATGTTTGCCGGCTTTTGCTGCCGCAATCGCAATCTCAGCATGAGTATTATTGGGAGTCACAATATCTATAATGTCAATATCAGGATTGTTCACTACCTCTCTCCAATCTGGAGAATAATGTTCAAACCCATATTTGGCAGCTGCTTCTTTCGCCAAATCTTCTGTTACATCTACCACTGTATGACGGTGTGGAATGGCCGGTGCAGGCCAAAAGAACATTGGCATACCTGCATATGCAAGGGCATGTGCCTTTCCCATAAAGCCTCCGCCAATCATGCCTATGTTTAATTTCTTCATAATAAGTTTCATTCCTTTCGCTGTGCTCAAGGCACAAAAATTTAATGAAAGTACTCTCTAACCCCGCTAATGGTTGATATAATTATTTAGCTGCGTTTTGAATCGTTTCTGGCGCATCTTTATGATAAACAAGCTTCCATGAATCTAACACATTTTCCTTGGTTACTTTTAAAGAAGGAACAGCAACATACGCGGGAGCCTCTTTCTCAAGCAAGCCATATCCAGCTAAGATAGCTTCTGAAATACCCTGATCGTACGGAAGTTGAGCACCAATCCCCTTAATGCTCCCGCCAGATGCAATATCTAAAGCAACGGTTGTACCTAAATCAATCGTTGTAATCACAAGATCATTCTTGCCTGCATTACGTGCAGCTGCCAATGCACCTTCAGCAGGAACATCCCAAACGACAAACATACCATCAAGATTAGAATTCTTTGTCAACATGCCCGAGGCAACTTTCTCTCCATCATTAGGTCCTGTGATGCCGCCTCGCTCGACGATTTTGATATCAGGATATTTTTCCTTGATGGTTGCTTCAAATGCTTCTGTACGCTGTTTTGTTACGAAGTAATCTGCATCATGGAAGATTACGCCGATTTCTCCATTTTCGCCTAGCTCTTCAGCCATAATATCTGCCGCTGCTATACCATTTCCATAATTGTCGGCTGAGACAACGCTTACATAATCTTCACCAGCTTTTAGCCCCTCTGGCTTATTGTCCATAAATACTATTTTTACCCCTGCTTCTGCCGCTTTTTTGAATGCTCCTGCTGTGGAAACCGGGTCAACAGGAATTCCGACGATAATGTCTGGTGACTTGGCAAGGACTGTTTCTATATCCGACACTTGTTTTTCTGCCTTAAATTGTGCATCTGTTACCGCTACCACTTCTATGCCCATTCTTTTAAAGGTGGCTTCCAAACCGGCTATTTGAGCGGTAGCCCAGTCATTACCCGCATAGTGCATGACGATTGCTGCCGTATAGTCTCCTGCTTTAATCTCTTCAACCTCTTCTTCAGTAAGCTGCAAGGTTTTAGCTGATATTGCCGATTCTCCATCAGGACCTTTACTCAAGATTTCCTGATCGGGAATGTCCTGATTGATTGTGATTGGACCCGAACTGTCTGCTGCTTCCTCTGGTGTTAAATCCTCTGAACCACCGGCAGTCTCTGTGTTGCCCTGGCTGCAGCCGACAAGTGCAATACTGCTGATCAGCAATATCATTAAAAGAAATAAAAAAATTTTTTTCATACATTTTCCCCCTTTTGTCCGTCCGTATTGTCAAAAATTAAATATATAAATCAAGCAAATACATTGATATCAGAGGGTTTATAA
>NZ_PGUZ01000038.1 GCF_002860165.1 Bacillus sp. V3-13 | reverse complement strand
CAAACTACCGGATTTCCTCTAAACAAAAAAGGACCGGGCATGGTTTTCGCCCGGTTTTTCTTACAAATTTTCCAGTAACAAAAAGTCCCCATCAAACAGGTGGGGATTATTTCTCGTTTACTTATACCGTACTTAATAGGTTGATAGTATACTTTCTATTAACAGAGTGATAGATATAGTGATTTTTAATTACGCATGGAGGGTGTATATTTGGATGGCCAAATAAGGCGTTATTAATAACATAAAGAAGGTGCAGGAAATAATGAAAATAGTGATTGCGGAACGGGACGATCATGAAAGGGTCGCGATTGAATGGCTTATTTCGACCTATTCCATCCCCATTAATCATGTTTTTGCTGCGAAAACAGTAAAGGAAACACTTGCTGCGGTTGAAAAAGAACTTCCGGAGATTCTCTATCTGGAGCTGGATATGATTCCAGCTGAGAATTGGCCACTGATGACAAGACATATCAAAAGCTTCTCACCAAAAGTTATAGCTGTTACAGCGGAAGCGACATTTGAGAGGGCAAAACAGGCGATTGAACTGGGGAGTGTTGATTTGCTTGATAAACCACTGGATCCGGTGAAAATCAAAGATTGTCTTAGGGTGGCATCGTCACTTGTAAGCCGCCGGGAGCAATTAAATGACCTTGATTCTCATAAAGATGAGGGGTTTTCGTACCGATCATTATTTTTAGAGCAGGAGCTAAATATCGGGAAACTTACACTGATGATTTTACATGCCGAAAATAACAAAAAGTACCCTGATTTGCTCGAGTTTTTAAAAGCTTATCCATTTCGGGAGCATCCAACCATTTTGCCATTAACAGATATGGTGGTTTGCTTGTTTAAGAAAACACAGAACATAAGAAAAGAAACAGTGAAATTCTTACGGGAATGGGAAGCTGCCCATATTGAGCCTCTTGCTGCGGTCATTATTCCGCCAAATCAGGAAATGAAAACAGTGCATGAAATGTACCGGGGTGCAAGAAGGCTTCTGGAAGTAACTTTTTTTATCGGTTATCGTCAAGTCATTCTGCCAAAAGAAGGATATGAATGCTGGAATGAAATCGATCCATTTTTAACCTCAGCCGAACAGCGGGATTGGGTGGAGATGTTAAACAGCTTTGATAAACAGAAAATAAAAAACTGGATGCATCAGGAATTTTTTCATATGGATACGCCATTTCCAAATCCTGAAAAGTTGAGGACAAGACTTACGAGCATATTGGCACAGGTTAGAAGGTTTATGAAAACATACCAGCTCGATAATGGGGAGATGGAAGAGTATTATATGAAAATATTCTCCGAGATTTTGTACAATCGTGTTTTATACCGCATTGTCCAGGAGATGCTTTTGTTCCTGTATGAACTGCTTGATCGTGCCAGGATTGGTGATGTATTTTCAAAAAAAGATGTGATTGAAAGAGGTCTCATGTATATCGAGAAGCATTATGCCAACCCCGATTTAACCTTGGAGGATGTAGCAGATGCTGTTGGAAGAAGTACAGCGTATTACAGCCATTTGTTGATGAAACGGCAAGGGATATCATTCCGTCAGCATTTAGCCAATAAACGGATCAACGAGGCAAAACAGCTATTACATGCAGGGCAGCTTTCGATTAAAGAGATTGCCTATCAGGTTGGTTTCCGAAATCCAAGTTATTTTACGCGGCTTTTTAAGGAAATGACGAACATGGCACCACGAGAATATAAATTGAACGTGCAACAGGAAATGGAATGAAAATCTTTCCAATGTCACAAAACCGTAAATATTTATAAGAATCGTAAATAATTATAATTTATTCATTAAAATTGGAATTAATTTACATTATTCTCCGTTAAAAAGTATCAAACTTCGAATAATACGCATCTATCTTGTAAGGGAATTTATTCTTTATAATTTTCAGTATATTAAGATAAATAAAATAACCGCGGGAAAGGAAAGACATTTTTAATACTCTGCAGGCTAGTTTCTTTATCTTTTTTAATGAAAATCAAAGGAGGAACTATTGATGTCAATGGTAGTGGAGAAGGAAGTAACGCCTGAAATAGTCGCGAAGCAAAAGCAGCGAACGCGCGTATCCGTTTTCGTGCCGGCATTCCTTGTGGTTGGCGGGGGAGCCATTTTGGGAATTGTGAACAATAAATTGCTGGCTGATATTTCGATGAAGGGGTTTATCGGATCGTTACGGGGGCTTGGATGGCTTTATCAGATAATTTCCATTGTAGCTTTAATCTTAGTAATGATGATAACGTTTTCAAAATTAGGCAACATTCGTTTGGGAGGCTCTGATGCCAAACCTAAATATTCATTTTCTGCCTGGTTTGCCATGGCGCTGACGGGCGGAATCGCAACTGGAGTCATAACCTACGGTGTCAATGAACCAATCATATACTTTGGCAGCATTTATGGGGAAATGGAGAATACAGGAGTTCAACCAGGGACAGCAATGGCTGCCATCTATGCAATGGGAAGATCACTTTACAATTGGACATTTATTCCATATGCGATGTACTCATTGAGCGGACTTGCAGTCGCTTATATGTATTTTAACCGAGGGCAGTCATTGTCAGTTACAGGAACGTTAACTCCTCTGTTTGGCGAAAAAGTTACAAAGGGAATTTGGCCCGGAATTATTGACACATTGTCTGTGCTCGCCATAGCGCTCGGTCTCGCTTCTTCACTCGGAGCAGGTTTGGCATTGGTAGGGTCTGGCATCGAGACGGTTTATGGGATTAAGCAAGGTCCTGTTGTTTGGCTTGCAATCGTGTCTGTCACCTTTTTATTATTTACACTTTCGGCGTTGAAAGGCTTGGACAAAGGGATTCGCCGAATGGCGGATATTAACGCAAAGGTTTTTTATATCCTTTTGGTTGCCCTTATCGTCATTGGCCCCACCTTATATATTTTTCAGTCCACGACGGCGGGCTTTGGGCATTGGCTGCAAAACTTCTGGGAATGGGGGCTTGATCCTGGCCTGATTGGCGGGGAAGCACTCGTTATGTGGTGGACATTATACGACTGGGCCATCTGGATTGCATACGCACCATTGATGGGAATCTTCCTGGCAGTAATCTCATATGGCCGGACCATTCGGCAGTTTATGGTAATCAATTGGATTTTACCTGCTTTATTCGGTGTTGTCTGGTTCGGGGTCTTTGGAGGGACGGCATTGCACTGGCAGCAAAACAATACCGTTGATTTAGTATCAACCATTAAAGAAAGTGGAGCGGTTGCAGGGTTATGGGCTTTCCTGAATAATTTGCCGCTGGCAGCCGTTATTATTCCGGTAGTGATGATGGCGCTGATTCTTTCTTTCGCTACAGCAGCGGACTCAATGGTCCGTGCCATTGCCACGCTGTGTACAGTGAACATTCGTTTTGATCAGGAACCTGCGAAATGGAAAGTTCTTGTGTGGGCTGTGTCCATTGCTGTTATTGCTTATGTGATGGTCGCATTTGCGGGCGGTGTCCAGGGCGTTGATGGTGTCAAGTACCTTGCAGCATTGGGTGGTTCCGCCGTTTTATTCATCTTTGTCCTTCAAGTTTTTTCAGCAATCAAAATGTTTTTTTTCGATAAAATTGAAAAATAATCTATAGAAAAGAGGAAGTAGCATGGCGATGGCAGCCCGCGAATTGAACAAGGTGGCACTTGGCAATGCAATCACATTAGAAGAGTTTGTCTCCATTGCGCGTCATGGTGCTCATATCGATTTTTCAGATGCTTATTGCCAACGGGTAGAACGGTCCTCTAAGCTCGTATCTAAATGGATTGATGAAGAACGTATCATGTACGGGGTAAATACGGGTTTTGGAGCGCTGTCAACGCAATTAATTTCTGAAGATCAGACAACCATCTTGCAAAGAAATATTCTATTGTCTCACGCAACCTCAGTTGGCGAGCCTTTAGAAGAGGAATGTGTACGGGCGATTATGCTGATGGTCTTGCAAAATTTGGGCCAGGGGTATTCCGGGGTCAGACTTGGTACTTTAGAGATGTATCGGCAGTTTTTAAACCGTGGACTCACACCGTTTGCGCCTCGCGAAGGCTCGGTCGGATATTTGAGTGTGGAAGCGCATATCGCTTTGGTCCTGCTCGGTGAGGGAAAAGCATATATAGATGGGGAGTTGCTGCCTGCCAAGGAGGCTCTCTATAAAGCCGGACTGCAGCCAATCGAACTTTCCGCAAAAGAGGGATTGGCATTGATCAGCGGAACAACAAGCCCGACTGCGATTGGGGCCCTTGCCTTGTTTGATATGCTCCAGGCGGCTAAGGCAGCTGACATCATCGGTTCAATGGCTCTGGAGGTATTAAGGGGGACGACTCGTGCGTTTGACGACCGCTTAATGATTGTCCGTCCGCATCAGGATCAGCGAAATACAGCCGCAAATTTAAGAAGGGTTTTGGAAGATTCACAGATTGCGATACAGTCGGTCGACCATCGCCTGCAGGATGCCTTATCGTTGCGTGCGATCCCCCAGCTTCACGGGGCAGCGAAAAAAACGCTCCTTGATGCGGCGAAAACCTTAGATGTCGAGATGAACTCGTGCTGCGACAACCCCATTTTATGGCCGGGTGAAGAAGAGGCCGGTGCAATTTCTGGATGTAACTGTGATTCATCGTACGTTGGGATTGAGCTGGATTCGGCATGTATTGCAGTAGCAGCGATCGCCAAAATGTCGGAGCGGAGGAACAATCGGCTCATCAATCAGCATCTTTCAGGATTTCCTTCCTTTCTTGTCCGGAATGCCGGCCTGAATTCAGGATTGATGATTCCCCAGTACACACAGGCAGGACTTTTAAATGATATGAAACTCTTATCCCAGCCTGCCACCGTTGACAGCATTCCGACTTGTGCAGACCAGGAGGATTATGTGGCAATGGGGTACAATTCAGCGAAAAAGGCCCGGGAGGCAGCTAGGAAGCTTGAGTATATATTGGGAATTGAACTTTTGTCCATTTATAACGCCCATCAATTTGTGAAAGGGAATCTGACTCCGGGATCGGCTTCAAAGGCCGTTTTGGAGCAGATAGAAAAATCTATGCCCCGGATTACGGAGGACACCTATCTTTATCCATATCTGGAAACATTAAAGGATTTTATCCATTCTGGTGAAATCATTTCGGTTGCAGAAGAGAAGATTGGCAAGCTGCTTTAATTTTTTTGGGATTTAATTAAAAATTCACGAAACATGTGGATTTATTGGAGGAGGCAATCCAGATGGAACAAACAATGACACAAAAAGTGATTCAATATCGCGGAACAGAATTAAATACAAAAGGCTGGCTGCAAGAGGCTGCCCTTCGTATGTTAATGAATAATCTGGACCCGGAGGTTGCTGAAAAGCCGGAGGACCTTGTTGTTTACGGCGGAATTGGTAAAGCGGCACGGAACTGGGATTGCTTTGATGCAATCGTCAAGTCGCTGAAGGAACTTGAAAACGATGAGACACTATTGGTTCAATCAGGAAAGCCTGTGGCCATTTTTAAGTCACACCAGGACGCGCCCCGTGTGCTGATTGCCAACTCCAATATTGTCCCTGCCTATGCAAATTGGGAGACATTCCACGAGCTGGACAAAAAAGGGCTTATGATGTACGGACAAATGACGGCCGGAAGCTGGATCTATATCGGCTCCCAGGGGATTGTCCAGGGAACGTACGAAACCTTCTCGGAGCTGGCAAACCAGCATTTCGGAAGCACGCTGAAAAATACCATCACGGTGACAGCCGGGCTCGGCGGAATGGGCGGGGCCCAGCCACTCGCTGTCACAATGAACGGCGGAGTATGCATCGGGATTGAGGTGGATGAATCCCGAATTGACCGCAGAATCGAAACGCGTTACACAGACATGAAAACAGATTCATTGGATGAAGCAATCCGTCTCGCAACCGAGGCAAAACTGGCGGGAAAAGCATTGTCAATCGGACTAATCGGGAATGCATCCGACATCCTGCCGGAGATGCTTGAAAAAGGTTTTATTCCTGAGATTGTCACAGATCAAACATCAGCCCATGATCCGTTGAACGGATATGTCCCTTCCCGCATGTCCCTTGAAGAAGCTGCACAATTGCGTTCAAGCAGCCCGGAGGAATATGTAAAGCTGTCCAAGGCATCAATGGCCAGGCATGTACAAGCAATGCTTGAAATGATGGAAAAAGGGGCAGTTGCTTTTGACTACGGAAACAATATCCGCCAGGTTGCCAAGGACGAAGGAGTGGAAAACGCCTTTGACTTCCCAGGCTTTGTTCCGGCTTACATCAGGCCGCAATTTTGTGAAGGGAAAGGACCATTCAGATGGGTTGCGCTTTCGGGAGATCCGGATGATATTTATAAACTGGATGAAGTCGTTTTGCGTGAATTCAGCGAAAATCAACATTTATGCAACTGGATTCGCAAGGCCCGGGAAAAAATCCAATTCCAGGGGCTGCCATCCCGGATTTGCTGGCTCGGCTACGGCGAAAGGGCACGGTTTGGCAAAATTATTAATCAAATGGTAGCAGCAGGCGAATTAAAGGCACCGATCGTGATTGGCCGTGACCATCTGGATTCAGGATCTGTTGCGTCACCAAACAGGGAAACGGAAGCAATGAAGGATGGTTCCGATGTCGTAGCTGATTGGCCAATTTTAAATGCAATGATCAACGCCGTCGGCGGTGCAACATGGGTGTCCCTGCATCATGGCGGAGGAGTCGGGATGGGATATTCGCTTCACTCCGGAATTGTCATTGTTGCGGACGGAACGAAGAATGCTGAAGCAAGGCTCGAACGTGTCCTGACAACAGATCCAGGCATGGGAGTCGTGCGCCATGTCGATGCCGGATACGAGCTGGCAAAGAAAACGGCCCGTGAAAAAGGAGTCAAGATTCCAATGCTGGATATGGAGACTGAATAAGATGGCAAAACCGATTTGGATCAAAAACATAGAGCAGCTGGCAACCCTTGCATCCAAAGAGGAAGGTCCCCGTACGAAGGAAGCAATGTCTGATATAGGGCTTATACAAGATGGAAGCCTGTGGATAGAAGATGGGATCATCAAAGCGGCGGGAACCACCAAAGAAGTGGAAGAACGGTATCGGTCCAAATTAACGGAAGCTGACATAATAGATGCATATGGCCATTTGGTTACGCCAGGGCTGGTCGATCCCCATACACATGTGGCATACGGTGGAAGCCGTGAGCGTGAATTTGAAATGCGACTTCAAGGCATCTCTTATATGGAGATCATGAATGCGGGCGGCGGGATCCATGCCACCGCCCGCATGACCAGTGAGGCAAGCGAAGAAGAGCTTATCTGCCAGACAATGAAGCGCCTCGATTCCTTTTTACAGCATGGTGTGACAACTGTCGAAGGAAAAAGCGGATACGGGATGAATCTGGAAACGGAACTGAAGCAGCTGCGTGTGATGAAGCAATTGCAGGAAACCCATCCGATCGACCTTGTTCCAACGTTCATGGGAGCACATGCAGTTCCACCCGAGTACAAAGGGAAAGAGGATGAATTCGTCGATCACTTGATCAACTATATGCTCCCTGTTGTCGCTGAAGAGAAGTTAGCTGAATTTAATGATGTCTTTTGTGAAAAGGATGTTTTTACCCCTGAACAATCAGAGCAGATATTGGAGGCGGGCAAAAAGCACGGTCTTATACCGAAAATCCATGCAGACGAAATTGTTGCATATGGAGGAGCTGAATTGGCCGCCAAGATCGGGGCGATTTCAGCTGAACATTTATTAAAGGCATCTGACGAAGGAATCAAAGCAATGGCAAACGCGGGTACAATTGCCTGCCTGCTTCCGGCAACAGCACTTTATTTGCGTGAACAAGCAGCCAATGGAAGGAAAATGATTGACGAAGGGGTCGCTGTAGCCATTTCGACCGACTGTAACCCCGGATCCTCACCGACAACATCCATGCCGCTTGTCATGAACCTGGCCTGCATCTCCATGAGAATGACGCCTGCAGAAGCATTGACTGCTGCAACATATAATGCCGCGTGTGCGATCAACCGTCAGCATCTGGTCGGCTCTCTGGAGGCCGGAAAGCAGGCAGATGTGGTGTTATGGAACGTGAAAAGCTATCAGGAGCTGCAATATCTGTTTGGTGTCAACCACGTTAAAGCGGTGTGGAAAAAAGGAGTAAAGGTGGTAGGGTAAGCATGGGTGAGCAATGGATTCAGCCACCAGAATGGTCATGGAATGTGAAAACGGACGAACCAGCCTATGTTCACCAATGGGTCGGACAGCTGAAGGATACGAAAGAAAACCCTGATTTGCTTGTATATGGTGCACCGATTTCCCGTTCTTCGATCAGTGTATCAGGTGCATCCTTATACCCGACAGAGTTCCGCCGGATGTGGAAGGGCTTTGCCACTTACAATCTGGATGAGGATATTGATTTAACAGGGCTAAAGGTTGCGGATGCCGGGGATGTTCTTATGCATACCACTGATATTCTCTTATCCCACAGGAGAATTCAGGAGGCTACTGCATTTTTGGTTTCTGCCTATCCTGATACAATCACCTCAATGATTGGCGGCGACCATTCAACAACAGCCTGTGCAGTAAGAGGGATCAAGGAGGCATTTCCAGAAGACAGGATCGGGGTTTTGCAGCTTGATACTCATCTGGATGTACGGGACCCGTCCGAGCTGGGTCCGGCAAACGGCACCCCAATCAGGCAACTGGTGGATAGTTCTACTGTCAGAGGAGAAGATGTCTTCAATATTGGTCTGCATGGCTATTTCAATGCAAAATCCCTTATTGACTATGCGAAGCAACATTCGATTCAAATGATTACGTTAAAGAATGCTCGTAAAGCTGGCTTTGCTCAAACTGTACAGGTAGCACTTGCCAGGCTGTCAGAAAAAGTTGACCGGGTATATGTTACAGTTGACATGGATGTGCTCGACATTTCTGTTGCCCCGGGAGTACCAGCTTCAACACCAGGAGGGCTGAGCACAGCAGAGCTTTTCGAGTCCCTGATGGAGATTGGGAAGCATCCATCTGTCCGGCATATTGATTTCGTATGTTTGGATCCCACCAAGGATTCTGCGGTATCAGAAACCGTTAAAACCGGAGTTTATGCGTGGCTGCAATTTTTGACTGGACTTACTTACAGGGTGAAATAATCGACTCTTTTGGTTTAGGGCAGCTCTTGAAATACACGACTATTATCTTATAAAAAGGGACAGTTTGATTACTGTCCCTTTTGTGTATCAATTAAATAAACCACTAACTTTAAGTTGATGTATCTGATGTATCTGAAAATCCAAGAAGCCTGGATATGTGTGAAACTTATGAACCTGCCATAAAACTGTCAAAATACATAACAATTCGACAAAAAGTATTAGGATTTGACAAATAGAAACTTAATCCAATTCTATTTAAGCCATCAAATCTCACCTAAAATATATGTTTTTTCAGAAAAATGATTACCGGATTAAATAAAAATTAAGGTCAGTATAATATTTTACTAGAAAAGTAAAATAATTCAATATCTCCAAGCTATAAGCTAAGTTTTGGACAAGTAAAATCGGAATAACTACCTTCCTACATAATCGTAAAAAGGTTTTAATGACCTGCCAGTCAAGCTATAATGTTTTCGGGATAATTATTTACCAACATTTCCCAGTAGGATTAATGAACGCGGAGGTAGCAGGTGATGAGAATGTGAGAAAGCTATTCGTATATAATGAACACCTATGAGCGGTAAAAGTCGTGGCTGACAGCGCCCATAGATGTTGGAAGTTGGAAATACCAACTTTAAGCTAGTATACCCCATTTGTCAGAAAAAAAGAATCAATAACCATGTAAGGGAGAACTCTAATGTCAATGGTCGACCATTAAATATCAATCCCAAATTGAATTTACTAAACGGAGAACGTGACGGTTATGGCAAACTTTGTACAAGAGTATGGGAAAGGGGCGATTCCTTTCTTGTTGATTTGGATCCGCTAAAAGTACTCGATGAATCTCTTAAATATATGAATTCTAACCTCAAGGGTGCTATAAAAAGTGCCAAATTGATTATTGGCATGTGCCTTGCGGTGAATCCGTATCATGGAATTTTCATGTTTCCAGTTAAAGGGCCAAGCAATGATGATTGCTTCTGGATAAATGCTGCAGCTGTGCAAAACACCTCACCATCCGGAAGACAAACAAAAGTAGTTTTTCACGATGGATATTCGATAAAAGAGGAGTCAAGATTTACGGCCTTCAACAACAAACTTCTAATCGCAAGGAATCTCGGGGAAATTACGAAAGAGAGAATCAGTATCCGGAAATCATATTTATGGAGATTAAAAGACCCCAGGAGATCATCAAGGAAGACAACGGCCGTTATAATTTCAAGCCTCTTGAAACAGAGTACGACTAATAAAATATGTTCGGGCAGCTATTTGGTTAGAACTATTTGAGGAGGCTATACACCATTAATAGCTAATGGTGTATACAAACTGGTCTTTATGTATGTTGTACAATAAATTACACGAGGAAAGTATAACAGGTATAGTCAATAAGAATATAATGGATTCAGCATTGAAGAGTAAATTTATCCCTAGTTATTTTAAAAGGTAAGATTCCCGGAATTAAAAAGTAAGATTTTACCATTTGAATTCATCTATTTTTTTGCCAAAAAGACTGACCTGTTCCATTTTGTTTGTATATAACTGGAAATGCCTAGAATGACCCCTTTCCTTCCATCACATCCTTTGCTATAATGAATCTGCCAGGTAAACCTTACTTGTATTGGTATTGCCAAAGCAGTTATGTCCTCATCTGTTAATCTGCGGGTGCGAATCGCTTCTAACAGGTTTGAGGATTTTTCTTTTGCCGTTTTCTTCATGGCCTTAAATAAGCTGGAGCCTTTCTCATAAAGCTGCATAATCATATCCGCAATTTGGACCATAAGGTAATGATTTTTCATCGCTGTGTAATCATGGCTATTGGCGTGCTCAATATTGAACCTTATGTTCTTCTGTTGGTTGAATCCCTGGTTTTCGATCTTCCGGCGGCTACGGCCCGCAGCCACTAATCCTTCCTCACTCTTTTTTGTTACTTTTAAATTGGTTATAAATACATACTGCTTGCTTTTCCCATCCTCCAGATCAAGCTTCCACTCCATCAGGTTAACCGTCCTTTTATTGTATGAAATGTCATTGACCCAAAAGATGCCTTCCTGCCCTCTGCCTAGTTCCATTTCCTTTATAGTGTTGAACTCCGAGGCAATACTCCTTATCCTGCCTTCCTTGAATCGGCATATGAATTTCCATTTATGTTCATCACAAATGGAAAATACCGGCTCGCATGCATAGAGACTGTCTCCCAGGATGCATATAGGCAGCCTCTTGAATGTTTCCTTTATCTTTTTGGCCAGCCGGTGGAATGCCTTCATTTCACAGTCCTGCTTCGTGACTTCCTCCGATTCATTTTCGATGAATTCCGAAGCAATGCTAAAAACCATGTCACCCACTACCAGCTTTGCCTCAAGTACATGGTGCATGTAAATGGTCTTGGTTTCCCCGGTTTCCTTATCGACATATTCCCGTTTTAGGCAGTGTTCACAGTGCTTCTTTTGGAATGTATGCAGACCCGTGCCGTCCACGCTCACACCCCAATACTTTCCCTCTATCCTGAATTGTTCAAAGCACCTCTTCTTCAATAGCTCCTTGACCATATAGGCTCTGACCTTTTCAAGTTCCTTAACGTCCAGGCCTGAGAGGAAATCGTTGATGGTATCATAATGGGGCAGTTCTTCCAGCGTTTCCAGGCCCAGGGCCTTCCGGACATTTTCGATGCATTCCTCTTTGTTGAAGGCATCATCCATGCCCCTCATGGATTTCAAGCCCGTCATGGCTTTTAGGAGAAGTGTAAATAAAAGGACCTCCGCCCCGTAGGTAATATAGCTTTGTGACCGATGATCTTTGACATTTTTTATTTTGTGGATGAATTCCTTGAAAAAATGGTTCTTAATTTTCAGGAACTCGAAAAAATAATTTATTTCTTTTTCCTTCTCTCTTTTCTCTCTTCTGGTAACCAACCGCAAAACCTCCTAAAAATGTGCTGTTTTACTACAATCTTTTGTAGTTAAATTATCTCATATTTAGCGCATTTTAGGAGGTTGAAAACAAAATTTATCCCGAAAAATTTTTACTCCTCAGAGCTTGGAAGAATTAATGAAAATGTCTCCAGATGAAAAATACAGCTGGCTCTTTGAGATGATTGATATCACTCCTTTCGTTATGGCCGTGACCAAAAAAACCCATCTCGGTGCCCCTGAAACATTAAAATATGAAGCGATGATTTACTCTCTTTTCATACGGGTAGTCGAAAAAATGCCGTTTATCAAAGACCTTGTCACCCGTTTGAGTCAGAGCGAGGAATTTAGGTACCAGTGTCATTTTACCGGTTCAGATCCAACGCCCAGTGAAGCTTCTTACTCACGGCTCATCGCAAAATTACGGGGGCTGCCCATCTTTGAACAGTGTCACGACGAACTTATCCATCAAGCCTTTCAGGAAGGCTTTCTTGATGGCGCCAATGTAGCCATTGATGCGACCCACACAGAAGCGAGGGATGCGGCTAACCCAGCGAAGAAGCGTTCCCGCAAAAAGAAAGAGAGCCAGCAGGAAGCCGATGAACAAACCGAACTTTTTCCAGAGGAACCAAAAGAAGAAACTCCTAATCCCGAACCGGAAAAACCGAAAAAACGCGGCCGCAAAAAGAAAGAAGAGCGAGAACAATGGCTCAGGGAACAGGCGGAAATCGAAGCGGCCAAGACGATTTTCGAAAAGACACTGGATCAAATGGTTGACTATTCCTTTGAAGAAATCGAGGCAGAAATCCCTCTCCATCCATCATGGGGTACCAAGAAAAACACGGACAATAAAAAGTTTTTCTGGTACGGATATAAAGGTCACTTTGCCGTTGACTGCGAAAGCCAATACATTTTGGTATCCTTATTTTCTTCCGCCCATGTCAATGATGGGAAAATGTCGATTCCTTTACTTAAAGCCCTGGCTAAAACGGCATCCTTATTTGAACATTGAGCACGTGTTAGCTGATGCGGGATACGATTTTAAAGCTGTCTATAGACAGATTCGGATGATCGGAGCCAGACCGCTGATCGATTACAATAAGAAGAATGAGCCCCAAATCGAAGGGAAGGACAAATATTTTCGTCCTGTCTGTAAAGAAGGCCATTCCTATGTGTACGATAGCTTCGATAAAAAGTATGAATCACTTAAGTACACCCGCCCAAAAGAATGCGAGACATGCCCGTTTAAAGAGGAAGGCTGCCAAAAAGTCTTTAAAGTAAAGGTCGAATCCGACATCCCGAAGTATACAGTTCCTGCAAGAGGAAGCCATAGCTACAAAGAACTGTACAAGAAACGGACGGCCGTGGAAAGGGTGAATGCCTATCTCAAAGAATTCTTCCAGCTTGATAATATCCGTCATCGAGGAGGTGCTTTAGCCAAAGTAGACTTCGATATCTCATGTCTCGTTTATACCCTTAGTAAACTAGCTGTTGATCGTATCAACAAACAAATGAAGGAATTACAGAAAGCTTCCTAAACTTTGATTTGAAAAATCATGTTCAAACCTTTATTTAGTCATGCCGATTTTATGTAGCTTTTAAAAGGATCCATCATTTTAAAAAGTAATTTCACGAAATTCGGCAAATGTAATCTTTTAAAAAACTAATTATGAAATTGACTCTATATATCTACAAATTTTGAGTTGTAAGTTCAGTTTTTGACGAAAAATATAAATACCCTTCGTAACCCAGTGATTACTTAATTTCGCATTGAGGATCCCTTCTCTTTAATTCTCCCATTACTAATAAAAACGATAAATTATGACAAAATAGAGCAACTTCTTGTAGAAAAATCAAAACTTTTTCAAATTGACTATAAAAAGTCCCCATACTAAATTAAAAACAAAAATGATCACAATTACTTTTTAAAAAGTTTTTCCAAACTTAATTAACTGAATATTTATACTTTTTCTAATTGACTGTAAAAAGTTCTGATTTTATATTAAAAAGCAAGCAGACAGCCATTAGAAAGTAAGATTGGATTCCGAAAGGAGACTTCGATATTGACTGTTCCGAAAATAACAATGAAAGTTTTGCAGGCAATACGGCGGAATAAAAAGCCCCTTTCTAAAGCGGAGCTAGTCCAACTCACCGGGTTAAGTTTAGCAACAGTTACCGAGCACGTGGAAACTTTAATAAGAAGTGACCTGGTGATGGATGTTGAAGTGGGTCATTCAACCGGTGGCAGAAAGCCCAGACTTCTATCATTTAATGCTGAAGCCGGATATATTATCGCCATTGATCTTGAATCTACACATGTTCACGTCGGAATACTTGATTTAACCTGCAGCATTGTCGTATCAAGATCAAGTTTAATCGACGTAGCCCACGGGCCTAAGGCCGTGCTGGAGCAAATCAAAGATTTGGTGCTTCTCTTGCTTGATGAAAGCAGGATCGACCACTCTCTCATCAAAGGAATTGGCATGGGTGTACCTGGACCGGTCGAATACAGCACAGGATTGCCGGCCTCACTGCCAATTATGCCGGGCTGGGATCGCTTTCCAATCCAGCGGTTCTGGGATCAATACTTCGATTGCCCATGCTATGTTGATAATAATGTTTACACGATGGTGCTTGGGGAGCATATGGTAGAATCAGTTTCCGAGATTGATAACTTCATCTTTCTAAAAGTAGGAAATGGAATTGGTGCAGGGATTATCTGTAATGGAAAGATCTATCGGGGCGCTTCTGAGTATGCCGGCAATATCGGCCATAACAATATCGGCCATGATTACTTGTGCTACTGTGGCAACCGGGGCTGTTTGGAAGCGTTGGCCGGAGGAAGGGCAATATCCCGGAAGGCGGAACTGATTGCCAGGGAAGGCAAAAGCAAAATGCTCCATGAGATTTTACAAAGGAAAGGGAAGATCACCATTGAGGATGTAAAGCTTGCTGTAAGGGAAGCGGATCCAGTCATGGTTGAGCTGATCCGCGAATGCGGTTTTCAAATCGGCAGTGTCCTGGCCGGTCTTGTCAATTTCTTCAATCCTTCGCTCGTCTGTATCGGAGGAAGCGTAACGGAAACCGGCGATGTCTTACTGGCATCGATCAGGCAGGCAGTCTATCAAAAGTCACTCCCCCTAGCAACTAGAGATTTAGTGATCCGTTCTTCCTACCAAGGGGACAAAGCGGGCATCATCGGAGCGGCGGTACTGACAGTTGATAAAATCATCGATGATTCACTTATCCGCACCAAAGAAGGAATCTACTCTTTTTCCTACAGATAAATTTTTCTCACTAAATATGTAAGCGGTAACAAATTGGATGGAGGTTATCAGGAATGAGTATTTCTAAACAAGCAGAAAGAGTCTCAGCCCCACACCTTCTCGAAATGCGCGGAATCTCAAAAAGCTATTCCGGAGTGACAGTGCTGAATAATATCAACTTGAAAATCAACGCCGGTGAGATCCTGACGCTTGTCGGGGAAAACGGGGCTGGAAAATCAACATTGATCAAAATATTAGCGGGAGTCATCCAGGCTGACAGTGGCGAAATTTTGATTAATGACAAAATCGTTAAGTTTAACAGTCCACTTGAAGCAGTGAATCATGAAGTGATTACGGTCCACCAGGAATTAAGCTTATTTCCCCATTTGTCTGTGGCCGAAAATCTATTCTATAACCAGTACCAGAAAAAAGCAGGGCTGATTGAGTGGCGTAAAATGCGCAAGGAAGCTGAAAAGTTTCTTCATGATCTCAAGTTGTATTTACCAGTCGAAAAAGCTGTATTCAGTCTCAGTATTGCTGAGCAGCAAATGCTTGAAATCGCCAGAGCCTTTTATCAAAAAGCGAAGATCATGATCCTTGATGAGCCAACTGCCGTACTGGGCGGGGACGATGTAGAACAGCTGCTCGATATGATTCGTCTCCTCAAAAAACGGGGTGTGGCGATCATCTTTATTTCGCACCGTTTAAAAGAGATTTTCGTTTTAGCCGACCGTTATTTAGTTTTAAAAGATGGCGAACAAATTGACGATGGCTGGATCCGCGATACTAATCCGGATGATTTGGTTTCAAAGATGGTCGGCAGGAAGATTCAACAGGTCATACCTGAAAAACTTTATACAGATGAGAAAGAAGAATTGCTCAGGGTTGAAGGGCTTACAAGAACCGGCGTTTTACACGACATTAGCTTCTCTCTTTATAAAGGAGAAATATTGGGGATTGCCGGTCTTAGGGGAGCGGGACGAACAGAGTTGGCCCGGGCGATTTTCGGAGCTGACCCGATTAACTCGGGAAAAATTTTTATCAAGGGGAAGGAAGTAAAGATTAGTTCTCCTAAATTTGCAATTAAAAAAGGGATCGGCTTAGTTCCGGAGGACCGGAAAGGACAGGGCTTATTTAAAAACCTGTCAGCTTTACAAAATATTTCGATTGCAAAACTGTCATTTTCCAAAACGAACTGGATCCAAAGCAGGAAAGAGCGCACGATTGCGAAGGATTATGTAGAAAAACTGAAGATTAAGCTTCCTCATCTGGATGTTCTGGTTGGAAGTCTATCAGGCGGCAACCAGCAAAAAGTAGTCCTGGCGAAATGGCTGGAAACTGGTGTGTTTATCTTATTTCTCGATGAACCGACAAGGGGAATTGATGTCGGCAGTAAAGCACAAATCTATAGTGTCATGCGGGAGCTTTGCAAAGAAGGGATCGGCATTGTCTTAATCTCTTCTGAGTTACCTGAAATTTTGGAAAATTGTAACCGCATTCTTGTGATGCACAACGGAGAAATCAGCGGTGAACTGGACCGGGCTGATGCGACAGAAGAAAAGATTATGAAATATGCAGTGGGAGGAGTATAGGAATGAAAAACGAAAGTGTTTCGTCAATCAGACTGGAAGGAAACGCAATCGAAAATCCTGCAAGATCAGATGGTTTGTTTTTAAGCATTCTTCGCACCTATAAAGTGACGATCCTGCTCTTTGTCGGCATCATTGTTCTGACCGCGATTTTAACACCGGAATTCTTCAACCTGCAGAATATCATCAACGTGACCCGGCAAGCTTCCGTGGTTGGAATTGTCGCGATTGGGATGACCTTTGTGATTCTGACAGGTGGCATTGATCTTTCAGTCGGAGCGATCCTTGCCGTCTCGGGAGTGGCATTCGCTTTAATGCTTAACTCCGGAATGGCTGTTCCGGTCGCGCTATTAATCGTCCTGGTCATTGGAGTGTTAATTGGAATGATTAATGGCATCGGATCAACGTTTTTCGGCATCCAGCCGTTTATTATGACGCTGGCGACCATGGCTGTTGGAAATGGTGCGGCTTTACTTTTATCCAACGGAACTCCGCAGACGTTCCTGGTGGACAGCCAGATTGTAGAGATGCTCGGGAATGGCGGAATTGGCATTGTTCCCGGACCGGTCATCCTGTTTATCGCAATTGCGGTGATTTCCTGGCTGGTACTGAAATACTTGCCGTTTGGCAGATTTGTATATGGAGTTGGCGGCAGCCTTGATGCAGCCAGATTATCCGGAGTCAGGACAACAAGAATCTTAATTATGGTTTACTCGATCAGCGGATTGACCGCTGCTTTGGCTGGCCTTATCAATGCTTCAAGACTATACGTCGGGCACCCGACAGCCGACAGCACGATCATGCTTGATAGTATCGCTGCCGTCGTAATTGGCGGAACGAGCTTGATGGGTGGACGGGGCGGCGTCGGCGGTACGGTCCTTGGTGCTTTGCTGCTGGCGATGGTTGCGAATCTATTAAATCTGTTGGGTGTGTCTCCTTACAACCAGCAAGTAGCGAAAGGACTGATTATCGTTGCCGCAATCCTGTTTACGACACCATACCTGAAACAGCACATTAAGCAGCAGTGGACAGGGTTATGATGGTAATAAATAGAAAACGGCAAAGGGGGAAAGCGTACAGGCAGGTTCAGAAAAGACAATTATAAAGACAAATTTTTTAAGGAGGGAAAAGGAATGCGTTCATTCAAAACGTTTACTCCAGTTTTAATTTCGCTGGCTGTTCTGCTTATGACAGCATGCGGAAACAATTCGGCAGGAACGAACACGGATGCAAAAACAGCGGGTGGAGCAGAAGCGTCAGGGGAAATTGAGTACGGCCCTTATTGTGGAGCTGAGTGCCAGGAGGCATTGAAGCTGGAAGCAGATCCTGCATCCATAAAGGGCAAGGTTGGGTTTGCCGTGGCATCTACGACTTTTCCTTACGGTGTTGCGATAAAAAATAAAACGGAAGAAGCAGCAAAAAAGTTTTTCCCGAATATTGAACTGCTGGTCGGCGACGGCCAGAATGACCCGATCGTCCAAACAAAACTGGTTGACGATTTTATCTCAAAAGGAATCGATGTGCTCATCATCAACGCGGTGGAAAAAGATGCACTTGCACCGGCTGTCAAGAGGGCAACCGAGGCAGGAATCAAAGTGATTTCGGTTGACAGGACGGTCAATGCACCGGTGTTAACAACGATTAAAGCCGATGACTATGCACTTGGAAATGCTGCCGGCAAAGATCTCGTTAAGAGATTGGGAGGCAAAGGAAAAGTTGTGGAACTGCAGGGAAGTCCTTCCGCATCGCCAACGATTGACCGGCATAAAGGCTTTATGGATGCGATTAAAGATGAACAAGGGATCGAAGTGATTGCCAGCCAGACTGCCAACTATGACCAGGCGCAAGGTTTGAAAGTCATGGAAGATATGCTGCAAAGATTTCCAAAAGGCGGGATTGATGCTGTCTTTACACATGCGGATATTATGACACTTGGAGCCCTTCAAGCCATCAAAGCGGCCGGACGCCAAGATGAAATAAAAGTAATCAGTATTGACGGCCAGGAAGCGGCATTTGACGCGATCGAAAAGGGAGTAATCGAATCGACAACGGTTTATCCGGTCATTACACCGATGAACATCATTGCCGCGGCTAAGGCATTGGCAGGCGAAGAAATGCCTGAGTTTATCAAATTGGAATCACCGGTAGTTTCGAAAGAGAATCTATCTGAATACAAAGGTACAACTTATTAATCTATTAAATATTAGGAGGAATTTATCATGTCAATGAAATTATCTTTCAACACTTGGCCATATGCGAGTTTTCCGGTTTGGTTGCCTGCTTACCCGCTTGAAGAAGTGATTAAACGAATCGCCAATATCGGATATGACGGAATTGAAATTGGCGCAGCGAGTCCGCATGCGTACCCGCCAACATTAACAAAAGAAAGACGCAAGGAAATAAAGAAAATTTTGGACCATTACGGCTTGGAGCTTTCCAGTATGCTGCCGGCTTTAAGTGGCGGTCCGGGCCATAATGTCGCTTCGCCAATCCCGGAAGAAAGAAGACATACGATTGAACATTATAAGGATTTAGCTGAACTATGTTCCGAGTGGGGCGGAAAAACGCTCCTTTATATCCCGGGCTGGCAGGTATTCGGCACAAGCCGGAAACAGGCATGGGAATGGAGCAAGGAAGCTTTAACCGAAATCGCCAATACGGCAAAGGATTATGGCGTTACTTTAGTGGTTGAACCAACTCCGTTTGACAGCAATCTCGTTGATCGCTGCGATGACGCACTCGAATTAATGGAAGAAGTCAACCAGCCTAACGTCAAAGTCATGTTCGATACATTCCATGCCCTTTATCGCAAGGAAGTTTCAAGTGATTATATCTATCAAATGGGCAGCAACCTTGCACATATGCACATTTCCGATAATGATCGTTTAGCACCGGGGCAGGGAAGAGGAGACTTCCATTCTGTTATTAAAGCGCTGAAGGATATCAACTATGACGGATATCTCGCAATGGAAATCGGCTTTGACCGCCGCGATGTCGAACCGGATTTAGTCGCCCGCCAGGCTCATGATTATTTGCGGGCGGTCATTAAAGAGGTAGAAAGCCAAAACGCTGTGCTGGAAAAAATTTAATTTTTTCAAAAAAGATTGGGGGCAAAAAGGATGGCCGATAAACAATTTCATATAACACCTGAACAAGTGGAAACGCTGCTGTTTGACTGGGGAACGATCAAGCTGACAAGCACACCTGAATTGACTGGTTCCACTGCTTTTAGTGCCGGAGTCGTCATTGTCGATCCGGGCAAAGGGCATGGCAGGCACAACCACCCGGGTGCCGAAGAGATCATGTACATTATCTCCGGTGAAGGGGAGCAAATGGTCGAAGATGAGCATGGCAACCCGCAGGTTTTTAAAATTAGTGCTGGAAGTACTGTTTATATCCCGGAAAGCAGGTACCACTACAGCATCAATACAGGCTGGGAGCCGATGCGGGTGTTCGTGCTTTATTCTCCTGCCGGATCGGAACAGGCGATGCGCAACGGTTCCGACTGCACAATCGCTGAACCCGGCAAAGTCCCGGCACGATAGGAAGTAATGGAGGCATAAGGGATGGCAGCTGTCGTTGTTATAGGAACACTTGATACAAAGGGCGTCGAACATCAATATGTCAGTGACCTGATCCGTTTGCATGGATGTGAAGTGTTGCTGATCGATGTCGGGATTCTTGGCGTGCCTCAAGTGCCGGCCGATATTGAGCGGGAAGAAGTGGCGAATGCAGCCGGAACAAGTACAGCCCAATTAATTGCCGAAAACGATCGCGGCAAGGCGATTGATGCGATGGCGGAAGGCGCCGCCAGGCTTGTGAAGAAACTGTACGAGGAAGGCCGTCTCGGAGGCGTGTTTGCGTTGGGTGGTTCTGGCGGCTCGTCGATTGCCGCCAGAGCGATGCGTAAATTGCCGGTTGGTGTGCCAAAGCTGATTGTCTCAACGATTGCGTCAGGGAATACAAGTCCGTATGTAGGCCAAACCGACATCACGATGATGTATTCGGTTGTCGATATCGCCGGGATTAACCGGATTTCGAAAAAAATCCTCCGCAATGCGGCCGCAGCGATCGCCGGCATGGTGCAAGCAAATGAAAACTCGGATGAAGTGGTTGATGAGGAAAAGCCAATCGCCGCGATCTCGATGTTTGGTGTGACAACAGCCTGTGCCACCCATGCTGGCAAGGTGTTGGAGAGTTTGGGTTACGAGGTTGTCGTCTTTCATGCAAATGGGTCAGGCGGAAAAGCGATGGAATCTCTTATGAAAGATGGATACATTGCCGTGTCGCTGGACTTAACCACGACTGAACTCGCTGATGAGCTGGCGGGCGGAATGCTGTCAGCCGGTCCGGAGAGACTTGAAATGGCCGGGAGGCTCGGCATTCCGCAGGTTGTTTCGCTCGGGGCGCTGGATATGGTCAACTTCGGTCCATTCGACACGCTTCCTAAACACTACAATCACCGGAAGTTTTATAAACACAATTCAAACGTCACACTGATGAGGACTACCCCTGAAGAATGCACAGAGCTTGGGAGAAGAATTGCTGAGAAATTGAATAAAGCCAAGGGGCCGGTCAGTGTGTTTATTCCTTTAAAAGGAGTGTCTTCCATCGCCGGAGAGGGCGGGGTCTTTTACGATCCGGAAGCTGACCGGGCTTTATTTGCAAGTTTAAAAGAGTCACTTAATTCCCATATTGAACTGATCGAAATGGATGTAAATATAAATGACCCAAAATTCGCGGCAGCGATGGCGGTCAAGCTCGATGAACTATACAAAAAAGAAGAGGTGCTGAACCATGAATAGACAAGAAATTTTAAGCCGATTAAAACAGCAGGTAGCGGAAGGGAAGCCGATCATTGGAGCGGGAGCAGGAACGGGAATTTCTGCCAAATGTGCGGAAGAAGGCGGCGCCGACTTAATCATCATTTATAATTCCGGACGGTTCAGAATGGCCGGGCGCGGGTCAATCTCCGGTTTAATGCCTTACGGCGATGCCAACCAGATTGTCGTCGAAATGGCGGCAGAAGTGTTGCCTGTCGTTAAACATATTCCTGTTCTCGCAGGTGTATGCGGTACCGACCCATTCAGAATCATGCCGCAATTTTTAGAAGAACTAAAGAAAATTGGTTTCAAAGGCGTGCAAAACTTCCCGACAGTCGGCCTGTATGAAGGGCGGTTACGAGCAAACATGGAAGAGACCGGAATGGGCTTTGAACGTGAAGTAGAAATGATTCGCTATGCCAACGAATTGGACCTGTTTACATCACCTTACGTGTTCAACGAAGAAGAGGCGCGCGCCATGGCGGAAGCCGGTGCGGATATAATCGTCGCCCATGTGGGAACCACACTTAAAGGATTTATCGGCGCAAAAAGCACGATGTCCCTGGATGAAGCGGTCGAAGCCGTCCAAAAGATGAGCGATGCTGCGAAAGAAGTAAATCCTGATGTGCTTGTTATCTGTCATGGTGGGCCAATTGCGGTACCTGAGGATGTTGAATATGTATTGCAACATACAAACGGAATCGCTGGATTCTTCGGAGCATCGAGCATGGAGCGTTTGCCGGTTGAGATTGCCATCACTGAAAATACAAAGCGGTTCAAGTCGCTTCCTCTCTATGCTGAGAAGCCAGTAAATGTGAAATAAATGCAGTTCTAATCTGGTTACAAGGGAGGGGAAAGGGATGTTGGATTTTCAAGCCTATACGTATTTTAATCAGGAAGAAGCCAAAACGATTGAAGCGATTGCGTCCCGTTTTATTCCTAGTGAAGAAAACAGTCCGGGCGCGAGGGAGGCAGGAGCAGTCATTTTTATTGACCGCTCTCTTTCCGGATTTTACAGCCATCTGCAAACCTTTTATCGAAAAGGGCTGGCACTTTTTGAGCAATTTTGTGAAAAGAAGTTTAGAAAACAATTTGTAGAGCTATCGGTTGAACAGCAGGATGCGGTGCTTCTGGATATTGATCAATTGAGAGCAGAAATGGAACCAACTGTTGGTGATATTGATGAAGAGGATTTGCTGCTCGTTCAATTTTTTTCAGTCGTTTACGAGCATACGATCGAAGGCACTTTTGGAGATCCGATATACGGCGGCAACCGGGATGGCGTCGGCTGGAAGATGATCGGCTTCCCCGGCGCACAATGGGGATATTCGCCGGAACAAATGCAGCTCGGTTATGACAGCAGACAGATCGAAATTAAATCGCTTGCCGATATTCAGAAGCTTGGCCTATCCGCTCTTGAAAAAGAGGTGCTAAAATGACGAAACATTATGACGCCATCGTAGTCGGACTTGGAGCTTCCGGCGGCATTATTGCCACAGAGCTGGCACGCGCCGGTTTGAAAGTAGTCGGGCTGGAAAAAGGTGCTTTTTATAAGGAACAGGATTTTTTAACGAAGTTTGATGAAATCCGTTATTATTGCCGGAGTGCCATGGTTCCGCATATGCGGACAGACCCGATTACGTGGAGGCCTAATGACAAGAAGGAAGCGGTCGTATTGCCGTGGGCGAGTAACAAGCTCGGACTCGGCGACCCTTTTCAAACGCCGCCTTCAATCGGAACAGGAGGAGGAACCAGATCGTGGGGAGCAGCATCCTTCCGCTTTCGCGAGAGTGATTTTAAAATGCGCAGCTCGATCGTCGAACGGTTTTCAGAATCAGCTTTGCCTGAGGATACGACAGTGGTCGATTGGCCAATCAGCTATGATGATTTGGAGCCTTACTATGACAAGGTGGAATGGGAGCTCGGGGTTGCCGGTAAACCCGGAAATATAAACGGTGAGATACAAGATGGAGGAAATCCGTTTGAGTCCCCGCGTAAAAGGGGCTATCCAATGCCGCCTCTGCCACGGGCTGGAGCGGACAAACTTTTCACAGAAGCAGCGAGGAAGCTGGGCTATCATCCGTTTCCGACTCCAACCGGCATTGCGACAATCGATTATAAAGGACGCTCGGCATGTACGAATTGCGGCTTCTGTCACGGCTATCATTGCCATGTTGGAGCAAAGCTCTCCACGCATGAACTGGTCAGTACCGCCAATAGAGAAACCGACAATCTCGAAATCCGTCAATACGTTCGGGTGTTTAAAGTAAATCGTGATTCTTCGGGCCGTGTGCTGGGTGTTTCTTATTTTGATTCTGAAGGAAACGTTGTTGAGGTAACAGCTGATATTGTGATACTGAGCTGTTATGCCCTTGAAAATGCACGGCTGCTTCTGGCTTCTGGAATCAATGAAAGCGGCCATGTTGGGAAGCATTTATCCATTCATAATTACGGCTGGTTTACCGGCATCATGCCTGAAATAACGAACCCGTTCATGGGTTCACTGCAATCAGGAAGTGTCCTCGATGATCTAACTTCGGAACTAATTCCGGACAATGAAGAGGGAGTACTATGGGGATCGCCGATTAATACCTGGACCGGTGATATGCAGCCGATCGAAACGGTACACAGTCTTCCGCCGCATGTTCCAAAGTGGGGTAAGGGCTTGAAAGACTGGCTCAGTGAAAACTATCGCAAGCTATTCAAAATGTATTCCCAGCACTCTACCTTGCCTTCGGAACAATTCTACGTTGACCTTGATCCGAAGGTGAAGGATCCATTCGGCCAGCCAGCATTAAGAATCACGCATGACTGGACTGAATACGACCGGAAATCGGTCGAGTATTTTATGAAAATTAAGCGACAATTGGCCCGGGAAATGGGCATGAAGGATTGGTGGGAGGATTCGCCAACCCCGAAATACCATGTTACCGTCCATGACACGGGGACTCATCGAATGGGCTGGGATCCTTCAACATCTGTGGTCAATCCCTATGGCGAAGTCCACGAATGTAAAGGATTATTTGCGGTAGGTGGAGGCCAGTTCCCGACGCTGCCATCCTATAATCCTACTGAAACGATTATGGCTTTGGCTTACTTAACTTCGGATCATATTTTGGGACGGAGTGCTGTGGGAAAAGTTGAAAAGATGGAAGTTATATAATGTCCTCTTAACCCCCTTGTCGATTCGAAAGGGGGTTTTAGGTTTTCTTGATAAATCCCATTTGCAAGTTTTTCTGATGCACAATACGGGGACATAATGTTTACCATTTGAATATTCACCACCACCAATTTTTTAAAATTGCAGCGCCGTAAATCACTTTCCTGGCTTTCTTTATTCTCTATTGAATACCAGCAACCCTTAAGTCTGAAAATAATTGCGTACTTCCTTAAAAGGTGATAATATTTTATTAATTAAATATTAAATTTATAGGGTTGTTACTGACTAAGCAGGCAAAACCTAAGACTTATGATCTATTATTAGTCTTAGGTTTTATTTTTTTCCTTTGTATAAAATTACGCAAAAAGGTGATTGAAATGATCATTGCAAAAGTAATTAACAATAATGTCATCAGTGTCATGGACGAGCAGAATAGAGAATTAGTTGTCATGGGCAGGGGTATTGCTTTTCAAAAAAAGCCAGGTGATGCTGTCGATGAAACGAGAGTAGAGAAAATTTTTAAACTGGATAATAAGGATGTATCAGAAAAGTTTAAGACGCTTTTATATGAAATCCCTTTGGAATATATGGAAGCATCAGAGGAAATCATCAATTTTGCCAAACAAACACTTGGTAAAAAATTAAATGACAGCATCTATGTGTCACTGACCGATCATATTAATTTTGCGATTGAAAGAAATAAAAAAGGGATATTAATCGCCAATGCTTTGCTTTGGGAAATTAAAAGAATCTACACGGATGAATATTCTGTTGGATTAAAGGCTTTAAAAATGATTGAAGACAAACTTGGCATTTCTCTTCCGGAGGATGAGGCGGGATTCATTGCCATGCACCTTGTTAATGCTGAATTAAACGAGGAAATGCCGAATGTCGTGAACATCACAAAGCTTATCCAGGATGTATTGAATATCGTCAAGTATCATTTTAAAATTGATATTGATGAGGAATCATTGAACTATTTCCGTTTCCTTACCCACTTGAAATTTTTTGCTCAACGCCTTTTTAGTGATGCGAATTTGGACAGTAAGGATGATTTTCTATACGAACTCGTGAAGGAAAAGCATACGGAAGCCTTTAAATGCACCCAAAAGATTAAGGAATTCATTGAAAAGACGCATCATCACACGCTAACGAAGGAAGAAATGGCTTATTTGTCCATCCATATTGAACGCGTCGTCAACCGGAATTAATTTTTTAAAAGAAAGCGTTGACAAAAATTGAAAGCGTGTGCTATTATCAATTTAAATTAATATTAATTTTAGGATTGTTACTGATTATGCAGGCAAAACCTAAATTGTATTGTCCATACTAATGGCGTGCAATTTAGGTTTTTTTAGTTTCAAGGGTTCGATCATAATAGAATAATTTTTAAAGGATTGTTACTGGTGATGCAGGCAAAACCTAAATTGTGGTGCCCATACTAATGGCATGCAGTTTAGGTTTTTTCCATTTTAAGGGTTAAATCATAATAGCATAATTTTTAAAAGGATTGTTACTGGTGATGCAGGCAAAACCTAAATTGCTCTCTTTTTGACGTGCAATTTAGGTTTTTATTTTTTAAAAATAAGGGAGGAGAACAACATGAACAAAACAGAGTTAGCTAAAAGAATTGTAGAACTAGTTGGAGGAGAAAATAACATACAGAGCCTCGTACATTGTATGACAAGATTACGCTTTAACTTGCATGACGAAGGCTTAGCTAAAGAAAATGAATTAAAAAAATTGAATGGAGTTATGGGGGTCGCAAAAAACGGGGGTCAATTTCAAGTTATTATAGGGGACGACGTTGCAGATGTATACAGCGAAATTACGAAAAAATCCAAAATCAACACAAATGTACACAGTTCCAGTTCGGAAAAAAAAGAAAAACAAAATGTGATAAGTACGATCTTTGATTTTATTGCAGGAAGCTTTACACCATTATTACCAGTTATCGCTGGAGCAGGTATGTTGAAAGCTTTTGTCGCTTTATTTGTATCATTGAAATGGATGTCAGCGGAAAGTGAAACATATCAAATTTTAAATATAGTTGGAGATGCTGCGTTTTACTTCTTGCCAATTTTGCTTGCTTTTAGTGCTGCGAAGAAATTTAAAACAAATGAGTACATCGCAGGTGCTTTGGCAGCGTCTTTGGTTTATCCTGCCTTTGTCGAATTGGCCAGCAAAAATATTGAAACAGCTCATTTTATAGGGTTGCCGATTAAGGTTGTCAGTTACTCCTATTCGGTTATTCCCATTCTTTTGGCTGTTTGGTTCTTATCGTATGTAGATAAATTTTCAAATCGAATTGTTCCGAAATCGATACGAACTATTTTTGCACCTATGATTACATTGCTTATTGTTGTACCTGTTACGCTAATTGTTATTGGTCCTTTAGGAAGTTATATCGGAAATGGACTTTCATCTGTAATGAGCATCTTACATGGAAAAACCGGATTAGTTACAGGAATCGTTCTCGGTGGAAGTTTCTCACTGATTATCATGACAGGAATGCATTATGCGTTTGTACCTATTATGATTCAAAATATCTCTAAATTAGGTGGAGACTTTGTATTGCCTATTATGGGGATGGCAAATCTAGGGCAAGCCGGTGCTGCCTTTGGCGTATACCTAAAATCAAAAGATAAAAATTTAAAATCTTTGGCTGCTTCAACTTCTTTTACCGCACTTATGGGAATTACAGAACCTGCGATGTACGGTGTGAATATGAAATTGAAAAGACCTTTTATCGGTGCAGCGGTAGGAGGAGCAGTCGGTGGAGCGATTGTAGGTGCGTTCGGAGCAACCGCCCACTCTGTGGTGACTCCGGCTTTAGCTTCAATTCCTATTTTTGTCGGAAGCACGTTCATTTATGTAATGATTGGATTTGCAGTAAGCTTTATTGTAGCTGCTGTATTGACTTACATTCTGGGTTTTGAAGATGTGGAGATAGCAGGGGAACAAGGTTCGCCTGTAACTAACGAACACAAAGTTGAGGATCCAAAATCTGAAGTGATTGTGGCAGCTGAACAATTATACAGCCCATTAAAGGGCGAAGTAAAAGCATTAAGCGAAGTAGATGATCCAACGTTTTCTACCGGCATCATGGGTAAAGGATTAGCGATTCAACCGGAAGAAGGTAAAGTTGTGTCACCTGTCGCTGGTAAAGTGACGACTATTTTTAAAACAAAACACGCAATTGGCATCACAAGTAAAAATGGCGCAGAAATCCTTATTCACATAGGACTGGACACCGTTAAACTTGATGGCAGGCACTTCACAGCTCACGTAAAAGACGGTGATTTTGTTGAAGTGGGAGATTCTCTCGTAACTTTTGACATGGAGGCAATCAAAGCAGAAGGTTATGACTTAACCACTCCAGTCATTATTACAAACCCGGATCGGTATCAATCCATATCACCAGTAAAAGAAGGACAAGTTGATACAAAAGAAAAATTCTTGGCACTATTAGTATAAGATAACATTATCAGGGGGATTGCTAATCTCACTAAATCTCTAATTCATGGGAAACCTCTATCTTATAATCAAAAAAGGGGCTATATCAATGGAACAGCATCTAAAAGATGCAATTGCTACAAATCGGGAACAACTTTAAACTGACATTTTTTCCGGTATTCCTTTGTGGTGCCGGCGTTTCCCCTTTAAACTACATAGAAAACGGAGGAATTTGAAATGAAACATGCTAAATTAAAACCGTTTCCAGACAACTTTTTTTGGGGCGGTTCGACTTCTGCTTATCAGATTGAAGGGGCCTGGAATGAAGATGGCAAAGGGCCGTCTGTCATTGATATGGCAAAGTATCCGGAAGGAACGACGGATTTTAAAGTAGCAAGCGACCACTATCATCATTACAAGGAAGACATTGCTCTCTTAAAGGAAATGGGTTTTAAGGCGTATCGCTTTTCGATTGCCTGGACACGCCTTTATCCGACTGGAACAGGCGAATTGAACGTGAAGGGCCTCGATTTTTACAATAATTTAATCAACGAGATTGTGGCAAATGGGATTGAACCGATTGTCACGATGTATCATTTCGACCTGCCATATGCACTGCAGCAAAAGGGCGGCTGGTCGAACCGTGAAACGATCGATGCTTTTGAAGTTTATTCGCGAACATTGTTTGAAAACTTCGGTGATCGCGTCAAATATTGGCTAACGATTAATGAACAAAATATGATGATTCTCCATGGTGATGCCATTGGAACGGTCGATCCGAATTTGGAAAATCCTAAAAAGGAATTATATCAGCAAAACCATCATATGCTAGTGGCCCAGGCCAAAGCGATGAACCTCTGCCATCAAATGCTGCCAACTGCCAAAATCGGCCCGGCACCAAATATCGTGGCCATCTACCCGGCAAGCTCAAGGCCGGAAGATATTATCGCCGCCCACAATTATTCAGCGATTCGGAACTGGCTTTATCTGGACATGGCTGTCTATGGCCGCTACAATACTATCGCGTGGAACTATCTTGAGGAAAAAGGTTATACACCAACGATTCAAGCTGGCGATATGGAAATTCTCGCAAGCGCGAAGCCGGACTTCATTGCCTTTAACTATTATACCTCGCAAACAGTTGCTGCGAGCGAAGGGGACGATTCCGATGTCGGCCATACAGGAGATCAGCATATTACAGTGGGAGAGCCAGGCGTCTATAAAGGAGTGACAAACCCCCATCTTAAGAAAAATGAATTTGGCTGGGAAATTGATCCCGTCGGCTTCCGTACAACCTTGCGTGAAATCTATGATCGTTACAGCCTGCCATTAATCGTGACGGAAAATGGACTGGGAGCTTTTGATAAATTAGAAGAAGGCGATGTTGTAAACGACGCATATAGGATCGATTTTTTAAAGAAGCATATCGAACAAATACAATTAGCGATCACCGATGGTGTTGACGTATTTGGCTTCTGCCCATGGTCAGCGATCGACCTGATCAGTACCCATCAGGGAGCAAGCAAGCGCTATGGCTTTATTTACGTAAACCGTGACGAGTTTGACCTGAAGGACCTGCGCCGCATCCGCAAACAAAGCTTCTACTGGTATCAAAAACTCATCGCCACAAATGGCGAGAAACGATAGGGAGAAAGTTAAATGAAACCCCAGTGAGCAAACAGTCATCTCACTGGGGTTTTGGTTTAGAATTAAGAGTACTTCCTTTTTAAAAAAGATTATATTTTTTTATCTATACTTTTGTTTTCGAATCGAAACCATTTAAAAATAAGCCACGCATTCTCATAATTTAAACTCAATTGCAAATAATCATATATAAACAGGTTAAGTCTGGGAGGAATCATCATGGAAAAAGGACTGTCGGCATGGCAGTTGGCGATGATGGCATTGGGAACGGTAGTGGGCGGATCATTTTTTCTCGGGGTGGCTCTGGCCGTCCGGACTGCCGGTCCTGCAGTTATTATTTCTTATATATTGGGTGGCGTCTTAGTATATTTTATCCTTTTTGCTCTTTCGGAAATGACAGTGGCGGACCCGGCCCCTGGTTCATTCCGTACTTTTGCTGAAAGGGCTTATGGCCCGGGAGTGGGCTTCGTAGTGGGTTGGGTCTATTGGACAGGCCTTATTCTGGCCATGTCAAGTGAAGCTACTGCTGCATCGATTTTTTTAAGGGAGTGGTTACCGGGTATTTCTCTGCCGTTATTAGGATCGGTCATTATTATCGCGGTGACGCTTCTTAATTTACTTGGCGCTGAGCGTTTAAGCCGGTTGGAGAGTGGGCTGGCAGCTGTAAAACTTTTTGCTATCGCGGGATTTATTATTCTAGGTTTAGTTTTAATCATAGGGTTAATGCCGGGCGCTCCCCGGGTAGGAGCCGGCGAGCTGGCTGCAGAACCCTGGCTTCCTGGAGGGATTGGAGGAATTGCCGGAAGCATGCTGGTCGTTATGTTTACATACGCCGGTTTTGAGATCATTGGTTTGGCGGCTTCCGAGACGAGCGATCCTCACAAAACGGTGCCGAGAGCGATCACCTATACCATATTAGCGCTCGTAGGACTTTATACTGCTGCGATTGCCGTATTGCTGCCCTTAATACCGACAGCTGCTTTAACGGAAGAAGTAAGTCCGATGGTAGCGGCCCTTACGAGGCAGGGATTCGGATGGGCAGGAACTGTCATCAATATCGTGTTGGTGACCGCGATTCTCTCCACGATGCTGGCAGCAACATTTGGATTAGGGCGCATGATCCGATCGTTGGCCGACGAGGGACACGCTCCTTCCTGGATTAAGGGGAAAGGAGATGTTCCTTACCGGGGGATCCTTTTTTCGGGTGCCGCTATGCTAGCAGCATTAGGGCTTGGATTGTTTCTCCCACAACAAGTTTATGTGTTTTTAATAAGCTCCGGCGGTTTTGCTCTACTGTTTACCTATGCTGTCATCATTGCCACTCACTTCAAGTTTCGGAGGAAACACGGGTGTCCCGGGGAGGGTGAGTGCCAGCTGCCGGGCTATCCGTTTTCGTCCTGGCTGGTTTTAGCAAGCTTGGTTGCGATTATTGCAAGCATGCCGCTCGTTCCCGGACAGGGAGCGGGTCTTGCAGCGGGATTGTCGTTAGTGGTCTTATATACGGCTATTTATTGGGTTATCAGATCCCGTATTAAATTGGCAAACCAGGTATGGCAGGACAGGGAAGAAGCAACAGGTCCTTTTAACATAGAAACCCTTCGTCCGAATACAAGTATCGAGGCTTCGGAAGAGCTTTTTCCGGATAAAAAGCGAGGGAAAGAATAAAGGGGAAATTGGAATTCGGTCAGGAAAGTATCGGTACATTCAAAGCTAATACGAAGGACTATCAATTTCAGGATGTGTCTTTTAAAGCCAGCTTGTCTCAACGCGAGATAAGCTTTTTAGCATTTTGCCAAAAATCAGCCTATATTCATTGAATGTTAAAATGTTATCATAAATTCAAAAATTCAAAAAATTTCAGCTTTGTATGTTTCAGACGTTCAGCGCAATTTTGTTCAATTTACGAAACAAACTTTGGTTCCAACTGTTATACAAAATGAAAACGCTTTCCAATACAATGAAAGTAAGCAGGGGTGATTGAATGATTTTAGAAGAGCGGCCTTCAATCTTACTGAACCATCTTGTCCGTTTTAAAAAGACAACCATACCGCAGCTGATGGATCAGACACAATTATCCAAACGGCAAATTAAATATGATTTGGATAAAATTAACCATTGGCTGAAGGAAAAGAAACTTCCATTTATTATTGTCCAGCGAAATCAATATATTGATGTTCCTGCGAAAGTGCTTGATCATGTTTCTGATTTGCCGGCATCAACGAAGGTAGACTTTATTCTGACTGAAGAGGAAAGGTTCCTGGCGATCTATCTATATATATTCGCCAGAAACGAACCAATCTCCTCAGCCCATTTGACTGACCTTTTAAAGGTAAGCAAAAACACAGTCATTTCTGATGTGAGAAAGTTGAATGACATGATCACCCCTTTCCTAGTTAAAGTTTCTTATAGCAGAAAATCGGGATACCACCTGAAGGGGACAGAGTGGGATAAACGGGTGCTCCTTATGAACCAATTGAATATACTTCTGCAAAAGCCATATGGCGAAAAACTCCTGCATTATATTTTAAGAAAAGGTGAACATGAAATACATCTGGAAGAGATTACACATCATCTTCTTTCACTGGAGAGGGAGTTTCAACTGCAGTTTGTCGAGGAACGACTTGATCAGTTTGCTTTCTTTTTACAATTTTATTGCATCAGGCAGAGAGCGGATAAAATCGTTCAGATTTATTCGGATGAACTGGATGTATTAATGCAGGACCCACTTAAAGCTGTTGCCAACAAACTTGTTCACTTGTTGAACCTTGAAGAAGCAGAGTCGGAAATCGGTTATCTGATTATCCAGCTCCACGGTCTGTCATTGGGAAATGCTTCCGTTGTAAAAGATGATCATGACTTGCTTTTAAGCATATGTGACCGGCTCGTCACAGAATTTGAATCGAAGGCCTGTGTTACATTTCAAAAAAAGAACAATGTGATCGAAACGCTGTACCAGCACATTAAGCCGGCTTATTACCGGATGAAATACCGCATTCCAATCAGCAATCCATTGCTGAATCAAATTAAGAGAGAGCACAAGGAGCTTTATTTTATCGTCAAGGAATTGCTTCTTCCGATTGAGTCGCTATTAAATATTACCATCCCGGATGAAGAAATTGGCTTTATAACGATCCATTTCGGAGCGCTTCTGGAAAATCCAAAGCAATTACTCCCGAAAAAGAAGAGTGCTGTCATTGTTTGCCCAAGCGGAATCAGCTCTTCCTTAATGGTCAAGCACCAGCTTGAATCGCTTTTTTCCGAGATTTCCGTCGATCAAACCGTGTCGTTGAAAGAATTTAATAATAGTAGCTTTAGTGACTTTGATATTATTTTTTCTACTGTTCCCCTCCAGACCCGGCGGCACTATTATCTGGTAAAACCCATTATGACACCGATGGAAAAAAGCAGCCTGATCAATGAGGTATATCAAAATCTGTTTGGAATTGAACATCAAGGTGTTTCTGCAAATGAATTCATCCAAATGATAGAAGAATTTGCAAATATTTTTGACAGGGAGGGCTTAAAAAATGCTCTCAATCATTTATCCATTCATAAAAACGCAACCAGTTACAGGGGGAATACGCCAGTGTTGACCGATTTAATTACGAAAGACACAATCCAGTTTAAAGACCAATTGCCGGATTGGGAGGAAGCCATAAAAGTAGCAGCACAGCCATTGCTGATGAGAGGGGTGATTGAACCTTCCTACATCGATGCGATAATCGACAATGTAAAAACATTGGGACCTTACGTCATCATTGGCCCGGAAATCGCTATCCCGCATGCCCGTCCTGAAATGGGTGTTAACCAAATTGGCATGAGCTTTCTGAAGTTATCAGAGCCGGTTTATTTCTGCAATGATGAGAAATACCCTGTTTCCTTATTATTTTGCATAGCCGCAATAGACAATAAAAGTCACCTAAAAGCCCTTTCGCAATTAACAAGGCTATTAAGCAATAAAGATGAAGTACAGAAGCTAAAAAGATTGGATACTGCTGAAGAGGTACTTGAACTTTTGGATCAGTACTCAAAAGTAATCTAACCGAAAATAGTTAAACACACTTATTTGGGGGGAGCAAAATGAAAATTCTTGCGGTATGTGGATCAGGACTTGGAAGCAGTTTTATGCTCGAAATGAATGTCCAGGAGATTTTGGATGAGCTCGGCGTAAAGGGAGTGGAAGTCGGCCATTCAGACTTAAGCTCTGCGACACCGGACATGGCAGACTTTTTTATTGCGACAAAAGACATTGCTGAGGGAATGGCGCACTTGGGGGAGGTGGTGGTGATCGACAGTATCATCGACAAGGACGGTATTCGGGAAAAGCTTCAGCAAGTATTAAAAGCTAAAGGATTGTTGTAAAAAATTAAGGGAGGTTTTAGTCATGGGTGAGAGATTTCTTAAGTTAATGATGGATATTTTGAGCCAGCCTGCTGTGCTAATTGCACTAATCTCATTTATTGGCCTTGTTTTGCAGAAAAAGCCGGCAAGCGAAATTGTCAAGGGAACAACGAAATCATTCCTTGGATTTCTTGTAATTGCAGCTGGAGCAGGAATCCTGGTCGGCTCGCTTGAACCATTTGGAAAGATGTTTCAGGAAGCATTTAATGTCAATGGAGTCGTCCCTAATAATGAAGCAATTGTCGCAATGGCGCTCACTGAATATGGCAGTGCAACAGCACTTATTATGTTTTTTGGAATGCTTGCCAACATTTTGGTGGCCCGGTTTACGCCGTTAAAGTATATTTTCTTGACCGGACACCACACTTTATACATGGCTTGTATGCTGGCGATCATATTGGTCGTATCAGGTCTTGAAGGAATATCCCTGGTCATCGTCGGTTCGATCGCCCTCGGCTTGATCATGGCTATTTTCCCGGCCATTGCCCAGCCATTCATGAGAAAAATAGTCGGAAATGACAGTGTTGCCTTTGGCCATTTTTCAACTCTCGGTTATGCACTTTCCGGGCTGGTTGGAAAAATGGTAGGAAAAGGTTCCAGATCGACCGAAGACATTAAGTTTCCGAAGGGTCTCGGATTCTTGCGTGACAGTTCAGTTACCATTGCCTTGACGATGACGATTTTATACGTAATCATTGCCCTTTTTGCCGGTCCATCCTATGTGGAAACAGAACTGAGCAACGGAACTCATTATCTTGTATTCTCGATTATTCAAGCAGTCACATTTGCTGCCGGAGTATTTGTTATTCTCTCAGGTGTCCGTCTCGTTTTAGCTGAAATCGTACCTGCGTTTAAAGGGATCTCAAACAAGCTTGTACCGAACTCAAAGCCGGCACTTGACTGTCCAGTTGTGTTCCCATATGCACCAAATGCCGTATTAATCGGATTTTTCTGCAGCTTCATTGGCGGGATTGTAGGGATGGCTATTCTTGGAGCGGCAGGCGCGGTCATCATTTTACCGGGTGTTGTGCCACACTTTTTCACAGGGGCGACAGCCGGAGTATTTGGAAACGCAACCGGTGGAATTCGCGGGGCCACACTTGGGTCCTTTGCTAACGGTCTGCTGATCACCTTCCTGCCTGTATTTCTAATGCCTGTCCTCGGTGATCTGGGATTTGCAAATACAACCTTCTCAGACAGTGACTTTGGGGCAGCAGGCATTCTTCTTGGAAATGTCGCGAACTCCTTTGGAAGTACAGGTGTAACCATCCTTGTTATCGGCATAGCCTTACTGGCTGTTGTTTTTGGATTCATGCGAAAGTCAAAAGATGACAACAAGCAAATTCAAGCATAGGACACAGAATCGCTTGCTTAAGGAGGTTAAGCATGATCACATCAATGGAACATCTTGAAACCTTCCGTGACGAAATCCGCTTATTAACGTTAAAAGAATTGCATCATTTGGGTTTTGGCCACTATGGAGGAAGCTTGTCAATTGTGGAGGCCCTTGCCGTTTTATACGGCGAGGTTCTCCAGATTAATCCACGGGATCCAAAATGGGAAGGCAGAGATTATTTTATCCTTTCAAAAGGCCATGGAGGTCCAGCCTATTATGCGGCTCTGTCGCTGAAAGGATTTTTCCCTGAGGAAATCCTTTATACATTAAACCAGAATGGAACGACGCTACCATCTCATCCAGACCGGAATTTAACTCCTGGTGTTGATATGACAACCGGATCTCTCGGGCAAGGAATATCTGCAGCAGTTGGCGCAGCTCTGTCCCATAAGCTTTCCGGAATGGAAAACTACACGTTCACCATTGTCGGTGACGGTGAATTAAATGAAGGGCAATGCTGGGAAGCCTTTCAGTTTGCGGCTCATCATAAGCTAAACCGGTTATTTGTGTTTGTGGATGATAATAAAAAGCAGCTCGACGGCCCAACGAAGGACATCATCGATCCGCTGGATTTTGCCGCGAAGTTCCAGGCATTTGGCTTTTTTACAATAAAGGTGGACGGCAGTTCATTAGAAGAAATCCTGGATGCCATTAAACGCGGAAAGAACCAGATGGACAAACCGGTTGCCATCATCTTAGATACGATAAAAGGACAGGGAGTTCCTTATTTGGAGGAAAAAGCCGACAATCATCATCTCCGGCCCAACAACGAGGATGAACAAGCGATTTTAGAAGCAATCGACCACTTGGAAAGAAAAATCGGGAGGGTGGTGGAACGGTGATACAAGCGGCCTCGAAGCAATACGAAACAGAAAAGATTGAAATGCGGCAAATGTACGCAAATACGATTCTGGAGTTAGCCCGAAATAATCCGAAAATCATTGCCCTTGAAGCTGACCTGATGAGCGCCATCAGCACAAATAAAATTCTTAAGGAAATTCCCAATCAGCTCATTAACTGCGGAATCATGGAAGCCAATATGACAGGAGTGGCCGCAGGGCTTTCGCTCACCGGTAAAATTCCTTTCGTCCACACTTTTGCACAATTTGCGACAAGGCGAGCCTTTGACCAATTGTTTGTATCTGGTGCGTATGCGCGGCTGAATATAAAAATACTGGGCTCTGATTCGGGCGTTACTGCTGAACACAACGGCGGGACTCACATGGCTTTTGAAGATCTCGGGCTTGTCCGCCTTATTCCCAATGCAACCGTATATGAGGTAAGCGATTCTGCGATGCTTGGTTATTTATTGAGAAAAGTTGCTCATGAATATGGGATTCATTATATCCGCACTATCCGAAAAAATGCGATTAAAATTTATGATGAACAGGAGACATTTGAAACATGTAAGGGCAAAGTTTTGCGTGAAGGAAAAGATGTTACGATCATCGCAAGCGGCATTATGGTGGCCGAGTCATTGCAAGCTGCAGACGAGCTGCTCGCAGGCGGCATAGAAGCAACCGTCATTGATATGTTTTCCATAAAACCAATCGATACAGACCTTATTGTCAAATACTCCGAGAGGACTAAAGCGGTGGTAACTGCCGAAAATCATAACGTCATTGGCGGGCTTGGCAGTGCGGTTGCTGAAGTATTGAGTGAACAGTGCCCGACACCACTGAGAAGAATTGGAGTAAAAGAGCAATTCGGACAGGTCGGGAAAACGGAATATTTGAAGGAGTACTATAAATTAACCTCAAAAGATATTGCAAATGCAGTGAAAGAAATAGTAAATAAATGATAAGCAACCACCCAGCGGGTGGTTGCTTATTCACTTTGTTGTCTGAAGAACGGTATTGGATGATATTTTCCGAACAGTCGTATATTGCGGTCACTGTTAGACTTAACTGCATTTATACGCGTAGATGTACATACATGTTTAAGAGAAAAATTTATTTTTCTTCGATTTATCATAAATCTCTTGAAAACTTATACGTACATATATATAATGTGGGTATGGAAAAGAGTAAATGACTTTGAAACTACATATTAATCTTATATTACTGTGTTTTTTTTTTCAATAAACCGTAAAATGAAAACGCTTTAACGGATTGTATGCAGCTTTTATTAGAATACTATAAGTTATGTTTTTAAATAGGTTATCCGTATAAATTAAAAGTCCAAAACAACTCTTTAATACGAAATCATGTTCCATACGTAATAGATTAGTAAACTAAAATTTCAAAAAAATGATTGAATTTTTTAATCATTTTATTTCAACCATATGTTAAATCACATCTGTGATTTTAATATAAAATTTATGAAAAATTTAAGCGAGGGGGCATTACATTGAGAAAATTTATGTCTTTATTCTTAGTTGCATTACTAACTTTGGGATTAGCCGCATGTAACAATAAGGAAGGGGCTAGTGGTTCTGGAGAAAAAGAATCTGATGATCAAATCGTTTTTGGTTACACTTCTATGACACAGAATAACCCATTCTTCCAAGTACTTGAAGAATCTATTCGCAAGAAAGTAGAGGCAAATGGCGATAAGCTTATTACAACTAACCCGGCAATGGACGTATCACTACAAATTAATCAGATTGAAGATATGATTGCACAGGGAATTGATGCAATATTCTTAAATCCAGTTGATTGGGAAGGGATTAGGCCTGCTCTAGTTATGCTAGAAGAAGCCGGTATACCGATCATTAACTATGATACAGAAGTTAAAGATTTTGATTATGTTACCGCTTACGTTGGTTCTGATAATAAAAATGCAGGTAGAGTTGCCGGGGAAGATTTAGTAAAAAGATTTCCTGACGGTGGAAAGATAGCAATCCTTGATAGCCCAACTATGAACTCTATTAATGATAGAATCGATGGATTTATGGAAGCGATTAAAGGGAAAAATTTTGAAATAGTTGCACAACAAGATGCTAAAGGGGATTTAGAAACAGCTCTGGATATCACAGAAGATATCCTTCAAGCGCACCCTGATATTATCGCTATAATGGGCGGAAATGATCCAACAGCTTTAGGTGCTTTAGCAGCTGCAAAAGCTGCCAACGTTACCGACATCGCCATATATGGAGTGGATGGATCTCCAGATGCAAAGGCTGCCATTGCTGAAGGTGGACCATTTGTAGGAACAGGGGCTCAGTCACCAATTTCAATTGGAGAGCAGTCTGTTGAAGTTGCATACAAAGTGCTAAAAGATGAAGACTTTGAAAAGAGAACTCCGGTAGAAACATTTTTAATCAATAAAGATAATGTTGATGAATATGGTGTAGATGGTTGGCAGTAAGAAGTAGTTTATAATGTTTAGATTAGTGGGTGGCTCAAAACATGAGTGTCAGCCTTCTTGGTACATAAATATAGTAAGGAAATAAATGAAAGCGCTATATTTTGTACTGGAATCCGGAAGCAGATACTTATGAGTCACCCTTTATCATTAAACGAGGTGGAATATATGAGCAGCAAACTGTTGGAAATGACTGGTGTAAATAAGCGATTTCCTGGGGTTTATGCTTTAAAGGGTGTTGATTTCGAACTGAAAAGTGGAGAGGTCCATGCGCTTCTTGGAGAAAATGGTGCAGGTAAATCAACACTAATGAAAATACTTGGAGGTATTTATAGCATAGACGAAGGGAAGATCTTTATTGAAGGCAATGAGGTCCAGATCAATGGTGTAAAAGATGCGCAAAAATATGGAATAAGCCTCATTCACCAAGAAATCGTATTAGTCCCTTATTTATCGATAGCAGAAAACATCTATTTAGGTCGTGAACCTTTAACAAAAACAGGTTTTATTGATAAAAGTACAATGTTTGAAAATGCTCAAAAATTTTTAAATGATTTCGATTTACAGTTATCTGCAAGAACCCCCATCAAAAAACTAACCGTTGCTCAACAACAAATGATAGAAATCATAAAAGCTGTATCTTTTAATTCCAAGATAATCGTAATGGATGAACCAACCTCTTCACTAACTGAAAAAGAGGTAGATTTCTTATTTAAAACCATTAGAAACTTAAAAGAACAAGGCGTTGGAATTGTTTATATCTCCCATAGAATGAATGAATTATTTGAGATCACTGATAGAATCACTGTCATGCGAGATGGCACCTATATAGGAACAGTTTATACCAAAGATACTAAAAACGAAAAACTAATATCGATGATGGTTGGTCGGGAATTAACCAATTACTATGTTAGGGACTTTTCATCTACAGGTGAATGTGTCTTGAAGGTCAGTAATTTAACGAAGAAAGGTGTTTTAGAAAATGCCAATTTTGAATTAATGAAAGGTGAGATACTTGGTTTTTCAGGATTAGTTGGTGCCGGCAGATCTGAACTTATGAAGTGCATATTTGGTCTGGACTCATTTGAACGCGGAGAAATATTTGTAAATGGGGAAAAAGCAACGATTAAAAATCCTAATGATGCAATAAGAAATGGAATTGCTTATGTAACGGAAAATCGTAAAGAAGAAGGATTATTCTTAATACAATCTGTTCAATACAATATCACTATTAGGATATTACATGAATTTATAAAACTCTTTAAGGTTAATTCTAAATATGAAAATAAAGAAACAAATAATTACATAAAGGAATTATCTATAAAGACACCAAGCCCAGATCAGGAAGTAAAAAATTTAAGTGGCGGTAATCAACAAAAGGTATTGATTTCAAGATGGTTAGCAACGAAACCGCGAGTTTTAATTCTTGATGAACCAACAAGAGGTGTTGATGTTGGCGCAAAGGCAGAAATTTATTCTATTATGAACAGATTAGTAAATGAAGGTGTTTCGATCATCATGATTTCCTCTGAGCTGCCTGAAGTAATAAACATGAGCGATAGAGTTGCAGTCATGTATAAGGGGAAGATTCAGACTATCTTAAATAAAGATAAGTTTAGTCAAGAAACGATCATGCATTACGCTACTGGGGGTAATTAATATGTCTCAAGTGACTTATAACATTGAAAACAAAAAAGACAATTTCCTTCTACATTTTGGTTCTGGTATTAAAAATTTTGTTCGAGACAATATCGGTATAATCTTAGGGCTTCTAGTTTTGTGTATCATCATATCTGTAATCAATCCCAATTTTTTAACATCCAATAATCTATTAAATGTATTAAGGCAAACATCTACAAATTTATATTTGGCATTGGCAATGACAATGATCATTATTTTGGGCGGTATTGACCTTTCTGTTGGTTCCATAATGGCCGTAGTTGGTGTTGTGACAACTGCGTTAATCGCCTTTTTGGGAGCTCCTGTTTTAATAGCAGTGGCTGCGGGTCTTTTAGTCGGTATATTATTTGGTGCTGTGAACGGTTATGTAGTAGCTACTACAGTGATTCCTCCATTTATTGTTACCCTGGCCACGATGAATATAGCGAGGGGAGCCGCATATGTCTTGACTGATGGGAAACCGGTCAGGGTTATGTCAGAATCTTTTAACTCTATTGGATCTGGTTATATTGGGGGAGTATTGCCTACACCAGTATTATATTTAATTATTATTTTAATAGTATGTTATTTAATCATGAATAAAACCAGGCTTGGTCGATATATGTATGCAGTGGGCGGAAATGCGGAAGCTGCTAAATTCTCTGGTATTAATATCAAAAAAATAAAGTTCTTTGCTTATACATTTAGTGGGTTAATGGCTGCTGTAGCGGGTATCGTTCTTGCCTCACGAATGTTCTCCGGGCAGCCAACTGCGGGAAATGCAGCAGAACTGGACGCGATTGCCGCTGTTGTTTTAGGTGGAACAAGTATGACAGGTGGATACGGCAGAATAGGTGGCACTGTAATAGGGGCACTCATCATTGGAGTACTTAGTAATGGATTAAACCTAATGGGAGTAAGCTCATTTTGGCAATATATTGTAAAAGGCATAGTCATTTTAGTTGCAGTTTACGCCGATGTCATTAAAAAAAGAAAGTCATAGTCGAACAATATCACTGTTTAGGTAGTTATACTGCTTAATCTAGAAATAGATAGACTGTGATACTAAGTAGGTGATCAATTGAAAGAGGGAATTGCGGTTGCAGGTACAATAGCGGTGGATGAAATTAAAAGAATCGATCGATACCCGAATAAATCCGAACTAACAACAATACAAAGTATTGGAAGGTCAATTGGTGGAGCAGTCTCTAATTGCTCTGTTACTTTGGCTAAAATTGATCATAACTTACCGATTGAAATAGTAACTCTTATTGGCGACGATGAAAAAGGAAATTTTCTGAAAGAGAGATTGGGAGAATATAAAAATATTGATATGAATCAAGTGAAAGTGATTGGAGATACTCCTTTTACTGATGTGATTCAGGATGAGTTTGATCATAGCAGGACCTTTTTTGCATACAGAGGAAATTCAATTTTATTTGACGAGAATACCATTCAATTAGAAAAATTAACTTCGAAGATTTTACATATTGCATATATCCTGCTATTAGAATCTTTAGATCAAGAAGACAGTGTATATGGAACAAAGATGGCAAAGGTTTTGAAACAAGCGCAAGACTTAGGAATTAAGACATCAATAGACATTGTTAGTGAAAATAGTAATAGGTATGAACAAATTGTACCACCAAGTTTAAAGTATACAAACTATTGTGTCATAAATGAACTCGAAGCAGGTAAAAGTGTTGGCATTAACTTAAGAGATACGGATGGAGAATTAATCACTCACAATATTAAAAAGGTTCTATTTAAGTTGAAAGAATTAGGAGTAAAGGACTGGGTTGTGATCCATACACCGGAAGGCAGTTTCGGATTTGATGGAATAAATTTATATAGTACCCCATCCTTATTGATAGATCATAGATTAATTAAGGGAACAGTCGGTGCAGGGGATGCTTATGTTTCCGGTGTTTTATATGGGGCTTTAAAAGGCTTGGACCTTCCTGGATCAATGAAGTTAGGTACCGCAGCTGCAGCCTCTTCATTATTTGAGGAGGATAGCACTTCAGGAGTCCGAAGTTACGAACAATTAATTACGATGTATGAGGAATATCCAAAAAAAGACGAAATAAAAATTTAAAGGAGGATATCATGTTAGTTACTTTAAACGAGATTTTATCTAAAGCTGAAGCTGGAAATTACGCAGTAGGTGCTTTTAATTCACCTACTTTGGAATCAGTAAGGGCTGTGACAGAAGCGGCAGAAGAATTGCAAGCTCCAATTATATTGTCACATGCAGAAGTGCATAATGAAATTATCCCGCTCGAAATAATGGGGCCGATCCTGGTTGATTTTGCAAAAAGAGCCAATGTTCCTGTGGCTGTCCACCTTGATCATGGAACAAATCTAGAAATAGTAAAACAGGCAATAGATATAGGCTTTAGTTCAGTAATGATTGATGCTTCTCATATGAAATATGAAGATAATATTAGAACAGTAGAAGAAGTAGTTGAATATGCTCATAAAAATAATGTTTCGGTAGAAGCTGAACTTGGAGTGATGACTTCTTCAGGAATCGGAGGAGAAGAGTCGGCAGGAGGAGAGTTATACGGTCAAGGTGAATCAGTGGATTATTATACAGATCCATTAATCGCAAAGGACTTTGTTGAGAAAACGGACATCGATGCGTTAGCTGCATCTTTCGGTACAGTTCATGGAATTTATATCAAAGAACCCAATCTTGATTTTGATAGGCTCAAAGCGATTTACAAAAACATTCAAAGACCAGTTGTGATGCATGGTGGTTCAGGATTAAGTATAGAAGATTATGTAAAGGCAATTAATTCTGGTGTCAGAAAAATAAATTATTATAGTTATGCTGCAAAAGCTGGCGCACACGCAGTCAAAGAGTATATAGATCAAAATTCAAATCTTTTCTATCATGACTTTACAGTAGTCGCAAAAGAAGCAATTAAAAAAGATGTTAAAAGAGCTATGGAAATCTTCTTGAACAAAGGCGCAGTATTAAGATAATATTTAAATTCAAGAATAAGTCGATTTAGGGGGTTACAAGCTTGTCGCCTCCGTTTTGTTGGATTTGGGGTGATTTTGCACCTTCTTATTCAATCAATCTAAAAATTAGAGTGAGAATTTAGCTATTTTATGAATCTCGTGCTTACAAGGAGGAGAGAAGATTGGAACGGCAAGAATATGAAAGAATAAAAGTCGAGGCTTTAGAGTTATTTAATAGGGCAAACATAGTGCTGACGGAAGATGAGAAAGAGAATTTAGAAGTTGCAGATTTTGGACTTAATAAAATAGAAGATACCGGATTGCAATTGATTACTTATGTAAACACAAATCAAGTTTGCGCCAAGGAACTAGCCTTACTGCCATATCAAACCTGTCCGGAGCACAAACATCCAAAGAGGGAATTTGATGATGGAAAAGAAGAGACCTTTAGATGTCGATACGGAAACGTATATCTATATGTAGAAGGAGAAGAAACAGAAAATAGAGCTACTCATCCGCCTCAAGGGGATGAAAATTATTACACTGCTTTTAAAGAAGTAATATTATATCCAGGAGAGCAATATACCATTTATCCTAATACTCTTCATTGGTTTAAAGCAGGGAGTGAAGGAGCTGTAGTCTCTGAATTTTCGACAAGAAGTACAGATGAAGATGATATATTTACAGATCCTAGAATCAAAAGAATACCGGAAATATATTAACTCCTTTTATATATATTGGATATATTTGTAAACACGCAGTGGGATGGGGGGGATTCCTCCATTTTTTTTTTTTGAACAATTTAGGTCAAAAGAAGATATATTGGCACAGTTTATTTTAAATAAACATGGAATTATCTGTACAAAATAATTATAAGTCATTGAATGTACGTACGAATTATTATAAAATAAGTATAAATAAGAAATTTGTTCGTATAACTTATAAGCGTTAATACTAGTTAATAAGGTACATGAACACGAATTTTATAATAAATGTTTTTAATAGTACTAGGAGAAGAAGTTATCAAAGATAAAATACCAAGAAATTTAACTTAAACTTTAAATTTTGAAAGGTGTTGATTCATAGTGTTAGAGGATTTAAAAGTGCAAGTATTAGAGGCTAACCTATCGCTTCCTAAATTCGGATTAGTGACTTTTACTTGGGGAAATGTAAGCGGTATCAATAGAGATGAAGGGCTAATAGTCATTAAACCAAGTGGAGTAGCTTATGATGAGATGAAAATTGAGGATCTAGTTGTCCTGGATTTGGAGGGAAAGGTAGTGGAAGGTCATTTAAAACCGTCTTCCGACACTGCAACACATGTAATTTTATATAAAAATTTTACGGATATAGGAGGAATTGTCCACACCCATTCCCCGTGGGCAACAACATGGGCCCAAACCGGGAGAGCGATTCCTGCCCTAGGAACTACTCATGCAGACTACTTTAATGGAACGATTCCATGTACCAGATCTTTGACCAAAGAGGAAATTGAAGGAGAATATGAGCTTGAAACTGGAAATGTCATTATAGAAACGTTTAAAGATATAAATCCAAACGAAATACCAGGTGTTCTCGTACATAATCACGCACCATTTAATTGGGGAAAAGATCCTTTAGACGCTGTACATAATTCAGTAGTTTTAGAGGAGTGTGCAAAGATGGCTTATCATACCTATCAATTAAATCCGAACTTAATGTCTATGGATCAAATTTTACTAGAAAAACATTTTTATAGAAAACATGGCGCGAATGCTTATTATGGCCAGAATATCGAGAGGGATAAACTATGACAAAAAAATATTCTATAGGAATAGACTATGGAACTCAGTCCGGACGTGCGGTTTTAGTATCACTTTCTGATGGTAAAGAAATCGCTGATCATGTAACACCATATAGACATGGTGTTATTGATAATGTTCTCCCGGGGTCAGGGCTGGAGTTAGGGCATGAGTGGGCTCTTCAACATCCATATGATTATATAGAGGTTATTAAAAATTCCGTCCCGGCTGTACTAAAAGAATCTGGAATCGATCCAAAACTCGTTATCGGAATTGGAATTGACTTTACAGCATGTACGATGTTACCAGTCGATCAATTTATGCAGCCCCTTTGTTTTCGAGAAGAATTTAAAGCAAATCCCCACAGTTGGGTAAAACTTTGGAAACACCATGCTGCACAACATGAAGCTAATAAAATTAATGAACTTGCTGAACAAAGAGGTGAGAAATTCTTGCCTCGATATGGTGGAAAAATCTCATCAGAATGGATGATTGCGAAAATTTGGCAAATTCTTGATGAAGCTCCAAAAATCTACGATGAAACAGATAAATTTGTCGAAGCAACGGACTGGGTCATTTCACAATTGACGGGAAATCTTATCCGTAATAGTTGTACAGCAGGTTATAAAGCGATCTGGCATAAACAGGACGGTTATCCTAGTAGGGAGTTCTTTAAAGCACTGGATCCCCGCCTCGAAAATTTAACGGATACAAAACTTCGGGGGGAAGTAGTTTCAGTTGGAACAAAAGCTGGGACACTTACAGAAGAAATGGCACAACTTACCGGATTACCACGTGGAATTGCTGTGGCTGTTGGGAATGTAGATGCCCATGCAGCTGTACCTGCAATGGGTGTAGTTGAACCAGGGAAAATGGTCATGGCGATGGGTACTTCAATCTGTCACATGTTGCTGGGTACGGCGGAAAAAGAAATAGAAGGAATGTGTGGTGTTGTCGAGGACGGAATAATTCCTGGATTATATGGTTATGAAGCAGGACAATCAGCAGTAGGGGATATTTTTGAATGGTATGTTGAGGAAGGGGTACCTGCTTATGTTCAAAAAGCTGCCGCAGAACAGGGATTAAACGTCCATCAGTATTTAGAACAAAAAGCTTCTGAATATAAACCAGGCGAAAGTGGTTTACTATCACTGGATTGGTGGAATGGTAATCGTTCCGTATTAGTTGACACTGAACTAGGTGGGCTTTTACTTGGAATGACATTACAAACAGAGTCTGAAGAAATTTACCGTGCCTTATTAGAAGCTACTGCTTTTGGTACGAGAACGATTGTTGATGCGTTTAATAAAAATGGAATAGAAGTAAACGAACTATATGCTTGTGGAGGACTGCCACAAAAAAATCAACTGTTAATGCAAATATACGCAGATGTTACCAATCTCCCGATTAAAATTGCTGCTTCCAAACATACTCCAGCACTTGGGGCGGCAATGTTTGCTGCCGTAGCAGCAGGTAAGGAAGCTGGCGGTTACGACACAATTTTAGAAGCTGCAGAAAAAATGGCCCGGGTAAAAGACGAAGTTATTCGACCAATACCAGAAAATGTAGTAATCTATGGTAAAATATATGAAGAGTACAAACGCTTACATGATTATTTTGGCCGTGGTGAAAATGATGTCATGAAAAGATTGAAGTCACTTCGGACATTTGCAACTAAATAACTGCTATATTGCGAATATCTGGGGGGTTTATAATGTTACAAGTGGGGCCTTATAAATTTTGGTTTGTTACAGGTAGTCAGCATTTGTACGGAGAAGACGTTTTATTAGAAGTTGAAAAAAACTCGAGAAGTATTATTGATGTTTTAAACCGTAAGGGTAATCTTCCACACGAAATTGAATTTAAGGGTGTATTAACGACATCAAATGATGTTTATAAACTAATTTTAGAAGCTAATTCAAGTGATAATTGTGCTGGTTTAGTTACATGGATGCATACTTTTTCACCAGGGAAAATTTGGATTGTCGGCTTATCGATACTACAAAAACCATTACTCCATTTGCATACACAATTCAATCGGGATATCCCTTGGGAATCTATTGATATGAATTTTATGAACCTAAATCAATCTGCCCACGGTGACCGTGAATATGGTTACATAGTCACACGTTTGAAAATTCCAAGAAAAGTTATGGTTGGCTATTGGAAACATGACGATGTCCAGAAAAAAATCCGGGATTGGATGAAAACAGCAGTTACCGTCTTAGAAAGCCGTAATATTAGAGTGGCCCGTTTTGGAGATAATATGAGGAACGTCGCAGTTACTGAAGGGGATAAAATTGAAGCACAAATAAAATTTGGCTGGACGGTAGACTACTATGGTATCGGCGATTTAGTTGAAAAGATGAAAGAAATTACAGAGGAACAGATAGATTGCCTTCTTGAGGAATACAAAGAGTTGTATGAAATGGAGCCGGAAAGCTTAGTACCCGGTCCTCTTCTAGATTCAATTAAGGAACAAGCACGCATTGAATTGGGATTAAAAGCATTTTTGCAAGAGGGAAATTATACTGCTTTTACAACAAACTTTGAAGACTTGCATGGTATGAAACAATTACCCGGACTTGCTGCACAACATCTAATGGCCGAAGGATATGGCTTTGCGGGTGAAGGAGACTGGAGAACTGCTGCTCTAACCCGTCTTTTAAAAATCATGTCTGACAATAAAGATACATCCTTTATGGAAGATTATACATACCATCTGGATCCGAATAACGAAATGATCCTTGGTTCACACATGCTTGAGATATGTCCGACAATTTCAGCCACAAAGCCCAAAATTATTGTACGACCTCTCAGTATTGGTGGTAAAGAAGATCCGGCAAGACTTGTATTTGACGGCAAAGCTGGAGAAGGAATTGTGGCGTCTTTGGTAGAATTAGGTGGTCGTTTTCGACTTGTTATTAACGAAATCAGTGCAGTTCAGCCGACTATTGCAACCCCTAACCTTCCAGTTGCAAAGGTACTTTGGAAACCACTACCATCATTGGCTACAGCCACTGAGGCATGGATTTATTCAGGGGGAGCTCATCATACAGTTTTTTCCTTGTCTGTAACGAAGGAGCAACTATATGACTTTGCTGAAATGAGTAGTATTGAATGTGTTATCATAGATCAACAGACTGTTATTGATAGACTCAGACATGATCTTAAAATTAATGAAGTGATTTGGACATAATCTAAATAAGATTGAATACTGTTTATGTGGGTAAGCTTATATTCTATTTTTAGTTGAGCATTGCATATATATTTCTTTATGGTTTGACTTTTAAAGCAACTTGTACGAATATGTTTTATGCCAACTTAAATGATTAACGAGGTGTAGTTTTGTGGCTGAAACTAAGTATAAGATGATAAAAGGATGGATTAGGTCGAAAATTTTAGATGGAACGTATGCGCCTAATCAAAAAATTAACTCTGAAAGTGAATTAATGAAACAGTTTGATGTTAGCCGCCATACGGTAAGAATTGCCATCGCTGAATTAGTAAGTGAAGGCTGGTTATATACAGAGCAAGGTGCTGGTACCTTTTGTGCCGATCGTTCATCTATTCAAAAAGAAGCACCTGAATCTAAGCAAAAAAAGATCGCGATTATTACAACTTATATCTCTGATTATATATTTCCCTCGATTATTCGTGGGGCTGAAGCCGAAATAAGCAAAGAAGGGTATCAAGTTAGCCTATTCAGTACAAATAATGATCATGAAAACGAAAAACGCATCTTAGAAATAATCATATCACAACGATTTGATGGTGCTATTATTGAGGCGACAAAAAGTGCTACCGCGAATCCCAATATTAACTACTATTTAAATTTGGAATCATTAGGAATACCCTACATTATGATCAATGCTTATTATGATGAACTTGAACCCGTAAGTGTAATTGTAGACGATGAAAAAGGAGGGTACTTACAAACAGAGCATTTAATAAAATTAGGGCACCGAGATATCGCAGGTTTTTTTAAAACAGATGATATGCAAGGTGTGAAACGAATGAAAGGTTTTATAAAAGCACTCCGGGTGTACGGAATTCCGATTAATTCAAAAAATATAATCACCTATAATACCTTTGAAAAATTGTCTAAGCCTGCGGAATTATTAAAAAAAATGTTAGATTCAGAGGTTGAAAAACCAACAGGGCTTGTCTGTTATAATGATGAATTGGTTATTAAATTACTTGATGTTATCAGGCAAAAAGAGATGAGCGTACCTGAAGACATATCGATTGTAGGCTTCGATAATTCATTTTTGGCAGAAGTTTCTGAAGTGAAACTCACAACAATTGAACATCCAAAATGTGAACTAGGGAAATTGGCTTCGAAAATGATGTTGGAAATGATTTCAAAAGGAAAAGGCTCCAAGCAAGGGAATATAGTAGAATCTTTTGTATTCGAACCAAAAGTTATTCTTAGGAACTCCACTAAAAGCATAGTGACGGCCGACGCCAAAGTTCAATCGGACGAAGTAAATGTTGAATGAATGATCCAAAGCTGATTCAGTGTGCTGGAATGAAGTTTTCCAGCACTTTTTCACTATGATTAAAAACCAAGAATAGGGTGATAAAAGTGAAATATGTAATCGGTATTGATTTAGGTACAAGTGCTGTAAAAGTTTTATTAATTAATCAACAAGGTGAGGTTTCTGGAGAAGTATCAAAGTCCTATCCTTTATTAACAGAAAAGTCTGGTTATAGTGAACAAAATCCAGAAGAGTGGGTAAACAAAACGATTAAAGCATTAAAGGAATTAATTGCAGGTTTTGATGGGTCATCAGAGAATATTGAGGGAATAAGTTTTTCGGGGCAAATGCATGGTCTTGTATTACTGGATAAGGATCATCAAGTTCTTCGCAATGCTATTCTCTGGAATGATACACGTACAACGAAACAGTGTCAGGACATTTACGAACTTGTAGGAGAAGACCGGTTATTAACAATTACTAAAAATCCTGCACTGGAGGGCTTTACCCTGCCCAAAATATTGTGGGTAAAAGAAAATGAACCAAGTATTTTTGAAAAGGCTTCCACATTTTTATTGCCTAAAGACTATTTACGTTATCGGTTAACCAGTCAAATTCATAGTGAATATTCAGATGCAGCCGGAACATTACTACTCAATGTAGGCGAGAAAAAGTGGAGCAGCGAAATATGCGATGCAGTTGGGCTTGATATTAATCTTTGTCCCCCTTTATTAGAATCTCATGATTTCGTTGGGACAATTACACCAGAGATAGCCAGTCAAACAGGTCTATCCGAAGCAACGAAGGTATTTGCAGGTGGCGCTGATAATGCGTGTGGCGCAATTGGATCTGGAATTTTAGAAGAAGGAAAAACATTATGTAGTATTGGAACCTCTGGTGTTGTCCTTTCTTACGAGGAAAGTAATGACAGGGATTTTCAAGGCAAGGTTCACTATTTCAATCATGGTAAAGAAGATGCATTTTATACGATGGGTGTAACGTTAGCGGCAGGCTATAGCCTAAGTTGGTTTAAGGATACATTCGCTGCGAACGAGGACTTCGATGTAATGTTACATGGATTAGAGGATGTTCCGATTGGAGCAAATGGTCTTTTATTTACTCCATACATAGTAGGTGAAAGAACTCCCTATGCTGATGCGTTAATAAGAGGGAGTTTTATCGGGATGGATGCTTCACACAAAAGAATTGACTTTGCTAGAGCCGTTATTGAAGGAATAACGTTTTCATTGAATGAATCTATTGAAATTTTTAGCGAAAGTAGAAAGAACATCGATTCCATTGTCTCAATAGGTGGAGGAGCTAAGAATGAGACTTGGCTACAAATTCAAGCAGATATTTTTAATGCAAAAATCCAAAAGCTTTCAAGTGAACAAGGTCCTGGTATTGGTGCAGCAATGCTTGCTGCATACGGTTGTGGTTGGTACTCTTCTTTAAAAGAATGTGCAGATATATTCACACAATCAGTTAAAATCTATGAACCAATCGAAGAGAATGTTAAAAAATATAAAGAATTATTCTCACTTTATAAATTGGTCTATCAACAAACAAAAGAGTTAAACAAAAAACTTAGTCGTTTTAGGAAATAAAAATTAAGTGGTTTTCATGTTGAAATTTTGTAATCAGGAATAGTAATATAAAATCCCGAAACCAGGTGGTTACGGGATTTTCGTTTTGTCTTGGGATAATATAAAAAATGTTAAAGACATTTAAATACATAGTGTAGTGCCGCTTTAGGTAAGGGTATATTATATATTAATCCATGTATTTTTAAAGAACATGTTTGAGAACAAGCTTCTTACTCATCCGATAAATAATTATACATTTGCTTGGAGTGGTATTTAATGGGGAATAACACAATCGAAAAATCTGCAGACATTATCAGAAATTCGCATAACATCGTCGTCCTAACCGGTGCTGGAATTAGTACCGAATCAGGAATTAAGGATTTCCGGTCACGGACCGGGATCTATAAAATGGCACCGGAATACATACTTTCTCTTGACTACTTTTATGAGAATCCAAAAGATTTCTATCAATTTGCCTTCGAGAATCTATACCATCCTGATGCGGCTCCCAATAAAGGCCATGAGATTCTTGCGAAATGGGAAAATGAAGGACGAGTCAGGCACATCATTACTCAGAATATAGATCGGCTCCATCAAAAAGCGGGGAGCAAAAACGTGATTGAATTTCATGGAACCATGCAGTCTGCAACCTGCTTGAATTGCGGTCACAAATACTCAACTGAGGAAATGGCTCGGCGGTATGATCAAATGGAGGATTTTTATGTTTGTGACCTCTGTTCTACTGAAGCAAAAGAAGAGCGGTATATCAAACCTGATGTAGTATTGTTCGGAGATACAGGTGATTGGTTTACGGTTGAAGGATTTAACACGATCATCGACATGATCAGTCAGGCTGACTGCGTATTAGTGCTCGGTACAAGTTTAAAGGTGACACCATTCTCAACATTTCCGGCATATAGGGAACCAGGCACACCATTAATCATTATTAATAAAGGTGACACATCTTACGATTTTGAACCAGATACATATGTGATTAAGGAATCTATTGGTGAAACCTTAAGAAGAATTGATAGAAGGTTATAAGCATGTAATCGCAGTATAGATCGCTCCTTGTTGCGCAAATCGCTTTTAGATAAAAAACACTCACATCGGCTGCCCGTTATTCGGGAGCCGATGTTTCATGTAATTGTAAGTTGAAGTATAGCGGCGTGCTCGCTCGCAGCAAAAATCTTGTTGCTTGTTTCTATCATAGATATGGCCTATCATTATTTTAATATAATAAATGTTCTGAAAGAACATTGTGTTTATCGTTATTATATGTTATTTTATCAAGTAAAAAATTCGATCTAACACACTCGATTTAAAAATGCGCATTGATTGCTCTGAGTAGCCAGGAGCAAGAGATTGCTAGAGATATAAATCCTAATCTATATCAAATTGATTTCTTTTTTAAATCAAACAGTTATTTAGAGGTGATGCTATTGTTAATACAAGTAAATATGGAAGAAGTAAGTGCGACCATCAATAAACTGTTTAACTCATTTCCAGTAAAGGTTGAAATGATACTGGAAGATAAAAGTATTGAAACGCTGCCACAAAAGTGTCCGGTCATTAATAAAATCAAAAAGACCGGCATAGATGTGTTCATTTGTAACAAAGAAGAGCAAAACTCTTGCATTACATGTTCGCTGAAAGATGAGTGTTTTGTTGAAACGGTTGTTATAAAACCTATAACGAAGAACAAAAAAGTAATCGGAGTTTTGTTGGTAACTCCCTTGGATGGTCAGGGAGACTGGCTGAAGAGAAACTTGGATAATATTGAAATTCAACTTGATTTTTGCTGTCAATGGATAGGCAGTAAAATTGAAAATGACGAGTTAAAACAGGAAAACACCTCGATCTTGGAAGAAATGAATGGATTATTCTCTTTTATTGAAGATCCCATTTTATTAGTTGGCCGGGATGGAACCATTCATCACTTGAGCAATAGTGTCAGCAAGCATTTTAGAAAAAGTAAGACGGTTTTACTGGGCGGAAACATAAACGAAATTATGTCCGATTCCGACTGGCTTGCTGTGCAGAACGCGAAGAAACAACAGGATTATAAAATTTTTATTACAACTTCTGAAAATAAACAGGAAGAATATCTGGCTAAAGTTAAACCGCTATATTCAAGCGGGGTCATTGTTTCATTTCTTATTCAGTTGACACTTATCCAGGATTCAAAAAAGAAAATGAGAGAACAAAGGGTCCTTTACACCTTCAATGATGTGAAAGGCACAAGTGATTCGATTCAAACGGTTGTTGACATGGCGAAGCGGGTTGCACCAAGCGATGCGTCTATTTTATTGAGAGGTGAGAGCGGTACTGGGAAGGAAGTATTTGCGCAATCAATCCATCAAGCAAGCCACCGGAAAAACGGGGCTTTTATCGCATTGAATTGTGCTGCCATTCCTGAGGCTTTACTGGAAAGTGAGCTTTTTGGACATGTAAAAGGAGCCTTCACTGGTTCAAGCGGCGACAAGCCTGGCAGATTTGAATTGGCGAATGGCGGGACGATCTTTCTTGATGAAATCGGAGATTTGTCACTGCATTTACAAGCAAAATTATTAAGGGTTGTTCAGGAAAGAAAAATTGAGCGCGTGGGAGATACTAAAAGCACTCCTGTTGATGTACGGATTATCACAGCTACGCATCGCAATCTTGAAGAGCTTGTACGTAAGGGTGAATTCAGGGAAGATTTATATTATCGGCTGAATGTGATTCCCGTCACGATTCCTCCTTTAAGAGAAAGAACAGAGGATATTCCGATTCTTGTCGACTACTTCATGAAAAAATTCTCCAAGGAGCTATTCCGCTCACCTAAGCGACTATCAAATGATGTATACGAACTCTTACTCGACTATCAATGGTCGGGTAATATAAGGGAATTACAAAATGTTGTCCATCATTTTGTCCAATTGGAAATTGGTGACCTGGTCACGATGAAAAGCCTTCCCACCTATTTAAGGGATTTATATATGAAGGATACAAGCATGGACATGAAAAAAAGCATATTGATTCCAGCTAAAGGAACCATCAAAGAAGATGAAAAAGAGCTGATTATTGCATTATTGGATCAGTATGGCAGGGATACTGGTGGTAAAAAGAAAGTGGCAAATCACTTGAATATCAGCTTGCCTACTTTGTATAGAAGGCTTAGCAAATTGAAGATTAAATAGTCATTAGGATACTGAGAAAATGATAAATTGAGAAAACGTGAGAAAAATTGAGAAAAACAGAGAGAACTTTTTATTATGTGACTATATAGGCTATTCACAGCCTTATCATTATTAAAAAATTCTCATAATTCACTAAAGTTAAAAATTTTTTATTCCCATCCAGCAAAGGCTTGATTGGGTTTCTTTTTTTGGCACAGTTCTTGCAATGGATAACAGAAAGGAGTACCACCTATGTCATGGCAGATAAAAAAGCAGGACATACCGCTATTAGCAATTGGTGCAAAAATTTTATCTTGTGGGGGAGGCGGTGACACCAAAACGGTACAGCATTTATTAATGTCTATTATGAGCGACCAGGATGAAATCATTGTAAAGACCATTTCTGACTTAGTGGATGAATGGGTTGTAGCGGTCGGTATTATGGGATCGACTATTTTATTTGATGAACACATCCCAAGCGGGCGAGAGGGCGTGCAAGTTCTTGAGTTGTATGAATCGACTCATAAAACAAAAGTCGGTGCACTAATCCCGATAGAAATTGGTGGAGTGAATGCCTTAACTCCTTTAGTAACGGCTGTTTTGAAGAATTTTCCTGTTGTAGACGGAGATGGAATGGGAAGGGCCTTCCCCGAGTTATCGATGACAACCTTTCATCTTTCAGGTATTCCGGTAGCACCATTGGTCCTGCAAACACATGATGAACATATGTTTATTCAGGATTTGGACACCATCCAAAGTACAACAGAACTGGCAAAAGATTTTATGGTCAGGAACGAAGGATTTGCCCATTTACTTTGTTTCGCAGCCAATGCCAGAAAAATAAAAACATCCATGATTCCAGGATCATTAAAGTTGATTCATCGGTTAGGAGTTGCCGTCAAAAAAGATACATCGAAGAGCCAAAAAATTGAAGAGATCAGCGATGTTTTCGAGAACTCGATCTATGGCAGACCCAATCCGGTCATTAGCGGCGTCGTTTCCGAAGTTAACCGCTGGTTTGAAAAAGGATCATTGGTAGGAAAGCTCACAGTGGAGGGCCGATCTTCATTTGCAAATAAAAGGATTGAAATAGAATTCAAGAATGAGTTCATTTCGATAAAAGAAGAACAGTATGTTAGCACAACACCTGATCTCATCCTTGTATTAAATGACGACAATTTGCTCCCATACAGTGTTTCTGAAATACAGGCTGGACATTCTGTGATTGTATTCGCGGTTCAGGCTCCGAATATCCTTCGCACGAAAGAAATGCTTGAGCTTGTTGGACCTGAGAACTTTGATTTAGCTGTGTCCTATAAAACCCTTCCCGGAGAATTCAGGTTATGAAACTAGGTATTGATGTTGGAGGAACAAATACAGATGCAGTTATTGTCCGGAATGATGGTAAGCTTCTTTCGTGGTCAAAGCATTTGACAACGAAGGATATTACTACTGGTATTGAGCTGGCCGCAAAGGAAGTATTAAAGGAAGCGAATATCCAGCCTCAACAAATTGACGGGATTTTCGTTGGTACAACGCATGTGCTTAATGCACTTTATCATCTCGTCAATCTTTCGAACACGGCGTTAATCCGGATTACAAAAAAACCATCGTTGATTGAGCCTGCAGTGCAATGGCCTGGCAGTTTAAAAAAATATCTTTCAAAGGTCTACCATTTTGAGAGTTCATATTCTTACACAGGCAAAACGAATAGCCATTCAACGATGAATTCAGATGCTTTCAAGCAGTTATTCCACGATTTAAAAGAATTCAATTTTGAATCAATCTGCATCGTGGGAGCTTATTCCCCTTTATATGCAAGTGAAGAGCTTGAAATCAGGAATTACATTAAAGAATCTTTCCCTGACATTCCGATCACAATGTCACATGAAATTGGAAGCACCGGTTTCATAGAAAGAGAAAATGCGGCTCTTCTAAATGCTATTCTTTCGAAGGTTATCCGCCAGGCGATGATTGATTTATCGACCGTTTTCAGGAAGCTCTCATTAGAGTGTCCGTGCTGGCTGACTCAGAATGACGGCTCGCTGATGGAAATCCAGGAAGCGATCGATTATCCTATCTTAACAATTGGGTCCGGGTTTACCAATAGTATTAGAGGGGCCAGTATCTTGAGCGGCTTGGACCGCTGTATCGTTGTCGATGTCGGCGGAAGTACGATTGATATCGGAAAGATCCTGAACGGCCAGCCGGAGGTATCGATAGGTTCAACTTCTATTCTGGACATCGATGTTAATATGCGGGTTCCGAAAATGTATTCCCTTCCTTATGGTGGAGGCAGTCTTATTTCAATCGAAGAAGAATCTGTCCGGATAAAAGAAACGATCGCCAGCGATATTGCACAACATGGGATATCCTGGGGCGGTAACATGTGGACGTTGACCGATTCTTTCCTTAAGGTTTATCCAGAGTCGTTTTCAGATGAAAAAATAACACTAACGGAACTGGATAAACTGTCAGAAGATGACTGTCAAAAAGTCATTAATACAGTGACGGGTGAAATCAAGAAAAAGATAGCCAGGCTTCAGCAGAACAATGAAGCCCTTCCGATTGTTTTAGTTGGTGGAGGCAGTTCACTGCTTGTGAATAGGCTATTTGGAAAATACCAAAAAGTTTTCCATCCTGTCGGCTTTCATATATGCAATGCAGTCGGCGCCTGTTTTGCACCGCTTAGTGCTCAGGTCGATAAAGTGTTCTGGCTTAGGGATAAGACGAAGCAGGAGATTATCGAAGAGGAAAAGGAAAAACTGGTTCATCAGCTACTGATGAAGGGAGCAACAAGGAACAGCATTCAGGTGGTATCTGTAGAAGAGTTCCCCTTTGATTATTTGAAAGGGGAGGTATTGAGAATCCGCTTGAAGGCTTTAGGAGAATTGGAGTTTATTCCTGCCCGGAGGTAAAGAGGTTATCTAATTTTTATAAGTTAATATTCAGAAAATTCTACTAATTAAAAGGAGTGAAAGTAAATGAAAATCAAAGTAATCATGCCAATCACATCTGATATTTTTAATGAGGAAATTCTGGAAGAAGTTAAATTTTATGCATCTGAAACAACTGAAGTTGGAGTGACCAGCCTCGATTATGGCCCTGCATCAGTTGAAAGTGAATACGATGAAGCATTGTGCGTACCTAATTTCCTTGAAAAAGCGAAAGAGGCTGAGGAAGAGGGGTACGACGGAGTCGTCAGTGACTGCTTCGGTGACCCGGGAGTAAAGCCGGCAAGAGAAATTCTGGACATTCCGGTCGTTGGTGCTTGTGAATCCTCAATGCTGTTCGCAAGCTCATTGGCTAAATCATTTTCCGTCGTTACAGTGCTGCCGAATGTAGTCCCTATGATTGAAAATATCAGCAAAACATTAGGTGTCAACGGTAATTTAGCCTCCGTCCGCTATGTAAATATTCCTGTGTTGGAAGTTCATGATAAGGATCGGCTAAAAAAAGAACTGTATGAGGAAATGATCAAAGCAATCGAGCAAGATGGCGCGCATGCCCTAGTGCTGGGCTGTACCGGATTCATGGGTGTTGCAGCAGAACTACAGGAACGCCTGAAGCAAAACGGGTACGATGTTCCGGTCATCGACCCGGTATTTGCAGCAACAAGATTGCTCGAAAGCTTGATCGCTATGGGAGTAAAACAGAGCAGGCTGACTTACATGACGCCGCCTTCAAAACAGAGAATAAAAGCTTAATCAGTTTAAAACTTTTTGCAGGTTTAATTGTCGGAAGGTTCCAAAATTAACCCGGGATTTTGTCTTACCGTTATGAGCTTTCAGGGTTGGACAAAATCCTTCTTTTGAAGGCGGGGATTGGGGAAATTAATCATTTAACAGGAGGTTGGAAGGAATGAAAGAAACAAAGAAATTAGGAGATGATTATTCACTGTCCAGAGTCCCGCAATCAGCGAGATTGCCGATGTGGGACATCATGCTTGTCCGGGTAGGTGCTCTTGCCACCCTGTCTCAATTTATGCTCGGTGCTGCGCTAGGTTACGGAATGACTTTCTGGCAGGCGTTTTGGGCCATGTTCTTTGGAAGTGTCATTTTACAGGTTATCAGTTTTCTGATAGGTTATGCTGGTGCAAAGGAAGGCCTTTCAACGAGTCTATTGTCTCGCTGGACTGGATTCGGCCGATACGGTTCCAGCATCATCGGCACAGTCATCGCCATTTGTACAATAGGCTGGTTTGGGGTGCAGAACTCGGTCTTTGCAAATGGATTAGTTGAGGCAACTGATGGAAAATTGACCCTTCCCGTTGCCGCTGCAATAACTGGCATAGGCGTAACAATATTGGTTATCTTTGGATTCAAGCTATTAAGTATAACTGCGAAAGTTGCCGTACCTGCCTTTTTATTGGTGGTAGGATTCGGAATCTATCAGGTTCTTAGTGATCATTCGATCATCAGTTTAATGAGTACCCAGCCCCCGGGAGAGACGCTGTCACTTGGAGTAGGTGCAACAATGGTGGCCGGTGGTTTCATGATCGGCGCCGTCATTACTCCTGACTTCAGCAGGTTTGCCCGAAACGGGAAAGACGTTTTCTGGATGACCACGATTGGTACCATAGTTGGGGAGATGGGTGTCGGCATGGTTGCTGTGTTGATGGCCCACGCTGCAAAAACGAGCGATGTTGTCAGTATCATGCTTCAAACATCCGGCTGGCTTGGTGCGGCAGTCGTCGTTTTTTCAACCGTTAAAATCAATAACCTGAATTTATATTCTTCTTCCCTGGGCTTTACGAATATCATTGACTCCGTTTTTAAGGTCAAGCTAAATCGTGGTATCGTGACTCTTGTCATTGGAGTAATTGGCACTGTGCTATCCATTCTGGGGATCCTTGACCGGTTTGTGGACTTCCTTGTTTTACTTGGAATTATGATTCCGCCGATTGCCGGGATCATGGTTGTTGATTACTTTATATTAAAAACGTATCGAACAGCACTTGATGAGAGCAGGAAGAATGGAACCTTGCCAGGCGAGCCTGAAAGATTGAATCCTGTTACACTTGTGGCCTGGATGGCGGGATTTGCAGGCGGTTATTTTATTACTTTTGGCATACCATCGATTAATTCACTCCTGATAAGCGGAGTTATCTATTACGCAGGTGTTTTAGCTGTAAAAGCGATCAGAAGCAAAAATGAGGTAAAAAGTACTGTTGTATCGTAATCTATAGCAAAATTGGAGGACATAAAAAATGAGAAAACTAGGAAAACAAGAAATCGAAGATATCGCGGTTGGTGCTGCCCTACTGGGAACAGGCGGTGGAGGTGACCCTTACATTGGCAAGCTTATGGCCCTTCAAGCTATCGAAGAATACGGGGAAATTACGCTGCTGGATGTGAATGAAGTGCCGGATGACGCCTTAGTCGTCCCTTCCGCGATGATGGGAGCACCGACGGTTATGCTTGAAAAAGCACCAGGCGGAGAGGAAGCCACAGCTGCTTTTAAAAATCTCGAAGCTTATTTGGGTAAGGAGATTTTCGCAACGATGCCGATAGAAGCAGGCGGATTAAATTCGATGCTTCCCCTTGCCCTTGCTGCAAAGCTGGGCTTGCCAGTCGTCGATGTTGATGGAATGGGCCGGGCGTTTCCCGAATTGCAAATGGTCACTTTCTATTTGGATGGGATCGCAGCAACGCCGATGGTTCTGGCGGATGAGAAAGGGAATACTTCATTGCTTTCCACCATCAATAATGTCTGGACTGAGAGAATTGCCCGTGCAGCTACAATTGAAATGGGCGGGTCATCCATGATTGCCATTTATCCAATGACCGGAAAAAACTTAAAGGAAAGCGGAATCAGCAATATCCTTAAGCTTGAAGAAGAGATTGGCAAGTCGATCAGGCTTGCGAAGCAAAACAATGCTGACCCGATTAAAGAAGTCCTGAAAAAGGCAAACGGATTTGAGTTGTTCCGCGGCAAAGTCAGCGATATCAACCGGAAAACTGAGACTGGTTTTGCCAGAGGCGTGGCGACATTCGAGGGTATCAATGAGTACAAAGGAGAGACGCTCGAGGTCAGGTTCCAAAATGAGCATTTGCTCGCCCAGACAACCGATCAGCGCCTCCTTTGTGTTACACCAGATTTAATTGCTGTGCTTGATGCGGAAACTGGCCTGCCAATCACAACGGAAGGAATCAGATATGGCGCCAGATGCGTGGTCATCGGAATGCCTTGCCATCCAAAATGGAGAACAGAGAAGGGCCTTGAAACAGTTGGTCCAAAATACTTTGGCTATGATGTTGATTATGTTCCGTTGGAGGAACTTGTAAAAAAAGGAGTGACAGCATAATGGGTGTTTATCGTATTGGAATTGATGTCGGGGGCACTCATACAGATGCAGTGCTATTAGATGAAAATAATACAGTCATTTCGGAGACGAAATCACCGACGACAGAAGATGTAGCGACTGGTATTTATACAGCAATGAAAAAAATCATCAATGATGCAAATGTTCCGCGAGAGCAAATCAAATATGCGATGCTTGGAACCACCCATTGCACCAATGCCATCGTGGAAAGAAAAAGGCTGAATAATATTGCTGCAATCCGCATTGGTGCTCCAGCCACTTTGGCAGTCAAACCACTGATAGGTGTACCGGACGACCTTCGTGCGGCACTCGGTAAATATGTCTACCTTATCCGTGGAGGCCATGAATTCGACGGACGGGAAATTGTCGAATTAGATGAAGAACATTTATATCGGATTGCCAAAGAAATCAAAGGGAAAGTCGATTCAATTGCGATAACTTCCGTCTTTTCTCCCGTATCGCAAAAGCATGAACAACGAGCAAGTGAAATTTTGAAAGAAGTACTTGGAGACGACATTTCGGTTTCTTTATCATCCGAAATCGGTTCAGTCGGATTACTGGAAAGGGAAAATGCTACGATCCTCAATGCAGCTGTTGTAAATGTGGCTAAAACGGCAGCTGACGGATTTATCAATGCTTTGAAAAATGAAGGGATTGATGCGAGAGTCTTTTTCGGACAAAATGATGGTACATTAATGTCTGTAGAATATGCGGTCAAATACCCAATTTTCACAATCGCCTGCGGACCAACGAACTCATTGCGCGGCGCATCGTACCTGAGTGATTTCTCGGATGCGATCGTTGTCGATGTCGGTGGAACTACGTCCGATATTGGTGTGCTAGTTCAATCGTTCCCAAGAGAATCTTCTTTAGCGGTTGAGATTGGCGGAGCGCGGACAAACTTCCGGATGCCTGACCTTATTTCCATCGGACTTGGTGGGGGAACGATCATCCGGATCCAGGATAATGGGGAATTTACGGTTGGACCAGACAGTGTCGGTTATCGTTTGCCTGAAAAGGCCTTGATTTTTGGAGGGGACACTTTAACAACGACAGATGTTGCTGTGGCCCTTGGAAAAGTGGAGCTTGGTGACCCTTCAAAAGTGGCCCATCTTGATAAGGAATTATTAAATAAAGTTTATGATAAAATGGTAGATCTAGTCGAAGAAGCCATTGATAAGATGAAAACCAGCGCAGCTCCTGTACCAGTCATTCTCGTTGGCGGCGGCAGCATCTTGCTCCCGGAAAAATTAAATGGAGCATCAGAAGTGATTCGCCCTCAGCATTCAGGAGTAGCCAATGCGATCGGCGCAGCCATCTCCCAAGTAAGTGGACAAATTGAAAAAGTCTATGCACTAGCTGAAATCGGCAGAGAAAAAGCATTAGAGCTGGCCAAGGAAAAAGCGGTGTCTGAAGCAATCAATGCCGGCGCTGATCCAGACAGCATTATCATCGTGGACATAGAAGACGTCCCGCTAGCCTATATGCCTGGCAATGCCACTCGCATTCGTGTGAAAGCAGCCGGTGATTTAGCCCAGGTTGATGTGACTGAACTGGTGTGATACAAACCGGATAAAAAAGCTCTAGTATAATCTAGAGCTTTTTCTAATACAAGGGAGGTCAAGAACATGAGCACAAACACTTACATAGAAGAAATAAAAAATAAAACATTAATCATTGACGCACACTTTGATTTATTAATGGACGTCTCCATTCAAAGGGAAAAAGGCAGAAAAAAGGTAATTGAAACAGATTATTTTTCACGTTTTAAAGAAGGTGGTGTCAATATCATTATTGCAGCCATCTTCATTGATAGTGCATTTCTGCCTGAAATGGCACTGCGGAAGGCGCTCAATCAAGTAAGTGCTTTATATGAAGAAGTACAGGAATCTCCAGATAAATTGATGATTTGCCGGAATAGCGATGACATGACCGCTGCTCAACAATCCGGAAAAATTGGTTTTCTATTATCTCTCGAGGGCGTGGAACCAATAGGGACAGATTTAAGCTTATTAAGAGTGTTCTTTGAATTGGGTGTCAGAAACTGCGGCTTGGTTTGGAGCAGAAGGAACGCGGTCGGGGAAGGCAGCCATTTCAGCCCTGTTCGCGAAGGTAGAAAGGGAGGGATTTCCCACTTTGGTGTCCAGTTGATTGAAGAGGCCGAAAAACTTGGTATCACGATCGATGTTTCCCACTTAAATGATGAAGGATTTTGGGATGTTGTGGATATTTCAAAGAAGCCAATCATTGCTTCCCACTCAAATTCAAGGGTCCTGTCCAATACAATGCGCAATTTAACAGATGAACAAATGAAAGCAATTGCCTCAACCGGCGGGGTAATAGGGGTCAACGCAGTTAGTATTATTGTCGCCACAAATGATGAAAACAGCACTCTTGAGCAGTATATGAATCACATTGAACATATTGTCAATCTTGTTGGAATCGACCATGTTGGCATCGGACTGGACCTGTGTGATGATTTCTTCAAATATGTGTCACCAGATGACTTAGCCAGTATGCCGCGTAAACCCTTTGACGTAATAGAAGGGCATCAAAATCTTCCCAAATTAATAGAGGGCTTGATTAATAGGGGCTACAAAGATGAAGACCTGAAAAAAATTCTAGGCGGCAATTTTTTAAGAATATTTTAATTTTATATAACTTGAATTTAACATTTACCAGCTATCTTCAGATGGGCTAAAGAGAGCGGGTGCTTTTATTGCTCATGAAGGACAAAACTCATTTGAAAAATAGGAAAAGTGGTCTTCATAGGGCTCATGAAGGACAAAACTCATTTGAAAAATAGAAAAAGTGGTCTTCATAGGGCTCATGAAGGACAAAACTCATTTGGAAAATAGAAAAAGCGGTCTTCATAGGGCTCATGAAGGACAAAACTCATTTGGAAAATAGGAAAAGTGGTCTTCATAGGGCTCATGAAGGACAAAACTCATTTGAAAAATAGGAAAAGTGGTCTTCATAGGGCTTATGAAGGACAAAACTCATTTGGAAAATAGAAAAAGTGGTCTTCATAGGGCTCATGAAGGACAAAACTCATTTGGAAAATAGAAAAAGCGGTCTTCATAGGGCTCATGAAGGACAAAACTCATTTGAAAAATAGGAAAAGTGGTCTTCATAGGGCTCATGAAGGACAAAACTCATTTGGAAAATAGGAAAAGTGGTCTTCATAGGGCTGTGAAGGTCAAAACTTATAGGGAATACGAGAAAAATGTCCTTATGAGTCCGATATATGGAAAGATTAATAATTGGCGAGAAAAGCTCTCTATTTCTAAAATATCAAAGCCCGTAAATCAATAATTCTTTTATAGGTGACTGTGGAATACTCCCTGGCTAATGTTCGCCTTTTGAAGATGTTTGAAGATTTCTCATTTGTTGAAAACGGATTTTAATTCATTCGGCAGTTGATTACTTTGTTCCTTGTACTCTATCATATAGAGGACACTTCTTCTGTATGGTAGTGATTTCTAGTCAATTTCACTTTAGCATAGAACGAAGTATTTTTTCATTTGTATAAACAATGCCAAGGAATATAATGAAAGTACAACGATGCTTCGCTCTCAACTCGTTACCGGATTTATTGAGGTGCGAAAGTTGAGTAATGTAATTATAGATTGACCAATTATTTTACTCATGTGCATAGAAAAAGAGGGTTCTTATGAAAACAAAAGTGAGAGGAATGGCTAGAAGAAAGGGTATACTCGGAAAGATGAAGGAAAGCAAACTGACCAGTGAAGCGAATCTTGCTGAACGAGAGATACAACTGTTGATGCTTATATCGGAGATTGGCATAGAGCGGACACTAGTATTGATCTCCCAGCAATTAAACGGTAGTTCTGACTACCGGGGCAATAGTTACATAGAAAGTATAAATAAAAGATTAGAAAAAATTGAATTGTGGATTCAAAATCAGAGTGAAGAGAGTGGAAGTGCAGAAGAATCATCATGTTACGTACCAAAAAATGAAGATTTAAAGGAGTTTATCCATTGGAATCAGGTTCTCTCACAGATTCAACAACAGATTTCAAAACCTTCATATGATACATGGTTAAGAAACACTTCGGCAATGCTGCAGGATGACGATGTCGTCATTGTCTTCTGCAAAAATGAATTTCAGCGTGATTGGCTTGAAGAACGGTATCGGCAAGAGATTTTTTTTACCGTCAAAGAAGTGGCTGGAAGGACATATGAAATTGAATTCGAGGTATTAATTTAAAATAAGATTTCAAATTTCGCATAACTACTTTAGTCTATGCGAAATTTTATTTTTTGGAAAATCATCAATGATGCTAACTACGTATTAGTGCACGGTACGAGTTTAAAGGTCACGCCCTTCTCAACATTCCCGGCATATAGGGAACCAGGCACACCACTGATCATTATTAACAGAGGGGATACATCTTACGATTTTGAACCTGATACATATGTGATTCAAGAATCTATCGGTGAAACCTTGAGGCAGATTGATGAGAACTTATAAAAAAAAGAAACCCCCTATCTCTGCCAGGAATAGAGGCTTTCGAAATCTTTTTGCGTTTTGCTTGCTAAGCCCTTTTTCGAAACTTCCCCGGCGACTGGCCAGTAAATTTCTTAAACAACAAATTAAAATAGTTAGCATTCGGATACCCTACCTTGTAAGCGATTTCACGGATGGTCAAATTGGTATGAAGAAGCATGCTTTTAGCTACTTCTATTCTATGTTTAATTAAGTACTGTATTGGTGAAATTCCCACTTCATCTTTAAAGGTATGTGCTAAATGATAGGGATTTACATAAACAATATTGGCTAATTCATTTAGAGAAATATCGCTATTATAGTTTTCGCTGATATATTTTTTGACTTTTTCTGAGATGGAAGAATTGTCATTCGACTTTGTAGAATGTAAAGTCCGAAGGATTTTAATAATCAGTGTTTGCAGAAGAGAGGAGATAATTTCCTGGGAACCGAGATCTTTATTTTTGAATTCCTCATTAATATCCTCAATATATTTATTGATCGTCATATGATGCTCCTGTGCTTTCAATATAGGTGAATCATCTGACTGGATAATACTGCCCTTTGGAAGTCCCGATAATTGCAAATTAGCGATGGTTAATGAAAAGCCCCTTATATTCATCTCGACAGAGGCCGCTGCTCCGTGTTCGATATGTGGATTAATCAGTAGTAAATCGCCTCTATTTAAAGTATAGACTGCACCATTAATCTTAAAATCCCCTTGACCTTCCTGGATAAATAAAATCTCAGTGTGTTCATGTTTATGTAGGCTTTTATTGTGTTTCGGGTTTCGTTTGAGTTCGTCAATCGCGATTAATTGAGGAGTTTGAATTAATTTTGGAAATTTGTCCATAAGGCCCTCCTCTCCCGGAATTCCAGATTAATGGTATAATATGAGTGACTATTCTGAATAAATAAATTAATTGTAGTATTATTATTAATAATGAGAAATTTGAATACAAGAAGTATTTTAAAATCCCGCAAGAAAGTATAGTTTCTGAACAATTTATTTCATTTTCCAAGAGCCTTTTGTCATTTACACTGGAGAAAACTATTTTTTGGCAGGGATGAAAGTGGTGAATTAATGCTGATACAAATGACAAATATCAGTAAATCATTTTTTGGAAACAAAGTATTGGATAATGTCAACTTCGAGTTAAAAGCTGGAGAAGTACATGCTATAGTAGGTGGGAATGGAGCAGGCAAGTCCACCTTGATTAATATTATGTCAGGTCTATTTGAACAAGAATCGGGAGAAATTGCTGTCAATAATCAAACAGTAAAATTTAGTTCCACTCTCGATGCATACCATCACGGTATCTCGGTTATTCATCAAACCCCCAGCCTGGTACCTAATATGAGCGTTGCCGAGAATATTTTTTTAGGGTTACAACCCAAAATTTTAAAGGTTTTCGTAAACACTTTTAAAATGAGAAAAGATGCAAGGAAAATTCTTGGCCAGCTGGGGGTTTCAATCAATCCTAATTTAAAAGTACACCATCTCCCATTTCGCCAGCACTACCTGGTATCGATCGCAAAAGCGATCTTCCACCAATCAAAAGTTCTAATCATGGATGAACCGACCGCAAACTTGACCGAACTCGAACGGGAAAATCTTTTCAGGCTCATCAAAAAGTATAAAAGCGAAGGAGTTGGAATTGTTTTTATCACTCATCGATTGAACGAGATTCACGAGGTTTGTGATCGGGTATCTATTCTACGCGACGGTAAACATGTTGCGACCCACCATGTGAATGATGTAACTGTTAAGGATATTACCAATTTAATGTTTGGCTACAATCTGAAGCACTATTATCCCCCTATCTTAAAAACAAGAGGAAAAGAATTATTAAGGATTGAAGACTTAACTGAAAAGCCTGTTCTTGATCGGGTGAATTTTTCCTTGTATGAAGGTGAAATCCTTGGAATTGCAGGACTTGCTGGTTCCGGAAAAACAGAATTGGCGAAGATCATTTTTGGCCAGAGAAAGAAGGACAGTGGAGCAATTTATTGGAATGGGCGGGAGATTGACTTTAAACACCCGATCCATGCTGTTCATAACCGTTTTGGCTACGTTAACGAAAATCGTTTGACCTCCGGATTATTTATGAATATGAGTGTCACGAACAATTTAACGATTGCCAGTTTAGACAAGTTAAACAATCTGAAGTTTATTAATGCTAATACTGAAGCCGATCAATCGATTGATAAAGTGATTGATTTAAATATTAAGCTGAATCATATCAATCAAAACATCAGGTATTTGAGCGGCGGAAACCAGCAGAAGGTTATGCTGGCAAGATGGCTGATGACCGATTGTGACCTTTACATTCTTGATGAGCCGACAAGAGGTGTCGATGTTGGCAGCCGATCAGAGATTTATCTTAAAATTCATGAGCTTGCCCAAGAAGGAAAAGCTGTCTTGATCATTTCCTCCGATATAAGTGAATTGCTTGGTTTATGCAATCGCATTCTCGTTATGCATAGAGGAAAAATAGTTACAGATTTGAAAAACGAAAATCTCTGTGAAGCAAAGATAAATTGCTTGATGAATGGAAATATCCTTGAAGAAGTATCTGCAGGTAAACTATAGAAAGACGATTGCAGGATTATGCTGCCAGTACAAGGCGGTGTAATCTTTTTTTGTGAATTTTCACAATACCGCAAGATTCTGAATGTTTTACTCAATTTTGTTGATTGTTCGATGCTCTTAATCCACGTAACATTAGGCTTAAGATATCTTTTACTGGTTCATGAACGCAGAAAATATTATGAAACGAGGAGGACTTTCATGTTTAAGTACAGTTTTGATTCATTGGTATATTTCGGTGAAGATGTTGAAAAGAGTGTAGAGAGAGTTGCAAGGTTTGGATATGATGCGATTGAATTGGTAGGTGAGCCAAAAGCCTATGATACAAAAAAAGTAAGAAAAATTGTAAGCGATTACGGAATTACCGTATCCTCGATCTGTTCGATCTACAACCATGAACGGGATCTTGCCCACCCTGATGCTCATAAGCGTAAACAAGCGATAGATTATGTAAAAAGTGTAGCTGATATGGCAGCTGAGGTAGGAGCACCGGTTATGATTGTTGCTCCGACTGCGAATGGAAAAACAGCATCTCTGGCCAGTGATGAGGATGAGGCGAAGTGGGCCATTGAAGGTATCCGCGAAGGTGCGGAATATGCCGCTAAATTAAATGTTAATTTATGTATTGAAGCATGGAACCGTTATGAAACATACATGTTAAATCGCCTGGACCAAGCGCTCGATATGTGGAAAAAGGTCGATCTTCCGAATGTCGGAATCATGGGAGACACATTCCATATGAATATTGAGGAAGAAAATATTGCCGAAGCGATTCGCAATAGCGGCGAAGCATTAATACACGTTCACTTGGCTGACAGCAACCGAAAAGCCCCGGGACTTGGCCATATCGATTTTGCACCGATCCTGCAAGCGTTAAAAGATATTAATTACCAGGGTCACTTAACCTTCGAAATTCTCCCTGCTGCGGCTGATCCATTTGGCGTTATGGAAAAGGGAGGCGGCCAGGAGTTCTTCGATGACTATACCCAAAAATGCATTGATCACCTTAAGTCTATCGAAAAGTCTATTTACTCAAAAACTTCATAAGGAGTGAAAGATCGATGAAATACGGTGCAAGTACTTTTATATGGGTCTCTCCTTTTTCCAATCAAACATTATATTTAATCGATAAAGTAAAAGACATAGGTTTTGATTATTTGGAGATTTGTATAGAAGATCCTGAAACCATTGATATATCTGCAATTCAAAAACAGCTAGAAGAAACAGGCGTTCAAGCACTGGTTTGTGGGGCTTTTGGCCCCGGCCGTGATATAAGCTCAGACGACCCGGCGGTTCGTGAGGAGGGGGTTGCCTATATCAAAACGTGCATTGATATTGCCGCAGAGCTCGGATCACCTTTGGTTTCCGGTCCAATGTATTCAGCAACCGGAAAAACGCGGCTATTATCAGCAGAAGAAAAAAAACAGCAGTGGGATTGGGCGGTTGAAAATATGAAAATAGTCGCTGATTATGCTGCAGTGAAAGGGATTAAGCTCGCAGTTGAGCCGTTAAACCGTTTTGAAACGGACTTTATTAATACCGTCCAACAAGGATTAGAGTTTTTTAACCAGGTAGATCGTGAAAATGTCGGCTTTTTGTTAGATACATTCCATATGAATCTTGAAGAGAAGAGCATTCCTGAAGCGATTAAACTGGCGGGAAATAAAGTCTTTAATTTTCATTCATGTGAAAATGACAGGGGGACACCTGGAACAGGACATATTCCATGGAAAGAAGTTTTCCAGGCGCTTAAAGAAATTTCCTACGATGGACCGGTAGTGATTGAATCATTTACGACTGAGATAAAGGAGATAGCCCGTGCTGTTTCACAATGGAGGCCGCTCGCTCCCTCACAGGATTCACTTGGTGAAGAAGGTTTACAGTTCCTTAAGAAAGTTGGCTCGTAATGATCAGGACAATGGAGCTTGAAAACATAAGTAAAGCGTTTCAAGGTGTTCAGGCATTAAGTGATGTCAGTCTTAAGATTCATGGCGGACAAATCCATTGTTTAGTAGGCGAGAATGGTGCGGGGAAATCAACGATGATCAAAATCCTTGCCGGATATTATAAGCCCGATCAGGGGGAAATCACGATTGATGGCCATCAAGTTTCTTTTTCCAGCCCAAGGGATTCGAAAAATCATGGCATATCGGTTATTCATCAGGAATTACTTCTTGTCCCTCACCTAACCGTAGCCGAGAATATTTCCCTTGGTGATTGGCCGAAAAACAACCGCAAAATGATTAATTGGAAGAACATGAAAAAGCGGGCTGAAGACGCTTTGAATAAGCTTGGAGCAAATGTTGATCCCGAAGCAAAGGTCTCCAGTTTATCAACAGGCGAACAACAGTTGGTAGAAATAGCGCGCTCGCTGTCAATGGAAACCAAAGTACTTATTTTGGATGAGCCCACGGCATCCTTGTCCGAATCAGAAACACAGCGGTTGCTTCAATTAGTGAAAAATTTGCGGAATAAAGGATTAGCCATTTTATATGTTTCACATCGGCTCGAGGAAGTGTTTGAGCTGGCAGACATGATTACTGTATTCAGGGATGGAAAACTTGTAGCATCCGCTGCTAAAAAAGAGATAACTCCGAATAATGTTGTTCGATTAATGGTAGGAAGAGACGTCTCTTTAGAAAGAACGAGAGCTGTAAAACATGGAAAAAAAGTTTTGGAAGTTCGCAATTTGAAACGCAGCGGGGCAGTTGAAGATGTTTCTTTTGATCTGCATGAGGGAGAAATATTGGGACTGGGTGGACTGGTTGGATCGGGCAGAACCGAGATTTTCCGGTGTTTGTTTGGCGTAGACCCGATTGATAGCGGCGATATCATCATTAATGGGAAAGAGACTCAAATTAAAAGTGCCATGGATGCTATAAACCTGGGAATTGGTTTTGTGCCGGAAGACCGTAAAACGCAAGGGTTGGTATTAAGCGGGAGTGTTAAGGATAACGCATCACTTTCTATTCTTAATAGAATCAAGAAATTTGGATGGATTAACAAGCAGCGCGAAAAAGAAATCGTTCAAAGCTATAAAGAGCAGCTTCGAATCAAAACACCTACATTGGACACGTCTGTTATTTCTTTAAGTGGAGGAAACCAGCAAAAGGTAGTTCTGGCCCGCTGGTTGGCAACCAACCCGAAAATTCTCCTTCTTGATGAACCAACGCGCGGCGTGGATGTAGGTGCAAGGGCAGAGATTCAAAGTATGATCGAAAATCTTGTTTCCAAGGGACTTGCCATTATCATTATTTCTTCCGATCTAATGGAGCTGTTGGCGCTGAGTGACAGAATCCTGGTCATCAGGGAAGGAAGAAATGTTGCCGAGCTTACAGGCGACAAGATTACGAAGGAAGAGGTGCTGAAGTATGCAACAGGAGCAGACGCAGGTTAATCAAAATGTTGATGTGGCTGAATCCGAAACATTTCAAAACAAACTTCAATTGCGGCAAACTTTTAAACAATATTTAGGCAGTCTGGGATTGCTCATTGTAATCATCGCATTTTGTATTGTGCTAAGTATGATGTCTCCTGTTTTTTTGACCAAGGTAAATTTGATTAACCTTTTAATGCAGTCAACCATTCTCGTCACGCTGGCATTGGGAGTCACCTTTGTGATTATCACAGGCGGAATTGATTTATCGGTTGGTGCCGTTATGGCGGTATCCTCGGCTATCGGTTTAGGGTTAATTGTCTATAACGGAATGCCGGTAATTGTCGGAGTACTTGTCATGATTTTAATAGGAGCAGCGTTTGGCTTAATTAATGGATTATTGGTTACTAGATTATATCTATCACCTTTAATCGTTACTCTGGCGACAATGGGAATTGCCCGGGGGATCGTTTTGATTTACACGAACAGCGCGAATGTGAATCCGGTGCCAACCAGCTTCGTTACATTGGCATCCGGCAGTTTTTTGACAATCCCGTATTTGATCATTGTCGTAGCTCTGTTAGCTCTTATCGCCCATATCATTTTGAAGCACACAGTTTTTGGACGGTCGGTTTATGCAAGCGGAGGCAACGAATTGGCCGCCCGTCTATCAGGGGTAAGAACAAAATCGATCGTTACCTTAACCTATGTGATCTCCGGTATTACAGCCGCAATTGGCGGACTGTTACTAACGGCCCGGTTGGAATCTGCAGGACCTACAGCCGGTACAGGCCTTGAATTGACTGTCATAGCAGCAGTCGTAATTGGCGGTACCAGTTTGTTTGGGGGACAGGGGAATATACTGGGGACGATTTTAGGGGTAATCTTAATCTCGCTTGTATCAAACGCCATTAATTTACTCGGAGTTCCGCCTGCCTGGGATTCGTTAGTGACAGGAAGTGTTATTTTAGTAGCCGCATTGCTGGATGTTTACCGGCGCAAGTTTTTAATAAGTTCATAATGAATAGATGGAAAAAATTGGTGTCAAAAAAAGGGGTGCTTCGTAATGAAGTTGGTTAAAAGTGGGTTAATGTTTGTTTTACTCTTCACGATTTTAATCGGATGCAGTTCCGGGAATCAGTCTTCATCTGCCAATGGCTCAAATGCCGGCAATGAGGATGACGGAAAAAAAGACATTGCTGTATTGCTGTGGAGCCGGGGCTTTGAGTTTATGGTTGCTTTAGATCAGGGGATTCAGGATGAAGCCAAGAAATTAGGGGTGAATGTAACTGTCTTGGACGGCCAGGCAAATAGCCAAACGCAACTGCGGCAAATTGAAGATAATATCGCAAAGGGTGTGGACCTCATTATTTTAGCTCCTGCCAATTCCGATGAATTAGTTCCGGGTGTGAAAAAAGCAAATGATGCTGGCATTCCTGTAGTCACGGTTGACGGTGTTGTATCTGAAGGAGCTGATATCGTCAGCAGTATCGCTTTTAATAACGAAGAAGCCGGCAAGCTGGCCGCAAAACATGTGATTGATGTTTTGGGCAAAGGAACGGTATTAGAGCTTACAGGCGCGCCGGGAACTTATCATGCAACGTTAAGGGGTGGCGGCTTTAATAAAGGAATGGAAGAATCGCCAGACTTCAAAGTCAATACGAATAATGCAGAATGGTCTGCAGAAAAATCGCAGAGTATTACAGCAGATTCTTTAACTGCCACACCGGAAATCAACGCGATCTTTACCCATAATGACGACATGCAGCGGGGAGTTTTAAGCGGATTAAGACAGGTTGGGAAACTAAAAAAACCTGGCGAAGACGGTCATATCATGCTTGTTGGTGTTGATGGCACACCAGAAGCCCTGGAGAGAATCCGCAAAGGTGAGCAGGACGCAACCGTTAATCAGGATCCATTTGAAATGGGAGCGTTAGCTGTGCAAACAGCTGTTAATCATCTGGACGGCATGGAAGTTCCAAAACAACAGCTGACTCCTCCAACCCTGATTACAAAGGAGAACGTTGATGACCCTGATCTATGGGGAAATAAGTTTAAGAGTAAATAATAAAGGCCGGGGTGATATGCTGTCACCCCGTATTTATGAAAGCAAGGAGGAAAACCATGACTAAACCATTGCGTATCATTCAAGTTGGCCTCGGTGGATGGGGATGGAGCTGGACACAGGTCGTATTGGACTCTCCTTATTGGGAACTTGCCGCCATTGTGGATTTAAATAAAGATTTATTAAATAAAGCGTGTCAACACTATCAAATCAAAAGTAATATGGCCTTTCAAAGCTTAACTGAAGCGGTACAACGCGTGGAAGCTGATGCTGTGCTTGTTCTTGTCCCGCCGGATTATCATGCCGACGTTGCGCTTGAGGCATTTAAAAATAAACTCCATTGCATTGTGGAGAAACCGTTGGCAGGCACATTTGCAGATTGCCGAAAAATCGTTGAAGCTGCCGGGGAAAACGGATGCAAAATCATGGTTAGCCAAAACTATCGCTTTAAAAGAGCCCCGCAAACAGTTAAAAAGGTGATCAAGCAAAATATAATTGGGGAGCTGGGCAGCATTTATATTAACTTTCAAAAATCCCCGCAATTTGCCGGTTTCCGAGCCGAAATGGAAGAACCGCTCATCATCGATATGGCCATTCACCATTTTGATCAAATTCGTGGGATACTTGGCTTGGAGCCTGTCTCAATTAAAGCTCATTCCTGGAACCCAAAATGGAGCTGGTTTAAAGGAAATGCTGTCGCATCAGTACTATTTGAAATGTCGAATGGGGCAGTGGTTTCTTATACAGGCAGTTGGGTGTCGCGAGGCTGGGAAACGACCTGGGACGGGGATTGGCGCATTCAAGGGGAAGAAGGAGAAATCTTGTGGGCGAACAATCAAGTCATAGTAAAGCCGCATGATATTTTTAAATCAGTTTTTATGCAAGGTGCGCGCGAAACAAATGGAGAATTGCTGGTCGATTTAGTGGAATTGCCGGCAGAGGAAAGATGGGCAAGTTTACAGGAATTTGCTGAATCAATCCTTGAAAATAGAGAGCCGGAAACATCCGGAAGAGATAATTTGCTCAGCCTTGCGATGGTTTTAGGTGCGGTTCAATCTGTAAAGACTGGAAACAAAGTGCTGATTGAAGAGATTTTAAACAGTTCTAAAGCGGAGAGTTTGACATGAAAAAGATAAGAGTCGGTATTATCGGCACAGGCTTTTCAGCAAGCTCACACATAGAAGCGTTAAGGAGAATACCAGAAGTCGAAGTGGCAGCGATTTCTTCACGAAGCTTGGAGAAAGCGAAGCAGTGCGCGGAAAAGTTTGGAATACAGAAGGCTTTTGGGAATGCAAACGAATTAATTCATGATCCGGAGATCGAGGCAATTCACAATTGCACGCCAAATTACTTACATTATGAAATCAATCGCGAAGTTCTGTTGGCGAACAAACATTTATTATCTGAAAAACCTCTTGCAATGGATAGTAAGGAATCGAACGAATTGAAAGAATTAGCCGAAAAAAGCAATTCTGTGAGTGCAGTTTGTTTTAACTACAGGCATTATCCGTTAGTTGCTGAAATGAGAGAAATGATTTCAGCACAAAAGTTTGGTAAAGCAAACCTTGTTTATGGCGGTTACATTCAGGATTGGCTGTTGTTTAATAAAGATTACAACTGGCGTCTGGAACCACGGTTTAATGGCTTATCACGTGCGGTCGCAGATATAGGATCCCACTGGTGCGATACGGTTCAACATGTACTTGGAAAGAAGATTATCGAAGTTTTTGCCGATTTAAAGACGGTTCATGCAATACGCCAAAGGCCAATCCAGGAAGCTGCCACCTTTTCGAATAACACAGAAGTGCATCGGGAAGAAGTAAAAATTACAACTGAGGACTATGGCAGTGTATTGGTTCATTTCGAAGATGGAATTCACGGAGTATTTACAGTTTCCCAAGTCAGTGCCGGAAGGAAAAACCGGCTCCATTTTGAAATAGCTGCGGAAACAGCTACGTTGTCGTGGGACCAAGAAGATCCAAACCGTTTGTGGATTGGAAGAAGGGATGAACCCAATAAAGAACTGTTAAGAGATCCCGGCTTATTATCGTCTGCTTCAGCCAAATTGGCACATTTCCCAGGGGGACACCAGGAGGGCTGGCCAGATGGGTTGAAAAACCTGTTGATTGATTTTTATCGGGCAGTAAGAAGCAAAGGTGAAAATCAGGAGTACTCCGGCTCCTTCGCAACATTAGCGGATGGCGATCAGACAATGCGTTTAATCGACGCTATTCTTGAAAGCAATCAAACTCAAAAATGGATTAGAGTTAATAAATGGAGGCAGGCTCTATGAAACTTGGGGTATTTTCGGTGTTATATCAAAACTTACCATTTGAAGAAATGCTTGATAAGCTAGTTGAAATGGGATTGGAGACGGTTGAATTAGGGACGGGAAATTATCCTGGAAATCAGCACTGTAATCCAGATCAATTACTGGATAACCCGGACAAGATCAAACAATATAAAAAAGCTGTATATGACCGGGGCCTTTCCATTAGCGCCTTGAGTTGCCATGGCAATCCATTACATCCAAATAAACAGTTTGCACGGAACTCACACGAAACCTGGCGGAAAACGGTTCTGCTTGCCGAACAGCTTGAGATCCCTGTGATCTGCGGCTTTTCAGGATGTCCGGGAGACCACAGTGAAGCAAAAAATCCGAACTGGGTAACGTGCTCCTGGCCTCCGGAGTATATGGATACATTAAATTGGCAGTGGAACGAAGTAGTGATTCCTTATTGGCAGGAAGAAGCTAAATTCGCAAAGCAACATGGCATTCACCAAATTGCTTTTGAAATGCATCCCGGATTTGTCGTTTATAATCCAGAAACTCTTTTAAAGTTAAGAAATAAAGTAGGCACGAGTGTAGGAGCGAATTTCGATCCCAGCCATTTAGTCTGGCAGGGGATAGATCCGGTTGAAGCTATCAAACTTTTAGGAAGGGAAGAAGCTATTTTCCACTTTCATGCTAAAGATACTTATTTGGATCAAGCGAACATCCGAATCAACGGCGTATTGGACACAAAACACTACGGCAAAATATTAGACAGGTCATGGACGTTTCGCTCCGTGGGATATGGTCACGGCGAAAAAGTATGGCGTGATATGATGAGTGCCCTGCGTGCTGTAGGTTATGATTATGTCGTTTCGATTGAACATGAAGATATGCTTGCTTCCATTGATGAAGGTTTAAGTAAGGCTATCAGTCTATTACGTAATTCATTATTCAAGGAAGAGGTTGGAAAGATGTGGTGGGCGTAAACAGCCGATACAAAAAATAGTATCGTTCCACGTTTGCATTGCGTTCTGAATACATTCTAAAATTGGATATATGAATGTGATCGCAGAGACTTACATTAGTCTTTGCGTTTTTTTATTGTTTTTTCTTCTTGAGATTTGCAATTCTTAGAAGAATTAGGGTTTTTAACTGTCATTTAAATTAAGCCTGCAATTATGTTGTAGGATTGAGGTTCCTTTCAGATCAAGTAAGCCTATAAAAATATTTGAATCAAAATTAGCATTTGATTAGAAATTTCAGAAAAAATAAAAAAATGAATTGACTGAAAGCGCTTTTAATACTAAAATGTGTTTATGATATTATCAAAACTTAACCAAAAGATAACAAAAATAAACAAATGGAGGTGACTGCGCTTAATAAGTATTGATAAGGTGTCGTTCAAAATCTTTCAACTACAGGAACAACATGTCCAAAGATTACAAAATTAAAAGTTACATAAAAATTGCATGAGTTGAAAGTAGAGACTGAAAAGAAAGTGGTCACCGTGTGTTGTACAACACTAAACCTCAACCAGAAAATACATAACTCTCTTAACTCATCAATCTGCCAAGGTCTCAAACTTGAATTCTAAATTTTTTTCTCTGTAAAATGCTCAGATTTCTGCCTTGCCGTTTGGAGATGGTTGTTGCAGTTAAATTGTTCATCCATTAGCACTGATAAGTAAGCGCTTACTTAATAATAGGAGGTTGAAAGTATGACGGTAAGATGTGCTGTTTTAGGGCTTGGACGATTAGGATACCACCACGCAAAGAATCTCGCCACCCATCAAGTCAGCGGAGCTGAATTAGTGACTGTTTGCGATCCGCTCGACGGACGTGCAGCCGGGGTTGCGCAGGAATTTGGACTGCCAAAATGGACCCGGAACCCTCAGGAAGTTTTTGAGGATCCAGAGATTGATGCAGTGGTGATAGTTACACCTACAAGTACGCATGCTGACATGATTAAACAAGCTGCGCAAGCAGGCAAGCAAATTTTTGTTGAGAAGCCGCTCACGCAAAATTTACATGAAGCAGAGGAAATGATGAACACGATAAGCGAACACAATGTCATTTGCCAGGTAGGATTTATGAGGCGGTTTGACCCGGCATATGCAGAAGCGAAAAGAAGGATTGACGCTGGAGACATCGGACAACCAATTTATTTTAAAGGAATTACCCGTGATGCCGGTTCTCCGCCAGAAGAGTTCATCAAGCACAGCGGGCGAATCTTTTTGGACGTATCGATTCACGATTACGATGTCGCACGTTATTTGATGGACTCGGAAATCATCTCCGTTTCCGCCCACGGGAAGGTACTGAAGAATGCATTTATGGAAGAATTCAAAGACGTCGATCAAGCCATTTCCTATATTGAATTCGAGTCGGGGGCGGCAGGCGATATCGAAGCGAGCCGCAATTCACCATATGGGCATGATATCCGCACTGAAATAATCGGTACAGAAGGATCGATATTCATTGGAACGCTCAGAAATCAAAATATTACTCTCTTAAACTCTAAAGGCTCCAATTATGAAATCATTCCTGATTTCCAAACCCGATTCAATGATGCCTACCGGCTTGAGCTCGTCCATTTTGCGGAGTGTATTAGGACAGGGAAGAAACCTAAAGTTACCGAGCTTGACGGGAAGATTAACCTCGAAATTGCCATTGCAGCAACAGAAGCATTTGATTCACGGAAAACAGTTAATTTGCACAATCCAAGTATCGCTGTTAACTGATCAGTAAATTCATTTAAAACAAACAAGGGGGAAATAAGAAATGAAAAAGGGGTATTTTGTTAGCTTCATTTTAATGTTGATGCTGAGCGTTTTCCTGGCAGGGTGTGGAGAGGAAGCAGCATCCAAAAGCGGCTCCAGCAAGGATGGCAAGATCGTGATTGGAGCGGCGCTGCCTGATTTTGACGATAAATGGCTCAGCTATCTTCAGGATGGAATGAAGGAATACGCAAGTTCACAAAAAGACGTTGAAGTGATTTATGTCGATGCGATGAACGATGCCAATAAGCAGCTTTCACAAGTTGAAAACTTTATTTCGCAGGACGTCGATGCGATCATGTTAATTCCCGTTGATACCGTTTCAGCACCGAATATCGTGGACCGGGCGAATAGCGAAGATATTCCAATTGTCGTTGTTAACCGGCAGTATGAAGGGGTTGATGCTGCTACAGCGTATGTCGGTTCTGACTCACTGAAGGCGGGGACAATGCAAATGGAAGAAGTGGCTAAGCTGCTGGGTGGCAAAGGAAACGTGGCGATCATGGACGGAATCATGGGCCATGATGCTCAAATTAAGAGAACACAGGGCAACAAGGACGTTGTTGAGAAAAATAAAGATATGAAAATTGTCTTAAATGGCACGGGTGAATTTGACCGGGCGAAGGGAATGACTCTGGCCGAGAACTGGCTGCAGTCGGGCAAGGATATTGACGCAATCGTCGCTAACAATGATGAAATGGCCATCGGTGCGATTATGGCACTGGAGGATAAAGGCAAGCTGGACGATGTTGTTGTGGCAGGTATCGATGCAACTCCGGATGCTCTGGAATTTGTTAAATCCGGAAAACTGAAAGTGACCGTATTCCAGGATGCTAAAGGCCAGGGTAAAGGCGGACTTGAAACAGCAATTAAAGCTGCCAAAGGTGAAAAGGTCGAGAAATTCAACTGGATCCCATATGAACTTGTTACTGCGGATAATGTTGACGAGTACATCAAGAAGTGGGAGTAAGCCGTAAGTTAACAATGCCAGGCATGGCTGATTGACTGTTGCAATTAAAAGGTTAATCAGCCAGATCTTTTCAAATGAACGCCCAAAATATAGGAAAAAGAGGTATTGGCATGAGTACAAACTATATTTTGCAAATGGACAATATTACAAAAGAATTCCCTGGTGTGAAGGCTCTTGATTCCGTAAAACTCCATGTCGAAAGAGGAACCGTCCATGCTTTAATGGGTGAAAACGGCGCGGGAAAGTCAACTCTCATGAAGATATTGATCGGCATTTATACGCCTGACAAGGGAGTCATCAAGTTCGATGGAGAAGAGCTTCACCTCGCCAATGTGAAGAATGCACTGGACAAAGGTATTTCGATGATCCATCAGGAACTAAGCCCTGTGCCGCAAATGACAGTGGCGGAAAATATCTTTCTTGGCAGAGAACCGAGCATAGGCGGGTGGGTGAATCACAAGAAACTGTTCGAGAATACGAAAAAATTATTTGATCGTCTCGAAATTGATATCAATCCGAAAGCAAAGATGGATGAATTGAGCATCGCCAATACGCAAATGGTCGAAATTGCAAAGGCGATTTCATACAATTCCAAATTAATCATCATGGATGAGCCGACCTCGGCGATCTCGGAAAAAGAAGTTCACCACCTGTTTAAAATTATCAAATCGTTGAAAAAAGATGGCGTTTCCATTATCTATATCACGCACAAGATGGATGAGCTTGAAATGATTACAGATGAATTTACTGTGCTCAGGGACGGAAAATATATCGGAACGAAGCATAGTAAGGATCTTTCCAGAGATGAGCTAATTCAAATGATGGTCGGCAGGGAGTTAAACCAAGTTTTCAATAAAGTACCTGCTGAAATCAGTGAAGTTGCCTTATCGGTTAAACATTTATCCAAACAGAATAAAATTGAAGATATTTCATTCGATGTGAAAAAAGGGGAGATTGTCGGGATTGCCGGACTGATGGGTTCGGGGCGGACAGAAGTGCTCGAAAGCATCTTCGGTATCCACGCTGCAGATTCCGGGGAGATTGAAATTCACGGAAAAAAAGTCGATATCCGTTCTCCGCGCGATGCGATTGCCAATGGCATGGGTTTGCTGACAGAAGACAGAAAGCTGTCCGGGTTGTTTCTGCCGCTGTCGGTTGAGGACAACATGATTACCGTCAATATTGACCGTTATATAAAGGGGCCGTTTCTTGATAAAAAGAAAATTGCCACAGACTGCAAGAAACAGCATAGCCAGCTTAAAATTAAAACCCCGAGTCTTCAGCAAAGGATTAATAATTTAAGCGGCGGCAACCAGCAGAAAGCACTGATCGCCAGATGGCTGCTCCATGATCCGGATATTTTATTCCTTGATGAACCGACGAGGGGAATCGATGTTGGAGCCAAAACAGAAATTTATCATCTGATCTTTGAGCTTGCGAATAAAGGAAAAGCGATTGTCGTGATCTCATCGGAGCTTCCTGAAATTTTGGGATTAAGTGACCGGATTATCGTGATGCAGGAAGGCAGAATCATGGGAGAGTTGCCGCGGGAAGAAGCGAGCCAGGAAAAGATCATGGAGCTCGCGACCGGGGAACTGGTCCACAATTAGACTAAGATGGTCTGGAGGTAATCATGAATGCAAAGAGAAATTAAGATAAATGAACAAATTAACACACAGGCTCATTACGGAAAGCTTCAAAAAGACAAAGTCTCTCATTTCCTCGGCAAATACGGGATGCTGCTGATTCTGATCGCCTTGGTCGTCCTCATGTCGATTCTTTCGCCCACTTTTTTCACATCAGGCAATTTGCTTAACATCGTAAGACAAATGTCGATTATTGGAATTGTCGCAATCGGCGTTACGATGGTCATTATTACAACAGGAATCGATTTATCATCAGGGTCGGTGATCGCCCTTGTCTCGGTCATGGTCGCGACCTTCGCACAACCCGACAGTTATCCGCTGATCGTTGCCATCTTAATTGGACTTGGCGTCGGCCTTCTTGCCGGGGTTATTAATGGAACGATCATCGCCAAAGGAAAAATTGCCCCTTTTATCGTGACACTGGGCATGATGACGGCCGCGAGAGGTGCCGCCTTACTTTTTAGTGATGGCCGGCCGATTGGAAACCTTTCTCCAGCCTTTACTTTTATCGGCCAGGGTACTTTGCTTGGAATTCCTGTACCAATCTTTATTTTTGCATTTGTCGGTATAGTTTCCTACATGCTTCTTAATCATACGAAATTCGGAAAATATGTTTATGCTATTGGCGGAAACGAACAGGCCGCAATTATCGCCGGTGTCAATGTTGTAAAATACAAGATTTTGATCTATGGCTATGCGGGACTTCTTTCATCGGTTGCCGGGATCGTCTTAACATCCCGGATTGCATCAGGGCAGCCTACAGCCGGGACGATGTACGAATTGGATGCGATTGCAGCCGCGGTTATCGGCGGAACGAGCCTCACAGGCGGGATCGGTACGATTGGCGGTACGATTATCGGAGCATTGATTATCGGAGTGATGAATAACGGCCTTGACCTGCTGAATGTATCTTCGTACTGGCAGCAAATCTTAAAGGGCGCGATCATCGTCATCGCTGTATTGATCGATTCCCGTAAAAATAAAAAGGCTTAATATGCCTTATCAAGACACGAATACCACCGTTCAAGTTTTAAGAACGGTGGTGTTTTAATGATCCTTATATGCGGCACATGCGCCAGGAGGACCGTGTAAAAAGAAGAGATTGCTATAAGAATTCAAAATAAAGAGAGTTTAATAAAAAAAAGTAGAAATTCAGAAAATATAAAAAACAAATTGACTGAAAGCGCTTTTAATACTACAATGTAATTAACACATTATCAAAACTTAACCAAAAGGTAACAAAATGATGCAAACATGGAGGTGCCTAAAGCGTACAATTGATAAAGTTTGGCTAAACAATTTAAAAAAATCATTCTAAGGAGGAAGACCATGTCTGATGTAACAAGAATGAAAAATTACATAAATGGTGAATGGGTTGAAAGCGGATCTACTCAATATGAGGAAGTTTACAACCCGGCGACAAAGGAAGTCATTGCATTCGTTCCAATATCGACAAAAGAAGATGTTGATGAAGCGATAGAAGTCGCAGCGAATGCATTTAAAACCTGGCAGAAGGTTGCCGTGCCGCGGCGTGCAAGAATTCTATTTAACTATCAGCAATTACTCACAAAGCATAAAGAAGAATTGGCCCACATTATCACCATGGAAAATGGAAAAAGCCTGACCGAAGCATTGGGTGAAGTGCAGCGCGGAATTGAAAATGTTGAATTTGCAGCTGGAGCACCTTCTTTAATGATGGGGGATTCGCTATCATCCATTGCTACAGATGTCGAAGCAACAAATTACCGCTATCCAATTGGAGTTGTCGGTGGAATTGCCCCGTTCAACTTCCCGATGATGGTGCCGTGCTGGATGTTCCCAATGGCGATTGCACTGGGCAACACGTTTATTTTAAAACCATCTGAAAGAACGCCGCTCTTAACACAAAAATTAGTAGAGTTATTTACCGAAGCCGGACTTCCGAAAGGTGTGTTCAACGTCGTCCACGGCGCACATGATGTCGTAAATGGGATACTTGATCACCCTGAAGTGAAAGCGGTTTCGTTTGTAGGTTCGAAGCCTGTTGGTGAATACGTGTTTAAACGGGGCAGCGAGAACTTGAAGCGCGTCCAGGCGTTAACAGGTGCAAAAAACCACACAATCGTCCTAAATGATGCTGATCTGGATCAGGCGATCACTGATATTATTTCTTCAGCGTTCGGCTCAGCAGGTGAACGTTGCATGGCGTGCTCGGTTGTCACAGTGGAAGAGGGAATTGCCGATGAATTTTTAGCCAAACTCAATGAAAGAACGGCAAATATTAAAATGGGCAACGGCCTCGATGATGGTGTATTGCTCGGTCCGGTCATCAGGGAAGAAAACCAAAAACGTACCGTCAGCTATATCGAAAAAGGAATTGAAGAAGGAGCAACTGTTGTATGTGACGGTCGCGAACGTTCACTGGATGAAGGATTTTTCATTGGACCGACCATTTTCGATGATGTCACAACCGATATGACGATCTGGAAAGATGAAATCTTTGCTCCGGTTTTATCCATCATGCGGGTAAAGAATTTAAAAGAAGCTGTTGAGATTGCCAATAAATCAGAATTTGCCAATGGTGCCTGTATCTTTACAACAAATGCTTTATCAATCCGATACTTCCGTGAAAATATTGATGCAGGTATGTTAGGGGTTAATCTTGGTGTTCCGGCACCGATGGCGTTCTTCCCATTCTCCGGATGGAAATCGTCCTTCTATGGTACATTGCATGCGAACGGAAAAGACAGTGTTGATTTCTATACACGTAAAAAAGTTGTCACAGCCCGCTACACAGCACCTGCATTTGAATAGAAACTTCAGGAGTTCCGTAGATTAATAGATGTACACTATGAAATTTGTGATTGGAAGTTCGGACAACCGGCCCCATTTTATTTTGCAGATAATAGATGGGGCCATTTTATAAACAGCCGAATCTATATAACTACCAGATTCCAGCGCGGTAATAAGGAGGTACAGATGAGTAAATTGCTCCGAAAACCAGAAAAAAACGAAATTTACGAAGGAGTCACGATTGTTCAGGAAGTAAGCGCTGAAAATTCTCCATTAGAATATGTTGGATTTAAAATGATAGATTTGGCTTCGGGTGCCAAATATTCAGAATCGTTAGGGAAACAAGAATGCTGCATCGTCGCTCTAACGGGAAAAATCAATGTCACTGACCACGAACAAACTTTTAAAAATCTCGGTACCCGCGAAAGCGTATTCGAGAAGATACCTACAGACAGTGTATACGTATCAAATGACCGCACATTTCAAATCGAGGGAGTCAGCCAGGCCCGCGTGGCATTATGCTATTCTCCTTCTGAAAAACAACTGCCTACTAAACTGATTAAAGCTTCCGAAAATGGCATCGAAAATAGAGGAATACTCAACAATAAACGATTGGTGCACAATATTTTGCCTGATTCGGACCCATCTGCCAACAGTCTGCTTGTCGTTGAGGTATATACGGAAAGCGGTAACTGGTCGAGCTATCCTCCGCATAAGCATGACCGCGATAACTTGCCGGTGGAATCATTTTTGGAAGAATCCTACTATCATGAAATGAACCCGCAGCAAGGCTTCGTCTTCCAGCGGGTTTATACCGATGACCGTTCCCTTGATGAAACGATGACGGTTGAAAACGGTGATGTCGTGATTGTGCCGGCGGGATACCATCCAGTTGGTGTTCCAGATGGTTATACCTCCTATTATTTAAATGTGATGGCAGGGCCGACACGAATTTGGAAGTTTTACAACGATCCGGCTCACGAATGGATCTTAAAGCGTTAACAAAAAGGCAAGGAGCTGTTACCGGGGATGAAATATGAATTCAATGCCGAAAGAGAATATGACATTATTGCGATTGGCCGCGCATGTATCGATTTAAATGCGACTGAGTATAACCGCCCAATGGAAGAAACAATGACATTTACAAAATATGTCGGCGGTTCGCCGGCAAATATTGCGATTGGCAGCTCCAAGCTGGGCTTAAAAGCCGGATTTATCGGCAAAATTTCCGATGACCAGCATGGACGCTTTATCGAGCAATATATGCGCGGCGCCGGAATTGATACATCAAATCTTGTCATAGATAAAGAAGGACATAAGACAGGATTGGCATTTACAGAGATTAAGAGTCCGGAAGAGTGCAGCATCCTTATGTACCGGGAGAACGTCGCAGACCTGTATCTGGCACCTTCCGAAGTTGATGAGGACTACATAAAAAAAGCAAAAATCCTGCTTGTGTCAGGGACAGCTTTGTCAAAGAGCCCATCCAGGGAAGCGGTTTTGAAAGCCGTCAGCCTGGCCAGGAAAAATAATGTCAAAGTTGTTTTTGAATTGGATTACCGCCCGTATTCATGGAATTCTGCTGAGGAAACAGCTGTTTATTATTCATTGGTGGCTGAGCAGGCAGATGTTGTGATTGGCACCCGTGACGAATACGATGTGCTCGAAAACATAAAAGAAGGAAACAACGAAGAAACGGTCAGCTATTTGTTTAAGCATTCGCCCGAACTGCTCGTCATTAAACATGGTGTGGAAGGTTCATATGCCTATACAAAGTCGGGTCAAACATTCAAAGGCCAGGCGTATCCGACAAAAGTGTTAAAAACGTTTGGTGCTGGTGATTCATACGCTTCGGCTTTCTTATACGCGTTAATCAGCGGCAAAGAAATTGGAACCGCTTTAAAATACGGCAGTGCGTCAGCTTCCATTGTAGTAAGCAAGCATAGTTCTTCAGAAGCGATGCCGACCGTCGAAGAGATTGAGCAATTAATCGCCGAAAGATCTTAAATGAAATTAGAGGTGAGAAACCGATGGGAACAATCAGGTTAACAACGGCACAAGCGTTAATCAAATTTTTGAACCAGCAATATCTTCATGTTGACGGCAAGGAGTTTCCGTTTGTCGAAGGAATTTTCAATGTATTCGGACACGGGAATGTGCTGGGGATTGGCCAGGCTCTGGAACAGGATCCGGGCCATCTGAAAGTGGTCCAGGGGAAAAATGAACAAGGCATGGCACATGCGGCCATCGCTTACAGCAAACAAATGCTCCGGCAAAAAATTTATGCAGTCACCACTTCAGTTGGGCCGGGGTCAGCCAACCTGGCAGCTGCAGCTGGTACAGCCCTTTCCAACAATATTCCTGTGCTCCTGCTCCCGGCGGATACGTTTGCGACGCGCCAGCCTGATCCGGTGTTGCAACAGGTTGAACAGGAATATAGCGCCTCCGTCACTACAAATGATGCACTCAAACCGGTTTCGAGATATTGGGACCGCATCACCCGTCCTGAACAGCTGATGACCAGTTTGATCCGCGCTTTTGAAGTGATGACGGATCCGGGAAAAGCAGGTCCGGCCACAATCTGCATTTCACAGGATGTTGAAGGGGAAGCATTTGATTTTGAAGAGGCCTTCTTCGAAAGGCGGGTCCATTATCTCGATCGCAAATTGCCGACCGAACGTGAATTACAGGGCGCAGCAGAATTGATCAAGGCAAGCAAAAAACCGCTGATCATTGTTGGCGGCGGTACGAAATATTCCGAAGCCCGCGATATTTTAATGTCGCTTTCCGAAAAGCACAACATCCCGCTTGTCGAGACACAGGCCGGCAAATCAACGGTAGAGTCGACATTTAAAAATAATTTGGGCGGCATGGGGATTACCGGAACATTGGCAGCCAATAAAGCGGCACGCCAGGCGGACCTGATCATTGGGATTGGCACCAGGTATACAGATTTTACTACCTCATCGAAAACAGCCTTCAATTTTAATACAACAAAATTCCTGAACATCAATGTCAGCCGCTTGCAGGCATATAAATTGGATGCTTTCCAGGTTGTCGCCGATGCAAGGACCACTTTGGAGCAATTGTCCCCGATGCTGGAGGAATACAAAAGTGAATTTGGCGATACGATCACCGAATTGAAAGGAGAATGGCTGGCAGAACGCGACCGGCTGGGCAAAGTGACATTTAGCCGCGAGAGCTTTAACCCGGAAATAAAAGGCCAGTTCCCGCAAGAAGTGCTCAATGAATATGCAGATGCTTTAAACACCGAATTTGCACAAACGACAGCATTAATTACGATCAACGACACGATTGATCCCGACAGCATCATCATCGGTTCGGCAGGATCACTGCCCGGAGACCTTCAGCGTCTATGGCATTCGACTGTCCCTAACACATACCATCTTGAATACGGCTATTCGTGCATGGGTTATGAAATATCCGGAACATTGGGGTTAAAATTGGCCCACCCGGATAAAGAAGTGTACTCGATGGTCGGCGACGGCAGTTTTCTCATGCTGCACTCGGAATTGATCACCGCGATTCAATATAATCAAAAGATTAATATCCTTCTATTTGACAATTCGGGTTTTGGTTGTATCAGCAATTTGCAAATGGAACACGGCAGCGGCAGCTATTTTTGTGAATTCAGGACGCATGACAACCGAATCATGAACATTGATTACGCGAAAGTCGCTGAAGGATACGGTGCTAAAGCATATCGTGCCAATACGGCAGAAGAATTGAAAGCAGCCCTCGAAGATGCGAAGAACCAGAGTGTATCCACGCTGATAGAAATGAAAGTGCTTCCAAAGACGATGACAAATGGCTATGATGCCTGGTGGCATGTCGGTGTTGCTGAAGTATCTGAACAAGAAAATGTCCAAAAAGCATTTGAGGCGAAACAGCAGAAACTGCAGACTGCGAAACAATATTGAGAGAAGGGGACAAATGATGAAAGATCAAGGTATCTTATGGGGCATTGCCCCGATCGGCTGGCGCAATGATGATATGCCGGAAATTGGTGCAGAGAATACATTGCAGCAACTATTAAGCGATATTGTCGTGGCAGGTTTTCAAGGGACCGAAGTTGGCGGTTTTTTTCCTGAACCAAAAGTCTTAAACAAAGAACTCAAACTTCGAAACCTGAAAGTCGCAGGCCAGTGGTTCAGCAGTTTTATCATTCGTGACGGCATCGAAGAGGCAACGAAAGCCTTCCATCAGCATTGCCAATACTTGCATGAAGTGAATGCGAATGTAGCGGTGGTTTCGGAGCAGACCTACAGCGTGCAGAGTACCGATAAGAACGTCTTTTCCGAAAAGCCATACTTCACCGATGCCGAATGGGAGCAGTTATGTTCGGGATTAAACGAATTAGGAAAAATCGCCGGGCAATATGGCTTGAAATTAGTCTATCACCATCATATGGGGACCGGTATCCAAACATTGGCCGAAATCGACCGGCTCATGGAAAACACGGATGAAAACTATGTGCATTTACTTTATGACACAGGGCATATCTACGTTTCCGACGGTGATTATATGACTCTATTAAACAAGCACATTGACCGGATTAAACATGTTCATTTTAAAGATGCGAGAAGAAAAGTGCTCGATGAATGCAAGAAAGAGGGCAGGTCATTCCGTGAGTCATTCTTATGCGGGATGTTTACGGTGCCTGGAGATGGCTGCATTGATTTTACAAAACCGTATCAGAAGCTGCTCGATCACAATTACAAGGGGTGGATTGTGATTGAAGCCGAGCAGGATCCATCTGTAGCCAATCCATTGGAATATGCGTTATTGACCCGGAAATATATAGACGAAAAATTGCTTGTCCATTGAGAAAAGAAAGGGGAGGAGAAATTGACATGAATCAACAGGTAAGCCAAAAGTCGTTCTTGCGTATCATTATCCTCGTTTCGACATTTGGCGGGCTTCTTTTCGGATACGACACCGGTGTCATTAACGGTGCTCTGCCTTATATGTCTGAAGCGGATCAGCTTGCTCTCAACTCATTCACATCAGGTCTTGTTACGAGTTCACTTCTGTTTGGAGCCGCACTTGGTGCCGTGTTCGGCGGCCGGCTCGCAGATTATAACGGCCGCCGCAAAAGCATCCTTTATCTTGCCGTATTGTTCTTTGTTGCCACGCTTGGATGTACCCTTGCGCCGAACGTCACTGTGATGGTGATCTTTCGGTTTTTGCTCGGGCTTGCTGTAGGAGGCGCGTCAGTAACTGTTCCGGCCTTTTTGGCGGAAATGTCTCCCGCTGAGAGCCGTGGCCGGATGGTGACCCAGAACGAGTTGATGATCGTTTCCGGACAATTATTGGCCTTTACCTTCAACGCTATTATTGGCAACACAATGAGTGACAGCTCGCATGTTTGGCGGTACATGCTGGCGATTGCGGCACTGCCGGCGGTTTTCCTGTTCTTTGGCATGATGAAAGTACCGGAGAGCCCGCGTTGGCTTGTGTCCAAAGGGAACAATCGGGATGCACTGAGTGTCCTCCGGAAAATACGTGAGGAGAAACGGGCAAAATCGGAGCTCGGCGAAATTGAGGCAGCGATCGCCGAAGAGTCGGGGATTGCTAAAGCAACCTTTAAGGATCTGGCTGTGCCGTGGGTGCGCCGTATCGTCTTTCTTGGGATTGGAATTGCCATCGTCCAGCAAATTACCGGTGTCAACTCGATTATGTACTATGGCACTGAAATCCTCAAAGATGCCGGCTTCCAGACGGAGGCCGCACTTATCGGCAACATTGCCAACGGTGTGATCTCGGTTTTAGCCACCTTCGTCGGGATCTGGCTCCTCGGCAAGGTCGGACGTCGGCCAATGCTGATAACCGGCCTGATCGGAACGACGTCGGCACTTTTGCTGATCGGGGTATTTTCACTCATGCTTGAAGGGTCTGCCGCGCTTCCATATATTGTGCTCACCCTGACAGTTACATTTCTGGCTTTCCAGCAGGGAGCGATTTCACCGGTAACATGGCTGATGCTGTCGGAAATTTTTCCGCTGCGACTGCGGGGTCTCGGGATGGGCGTTACCGTATTTTGCCTCTGGATCGTAAATTTCCTGATTGGCTTGACGTTCCCGGTATTATTAGACAAGGTCGGTTTGTCGACAACATTCTTCGTCTTCGTAGTTCTCGGTCTCGCGGCAATCGCATTTGTGAAAAAATACTTGCCGGAAACAAGGGGACTTACACTCGAGCAGCTGGAGCATAACTTCCGCACCTATCATGACCGGGCTGCACAGGACAGTGCAAATGAAGCAGACGTTCAACACGCAGATATTCCACAGGTAGACGTGCAACTAAAATAAATTAGCAACTAATAATCAAATCAGGAGGACGATTATGACTTTAAAAATTGGTGTGATCGGAACCGGGGCGATTGGCAGGGAGCATATTAAGAGAATCACCAACACGTTATCGGGAGGAAAAATTGTCGCAGTCACTGATGTGAATCAAGCTGCCGCAAATGAAGTGGTCGAAGAGCTGGTACCCGATGCAGTCGTATACCCGGATGATAAAGAACTTATTGCCGCGGAAAACGTTGATGCAGTACTCGTCGCAAGCTGGGGTCCGGCACATGAACAAAGTGTACTGGCAGCGATTGAAGCCGGCAAATATGTTTTCTGTGAAAAACCGCTCGCCACGACAGCGGAAGGCTGCAAGAGAATTGTCAAGGCAGAAATGAGGCATGGGAAGCGCCTCGTGCAAGTAGGATTTATGCGCCGCTATGACAGCGGTTACGTGCAATTAAAAGAAGCGATCGACAACAATTTTATTGGCGAACCGCTGATGATCCAGTGTGCCCACCGCAACCCGGAAGTTCCCGACAGCTATACAACAGATATGGCGATTACAGATACATTGATTCACGAAATTGATGCCCTGCACTGGCTGGTCAATGATGATTATAAATCAGTTCAAGTGATGTTTCCGAAGAAAACAAAGCATGCATCCGAACATTTGCAGGATCCGCAAATCATCATGCTCGAAACAAACAGCGGGATTACGATCAATGCCGAAGTGTTTGTCAATTGCAAATACGGCTATGACATTCAGTGCGAAGTGATCGGGGAAGAAGGGATTGTCAGATTGCCGGAAGTCTCAAGCATCATTATGCGAAAAGAAGCCAAACTTGGCACTAATATCTTAATGGATTGGAAGCAGCGGTTTATCGACGCTTATGACAAAGAGCTGCAAGCGTTCATGGATTCTATCAAGCATACAGGTGAGCCTGCCGGGCCAACCGCATGGGATGGTTATATTGCAGCTGTAACGGCAGATGCGTGTGTGAAAGCGCAGCAATCAGGACAAAGGGAAACAATCACGCTCGGGGAAAAACCTGATTTTTATCAAAACAATGTAACGAGCAAAGTCTAGTATTTTTATAAAAATGAGAAAGCGGAGGAATGAACAGTGAAAATTGCTTTGGATCCAACTATGTATATGAAATTATCTTTAAAAGAAATGGTTGATAAGGTAGCGGAATTGGGCTATGAGTATATCGAATTGTCACCCCGTGAAGATTTTTGCCCTTTCTACAAATATCCGAAAGTTGATAGAGAACAAATTAAAAACCTGAAGAGATGGTTGAAAGACGCCGGTGTCCAAATTTCATCTTTGCTGCCGTTATACTATTGGGCCGGCCCGGATGAAGAACGGCGCCAGGCGGCCGTCCGCAATTGGAAGCGCGCGATTGAAGTAGCTGTTGAGCTCGAAGTCGATCTGATGAACAGTGAGTTTAACGGTTCGAAATATGAAGCCGTCATTTGTGAAGAAAAATTTATTAAATCGATGGATGAGCTAATCCCGGTGTTTGAACGAGAAGGGGTCAAATTAAATCTTCAAGCGCATCCGTATGATTTTATTGAAACCAACCAAGGTGCAGTTGATATGATCCGTGCCCTTGACCGGCCGTGGATCAACCTTGTTTATTCAACAGCCCATACATTCTTTTATGATGACGGCGTCGGCGATATTGCGCCAATGTTTGACTATGCCGGTAACCGGTTAACCCATGTATTATTTGCGGATACATTCAACCATAAGGCAGCGCAAGGATTGCGTTATATCGTCAATCCGCCGGGTGCTGAAGCAACGATTCACCAGCATTTGAATATCGGTGAAGGGGAAGTTGATTTCGACACGATCTTTAGAAAACTGAGGGAAATGGAATTTGACGGCATTTGCACAAGCTCCGTATTTGCCTGGATCGATAAAGCCGATGAATCAAGCAGATTTATGCTGCAAAAAATCAAAGAAGGCATGGGGATGGCATCCTATCAATAAAAGGAGAGGGTTTTGGTGAAACTTTGTTTTAACCAAGCTACGACATTGGAAAACTCCAACCTCGCCAAAGACTTGGAGTATTGCAACAAACATGGCTACGATTATATCGAAATTCGCACGATGGATAAATTGCCCGAATATTTAAAAGAGAACTCAATTGATGATTTGGCGCGCTTCTTTGATACGCATCATATAAAGCCGTTGGCGTTTAATGCTTTAGTTTTCTTTAATAACCGCGATGAAGCCGGCTACAAGGAAATTATCGATGAATTTAAGCAGATGGTGGAAACGGCTCAAAAGCTGGGCGCTAAATATGTGGTGGCTGTTCCGCTCGTAACGGAAGAAAAAATATTAAAAAAAGACATTAAAAACAGCTGTGTAGAAGTGCTGAAAGAGCTGTCGGATATTGCAAAGCCTTACGGGATAAAAATAGCAGTTGAATTTGTCGGCCATCCCCAGTGTACAGTCAATACATTCGGCCAGGCTTACGATATTGTCGAAACCATTAATCGTGAAAATGTCGGATTGGTACTCGATTGTTTTCACTTTCACGCGATGGGATCGAATCTGGAAGATTTGAAAAAAGCAGACGGATCGAAAATCTTTATTTTACATATCGATGATACGGAAGATTTTCCAATCGGTTTCCTGACGGATGAAGACCGGGTCTGGCCTGGCTTGGGTGCGGTTGACTTGCACGGCATTTTATCGGCGCTGAAGGAGATTGGTTTCTCGGAAGTGGTGTCTGTTGAATTATTCCGGCCCGAATATTATCAATTGGATGCGGAAGAAGCAATTAAGACAGCGAAAGAAACCACGATTAGTGTTGTCACCAAGTATTATGATTTTGCATAAATGATTGGCTATTTTGTTGATGGGAGGTGCTATGAAGTGACATTGGTATCCATGAAAGAAATGCTTTTAAAAGCGAAAGAAGGCAGCTACGCAGTCGGGCAATATAATATTAACAACCTCGAGTCGGCACAAGCTTTTTTGCAGGCTGCTGAAGAAGAACGCGCTCCTGTCATTGTGGCGGCTTCCGACAGACTAGTCGATTATTTAGGCGGCTTTAAAACGATTGTGGCCATGATTAAAGGACTTGTAGAAGAAATGTCGATAACCGTTCCGGTGGCGCTGCATCTGGATCACGGCAGGACTGTGGAAAGATGCAAGCAAGCGATTGATGCAGGGTTTAGCTCTGTGATGTTTGACGGCTCCCATTACCCGATTGATGAAAATATCGCCATGACCAAACAGGTTGTTGACTATGCAAGCCCAAAGCAAGTGTCAGTGGAAGCAGAAGTTGGATCAGTTGGCGGCACGGAAGATGGAATTACTGGCGGCATCAAATACGCAGACCCCGACGAATGCCTGCGCATTGTACAGGAAACGGGGATAGATGCTTTGGCAGCCGCGCTTGGTTCCGTTCATGGACCATATCAGGGTGAACCAAAATTGGGTTTTGCCGAGATGAAGCAAATAGCGGAGATGACGAATATCCCGCTTGTCCTGCATGGAGGTTCCGGAATTCCCGGCTATCAAATCCAGAAGGCGATTGAACTTGGCCACGCGAAAATCAATGTAAATACTGAATGCATCCAGGCATGGGCGCAGGCTGTCCGCCAATTGCTGAGTAGCGACAGCCAGGTTTACGATCCGCAAACAATCATCGCTCCAGGCAGGCACGCAATCACGGCAACCGTTAAAGAGAAAATGAAAGAATTTAAAACGAGTTTTAAAGCATAGGAAATGGGGGATGTCTTAAAAATGAAGTAAGACATCCCTATTGCTTCTTAACAAGGCTGGATATCAAAGATTGTTAGTTGGGCAGTGAATTACAAAATAAGACATTTCAATGTGGTATGGTCTATGGCAATATCCTGCCGGGAGTGGGATAATTGTCATAAGGATCATATATTGGCTATACAACACTGATATTTTGTGAAAAATAATGAAAAGTCACCAAGTCAAGAATGGACATAAGAGTATACAAGGGTGGATGGTAATGTTAAAAACAAAACGTATTAGACAGATTAAAGAATATGTGTTTGAGCATCAGACAGTCTCTCTGGATGAACTGGTTGAAGTATTTGATGTATCGAAAAACACGATCAGGCGCGATATTCAGGAGCTCGTTGATCTCGGAGAAATTAAAAAGGTTTATGGCGGAGTAGCGGTGAACCATACAACACTGGAATCATTTCACGAAAGAAAAACACGCAATCAACACGAAAAGGAATTGATCGGTAAATTAGCCGCCGGCTATGTTGAAGATGGAGACATTATTTATATAGATTCAGGGACGACAACATTGGAAATGGTCGAGTTTTTGAAAACAAAAGATGTGACGATTATTACGAATAATCTCGATGTGGTGATTAATGCTCTCCCCTATGAGAATTTAAATGTGATATCCACGGGCGGCGTGCTTGAGCGCAAAACAAAGTCGTTCGCCAGCTTTAAAAATATGGATTTAATCAAGAACTATAATATCAACAAAGCGTTCATGGCTTCAACCGGCATTTCAATATCCAATGGAGTGACGAATTCATCACCGCTTGAAAGCGAATTGAAGAAAACAGTGGTGGAAAGAAGCTCAGAGGTTTATTTACTGGTCGATCATCAGAAATTTGATAAATATGCTTTGATGACTTATTGCGGTTTGGATGAAATTGATTATCTCATAACCGATAGGATACCGGCTGAAAATTACCAGGAATATGCGAAAGAGAACGGTATTGAGCTTGTTTTTTATGAGTCCGAGGTTAAGGTTACCTCCTGAGAAAAGTACTCACAATTTAAAGGAAGGTTCATACAAACACGAGGCATTTTAACTCATATAATGGAACACAGGAAGCAGAAACTGATTTAAATATGAGCCAAACCTGGGAAGACCTCATTTCTCTAACACGCTTTAACGAAAAAAATCTTTAATCATAATGCAAAGCCTCGATTCCTTTCAACAAAAAAGAGTTGAGGCTTCTTTCGTTCCAATCAAATGAATCGTCAACCATACATTTAAGGAATTTTTTCTTGGATGTGATAAAAGATACTATTAATTTGTTTCAGTAGGAAAATGGATACTTTCTTATACAATAAGGATTTGGGACTTTTTTCTTAAATATTGTAAAAATATTATGAAAAATTCGTAAATGGACGAAAAGCTGTAGATTCCGGCCTTTTTTTATCTTAAAATGATTACGGAAAAAATTACTTATGAAAGATTTCACTCTTTCAAATAAAGAGGTGGTTCACTAATCACAAAATTGTAGTTTTAAAATATGTCGTTTTTTGAAGAGACAGAGGCTAAGTTGTGCCCGGCAATGATTCCGACAAAATGGACTAGTGTCAATTTTCATGATTTCGTTCTGCCATGATCTCTAGAACCTTGGTGTAATAATCGATTTACAAGTAAACAATCTACTATATATGGAGGAATTGGCCTTGAAAATAATCAAGAAACAATGGTTTATATTAACTGCCATTATGATGTTGTTAGCAAGTTATATCCTCCCTTTCGCACCGAATGCCAGTGCGGCTGAGCCGATCACGGTTAAACAGGCGATTGCCAACAATTCTGGAACCGCGACAGTGAAGGGGTATATCGTTGGGTATACAAAAAGCAATGCTCCGTCATATCAATTTGAAGGCCCTTTCACCAGTGATACAAATTTTGCAATCGCAGACAGTCCAAATGAGCGGGATGTTAAAAAAATTCTTCCAGTTCAGCTGACTTCAGCGTACAGAAGCGAATTTGGATTGGCTTCAAAACCTGAGAACCTTGGCAAACAAGTATTTGTTACCGGAAAGTTAATGAATTATTTTGGAGTTCCAGGATTGCAAAGTCCGTCAGCTATATCCTTTGAAGCGCCTCCATCGGACCCGGCAGATCCACCTCCTTTTTCCGGTGTTGAAGGCCTCGAAATCAATGACATCCAGGGCGCGGGCCACAATTCTCCTTACAAGGACCAGAATGTAAAAGGTGTAGAAGGCATCGTCACCCATGTCGTGAATGCAAGTAATTTCTATATGCAGGACCCAACTCCAGATGAAAACTCGAAAACATCGGAGGGAATTCTTGTTTATAAACCGAGCCATAATGCACAGGCAGGAGATTCTGTAGCTGTCAATGGACTTGTTAAAGAGTGGGTTCTGGACGGTTACAGTGACAAGCTGCAAACAGACCTTGCAATGACAGAAATCAATGCGCAGGATGGTTCTGTTACAAAAATAGCATCGGGACAAGAGCTTCCGGCACCGCTTGTGATTGGCAAAGATGTCAAGCCTCCAACACAGGTCGTGGATAATGATCAATTCGGCACTTTTGATCCAGAACAGGATGGAATTGATTTTTACGAAAGCCTGGAAGGTATGCGTGTAGCGTTGGAAAGTCCAACGGCTGTCGCACCGCAAAAATATGGGGAAGTTCCTGTCATCACAGAAAAAGTCGAAGGCAAAGTATATACGACCCCTGGCGGAATTCCGCTTGCAAAGGATAATGCAAATCCGGAAAGACTTCACCTGTTATTCGGGGACAGAAATTTTGTTTCCAAAACAGGTGACAAATTCAATGGTACAGTCACCGGGGTAGTAAGCTACTCATTCCAGAATTATAAAATCCTGACCGATAAAGCAGCTCTTCCGCCGCTTGTCGAAAGTGAATATGAGCGTGAAGTATCGCAAATTGCAAAAGATGAAGATAAGCTGACGGTCGCCACCTACAACATGGAGAACTACACGGCTGCAAATGCGGTTAAAACAGATAAGATCGCTAAATCGATTGTTCAAAATCTGGGCACTCCTGACATTATCGGACTGGTCGAGGTTCAGGATAATAACGGTGAAACAAATGACGGCACAACGGACGCATCACAAAACTACCAGGCTCTTATCGATGCCATCGTGGCGAACGGCGGGCCTGCATACCAGTGGACTGATATTGCCCCGGAAAACAATCAAGATGGTGGCGCGCCTGGCGGAAACATCCGCGTTGGTTACATTTATAATCCTGCCCGTGTTTCATTGGCAGAGGGAACGAAAGGTTCTGCAACACAGGCTGTCGGCTATGAAAATGGTTCACTAACATTGAATCCCGGGAGAATTGATCCAGCTAACCCGGCATTTGCTTCAAGCCGCAAACCTTTAGCAGCTGAATTCATTTTTAAAGGTGAAGAAGTCATCGTTATTGCAAACCATTTTAACTCCAAGGGCGGAGACGAGCCGATTTTTGGGAAAAATCAACCGCCTGTGCTTGGCAGTGAAGCACAACGGATGGACATTGCCAAAGCCGTCAACAGCTTTGTGGCAGATGTAAAAAGTAAAAATGCAGACGCCAACGTGGTCGTGCTTGGAGACTTAAACGATTTTGAATTCTCAAATCCGTTGGCGGCATTAAAAGGAAACGAGTTAACTAATCTGATTGAGAAGGTTCCTGCTCCGGAACGATTTACGTACAACTATCAAGGCAATTCCCAGGTGCTTGACCACCTGCTTGTCTCCAACAATCTTGCTGAACGGGCGGAAGTGGATATTGTCCATATCAACTCGCCGTTTACAGAAGCCCATGGCCGGGTCAGCGACCATGATCCTGTGCTGGCGCAGCTTGATCTTTCAAAAGCTCCTGCCGGGCCAAAACCGCTGGATCTGTCGATTATGCACACAAACGACAGCCATGCACATGTTGAGCAGTATCCCAAGCTTATTACCGCTGTAAACGAAGTGCGTGGCCAAAAGGAGAATTCACTGCTTCTTGACGCCGGGGATGTCATGTCAGGGACGTTATATTTCAGACAATATAAAGGTCTGGCTGACCTTGAATTTATGAATAAGCTCCGCTATGATGCTATGACATTCGGAAACCATGAATTTGACAAGGATTCCGCAACGCTTGCGAATTTTATCAAGGAAGCGACGTTCCCAATGGTCAGTGCCAACGTAAATGTAACAGCCGATCCTGAATTAGGGCCGTTGTTTAAAGATCAAATCGGCAGTCCTGGAGAAGGCGGAAACATATATTCGGCCATTGTCAAAGAAATTGAAGGCGAAAAAGTTGGTATCTTTGGACTAACAACAGAGGAAACATCTTTCCTTGCGAATCCATCTGATGACGTAGTTTTTGAAAATGCAATGGAAAAAGCTGAAGAAACCGTTACAGCGCTTGAAGGGGAAGGAGTAAATAAAATCATTGCCCTTTCACACCTCGGCTACAATGTTGACCAGGATCTTGCTGAAACGGTTGATGGAATTGACGTCATTGTCGGCGGACATTCCCATACAAAACTGACAACACCTGAAGTTGTTCAAAAAGCAGAACCAACCCTGATCGTGCAGGCTAACGAATATTTATATTATCTGGGCTTGCTTGATGTCTCATTCGATGAGGCAGGGGTAATTAAATCTCACAACGGTCAGCTTCTTGATCTGAAAAACTATGCTGCAGATGCAGAGGCGGCAGCCCGTGTTGCTGAATTAAGAGCTCCGCTTGATGAGCTTAAGAATACCGTCGTTGGTTCTTCCAATGTGGTACTTAATGGCGAACGCGCTGATGTCCGTACAAAAGAAACGAATCTTGGGAATCTGATTGCTGATGCGATGGTACAAAAAGCTAATGAATCAGTTCCAACCCAAATTGGTTTTCAAAATGGCGGGGGAATTCGTGCCTCAATTGACGCAGGAGAAGTCACATTGGGCGAAATCCTGACAGTCATGCCGTTTGAAAACCAGCTTGTAACACTTGATTTGACTGGTGACGAAATCAGGCAGGCTCTGGAGATCAGTGTAAGCCAGGTTGAAACGGCGCAGGGCAAATTTATGCAGGTTTCCGGCCTGAAATTTAAATACGATCCTGCCAAACCAGCCGGCGACCGGGTCTGGTCGATTGAAGTCAAAACTGATAAAGGTTTTGAGAAAATTGACTTGGCGAAGACTTACACAGTTGCAACCAACGCATTTGTTGCCGATGGCGGTGACGGCTACACAGTCTTCAAGAAAGCAAAAGACGAAGGCCGCATTAAGGAGCTTTTCGTAGTGGATCATGAAGTGTTATCCACTTATTTTGAAAAGAACAGCCCTGTTTCTCCGGCGGTGGAAGGCCGCATCATTGCCGGTGAAGAACCGCAGCTGCAAACTGGCTGGGTTCAAGCAGGTGCAAATTGGTATTACTATGATCAAAATGGCGTGAAGCAGACCGGCTGGGTTGAGATTGAAGGCAAAAAGTATTATCTTGATCCGAATGTGGACGGTGCTTTAAAAACAGGCTGGCTTGAGCTCGATGGAAAACGGTTCTTCCTCGATCCAAACGCACGTGGTGCGATGTGGACCGGCTGGCTCGACAGTGACGGCAAACGCTATTATCTTGACCCGGCAACCGGTGAAATGAAAACCGGCTGGGCAGACATCGAAGGAAAAAGGTATTACTTTAATGCTGAAGGGCACATGCAAACCGGTTTGCAAAAAATTTCCGGCAAACAATATTACTTTAATGCTGAAGGCGTTATGCAGACAGGCCTGATAAAAATTAACGGCAAATGGTACTTCTTCAAAGCCGATGGATCCGCGATTACGAATCCAAGGGAACTCGTGCGCTATTTGCTTCGGTTATTGTTTAACAGGTTTTAGCATACGAAGCTAGCTTTCTGATGATCGAAACGAGCTTAGAAGTTTATTCATCAGTCTATCATCAAAATATGCAAAAGACAGGACCCCTTTCATCGTGAAAGGGGTTTTTACCGTCTGTAAAAACATATAAAAATATATTTATATTGAAATGATATATCAATGGACGGTAAATTCAGAGGGCCTGGTGCAGCAAACTACTCTTAAGAGGGACTTAGCCCTGAAATCTGTCGGGAAGTTCTTGAACTATGATATGACTCGGTCTTTTGTTATCATGGAGGACTTGTTCATGGCAATTTGAAATAACTCGCACTAAAAATGCGGTTGTTACTATATTTAATGGTTATGTTTCTGGTACTGAAAGACTACTTCTTTCAAAAAATTACATGGAATATATTGAAAGTGTAGGTCGAATGTTGTAAGATTATGACCAGGTAAAAAGTTACATAATCCAACAATATTAACCAATGATAAAGGCAAATCCGACGAAAGTTGGAGACGCAAAGCCACGGGTC
>NZ_PGUZ01000037.1 GCF_002860165.1 Bacillus sp. V3-13 | reverse complement strand
TATTCAGGGACTTCAAGACACAAAATACTTCTGTGTGTTGATTCATTCAGCAAGCCCTAATTAATTCTTGGAATTTTCTCACCTCAGAAGGGTATGCACCTTGGTTAATATTAAGCAGTTCATTATATAATAAGCTAAAATTATCCGTTTCAATAATTGTGTAAGTGCATTCCAGATCATCATCTTGGCGTTGGAATTCAGTTATTTGATCAAGACCTTCCTTTCTGTTTACAATTATAATACGGTCTTTCATAAACTCTTTTTCTTCACCAGAAAGAGAACTTGAAAAATCCCGAATAATCTTCCTGATATTTCTGTCTGTAAGTGAGTAACCAAGAAATATAATAGGTGAACTTATTAATAAAGAGATAATTTTGGCACTTATCAACACGCAATTCTTATCAAACCTTTTATAATCTTCTCTTGATATAACAATACTTTCTGGTTCCGATATGCAACCGTGAATCTTAAAAATTTCTCCCCAATCTGAGGACTTTCTAAAAAAACCTTTTTGGCCTACATACTTTTTTAATCTATTTGTGCCATAATCCGCAGTACAATCCTCTGCAAATGTATCGTAATTGGTTGTTAGGACAATTTGAGCTTTGTTTAACAATTTTTTAAATGACTGAATTTCTTCATACATCTCCTGTTTTATCTCATATTCGCTAAACCTAATTGAGAGAGCATGCTTAAAGGGTGATATCCCCGAAAAAAATGCTTCCTTCTGAGTAAATCCTTCAATAGTAACTTTTGAATCGAAAAATAACTTGTTATAGCGGTTCTCGATATAAGTTCCTAATTCTATAAAAGTTAAGTATTCATAATCCAAGGAGGAGTCGTTCAGTTTTTCCTTTAAACCATTTTTTGTTTGATTTAAAAATGCAAAAAAGTCTTCTTCAGGTTCAATTATCTCCCAGAATTCATTTAAAAGGTCTAGCCAGCCAGGATAGTCTTTAAGATACCTTTTTGATATACCCGATCCAATAAAGATTATAGGATATTCATTAGATTCAATTAGATAATTTAAACATTGTATTTCTGACACTGGGCCACCCCTCCTTTATTTTCAATATATCACAACAAATAGAATTAAGTTGGTAAACGGTTACAAAAAAGTTGAAAAAAACAAACCTTTTTGGTTAAATAAGTGAAAAGTTGTAAATTGGGGGGTGAATGCATGTCGAGAAATAGATACACTTGGACAGAGGAAAAAATCGCAAAGTATTACAAAGAAGGCAGAGGCTCTGGGGATCTAGCTAATTACCGTCCGTGGCTAACTATTCAAGACGTTCCTAGTGAAGGCAGAGCACATCGTCCACGAGGTTGGAAAACAACTAGGAAGCATGACCTTCTCTCTGACTTGGAACTTTCCTTTTTCTTTTATTTGGAGTGGAGCAATAAAGTTATTGATATTAAAGAGCAATACCCTCTAGATCGCCAGGACACCATGGAAATTGCTGCAGAGAAACATATCCCACATCCTTTTGAGAAAAGTACTCAAACTCCAATCGTCATGACCACTGACTTTTTAGTAACCATACGAACCGGCAAGGATATAAACATAATAGCTCGGTCCATTAAGCCAAGTGAAAAACTTGAAGACCCCGACGTTTTAGGAAAACTAGAAATTGAGAGGCAGTTCTGGGAGGATAAAGGAATTCAATGGACTATCGTTGATGAGAAAGTTATGCCAAAACAATTTTTTAAAAATATGAGATATATTCATGAGTATTTTTATCTTCCTGATAAAAAAGAAGAAGAAACGGCTAAGTACTTTTTGAGCTTTTTAGACAGTAGACAACCAAAATATCCTGAAAAAATGCTTATTGACTGCTGCAATGAGTTCGACTCTCTGTACAATTTAGACGATGGTTCGAGTATTTACTATTTAAGGCATTTATATGCCCGACAATACATCTTGCCAAATGACATGAATAATAAACCGATCGTGCCGCATGGAATTTCATTAAATGAACTTAATCTGAGAAGTGGAGGTTCTAAAGGCAGTTATGGTAATTCTATCAGTTAACGAACTGGTTGTTGATATTGAGTCAAATAAGGCCTACAGGATTTTGTGGATTGACCCCGGGTATGTGATTACTTATGTAATTGACATAGATATAAGATTGAAAAAAGCCCTCCCCTTTATTATGACAACTAGTTTTATTGAGGAAAAAGTATGTAGTGGTGAATTTGCAATTAGAATGGACATCGGAGTAATACTGAGAAGGAAACCCACTGAGAATGATATTTCTCATAGAGATAAGACATGGGGATTTATTAAAGAAATTGTTAATATCAAGCCTGATATATTTATGAAAGAACGAAGAAACAAATTAATTGATCAAATAATGATTAAACATAACATCGGGTCGAAAAATACGGTCTTAAAAAACCTAAGGAAGTACTGGCAGAGAGGAATGGATAAAGACTGCCTGTTTCCCGACTATTGTAAACACTCACTTTATTTCCTCAGAAAAGTGGGTGTTTTTTTCATATTTTTCCGGCAGTCAAATTTTATCCATCTGATATAATGTGGCTATTGTTTTGCACATTCTGCCGGAGGGATTTTTTATGCCTATCTTCTATGATTTCAAAATCAGTATTAGTACCTATAAAGAAAGAGGAAAAGAAAATGACTTTCCAGTCATCCATGAATGCCCTGACTGTGGGGCTAAAGGTCTTCTTCACCGCCATGGTTTCTTTGAAAGGAATGTCATCATTTCCGGGACTAAGGAGGAAGTGAGGATTGCCATCTGCCGTGTGAAATGCAGTAAATGCAAGAAGGCATTCTCGGTCCTCCCGGATTTCGTCATTCCCCGTTACCAGCATTCCCTTTCTTCTGTCATTACTAACTTAAAGGAAAGACTGGAGGGGCTGAGGGAAGAGAAAGAGATAAGCCGCCAGCTCTCAGCATTCCATCTGAAACGCTTCATGCGCCAATTGAATTGGATTCATAGCTTCTTTGCGGATATGGGGCATGTAATGGGAGTGATGGGGGATAAAAAAGAAAGAGCCATAAAATATTTGAAAATGATCCGAGATTTTGGCGAATCCACCTTCTTGCAAAGGTCAAAGGGTCATTTATCAACGTATTCATGGCAAATTAATTCTACCATATTCCGGTCCGGAAAAAAATATCGACCGTCCCACAAAACTTTTGCATCGCCAAATAAAATCCTGGAAAGTAGAATAGCTATTGGGATGGCCGGCCGTCCTTCTGAAAAAGAAGGAGGAACATTCCATGAATGAAAGAGAACGTGAACAAGTGGCTCTATTCCGATATGGGCTCATAGCCCCGCTCCTGAATGACCAGGTGGATACAAAAGAATATTTGAAGGAAGTGGAAGGCAAATTCCACTCAATCCCTTATTATGGGGAAAGAAAAATTGCCGCAAAAACGGTGCAGGAGTGGCTCCTGCATTACAGGAGGCACGGATTTGAAGCGTTGATGCCGAAAAAGCGTGCGGACAGGGGAAACTCACGAAGGCTATCGCCTGACGACCAGGACCACATCCTTGAAATAAGAAAAAAATCTCCCCATATGCCAGTCAGCGTGTTCTACGAACAGTTGACTGGAAATAGAGAGATAACAAAAAACGAAATATCGTATTCTACTATAAACCGTTTATTGAAAAAACACAACCTTACCGGCAAAAATCCGGCAGCCATGCCCGAAAGGAAGCGATTCGCCCATGACAAGGTGAATGTATTGTGGCAGGCAGACCTGTCGCATGGCCCTCATGTGGGGAGTGAAGGCAAGAGGAAGAAGACCTTCCTTATTGCGTATATCGATGATTGTTCCAGGCTCGTCCCTTATGCGCAATTCTTCACGTCAGAGAAGTTTGACGGATTGCGGATTGTGACCAAGGAGGCATTGATCAGGAGAGGGAAACCGACCATCATTTACTGTGATAATGGATCAGTTTATAACGCCAGGCAATTCAAAGTAATCTGTGCCCGTATGGGCACCAAGCTAATCCACGCAAAGCCTTATTCACCAGAGTCGAAAGGAAAAATTGAGAAATTTTTCCAATTCGTAGATTCGAGTTTTACAGGTGAAGCCAATCTATTAATCAATCAAGGAAAGCTTACTACGCTT
>NZ_PGUZ01000036.1 GCF_002860165.1 Bacillus sp. V3-13 | reverse complement strand
TGGCTCAAAATCATGGAAATGTATTAACTGAATATTCTAACTACATTTATGCAACGCTAGTGACATAATATAGAAGAAATTATTTCAATCTTTAATTAAGGAGTGTGGGGAGAATGAAGGTTGTGACGGTATGCGGGATGGGTTTTGGAACATCGTTAATGTTACTGATGGATGTCCAGGCGATTGGAAAAAAACATGGGTATGACATCCAGGGAGAAGCGGTAGATTTAGGCTCGGCAAAAGGTAAAGAGTGTGATTTCATGGTGGCTTCAGGTGAAATTGCCTCGGAACTTGACGGGGAGTCTGTCGAAGTGGTAGCGATTAATAATTTACTGGATAAAGAAGAAATTGAAAGAAAAGTAATGCCAATTATCGAAAGAGTTGCCAAAGGGGTGAAATAGATGTTAAATACTATTGTTTCGATTTTAAGCAACCCGGCTATTATTCTCGCAATTATTGCAGCGGTTGGATTGATTGCTCTCAGAAAGTCGGCCTCGGATATTATTAAGGGGACTTTAAAAACCGTATTCGGATTTTTAATTTTGCAGCAAGGTGCGAACATTATAAAGATTTTATTGAAAAGGTTTAGGTAGATAAATAAGTAATCTTCTAACAGAATGGAAAAAGTGATTTGTCATCAAATATTGCTAAGTTAATAACCTTAGTCACTTTTGTAAGTCCAATACCATGTCCAAATTGAAATCCATGTAAAGACTGAGAAATTATTTTATAAAAATAAACGAGACTTAATTTTTAGAATATTATTATTTTTTAAAAAATGACTTGAAATTTTCTTTCCTGTTGAATTATAATTGGGCTAAATCGATTTACTAAATCGGTTTACCGATTTTCTTAAAAGGACGATGCATATGAAAAGGGTAACGATGGCCGATGTTGCAAAACATGCAAATGTGTCAAAGAGTACTGTTTCACAATTTTTAAACAAACGATATGACTACATGGCTGAGTTAACAAAGGAGAGAATTGAACAATCGATCCGCGAACTCGGTTATCATCCAAATGTAGTTGCGAGAAGTTTGAAACAGAAAAAAACATCCACCATTGGAGTCATAATAGCCAATATCTTGCACACATTTTCAACTCAGGTCATTCGTGCAATCGAGGATGTGTGTCACGAAAATGATTACCATGTGATTGTCTGCAATGCAGATGACAATCCAGAGAAGGAAAAAAAATATTTTGAGATGTTAATAGCCAAACAGGTAGATGGACTTATTGTATTTCCCACAGCGAAGAATCTTGAACTCTATGAATCGATCCTTGCACAAAGATTTCCCCTTGTATTTATGGATCGTCTTGTCCACGATATTCCAGTAGATACTGTAATGCTTAATAACCAGGTAGCCTCTGAAAAAGCAGTTCAACACTTTATTGAAAAGGGATATGAACGAATATCCATTGTCACCAACTCACTAATTCAACACATTACTCCAAGAATTGAACGGATCAACGGTTATAGGAAGGCAATGAAAGAAGCTGATATTCCGATTAGAGAGGAATATATTAAAGCTCTGGAAGTAGACAAAATCAAAGACGGTCTTAAAGAAATGTTCTCTCTGCCAAATCCACCAGAAGCGATACTAGCTGGTAATGACTTCGTATTAATGGAGATTTTGAATTATGTAAAAGAGGAACAACTCTTAATACCAAGCGATTTGGCGTTGATTGGAATTGATAATGTAAGGTTTGCAAATTTTTACAGCCCCCCAATAACAACTGTGAAACAGCCAGCTTTTGATATGGGAAAGAAAGCGGCAGAGTTACTTTTTTCGAAAATTGAAAGCGTTAACATTGATAGAAAACCTGAAATTTACCGTTTTGAACCGGAATTAATTATCCGCGAATCCTGCTAGCTGCAAAATAAAAATCGCCTTCGATTACTTGAAAAAATATTAAAAGGGAGACGAAAGAATGGCAGAAATATTGACGATAGGTGACGCTATGGTAACCCTGAACCCTGTATCAAAGGGACCTATGCGTTTTGTAGAATCCTTTAACAGGAGGGTTGGGGGAGCTGAGCTCAACTTTGCCATAGGATGTGCACGATTAGGAGTAAACACCGGATGGATCAGCAGGCTTGGAAATGATGAGTTTGGCCGTTATATCCGGAACTTTGTACGTGGTGAAGGAATTGATATTTCGCAGGTTAAGCTGGTGGATAGATATCCAACTTCGGTCAATTTTAAAGAAATCATGGAAGATGGCAGTGGCAGAACCTTTTATTATCGTGCCAATTCACCTACTTCAACATTAAGACTCGATGATTTGGCCGAAGATGTAGTTAAACAAGCAAAAGTGCTTCATGTTACCGGTGTGTTTCCAGCAGTGAGTGAGCAGAATTTTGAGATTGTCATGAGAGCGGCCGAACTGGCTAAGAAACATAATGTCCTTATCTCTTTTGATCCGAATATTCGTCTAAAACTGTGGAGTAAAGAACAAGCAAAGATGAAATTGTCCCAGTTGCTGCCATATGTCGATTTACTCTTAACGGGGGAAGATGAAGCAGAGCTTCTTTTAGGTGTAAACGAGCCAAAGAGGATTGTTGGTGAATGTAAAAGATATGGTATTTCAACTATAGCAATAAAGAGGGGAGAGCAAGGGTCCATAGGATATCATCTAGGACAATATGCCGAAGCTCCTGCCGTCCAGGCTGGGAAAGTAGTAGATACTGTAGGCGCTGGGGATGGGTTTGATGCAGGATTTGTTTACGGCATACTAAACAACTGGCCGCTTGAGAAAACTTTAAAATTTGCAAACACAATTGGTTCAATGGTTGTATCTGTATCGGGAGACAATGAAGGTCTTCCGTATCTCGAGGATGTTCTAATTCAAATGGGTGAAGGAGAATATATCGAAAGATAGTTTTGGGGTGGGAAATATGTACTTGCAGCTTGCGCTTGATAGAGTGACAAGAGAAAAATGCTTTCAAATCGTAAAAGAAACAGAGAGTGCAATCGATTGGATTGAAATTGGAACTGGAGTAATTAAAGAGTATGGGATGGCTATTGTAAGGGATATGAAAGCAGCGTATCCTCATAAAACGATTGTGGCGGATATGAAGACATGTGACGCAGGAAAGCATGAGACCAGGCAAGCTTTTGAAGCGGGTGCGGACATCTCAACCGTGATGGCTTTTTGTGCAGATCAAACAATAAAGGATTCACTTGAAGTAGCTAAATACTACGGCAAGAAGATCATGGTTGATTTATTAGGAGTTACCGATGGTTGTCGGATTCATAAATTGTTGGATATGGGTGTCGAACTTATTTGCCTACACCATGGGAAGGACTTACAAAAGCAAACAAAGCTACATAAGAATTCATTTGCCGTTGCGGATGATGTAAAAGGCGTTATGGTATCTGTTGCCGGTGGAATCACAATGGCAAATCTCCCTGACATTCTTGAGAAGAACCCGGACATTGTCATAGTCGGAAGCGGGATCACGAAGACAGCTGATCGTGGCAAAACTGCCAGGGATATAAAGGAGAAACTAATTAAATGAAGACCATAATTAAAACGATAGGCACAGAAATCACGTCAGTCCTTTCAAGAGTGGAAGAAGCGGAAGCTTTACAAGTGTCCAATGAACTTAAAAAAGCAAAACGGATTTTTGTTTATGGTGAAGGCCGTTCTGGATTGATGGGAAAGGCCTTTGCGATGAGGCTGATGCACGGGGGCTATTCAGTTTATGTCTTAGGTGAAACTATAACGCCAAGTATAGGCAGGGAAGATTTATTGGTTTTAATATCGGGCTCTGGGTCGACTGGCAGAATTCATGAGCTTGCAGTAAAGGCACAGGAAATTGGTGCAAAAGTCGTTCTTGTATCAGCAAGCCGAGAATCTAAAATTGCAAGTGTCAGTGATGTTCTGCTTGTCATACCCGCTGCCACAAAGCATAGAGGAGCATTTGGGCCGGACACGATCCAGCCGCTTGGCAATCAGTTCGACCAGAGTGTACATCTTGTACTCGACGGAATTATTATACATAGCCTGCAGGAAAACGAAAAAAGGAATCTTGAGATGGAAAATAGGCACGCAAATCTCGAGTAATTAGAAAAGGGTGGAAATTATGCAAGACGTAAAGGTTTCTCCTGGCAAACTGGCCGAATCGGTTATTTTAAAACTCACAAAAGCTGGATTAAGTGAATCGGATGCCACTATTGTTGCAGACGTCCTGGTCCATGCCGATTTAAGGGGAGTCAGTTCGCATGGTGTTCTTCGAACCGAGCATTATGTAAAACGGATATCGGAAGGTGGCATTAATCCCACTCCTGAATTCTCCATCAAGGATACAGGTCCTGTTACAGCCATCTTTGACGGTGATAATGGAATGGGCCATGTAATTGCCAAGGAAGCAATGAATTATGCCATAAAGCTTGCCGAAAAGAACGGTGTCGGGATGGTCGGGGTAATAAACAGCAGTCACTGTGGAGCTCTTTCCTATTTCGTACAGCAGGCAGCGGAAAGCAAAATTATCGGAATGGCCATGACTCATACAGACAAAGTTGTCGTACCGTTTGGAGGTGCGAAGCCGTATTTTGGGACCAATCCAATTGCTTTTGGATTCCCGTCAAAAAGCAAACCGCTTATCCTTGATATGGCAACAAGCAATGTCGCTTACGGCAAAATCCTTCATGCAAGAGAAGCAGGAGCCACCACCATCCCATCAGACTGGGGTGTAGATGAACAGGGGAATCCAACATCCGATCCAAATCAGGTTGCTGCACTTCTTCCTTTTGCCGGCCCAAAAGGCTATGGGTTAGCGATGGTGGTCGATATTTTCTCTGGCATCTTAACTGGTTCTGCTTTCGGTCCACATGTTTCAAAAATGTATGGAGATTATACCAAAAAACGTGAACTCGGCCATTTTGTATGTGCGATCAATCCCGCGTTTTTTACATCCATTGATTCATTCATCGGAAATATCGAACAAATGACTAATGAAATACATGAAATGGATCCTGCAAATGGATTTGGCAAAGTTATGGTTCCTGGCGAGCCTGAAAATTTGAGGGAAGAAGCCAACTCAAAGGAGGGTATTCCTCTTAAGAAGTCCCTATACGGTTTCCTAATGGAAGACGAATTCTCCTCTACCAGAAATAACATGTCGGCTCATACAACAGCCGAGGAATAACAGGAATAAAAAATATGATTTCTAAATTTTAGTAAATGGGTGATTACATGAACTTAACCGATGAGATTCAGGAAAATGGCATAGTTGCGGTAATCCGTGGCGCCCTCCCTTCAACGATAGTTCCCATTGCGAAAGCGCTTAAAAGGGGTGGAGTAAAGACGTTGGAAATCACCGTTGAAACTCCGAGGGTCCTCTCATTAATCGAAAAGGTAAATCTGGAGCTGCAAGACGAAGTGATTGTCGGAGCTGGAACTGTTCTCGATCCGGAGACAGCGAGAAGTGCCCTCATGGCAGGAGCAAAATTTATCTTCTCGCCTACCGTAAATACTGAAACTATTCGGCTTACAAAAAGATATGGCGCAGTCAGCATTCCAGGGGCGTTTACGCCAACCGAAATCCTCACTGCCTATGAAAACGGAGCCGATTATGTAAAAGTCTTCCCAGCCTGTGCCGTTGGTCCAAGCTATATTAAAGACATTCATGGTCCGTTACCACATTTACCTTTGATAGTAACTGGCGGAATAGATATGTCAAATGTTGGTTTATATATAAAAGCGGGTGCAGTGGCAGCGGGAATAGGGAGTTCTTTAGTAAATACGAAGGAACCAATTTCTGAGCATTATTTACTGGAGCTGGAAAGGAAAGCTACTGATTTTGTAATGGCGGTAAAAGAGGCGAGGCAAGCTACTGTAAAGTAAAAACTCAACTTGCACTACTGCCTGATGGGACATCAGAATATGACATTAATTTTCAGAAAATAAAGTAAATAATTAAAAGTTGAAATTTAAGGAACTTTCATTTAATTTAATCTACTCCTGCTGGGAAGAGATTCAAAATGGATTTCATTACGAACACCGAATTATGGAATGTACGATAAAGTTATAAGGGAGGCAGTCACTTGGAAGTTAAATATGAAGTTCCATCCACAATTAAGGAATCAAAGGGGAGAAATATCCTTTCATGGGTGGATAAAAAAATACAAATTATTTTGTTGCTCCCAGCACTGTTTTTGATGATGGTCGTCTTCCTGTATCCCGTTTTATATACGATCTTTCTGAGTCTTCATGACTGGACATTTTTAACACTAAAAAACCCTCCTTTTGTAGGTTTGCAAAAAATCATTAACGTGTTTCAGGATGTTGGATTTTACAAATCCATGCTATTGTCCGGTATTTATGTAGGAGCGGGTGTCACAATCCAGTTTTTCCTCGGTTTCACCCTTGCCTTAGCGGTTAATCGAATTACAGTCGGCCACGGTTTAGCCACTACATTGCTTGTTTTTCCTATGATGGTCACGCCAGTTGTCGTTGGGTTGATCTGGAAGTTTATTTTTGATTATAATTTTGGAATTTTCAACTATGCATTGACTTTGCTTGGCATAGACAAAGTCGCGATGCTAAACAGCAGTGCGCTGGCCCTGCCATCCACCATTATGGTGGACGTATGGCAGTGGACAGGTTTTATGTTCATCGTACTCTTGGCAGGGGTCAAATCATTGCCGGATGAACCCTTCGAGGCAGCCCAGATGGATGGAGCAAGTGTATGGCAAACATTATGGAATGTGACGATCCCATTGCTAAAGCCGGTTATCATTGTTGCTTTAGTTATGAGAATTGCAGGGTCCATTAAAGTATTTGATCAGATCTTCGTTTTGACCGGCGGGGGTCCGGGGACATCGACAGAAACAGTTTCAATTTTATTGCACAGAAAAGCGTTTGCCGATTTTGATTTTGGCTATGCTTCTGCCCTGGCTATCGTACTGACAATCATTGTTGGAATCGTCTGCTGGTTTGCAATTCGTGCACTATATTCGGATAAGTGAGGAGGGAAATTAATTGTATAAAAATAAGTGGGCATATACATATGTGATCGTTAGCTTACTGGGATTTCTGTTTCCTATTTTTTGGGTAATGTTTACATCTATTAAGACGACGACACAAGCATTCCAGATTCCGCCGGTTTGGATCTTTAAGCCAAGTATCGAAAACTATTCACAGGTTTTTGATACACAGCCATTCATATATTACTTTTTAAACTCGTTCATTGTCACGGTATTATCGACTGTCTTTTCCCTTATTATTGGGACCCTGGCAGGTTATAGCTTAGCCCGCATGAAAATGAAGGGTCAAAAATGGGTCAGTTTTACCGTTTTCTTTACGAAGATGTTTCCGCCCATCGTATTGGTCGTTCCTTTCTTTGCACTATTTCGCCAATTCGGAGGTACTGATACATTATTTGCATTGACGTTATCCTATATAGCGTTCAACCTGCCTTTTGTTACATGGTTAATGTGGGGATTTTTAAAAGAACTGCCCGAAAGTTTGGAAGAGGCAGCTTTAATAGATGGAACGTCCAGATTTGGAGCCATGTGGAGAATAATGTTACCGCTTGCAAAGCCTGGATTAGCCGTATCTGCCATATTTGCAGCCATGAATTCTTGGAATGAGTTTTTATTCGCTCTAAGCTTGACGGGACAGCATGCAAAAACGCTGCCTGTAATGGCAGCGAACTTTGTAACACAGGATGCCATTCTTTGGGGACCTGTAACAGCAACTGGGACAATGCTTATGATTCCGATGTTTGTATTCACACTGCTTGTACAAAAGCACTTGGTTAAAGGGCTTTCAATGGGTGCTGTGAAATAAGCATAAATAATTTTTTAGATCTAAGGGGGAAGGATGCATGAAGAAGAGATTACTAGCTTTTATCCTTGTGTTGGTGCTTATTGCCACGGGATGCGCACCTGGAGAAAGTCAAAATGAAGCAACCAGTGGAAGTGGCTCAGGAGACAAAAAAGAAGAAGAGGTAAAAGAAATAACTGTTATTGCGCGTTCAGGGACTTATTATAATACCCTTTCAGCTGTCGCACCTGAATTCGAGAAAGAAACGGGCATTAAAGTAAATTTACAGGAAGTTGGCCGTGATGGCTATTTGCAAAAGGTATCTACCCAATTACTTGGTCAAGGGGACAGCACAGATGTAATCCTCATGCTGAATAATTACATTGGTCAGTTTGGTGAAGGCGGACAATTTGAGCCTCTTGATTCTTATATGAAAGAAAATAATTTCAATTTGGATCATGTTATCCCTGCTGTAGCAGAATCAGTAAAATACAAGAAAAAAGTGTTCGCTATGCCATTGGACACAAGTACTCACTTTCTGTTTTATCGTAAGGATTTAATTCCAATTCCTCCTAAAACGTGGGAAGAGTATAGAGAAGTAGCTAAGAATTTTACACAGAGTCAAAATCCGGATTCTCCAACTGAGTTTGGGACGACCTTCCAAGGAAAGCGCGGCGAAACCCAGCCTAAAGAATGGTATCAATATTTCTGGGCAATGGGAGGGGAAATACTGGATAAGAATAAGAAGCCTACATTGAATAGCGATAGTGGTGTCGAAGCATTAACATACGTGGTAGATAATTTAAGGAAGGAAAAAATTGTTCCTCCGGATGCGACTACGTATGAGTTCCCTGAAGTACTGTCTGCCTTCCAGAACGAGAAGGTTGCTATGGCAGTGGAATGGAATACAGCCTACCCGCAATTGGCGGACGCTACTAAGTCACCGAAGGTATCTGACAAGTTTGCGATTGCCGATGTTCCAGGAGGAAAACCATTTATCCATACTTGGACTCTGGCGATTAATTCCAACTCCAAAAAGAAAGATGATGCTTTCAAATTTATTTCATGGGTGTCCAGTCCGGAGGGTGCGAAAAAATATGCCCTTGCCGGTGGATTCCCGCCAGTAACAGAAGTGTTGGAAGATCCTGAAGTGATTAAAGTACGTCCGGATTTCCCGGATCTGCAAAGAACGCTAATGAAGGCAAAAGCTGAGCCGAACCTTCCTGAATGGCCACGTATCCATGAATTCATTACTGATGCAATATCTAAAGCTCTTGCTGGAGAAAAATCGCCTAAGGAAGCCCTTGATGAAGCCAATGACAGCATTTATGAGCTATTGGATTCAAGAGGATATTACAAATAATAGATTAAGAGGAGAAGGGCATGCACTAATGCATTCCTTTCTCAAAATATGACCGCAAATATATCGATTCTATCAAAGTGAGGTCAGATCATGGGTTATACTAAAATTTTAACTGCAAGTGAGGCTGTCCAGGCAATAAAGAACAACAATACTGTTGTTGTGGGTGGAGCAGGCGGCGGTCTCGCGGAGCCTACAGAACTCCTTTTGGCATTGGAAGAACGATTTTTGAATACTGCTTCACCAAGGGATCTTACATTTGTTCATATAACAGGTGTAGGAGATCGGAAGGAGGGCGGTATGTGCCATGTCGCCTATGAAGGGCTAGTGAAACGTGATATTGGCGGACATTGGGATTATGTTCCCAAGATGGCTAAACTGGCCAGTCAAAATAAAATTGAGGCTTACAATCTTCCACAAGGTGTACTTTCACAGCTCTTTAGGGAAATTGCCGCGAACAGGCCTGGATTATTCACCCATGTTGGATTAAAAACCTTTGTCGATCCAAGAGTTGAGGGTGGAAAACTAAATTCAAAAACGAAGAAGGATTTGGTACGCGTTATCGATATCGCCGGACAAGAAAAGCTGTTTTATGAGGCATTTCCGGTGGATATAGCTTTTTTAAGAGGGACTACCGCAGATGAGGACGGCAATGTTTCGATGGAAGAAGAAGCGGCCTTTTTAGAAAATCTGGCCATTGCCCAAGCAGTTCATAACTGTGGCGGGAAAGTGTTTGTTCAGGTAAAAAGGCTGGCAGCAAGACGTACGTTGCACCCAAAAAATGTCCGAATCCCAGGGATATTAGTGGACGGAATTATTGTATGCCCGGAACAACCACAAACTGTTGCTTCTCATTATAACCCTGCTTATTCTGGAGAAATAAAAATTCCGCTGCAAAAGATTCGGCCGCTTCCCTTTGACGAAAGAAAGGTAATTGCCATGCGCGCCGCTTTGGAAATACCTGATAAAGGGGTTATTAATTTAGGGGTCGGAATATCTGGGTCCGTAGGTGTGGCAGCCACCGAAATGGGCCTGGACAATGAATTCGTCTTTGCGGTCGAGCAAGGGGTGATTGGCGGAGTTCCAGCAGGCGGAATTGAGTTTGGTGCTTCAATCAATCCATTGGCAATTATCGATACTTCAGCACAATTCGACTTTTTCGACGGGGGCGGAATTGATCTTGCTTGTTTAGGTATGGCTCAGGTAGACGAATTTGGGAATGTAAATGTCAGCAAAATCGGCGATCGGATCATTGGCTGTGGCGGATTTATCAACATAGCACAAAATGCAAAAAAAATTATTTATTGCGGCACGTTCACCGCGGGTGGATTGAATGTAGAGATAGAACAGAGAAAGCTTAATATCGTCTCCGAAGGCAAACATAAAAAATTTGTGAATCAAGTGGACCAGATAACTTTTTCCGGTGAATATGCAAGAGAGACAGGCCAAAAAGTAATATTCATCACTGAAAGGGCGGTATTTGAAATCCGGGAAGAGGGGATGGTCTTAACCGAAATTGCCCCTGGGGTTATTATCGAAAAAGATATCCTCCCTCACATGGAGTTCGTGCCACACATTTCTGCCGAGCTGAAGGAAATGGATCCGATGCTCTTTACCCCATCTGTGGAAAAAAGAAAGATTAATAATGTGTAATTTTCATAGGAGGAAAACCATGATTACAATAAACCTTGAAAATCAAGTTGCGTTAGTTACCGGTGCAGGAACAGGAATCGGCAAAGCAATCGCCCTGAAACTGGCTGAAGCTGGTGCAAAGGTCGCCGTTAATTACAATAGTAGCGCCGAGGAGGCGGGGAAGGTAGTATCAACTATTGTTGATCATGGAGGATCGGCAAAGGCCTATCAATGTGATGTAACAAATGAGGATGTAGTAAAAGCCATGTATGACCAAATCGAAAACGACCTTGGGGAAGTAGACATACTTGTGAACAATGCCGGTTCGCTTGTGGAAAGATGCGTCATTGAAGAGATGAGTGCCGAGCTTTGGCAAACCATTGTAGACGTCAACCAAAAATCGGTATTTTTATGTTCAAAATATGCGATTCCAAATATGAAAGCCAAGAAAAATGGAAGAATCGTAAATATATCGTCTATTGCTGCACGCAATGGCGGAGGAATGGGAGCGGTGATGTACGCGTCATCTAAAGCAGCTGTCAGTACCTTTACAAAGGGATTGGCGAAAGAGCTGGCCGCACACGGAATTTTGGTAAATACTGTTTCTCCGGGAGTGATCACGACCCCTTTCCATGACCGCTTTACCAGTAATGAAGCGAGGGAGCAATTCAAAAATGTCATTCCTCTAAGCAGGGAAGGCGATCCAGGTGAAGTCGCTGATGCTGTCCTGTATTTAGTGTCACCACTTAGCACCTACCTTGTTGGTGAAAACATCGAAGTCAACGGCGGGCAATTAATGGATTAAACAACACCCATTTAGTGAGCAGGTGAGCAAATGGAAAGATTCATAAGTATATCCCACTATAATGAAGATCAGCTTTATTGGATTGAATTAAACAGGCCTGATACTTATAACGCTTTTTCTGATGAAATGATGGATGAAATCAAAGCAGCCTTGAAAAAAGCAGAAGCACTGAGTGATGTAAGGGTTGTGGTTTTTTCCGGAAAAGGAAAGGTGTTTGCTTCCGGTGCAGATATTAAGGAACTGAATGAGATGTCTCCCTTGGAAGCTTTATTCCCAAGGATGCAGTCATTATATGATTTCATCTACAAGTTCCCTAAACCGACGGTAGCAGCGATAGACGGATACGCATTGGGTGGAGGGATGGAGCTTGCTGCTGCTTGTGATATCCGGATTGCAACAGCAAGGTCAAAGTTCGGAATGCCTGAATGCAAGCTCGGCGTTATTCCCGGGGCGGGCGGTACCCAGCGATTGGTTAAACTCATCGGCGAGGTGAAAGTGAAAGAGCTTGTATTCCTTGGAGAAATGATAGATGGTGCAGAGGCTAAAAGTATTGGATTCATTAATTTTTTAAGCGAAGAATCCGAATTACAAGAACGGGCAGTCAATATCGCAAAGAGAATTGCAGAAAAGGCCCCTATGGCCCTCAGATTTGCCAAAGAATGCATTCAAAGGCAAGCCGATATTCCACAGGAGGTTGGAATGCTCCTCGAAAACTTGAGCCAGGCTTATTTATTTTCAACCAGGGACAAAAAAGAGGGCGTCACAGCCTTTATTGAAAAACGAAAGCCCTCATTTACTGGATATTGATGACTAAACAGAAAGGTGTGTCTACAGATGGACTTTAAACTAACTGATGAAGAAGTGCTTATAAGAAAATTGGCAAGGGATTTCGCGGAAAAAGAAGTCCGGCCCATTGCCAAGGAGTTAAGCCATAACAAGGGGTTCCCTACGGAAGTATACCAAAAAATGGGGGAACTAGGTCTGGCAGGTGTGCCTTATCCAGAGGAATATGGCGGAGGCGGCGGAAGCTGGCTAGCGTTTGCGATTGTTCACGAGGAAATCGCCCGGGTGGATCCGTCTGTAGCCAATTCGATTATGGGAAACTCCTCCGTTTGCTCCCTACTGTCAAGCTTTGGGACACATGAACAAAAGGAAAAGTGGCTTACATCTATTCTGACAGGCCAGAAAATCGGTGCGATTGCATTGACTGAATCAAACGCAGGTTCCGACGCCAATAATCTCTCAACAACTGCAAAGCTTGTTGGAGATGAATGGGTTATCAATGGTAGTAAGACGTTCATTTCAAATTCCGGAACAGAAATCACTGGTCCAATCATTGTCGCAGCGGTAACAGGGACTGATGAAAGAGGAAGAAAAGAAATTGGAACCTTTATTGTTCCAAAAGAAACAGCAGGTGTGCTCGTAGGTCCTCAACTGCAAAAAATCGGCTTTAAAGGAAACGATACACGGGAATTAACCTTCGATAATTGCCGGATCCCAGAGGGGAATTTGCTTGGTGATAAAGCTAAAGGCTACAGGCAGACACTTGCCACCATTTCATCCGGCCGATTCCTGATTGCTGCCATGGGTGTCGGTTTAGCTCAAGGCTGCCTGGATATGTCCCTGGAGTATGTGAAGGAACGGAAAGCATTTGGCCGCCAGTTAAGTGAATTTCAAAATATCCAATTTAAACTTGCTGAAATCGCAACAAAAATCGAGCTTGCGAGAATGATTACATATAAAGCGGCAGTATTGAAGGATAAAAACGAACCTTTTGCCATGGAAGCATCGATGGCAAAACTGTATGCTACAAAATCGGCAATGGAAATTGCCCACGAAGCAGTACAAATGCACGGCGGCTACGGAATCATGGAGGAATATGATGTATCAAGGTTCTTTGGAGATGCAAAGGTATTGGAAATTGTCGAAGGAACGAATGAAATCCAAAAAATGATCATTTCAAGGCAGCTAATTAAGAATTAATCTACTCCCTATGGTTAATGGTCAAGGAGGAAGAAGGTATGGAAAAAACCACAAAAATTATAAAAGGAATGGAAGTCCCTGTTTATTCAGTTAACACACTGGTCATTGGCAGCGGAGCTGCTGCTTTGAATTGTGCTGTCCACCTGCACGAATTCGGTGTACAGGATATAGCGATAGTAACCGAAAGGTTAGGCGGCGGAGCTTCTAATAATTCCGGTTCGGATAAACAAACTTACTATAAAATGTCGATTTCCGGAAAAGAAGCAGACAGTCCTTATGAACTGGCAAAGACATTGTTTGATGGAGGGGCCATGCATGGGGATATCGCCCTGGTTGAGGCCACCTTATCCTTACAGGAATTTTATCATCTTGTTCAGTTGGGTGTTCCGTTCCCACATGACAAATATGGAACTTTTATAGGCTATAAAACCGACCACGATCCGAAGCAAAGAGCCACGTCTGCCGGTCCAAGAACCTCGAATCAGATGTTTGAATGTCTTGCACGGGATGTGACCGGCAAAGATATACCTGTATTAGACAGGCATGAAGTAATTGCTTTACTAACCAAGACTGATGGTGAACAGAAAAAAGCAATTGGAGCAATAGCAATCGACAAAAATAAAATGGATTCGGATCATTTGGGCCTGGTTGTTTTAAATTGCAAGAATATCGTCTTAGGAATCGGCGGTCCTGGCGGTATGTACCAGTCTTCTGTTTATCCGGAGGGACAGATAGGAAGCATTGGTATTGCCCTGACTGCAGGAGCGATTGCAAACAATTTAACAGAATCTCAGTTTGGGCTTTCTTCCATCAAAGTACGGTGGAACGTTTCTGGTACTTACCAGCAAGTCATTCCAAAGTACATCAGTACAGACCAGGATGGAAACGACCCTCAAGAATTTTTAAACGAATATTTTGATTCAATGGGTAAATTGGCAACCTGCATATTTTTAAAAGGTTACCAGTGGCCTTTTGACGCTAGGAAACTGACAAACTTTGGGTCTTCGATTATCGATATTTTAGTTTATAACGAGAGAGTGGTCAAAGGCAGAAGAGTTTTTATGGATTTTCGCTCCAATCCAGAAGGTGATGACCGCATCGGTGCCTTTACTTTTAATGATTTGGAACCGGAGGCCTCTGAATATTTGGAAAGATCAGGCGCCCTGTTCGGAACACCGATTGAGCGGCTTGAAAAAATGAATAAACTGGCGATTGAATTTTATCAAAGCAGAGGAATTGATCTTTATAAAGAACCTCTTGAAATTGCTGTTTGTTCACAGCATAACAATGGCGGCCTGAAAGGAAATATATGGTGGGAATCGAATGTACAGCATTTGTTCCCAGTTGGTGAGGTTAATGGCACACATGGAATTTACCGTCCTGGTGGATCTTCACTAAACAGCGGCCAGGTCGGCGGATATAGAGCAGCTCAGTTTATAGCGGCAAACTACAATTCTTCTCCTCAACAAATCGACCAATTTGTAGAGGAAGCAGGAGAGCAAATCAATGAGCTATTTACATCTTACCAGAATATTTCCAAGCGTGTGAATCCTAACTCCACATATGGAGAGGAAATACGAGCTGAAATCCAGACAAACATGACTTTATCCGGATCCCATATAAGAGAGTTAAACACCGTGTCACAAGCATTAGAAAAGGCGGAAGCCCTTTATCAGCAGTATGATGAAAATCTGGAGATTCGTTCCCGGGAGGAAGTCCTTGGTTCAATCCAAAATAAAATGTTGTTAGTTACCCAAATAGCCTATTTATCCAGCATTAAAAAATACTTGGAAGAAGGCGGCGGTAGCAGGGGAAGTTATATAGTTCTGGATCCAGAGGGAGAGCAAATCCACCCGAAATTAGACGAAAACTGGAAAATAAAAAATGAAAACAGTTTCCTTAGGGATAAAATCATTGAAACAAGCTTTACTTCTTCAGAGCATTTTGAATCCCGGCTTGTGCATGTAAGACCTATCCCTGAAGATGATGAATGGTTCGAAAACGTATGGAACCAATACCTGCAAGGGGAAATTGTAAGAGGTGAGACAAGTGGTAAATAGTAACCTTTTACAAGTTGGTGAAAGTGTCAGTTTTAGCAAAACCGTCAGTGAATCAGACGTCTATTTGTTCGCAGGGATTACGGGTGATTTGGGCGAAAACCATGTAAATGAAGATTATATGAAAAAAACACCCTATAAAAAACGGATTGCACACGGGGCACTACTGGTCGGATATGCATCTGCTACCTCCACCTTAATTATCTAGAGAAGACATTTGCCAGCTGTGTCATACGGATATGAGTCAATCCGATTTATCAAGCCAGTATTTATTGGTGACACTATATTTATTACCTATACCATCGATAAAAATTGCCAAGACACCAAAAAATCATGGGCTAAGATCGAGATAAAAAACCAGCATGATGAGTTGTGTGCTATCGCTGTTCACATTCTCAAAGTTATTGATTAAGAAGATTACCCCCAAATTTTGTATTAGAATACTTGAAGGAAAAGAGTTGGATTCATTAAGTGAGGAGTTATACGAATATATTATCGAGCTAGCTTCCGAAGAAAGAAGAACAAGAAATGAAAAGTTCTGTTTTAAGGAGATTGCTATTTTAAGGATGGCGTATTTCTTTAACTAACATTAAAGCGTTTTTCAATTACTGCCTGACAAACCGGATAGCTATCTTGAAAACGAAAACAAATAAAGGCTGCAAAATTTTCATTTAGCTAAAGTAGGTGATTATTGTGGAAATTATAGGTAAAAAGCTAATGGTTTTAATAATAGGGAATTGGTTTTTAAAATCCCGAAATTTTGTTGGCGCTAGGGAGAAAAATCTTAATATTGAAAATAATTTGATAGTGGAGTTAATTGCAGATTCGTATAAGTGGCATGTTTAGGTCCATCCATTGCTTCAGATTCATAATTCTGCGGCAACATTCAGGTATATTGAATACCACAAAATGAATAGTTCCATGCTTCACTAGCAACCATCATCTGTTATATCTTCCTTTGGACTAGCTGCAGGATTACCCCATTTTCCCATCCATTTTATCATAGTTTAGTTTTGTACAATGAATGGGAATGGTAATACTAACTTGGTGAAATGAAAATTTCGCATTGCATGAAAACGAGGGGGACATGATATGACAGAAGAAAAACATGAGAACCAGACAGAGAACATTAAAAAAGCTAATGTTGGAGATATGATCCAAATATCAGGAGGGAATGAACAAGAGCATAAGGGGAAAGTATTAGTGACGCGGGAAAACTCTGTTATTGCGGAAATTGGCAGGGATGTAAAAAAAAGACGTTCCAATAAAAACTGTAGTCAATCATAAAAATTTTAAACTAATTAAGTCATGAACACTTTAAAACGGCAATAAAGTTATAAGTGTCGTCTTTGTGAGGATGAGAAGCTTCAGTGCCTGACCCCTGGTATGTTAGAGTTAACACAGTACAGGGTCAGGCTTTTTTTCTGAATTGATGATAAGTTCAGTGGATAGATTTGGTGGGTGAAAGGAGTTACACATCTCGTGAAGTACATTAAAACGCAAATGAAACAACTGGTCAAAGAGAATAAAGAATTGCAGAAGTACTTAAAAACTTTGATGGGAGAACATAATCTTGAGAAAAACTTTGCCCTAAAGGCATTGTACCATTCAGAAGTAGCTGATGGCGGAAAGTACCAGTTAGCATATCAAGCACTTGACCAGCCCAAAGGGTAGGTCTATTTAGTCTACTGGAGAAATGGCGTGGGTGAAACGAATTGTGAATCAGGAAAAAACAGGCAATGACAGGGAGGGCAACGATTCTTTAAAACTATTGGGGATTTGTTCAAGCCAAAAGGGACTTTGAAGAACCCCTCTATTTTAACTGCGTTTAACAAACTTCTTATATACCACATCAGGCGTGTTGATTAACCAGTTTTATACAGTAAAATAAATGAAAAAAAGACACTTTTCTTGT
>NZ_PGUZ01000035.1 GCF_002860165.1 Bacillus sp. V3-13 | reverse complement strand
CCGATGGTAGTTGGGGGTCTCCCCCTGTGAGAGTAGGACGCCGCCAAGCGAATGCGAAAGAACAGCCGATGATGGTTGTTCTTTTTTTATTTTACTGAAACGGAAAAATGTCCGAAACACCGTTTCGCTTAATTCCTGGACTTATCACCAGGCTACAAATGGTTTTTAACTAAAAACCGGTGCACTAAAAAAGGAGACTTTTTCATTGTGATATTTAAAAAAGAATGAATAAACGGAAAATCCTTATTCGGCATCATTTTTATCAGTTCACTCCACCATTCAGTTTCATATCTTGCAATCATGCTTAAATTATAAAGGAGCAAATAGTGAATGAGGAGCTCTGGAAAGTAACAGACAGGACTCTTGCTTAAAGGAAGAAAAACTGCACCTTTTTCGTAATGGAACTTAAGCGGCGAAGGTTCCCTATCATGGTCAGAAAATTTAAACTCGATGAACTGCTCAGAAGTGTTTCCAGCTGTTACAGGGACGGCGGACTTCGATTGATAATATTGGATAAATCGGCTTTCTGTCATGTGAAAATAATCAAGAATTTTTTTTGGAAAAAGAAAGCTTTGTTGTTCTTGTTTAATTTCGATGAATGCTGGTTTACCATCAATGGCGACAAAGAGTTCATCCAATTCAGGGATATTATTTAATAAATCTCCCATGCTCGCTTTTTCACCTTCTGTTTGTTTCATGTGGAACAATTTTTCCGACATGAAGGAAAAAAGACCGCTTTTTTGAAACTTAACTTCATCTTCAAAAAAATGATAGTTCTGTTTCTTTCTTTTCCTCGACGATACTCCATGAGCGAGAACGGAGGTTGTTTCAGGGTAGTTCGGATCAATTGTTAAGACACAGGCTTTAATTAAATGGATAAGTCCGTAAAAGAGCAATATCGGTCGAATCAGCAAGGGGGAATTTTCTGCCTGTTGATAATATATTTGCCCATGTTCAAGATAATATAAAAAAGGGTAACAATTTTCATAGCTTTTTTGATCAGCGTTGTCGAGAGCCGCCCTCTCATATTTTTGTTTAAGATAATTTTGTGTAGAAGAAGCAGAGAAAAAGCGGGTATAGCTGCTCCATCCTTTGTAAATCATATCGTTCACAGGATAGACCTCCGAGTTTTTTGAAAAATCGAACATATTGTGCCGTCCTTGACAGTATTTTGTCCAATTGATACCCTACAAATAATATTTTTATGTACAGGGGGTTTAAAAGCGATGTGGGAAGATAAGTTTGCTAAAGAAGGATTAACGTTTGATGATGTTTTATTGGTTCCGGCGAAGTCTGAAGTACTTCCACGTGATGTGAGCCTTCAGCTAGAATTGACAGACAAGGTAAAGCTGAACATTCCGATTATTAGTGCAGGAATGGATACAGTGACCGAGGCTGAACTGGCGATCGCAATGGCGCGCCAGGGAGGGCTTGGAATTATCCACAAGAATATGTCGATTGAACAGCAAGCTGAGCAGGTTGAAAAGGTAAAACGATCAGAGAGTGGTGTTATTTCCGATCCATTTTTCCTAACTCCCGAACATCAAGTATTTGATGCCGAACATTTGATGGGAAAATACCGAATTTCCGGAGTTCCGATTGTAAATAACGGGGAAGAACAGAAATTGGTAGGGATTATTACCAACCGGGATATGCGGTTTATCCAGGATTACTCCATTAAAATCTCGGATGTGATGACTAAAGAACAGCTTGTTACTGCGCCGGTAGGTACGACTCTGGATGAAGCAGAGAAGATTTTGCAAAAGCATAAAATTGAAAAGCTTCCCTTAGTCGATCAGGAAGGCGTTTTAAAAGGGCTTATTACAATAAAGGATATTGAAAAAGTGATTGAATTCCCGAACTCAGCGAAGGATGCGCAAGGCCGCCTTTTAGCCGGTGCGGCAGTCGGGGTAACAACAGACACGATGAAACGGGTAGAAATGTTAGTAAAAGCAGGCGTCGATATCATTGTTGTCGATACAGCACACGGTCATTCGCGAGGCGTGATTGAAACGGTTAAAGAAATCCGCGCAGCCTTCCCGGAGCTTTCGATTATTGCCGGAAATGTTGCAACTGCAGCAGCGACAAAAGAATTAATTGAAGCAGGGGCAGATGTAGTAAAGGTAGGCATCGGGCCGGGTTCAATCTGCACGACCCGTGTTGTGGCCGGTGTGGGCGTTCCCCAGATTACCGCCGTATATGATTGCGCTACAGAAGCAAGAAAGCATGGAAAAGCAATTATTGCCGATGGTGGAATTAAGTATTCGGGCGATATTGTGAAAGCATTGGCTGCCGGTGGACATGCTGTTATGCTTGGAAGTATGCTGGCAGGTGTCTCCGAAAGCCCTGGAGAAACGGAAATTTACCAAGGGCGCCGCTTCAAAGTTTATCGGGGCATGGGCTCTGTTGCGGCCATGGAAAAAGGCTCTAAAGATCGTTATTTCCAGGAAGACAACAAGAAGTTTGTGCCGGAAGGAATTGAAGGCCGGGTTCCTTATAAAGGACCGCTTGCAGATACAATCTATCAACTTGTCGGTGGCTTGCGGTCGGGTATGGGCTACTGCGGTAGCAGGAATTTAGAAGAATTAAGAGAAAATAGCCAATTCATCAGGATGACAGGTGCTGGCTTGAGAGAAAGCCATCCCCATGATATTCAAATAACAAAGGAAGCTCCAAACTATTCAATATCCTGAGGCGTAACTCCCATAAAGCATACTTTTTTTCCTTAATTTACTGTAGGCAGAGTGACTATTCTCTGTCTATTTTTTTCATTTTTTTTATGATAAACTAAACAGGTGCAAAAAATAGGAGTCTGTCACTCTTACATTTTATATAAATAGATTGATGAAAATGAACGTTGGAGGGAAATCGTTTTGAACCGTGTTAAAAATCCAGCTACGCTTTTAGCCATTCTTTTTTTATGCTTTGCTGCTGTATTCGGGGGAATGCCTAATAAAGCAGAGGCAAACACTGATGAACTGGGATTAAATGCCGAAGCAGCAATTCTATTAGATGCAAAGACAGGAAAAATTCTCTATGAAAAAAATGCAGATGCCGTTCTTGGTGTTGCATCAATGGCGAAAATGATGACCGAATACATCGTTCTCGAGGCCATTCACGATAAGAAAATCAGCTGGGATCAAAAAGTGAAAATCAATGAATACGTTCATAAATTATCTGCGGCACCCGATCTATCAAATGTCGGGTTGACACAGGATGAAGAATATACGGTTAGAGAATTATATCAAGCAATGGCAATCCATTCAGGAAATGCGGCTACTGTTGCATTGGCAGAAGTGATTTCCGGAACCGAGAAGAATTTTGTCACTTTGATGAATGAAAAAGCTGCCGAACTGGGGCTTAAAGATTATAAATTTGTCAATTCTTCAGGACTTAACAACTCAAGCCTTCTTGGCAATCATCCTGCCGGAAATCCGGATGAAGAAAACGTAATGTCAGCAAGATCGACAGCAAAGCTTGCCTTCCATTTAATAAACGAATATCCTGAAGTGCTGGAAACAGCAAGCAAAGCTGAATTAGAGTTTCGCGATGGCAGAAAATATAAAAACTTCAACTTCATGGTCCCTGGACTAATCTATGAATATCCAGGACTTGATGGGTTAAAAACCGGGTCCACGGATTTTGCCGGTTATTGTTTCACTGCTACGGCTGAAAGAAATGGCCAAAGATTCATTTCAGTAGTGATGAAAACCAGCACTATGGACGAGCGGTTTTCCGAATCAAGAAAGCTGCTTGATTATGGCTTTAACAACTTCACAAAAGAAGAACTTGTAAAGGGAAATTATCAAGCAAAAGATACTAAATCTCTTCCAGTCGTAAAAGGTAAAGAGGATAAGGTGAAAATCCATTCTGATAAACCGATTGAAATGGTTATCAAGAACGGAGAAAAGGAAAACTATACTCCTGTACTAGTATTGGATAAAGAAAAACTAAATAAAGATGGAGAGCTGACAGCTCCAGTAAAAAAAGGCGACAAAGTTGGCTATTTGACCGTTGAATCCAAAACGGATGACATGGGCTTCCTGACTGAGGAAGGTGCCAAGAAAGTCCAGGTAGATGTAGTCGCGGCAGAAGATGTTGAAAAAGCAAACTGGTTTGTTTTATCGATGCGAGGAATTGGCGGATTTTTCGGGGATCTGTGGGGCAGTGTTTCTTCATCGGTTAAAGGCTGGTTTTAACCGGCAGGGTCTCTTTGTCTCTTGACACGAGCCCCTTTTTATTGTTTATTTTTCATTAGGGAAACAGAATAATTCCGATTGAATTAATTAAATTTTCCTATACGGTTTAACATAATAAAAATCCCATCTTACGCAGATGGTATAAACAAAGGGGGACGTAAAGTGAAGACAGGTACAGACAGAGTAAAACGAGGCATGGCTGAAATGCAAAAAGGCGGCGTCATCATGGACGTTGTCAATGCCGAACAAGCCAGGATTGCAGAGGAAGCAGGGGCAGTAGCCGTTATGGCGCTGGAGCGCGTCCCCTCCGATATTCGTGCAGCCGGCGGTGTAGCGAGAATGGCTGATCCCCGGATTATTGAAGAGGTAATGGGTGCCGTGACGATTCCGGTTATGGCGAAAGCCCGAATCGGGCACATTGTCGAAGCGCGTGTTTTAGAAGCGATGGGTGTGGATTATATCGATGAAAGTGAAGTCTTAACCCCTGCAGACGAAGAATTTCATTTGAATAAAAAAGATTTTACAGTTCCATTTGTTTGCGGCTGCCGTGATCTTGGTGAAGCTGCCCGCAGAATCGGTGAAGGTGCATCGATGCTGCGGACAAAAGGCGAGCCAGGTACAGGGAATATTGTCGAAGCTGTGCGCCATATGAGAAAGGTCAATGCCCAGGTCCGCAAAGTTGTCGCCATGAATGAGGACGAGCTTATGACAGAAGCAAAGCTTCTTGGTGCTCCATATGAACTTTTGCTTGAAATTAAAAAGCTTGGCAAATTGCCGGTCGTAAACTTTGCAGCAGGTGGAGTTGCCACTCCTGCAGATGCTGCATTAATGATGCAGCTTGGAGCGGATGGAGTATTCGTCGGATCAGGAATTTTCAAATCTGACAATCCTGCTAAATTTGCAAAAGCGATAGTGGAAGCAACCACTCATTACGAGGATTATGCGTTAATCGCTGAAATTTCAAAAGATCTTGGCATTGCGATGAAAGGCATTGAAATCTCTTCGTTGGCTCCAGCAGCACGCATGCAGGACCGTGGCTGGTAAGAAGGAGATTAAACAATGGTGAAAATCGGAGTATTAGGTTTACAGGGGGCTGTCCGCGAGCATGTCCGCTCCATTGAGGAGGCAGGGGCAGAAGCGATCGTTATCAAGCGAAAAGAACAGCTTGCCGAGGTTGACGGCCTGATTATACCCGGCGGAGAAAGTACGACAATGCGCCGCTTAATCGATAAATATGATTTCATGGATGATTTGAAACAATTTGCTAATCAGGGAAAGCCGATGTTCGGAACCTGTGCGGGATTAATCCTGCTGGCAAAGCAAATTGTCGGATATGGTGTATCCCATATTGGGGTCATGGATGTAACAGTCGAACGGAATTCCTTTGGCCGCCAGCGTGAGAGCTTTGAGGCTGATCTTGATATCGCCGGTGCAGCGGAAGACTTTCCAGCTGTATTTATCCGGGCGCCGCACATTGTCGAAGCAGGTGAAAACGTCGAGGTTCTCGCCAAGCATAATGGACGGATTGTTGCGGCCAGAGAAGGCCAATTTCTGGGATGCTCGTTTCATCCTGAATTGACCGATGATCATCGTTTAACTGAATATTTTATTAAGATGGTAAAAGAAGCAAAAGCAAAGCAATTTGCATAAATTAGTTGCAACCTGCTGATAATTGTAGTACATTATGAATTATCTAAATTCTGCAATCGTCAAATCAATGAGAGGAAATAGTAACAATCGTTCATGCTTAAGAGAGCCGGTGGCTGGTGAGAACCGGTGAATGACGTTTGTGAATCCATCCTTGAGTAAAGTACGGAACTTCTTCGGGATAGTAAGTACTTTCGGTTTAAACCGTTATCAATTTGAGTGGAAGGCAATCTTTGCTTTCAACTAGGGTGGCAACGCGGGTAACTCTCGTCCCTTTTTCAGGGATGGGAGTTTTTTATTTTTTTAAAAATTACATTTTCGTTTAAAAGTTAAATTTGAAGGAGGCGTACACAATGCTCGATATCAAGTACTTAAGAGCAAATTTTGCTGAAGCAAAAAGGGTGCTTCAGCACAGGGGCGAAGATTTAACGGATTTTGGCAAGTTTGAAGAATTGGACAAAAGACGAAGGGAATTAATAGTTGAAAGCGAGCAGTTAAAAAGCAAGCGCAATGACGTATCCCAGCAGGTAGCTGCATTAAAGCGGGAAAAGCAGGACGCGGATCAGCTGATTGCTGAAATGAAAGAAGTAGGGGATAAAATCAAGGTTCTCGATGAACAGCTACGGGAAGTCGAGGAAACGTTGGAAACATTGCTGTTAAGCATTCCGAATATTCCTCACGAAAGCGTGCCAGTCGGGGAAACAGAAGATGATAATGTGGAAGTCCGCAAATGGGGAAAAGTCCGCGATTTCAATTTTGAAGCAAAGCCGCATTGGGATATTGCCGACTACCTCGGCATTCTCGACTTTGAAAGGGCGGGAAAAGTTACCGGCAGCCGGTTTGTATTTTATAAGGGGCTGGGGGCCCGCTTAGAGCGTGCCTTATATAACTTTATGCTTGATCTTCATACGGAAGAGCATGGCTACAAAGAAATATTGCCTCCTTATCTCGTCAACCGGGCAAGCATGACAGGAACTGGCCAGCTTCCGAAGTTCGAAGAGGATGCTTTCTTGATTGAAAATGAAGACTACTTCCTTATTCCAACTGCTGAGGTGCCTGTCACGAACTATCACCGGGATGAAATCCTGAGCGGCGATGAGCTGCCGATTAATTACGCTGCGTTCAGTGCTTGTTTCCGGTCTGAAGCAGGTTCTGCGGGAAGGGATACAAGAGGGCTGATCCGCCAGCACCAATTTAATAAAGTCGAGCTTGTAAAGTTTGTAAAGCCAGAGGATTCTTATGCTGAACTGGAGAAATTGACAGGCCATGCAGAAAAAGTGCTTCAGCTTCTCGAATTGCCTTACCGCGTGATGAGCATGTGCACAGGGGATCTCGGTTTCACTGCTGCAAAAAAATATGATATTGAGGTTTGGATCCCAAGCTACGGGACGTACCGGGAGATTTCTTCCTGCAGTAATTTTGAAGCATTCCAGGCCCGTCGTGCCAATGTCCGATTCCGGCGTGATCCAAAAGGAAAACCGGAACACGTCCATACTTTGAACGGATCAGGCCTTGCGATCGGCCGCACGGTCGCAGCAATTTTGGAAAACTACCAGCAAGCGGATGGAAGTGTGGTCATTCCAACCGTACTGCGGCCATATATGCGCAACCGCGACATCATCACTCCTGAAAAATAAAACTTAACGGGCGGGGCAACCCGCCCAAAAAAGTTTTTTAAATGGAGTTGACTTAGAGTTAATAATATGTTAAATTATTATTTGTCGATGCGGAGGAATACCCAAGTCTGGCTGAAGGGATCGGTCTTGAAAACCGAGAGGCGGGTCAAACCGCGCGGGGGTTCGAATCCCTCTTCCTCCTCCAGTATTCAAAAATGTAATACCATAACGCATAAATTGGAGATTGATAAAATCCGTTGCTACCTGCTGGCAACGGATTTTTTTTATACAAAAAATCGCCGGGAATTCGGCGATTACTTTTTCAGCAATTGTGATTTTCGGATAAAATAAGAAATCCGTTCAATGATCGGCTCGATAGAAGAAGAGTCATTATCAACAATATCGTAATCATTGATATTTAAGCGGAGAACCGGACAGCTATTAAATGTGTTAATCCAGTTTTCGTAGCGCTCGTGCATTTCCAGCCAATAATCAAGCGGTGTTTGTTGTTCCATTGGGCGTCCCCGTTCTTTTATCCGTGACACCACGTCATCGATGGAACCTTCCAGATAAATTAATAAATCAGGATGAGGAAAGTATGGAGTCATCACCATTGCTTCAAACAAGCTTGTATATGTTTGGTAGTCAACCTCTGACATCGTGCCCTTTTCATAATGCATTTTTGCAAAGATGCCGGTGTCTTCATATATGGAACGGTCTTGAACAAACCCGCCGCCATACTCAAAAATTCGTTTTTGTTCTTTAAAGCGTTCCGCTAAAAAATAAATTTGCAAATGGAAGCTCCATCTTTCAAAGTCTGCATAGAATTTATCCAAATAAGGGTTTGTTTCTACTTTTTCCAAAGAGGTGCGAAACCCGAGTGCCTTGGCAAGTGCATTGGTCATCGTCGATTTGCCGACGCCAACCGTTCCGGCGATCGTGATCACCGCATTTCCGGGAATCTCATACTTCGTGCGAAGATCCATGGTTGTATGCTCCTTTTTTTACATATTTCGAAAGGGTATTTATGATATAAGACAAGTCTTCCTGATTATTTACAAAATCGAGTTGATCACCGTTAAAGCGCAGAATCGGGATATCCGGATGCTCCTGTTCAAAGCTATTAATCGCATCTTCGTAATCAATCGATAATTGTTCTAAGTACAGCGGGCTAATATTTCTTTCGATTTCCCGCCCTCTAAGCTTTATTCTTGTTAATAATGTATCAAGGCCGGCATGAAGATAAATGATCACGTTCGGTTTTGGCATATCTTCCGTTAGTAAATGATAAATCTTCAAATACTTTTCGTATTCTTGTTTGCTGAGCGTCCGCTGGGCAAAAATAAGGTTTTTAAAAATATGATAATCGGCGACGACCGGCTTATTGACGCTTAAATAATGATTTTTAATATCACTAAGCTGCTTGTAGCGATTGCAAAGAAAAAACATCTCGGTCTGGAAACTCCACTCTTCGATATTTTCATAAAATTTCCCGAGAAATGGATTTTCATCAACAATTTCTTTCAATAATGCAAACTGAAAATGATCAGAAATCGCTTTCGCCAGGGAAGTTTTCCCTACGCCAATTGGCCCTTCCACAGTAATAAAAGGCGTCTCCCCCACAGTTTGTCCTCCTTAAAGTTACTACCCTTGTAACATTTTTATATTCATCCATAGTGTCTCGAAATGGGCAAAGAATATTTTATCACACTACCCGTGTAAGGGATATGGAATTTTAAGATGAACAACAAAAAGCCCGGCAGCAGCCGGGCAGGACATTATGAAGGGCGTTTTACAACCTCAAAGTTATCTGTGATTAACAGCCAATTTTGCGGGAAAGACAGTCCGAGCTTCCAATAGCTCACTCCTCTTATATTGAGTTCCTTAACTAAATTGAACTTGGCCTGAATCGAACGCGCATCTTCAAACCAGACGACATGGCGCCTGCCTTGCTCATCGGTATAATTGAAAAATGGCGCCTGTGCGGTTGTATCATACTGAATGGCGACTCGGTATCGCGCTGCGATTTGGATCGCCTGCTGAGGACTAACAGCTCTTGCTATGGTCCCCGGGGTGTATGGAAGTGTCCAATCGTACCCATATAAGTTTTGCCCCATCATGATCTTTGAAGCAGGCATCTCGGTGAGCGCATACTCGAGAACTTGGCGGACAGGACCGATCGGTGATACAGCCATGGGCGGTCCGCCGCTGTAGCCCCATTCATACGTCATGATCACGACAAAGTCGACGATCTCACCATGGGCTCGATAATCATGAGCTTCATACCATGCACCTGGCTGGTCCGCCCTGGTTTTCGGGGCTAACGCAGTTGAAATCAGCCAGCCTTCCTGTTTAAAACGATCGCGGGCCCGGCGCAAAAATTGATTATAGGCTTCGCGATCGGCAGGCCGCAAGTATTCGAAGTCAAAATGAATATCTCTGAACCCGTATCTTCTGGCAGCCGCTACGATATTGTTTAAAAATCTTTCCTGGATCGCCATGTCATTCAATAAAATCGTCCCCAGCTCGTCGCTGAATTGATCATTCTCCTGATTGGTAATGACCATCATTAAGACATTGTTGTTAGCTTCGGCAATCGCCGGTAAATTATTGAGGGGCGGTTCGCGTAATGAACCGTCTCTGCGCGCCTGAAAGCTGAAGGGAGCTAAATAAGTTAAGTACGGTGCGGCCTCCCGCGCGCTCTCTTCTAACTGTGGAGAAACCGCAGTGCCGCGCGGTTCGACGTATGCATTAAATTCCGCCCGCCGCTTAGGGGCCGGCGGAATATAGAGGCGGAAACCGACCTGCAAAGGTTGGTCGACAGAAATACGGTTAACCGCCGCGAGCTCTTGTACCGAAACATTAAACCTTCTTGCGATTGACCATAGGCTGTCGCCAGGCTGCACCCAATAAAATCTTCCCACAATCGGGATCACGAGTGCCTGGCCGACGACTAAATTATCTGGATTGGGGATCTCATTCGCTTCAACTAAATCATCAACGGTAGTCCCATATGTCCGGGCAATCCTAAATAATGTCTCATTTCGCTGGACTACATGGATTTGCATTTTCTTCCCTCCCTGAATAAAAAACGCTACAACTATCATATGAGACAGAGGGGGAAGAAAAGAACCAATTTCAAAAATGAATCGGATTCGTATCAGCTCTTAAGACGTTTTTCATCATCATCAACGCATATTCATTGTCCCGGTCACTATTAGAGGTGACGCAGTTGCCGGAACAGCAAGCTCATATTCTCATATAAGCATCATTGGCAGTGAACAGGACACATTATTTCCGGCTATTCCAGTGATAATGAGCTTGTCGACATTCAACTTTTTTTATCTTTTTGTCCATTCATTGTTATCTCTCCTTCTTGGATAGCTTGAGGATGCTGAAAGTTTTGTATAAGATGGTCATAACCGTCATTAGAAAAACTTAAACCTGTTTTAAGAAGGGATTATTATGATTGATGTGAAAATAAGCGAAAACGATGAGTTTTTTATGCGGGAGGCGATTAAAGAAGCGTTAAAGGCTGAAGCGATCGCTGAAGTTCCGATTGGTGCCGTTGTCGTCATAGAAGGAAAGGTTATTTCACGCGCCCACAATTTGCGGGAAACGAAACAAAACGCCGTTGCCCATGCTGAACTGCTCGCCATTGATGAAGCATGCCGCAAGCTGGGAACATGGAGGCTTGAAAATGCGACGTTGTATGTAACGCTGGAACCTTGCGCAATGTGTTCAGGAGCGGTCATTTTGTCGAGGATCGCCAGGGTTGTCTATGGTGCCAAGGATCCCAAAGGGGGGTGTGCCGGCAGCTTTATGAACCTTTTGGATGATTCCCGGTTCAATCATCAGAGCGAGGTTGTGTCCGGTGTCCTTGAAGCGGAGTGCGCCAATTTGTTATCGAGCTTTTTCCGGACGATTAGAGCAAAAAAAAAAGCAGGAGAAGCAGGACAGTAAGGAAACAGAATTGGCTGGGGATACAGGAATTGACAGGGGATAAGCATTGCTTTTTTCCTTAAAAGTTAGTATACTTATACATGCGCCTAATTTAGCGCAACTTAATAATTGGTATCAATTTTGCCGTGCTATGCGGGGAGGTAGCGGTGCCCTGTACTCGCAATCCGCTCTAGCGAGGCTGAATCCCTTCCCGAGGCTGGCGTACTGTAGGGCCTGCCTTAAGTAAGTGGTGTTGACGCCCGGGTCCTGCGCAATGGGAATCCATGAACCATGTCAGGTCCGGAAGGAAGCAGCATTAAGTGGACGCTCCCATGTGCCGCAGGGTTGCCTGGGCTGAGCTAACTGCTTAAGTAACGCTTATGGTTGTCAGTCGACGGAAGGTGCACGGCAGTTTATACATACGGATATTCCCATCCTGGATGCAGGGTGGGTTTTTGTTTCTTTATGTCCATTTTCATTTTGTAAAAATGAAAATATTTACGTTATAATAAGAAAGATCATATTAGGAAGGAGGGCGGTGTCAATGAGCTATCAAGCGTTATATCGTGTTTGGCGTCCGCAGGCATTCATAGACGTAGTCGGACAAGAACATGTGACAAAGACATTGCAAAACGCCCTGCTTCATGAAAAAATTTCTCACGCTTACCTTTTTTCAGGCCCGCGCGGCACCGGAAAAACAAGCGCGGCAAAAATACTGGCAAAAGCAGTGAACTGTGAAAGAGGGCCGGTCAAGGAACCATGTAATGAATGTATGGCCTGCAAAGGAATTACCGATGGTTCGATACCCGACGTTATTGAAATCGATGCTGCATCCAATAATGGTGTTGAAGAAATTCGCGATATCCGGGATAAAGTCAAGTATGCGCCAAATGTTGCCAAGTATAAGGTATATATTATCGATGAGGTGCATATGCTCTCGATTGGCGCTTTCAATGCTCTTTTAAAAACACTGGAAGAACCGCCAAAGCATGTTATTTTTATATTGGCAACGACAGAACCGCATAAAATCCCTTTGACGATTATCTCAAGATGCCAGCGTTTCGATTTCAAACGCATTACGGCCCAGGCGATCGTCGGCAGAATGAAGCAGATTGCCGATGAAACAGGAGTGGCGTATGAAGAAAAATCTCTTCACGTCATTGCCCGGGCTGCAGAGGGCGGGATGCGTGATGCGTTAAGCTTGCTTGACCAGGCGATTTCTTTCAGCCAGGAGCAGGTTACGGTAGAAGATGCATTGGCAGTCACAGGATCGGTTTCGCAAGGTTTCTTAAACAAGCTGGCGAAGGCGGTCCATGAGAAAGATGTCGCAAGCGGTTTAAGCGCTTTGGAAGAATTGCTTTTTCAAGGGAAGGATCCTGCAAAATTCATCGAAGATTTCATTCACTTTTACCGGGATATGCTTCTTTATAAAGCAGCACCTGCGCTTGAAGAATCATTCGAACGGGTCATGCTCGATGAAGAATTTCAAGAACTTGCGAAGGAAATAAAGGCAGAGCAAATTTACCAGTTAATTGAAACATTGAATAAAGCCCAGCAGGAAATGCGCTGGACCAATCATCCAAGAATCTTCCTTGAAGTGGCGATTGTCAAGCTGTGTCAACTCGAACAAACGGCAGCTGCGAGCGGGATGCAAGATGTTGGCCAGCTGCTGAACCGGATAGAACAGCTTGAAGAAGAGCTGAAAACACTGAAACAGAACGGGGTTGCCCCAATCCAGGAAGCGCAAGGGTCTCCACAAAAGAAACCGCAAAGAACTGGACGGAAAGGTTTTCAGGCTCCTGTAGGGAAAATCAATGAAATTCTAAAACATGCAACAAAAACAGAATTAAACGCTGTCAAAAGCCGATGGGGCGATATGCTTGAAGCGCTTGTCACGAATCAAATGCGCTCCCAGGCCGCGCTTTTAAATGAAGCTGAGCCTGTTGCCGCTTCCTCGGAAGCTTTTGTGATTAAATTTAAATATGAAATTCACTGCCAAATGGCGATGGAGAATACACGATTTCTTGAGGTCATTGGTGATGCACTGCAAAAGTTCACCGGAAAAAGAATGCAGGTTGTTGGAGTTCCAGAACAACAATGGCATACAATAAGGGAAGAATTTTTAAGCGGGCACCAGCATCATGAAGCGGAAAATGGAATGGAAAAACAAGAAGATCCGTTTATTGCCGAAGCTAAAAAACTGTTCGGCGAGGATCTGATTGAAATCAAAGATTAAAATTGTGGAGGGACAACGATATGCGTGGAATGGGAAATATGCAGAATATGATGAAGCAGATGCAGAAAATGCAAAAAAAGATGCAGGAAGCACAGGAGCAACTTGGCGAGAAGAAAATTGAAGGAACAGCCGGCGGCGGGATGGTTTCCGTCATTGTAACTGGCCATAAAGAAATCGTCGAAGTAAACATTAAGCCGGAAGTCGTTGATCCAGATGATATCGAAATGCTGCAGGATTTAGTTTTGGCTGCAACAAACGATGCATTGAAAAAGGCGGATGAACTGGTGAACAATACGATGGGCCAGTTTACAAAGGGAATGAACCTTCCGGGAATGTTCTAGGAGGAATAAAATAGAATGCATTATCCTGAACCGATATCGAAGCTGATTGACAGCTTTATGAAATTGCCAGGAATCGGCCCGAAAACGGCCGCACGTCTGGCTTTTTTTGTGCTAAGTATGAAAGAAGACACCGTGCTCGATTTCGCAAAAGCACTTGTCAATGCTAAACGAAACTTAACATACTGTTCTGTCTGCGGACATATAACCGACCAGGATCCATGCTATATTTGCGAAGACCAGCGCAGAGACCATACTGTCATTTGTGTTGTTCAGGATCCTAAAGATGTAATTGCAATGGAAAAAATGAAGGAATTTGACGGTTTATATCACGTGCTGCACGGCGCGATTTCCCCAATGGACGGAATTGGTCCTGAGGATATTAATATCCCCGATTTGCTGAAAAGGCTTCAAGATGAAACTGTTCAGGAAGTAATTTTGGCAACCAATCCAAATATTGAAGGAGAAGCGACGGCCATGTATATCTCGCGGCTGTTAAAACCTTCAGGAATAAAAGTGACGAGAATTGCCCATGGTCTGCCTGTTGGCGGGGATCTTGAGTATGCCGATGAAGTAACACTTTCCAAAGCACTTGAAGGAAGAAGAGAAGTTTAACAATTGAAAATGAAGTGGAGGTTTCCTGACAATGTTTTTTCGGCGTAAAGGATGGCTGCGAAGAGAATTTAATGATAAGCTTTTGAATCAGCTCAATGAGGCAAAAGTTAATTGGAACAATCAAAAGAAATTAGTCGAAAAAAGTTTTGATCCATCCGATGAAGTAATTTGTCAGCTGAAGCTTGCTGAGGCAAAGTATTTCTTCTTATTTAAAGAAGCGAAAACAAGAAACATCACTGTAAGAAGATAATCACAATTTTTCCCTGTTCTTTTTATTAACTTATTACATATATTTTAGTACAAGTTATTAGAGAGAGGGGATATATTGGTTGGAACCTGTCATCGTTATTTCAATACTGGGCGGACTCATATTATTGTTACTATTAATAGGCGCCCCGATCAGGCCGATAAGATTTGCAGGCCAAATCTTCATTAAAGTGTTAATAGGTGCGCTGTTTTTATTCTTTCTAAATGCGTTCGGAAATAAATATGGAATCCACGTACCGATTAATCTGGTTACTTCTTCTGTTTCGGGATTGTTGGGGATCCCCGGACTGTGTGCTTTAGTTGCGATCCAGACTTGGATCCTGTAAATAGGTTTATAAATGCCGCTATTTTTAGCGGTTAATTTTTTTGTGAAAAGGGGTTGACCGTGACAATGGCTGATGATATTATATTTTTCGTTGTCGCTTTTAAACGGCGATGATAAAGATAAAAAACTTGTTGACATAACATTGTCAAAATGGTATATTAATAAAGTCGCCTCACGGAGGCAAACGAGTTTATTGCTCTTTGAAAACTGAACAAGCAAGCAAAAACGTCAACGTTAATTCT
>NZ_PGUZ01000034.1 GCF_002860165.1 Bacillus sp. V3-13 | reverse complement strand
TGGAACACCCTGAAACCCGAGGACAAGAAGACAATATCTAATTCCTGTTTTCTACTCTACTTACTCTCATCATATGTCTGCAATAGACCTGGCATACGCGCAGGATATCAAGCTATCTCATTACAGGAAAAACGAGATCGATTTCGCGGCTTGTTCTTTCATCGACCTCAGAAGATTGGGCGTGTTGAGTTCGCTTAATGCGACTTGTTGGGAATCAAGCAAATCGATTTCAAGGATGTTGCGAACCCTTTCAATAAAAGCGCGGTCAAAGATATAGCAATTGATTTCGTGGTTCAAAAACAAGCTTCTTTGATCGAAATTTGCCGTGCCGATATCGCAAATTTTATCATCGATCATAATGACCTTTGCATGGTAAAACCCCTTCATATAATCATAGATTTCAGCACCTTCCCGGATGAGCCGCCTTAAATACCAAAAAGAAGCTTCTTTTACAAGCAAATGGTCGGTCATGTGCGGAACAATAACCTTCAGCCTTACCCCGCGTTTCAGCGCGTTCAGCAAATCAGCAAAAATCCGTTTACTTGGGATAAAGTAGGGGGTGCCGATAATAATGGTCGACTCTGCCTTATGGATTAAAGCTGAAAAAGTTTCCTCCAAAAAAAATCCTTCTGTCGGAATCACCTGATGGCGGCTTTTACCTTTTTCAAGCTCAGGAAAGTAAATCGGATTATTGAGCAGATCTGTCTTCGTTGCGATGCGCCAATCCTTTAAAAATTCCCTTTGTAAATCCGCTGCTCCCTCTCCGGAAATTTTTAGATGGTAGTCGCGCCATGGGTGCAGCTTTGGATCCTGGTCCATGTACTCTTTTCCGATATTGTAGCCGCCCATATAGCCGGTTTTGCCGTCAATAATCATGATTTTTCGGTGGTTTCGCACCTGGGTACTATAAAAAAGGAATGGCAGTCTTGGGACGTGGCAAAAGGCAAATTTCACATTTGCCCTTTCCAAATCCTGAATAACACGGCGGGAAATCGTCCTGCTTCCCATCCAGTCCAGAAGGAGCCGCACCTCTACTCCGCTCTGCGCCTTGCTTTTCAGGATCGCAAAGAATTCTTTGCTGACCAAATCGACTCTTACGATATAAAAAAGAATATGTATATGATGATTCGCTTTTTTTAGCAGCGAAAAATAATCGGAAAATAATTCGGGTCCGGTTGTAAATATTTGCAGGTTACTTTCCCTCAACGGATAATTTCGTCTCCTGATTTTCGCAAGCTGCGCCCGGCGGCCAAACTGGAAATCAAGGCAAATCCAAACGGCCAGCAAGAAAAGAGCGCCCAATACAGTCAATAAAATTTTCAACGAAATCCGCTCCCCCAGTCATTTCTTTTATATTTTCCCAAAACAAAGCTTCTATGAATGTTTCCTCGACTGGTATTTCAGGGAAATAATCCTTAAGGAATATATAAAAAATATTGACTGAATGCTCATTCATTATATAATGGAACTATAAGATAAATTCAGAAAATTTGATTGTTTAAAAATTTTCATCAAATGGTGTATTGGCGTTTTGCTGATTCCCATCAATTTTCAGGGAAGGGAGCTTATCCGACAATGAATGGGTTGTTGTGGATCAATCTGATTGTTTTCTTATTTGTAACCGCTTACGCTGTCAGTTTGTTTGTATACGTGGTGAAAACCAGGGTTGCTTTTATTAAACTGGGGAAAAAATCCGAGTTTGACAGCCGGGTTAAGGATCGCCTCGAAAACATTTGGGTCAATGTGTTCGGCCAAAAGAAGCTCTTAAAGGATAAAAAGAGCGGTGCGATTCACGTCATGTTCTTTTACGGGTTTTTACTCGTCCAATTTGGCGCGATCGATTTCATCTGGAAGGGGATCAAACCTGGCTCACACCTTCCGCTCGGCCCGCTTTATCCGGGATTTACTTTTTTCCAGGAGCTTGTCACGTTAATGGTGCTAATCGCGGTGGTTTGGGCATTCTACCGCCGTTATGTTGAAAAGCTCGTCCGCCTGAAAAGAGGTTTTAAATCCGGGCTTGTGCTCTTGTTCATTGGCGGCCTTATGCTGTCAGTGCTGATTGGAAACGGGATGAGCATGATCTGGCACGGGCATGATCCTGCCTGGACTGAACCGGTAGCTTCCGTCATTGCGTCAGGCTTCGCTGCAATCGGTAAAACGGCGTCGATCGTCATTTTTTATATTGCATGGTGGATTCATTTATTGTTCCTGCTTGCTTTTCTTGTCTATGTGCCTCAATCAAAGCATGCCCATTTAATCGCCGGACCTGCCAATGTGTACTTCGATCGTCTTGAGGATAAAGGCAAGCTCAAGAAAATTGATTTTGAGGATGAATCGCAGGAGTCATTTGGCGTTGGCAAAATCGAGGATTTCAACCAGCTCCAATTAATCGATTTGTACGCCTGTGTCGAATGCGGCCGCTGTACCAATATGTGCCCGGCAACGGGGACAGGTAAAATGCTGTCGCCGATGGACTTGATTGTCAAGCTCCGCGACCATCTCACCTTCCATGGTGCGGCGGTTACCTCGAAACAGCCATGGGTTCCGACCTTTGCTTTTGCAAATACAAAGGGAAACCAAATCGCGCTTGCTGCAGCTGGGCAGGGGGCGAAGGAGTCGGCTGCAGGACTTGCCTATCAACCAAGCCTGATCGGCGAAGTGATTACCGAAGAAGAAATCTGGGCCTGTACAACGTGCCGCAACTGCGAAGATCAGTGCCCGGTGATGAATGAACATGTCGACAAAATCATCGACCTGCGCCGCTATCTGGTGTTAACCGAGGGAAAAATGGATGCCGATGCACAGCGGGCGATGACGAATATTGAGCGCCAGGGCAACCCATGGGGACTGAACCGCAAAGAGCGCGAGGAATGGCGCGCGGTCCGGAATGATGTCCATGTTCCGACGGTGAAGGAAGTGAAAAAAGCCGGCGAAGAATTTGAATATTTATTCTGGGTCGGTTCAATGGGTTCATACGATAACCGCAGCCAAAAAATTGCCCTTTCGTTTGCGCGGCTTTTAAATGAAGCAGGCGTCAAGTTTGCGATTTTAGGAAACAAGGAGAAAAATTCAGGTGACACGCCGCGCCGTCTTGGCAATGAGTTTTTATTCCAGGAGCTGGCCGCGAAAAATATTGAAGAATTTGAAAAGAACGAAGTGAAAAAGATCGTCACGATCGATCCGCATGCGTATAACATTTTCAAAAATGAGTACCCTGCTTTCGGATTAACCGCCGAGGTTTATCACCATACCGAAGTTTTGGCAAAGCTCGTTGCAGAAGGCAAGCTTGTGCCGCGCTATGAGGTCAACGAAACGATCACCTTCCATGATTCCTGTTATTTAGGCCGTTACAATGATGTGTATGATCCGCCGCGTCAAATTCTCAAATCGATCCCGGGTGTTAAGCTTGTCGAAATGGAACGCAATCGCGAAAACGGCATGTGCTGCGGAGCCGGGGGCGGATTGATGTGGATGGAAGAAGAAACAGGACACCGGATCAATGTTGCCCGTACTGAGCAGGCATTAGCGGTAAATCCGTCCGTAATCAGTTCGGGCTGCCCGTACTGTTTAACGATGATTTCAGATGGGACAAAAGCAAAAGAGGTTGAAGATACAGTGCAGACATATGATGTGGCGGAACTGCTTGAAAAAGCAGTTTGCGGCAGCCAACAAGCACTTGTTTCTTAAAATTGGGGGTGGCCGGGCTTCTGCTGGCGCCCCTCCTTTCCCTGTGACTTTTGTGAATTTTTTATAAAGTATTTTAATTCTTACTATTTTTAAAGTATTATATATTTATAAATAAAGCGCTTACATTCTGATGCAGATGGCGTTTGGGGAGCCCCTTTTTTCTTTCTGGACGGCCTGAGCTGAGCGAGCGTTCAGTCGTTTTCGGCAGGCTCATCTTTTCCGACACCGGTTTATTTTGAAAAATTGATTCATAAAGGAGAGGTTTTGAATGGGGAAAACCGTTATTTTAAGCGGAGTGAGAACACCATTTGGCAAATTTGGCGGAGCTTTGAGCAGTTTTACTGCCTCACAGCTTGGCGGGATTGCTGTCAAGGAAGCGCTGCGGCGTGCTGATGTAAACCCTGAAGAGGTAGAAGAAGTGATTTTAGGAACGGTCCTCCAGGGCGGCCAGGGCCAGCTTCCCTCAAGGCAGGCGGCGCGGCATGCCGGGCTTCCATGGAACGTTAAGACAGAAACGATCAATAAAGTATGTGCATCGGGAATGAGAACTGTCACGCTTGCCGACCAGATGATCCGTGCTGGCGATGAAGAGGTTATCGTCGCAGGTGGAATGGAATCGATGAGCAATGCGCCATATATTTTGCCGAAAGCGCGCTGGGGACTGCGGATGGGTGATGCTTCGGTCAAGGATTTGATGGTCCATGACGGATTAAGCTGCAGCTTTACCGGAGTTCATATGGGCATATACGGAAACAGTACCGCGGAAGAGTTTGAAATTAGCCGCGAGAACCAGGATCAGTGGGCCTATCGAAGCCATCAGCGCGCCATTGCAGCGATTGAAGCAGGAAAACTGGCTGAGGAAATCGTTGCTGTTGAGGTGCCGCAGCGCAAGGGTGATCCACTCGTTATCTCCAGCGACGAGGCCCCGCGCAAGGACACTTCGCTTGAGAAACTGGCGAAACTTTCAGCTGTCTTCGATCCGAATGGCACAATTACAGCCGGTAATGCACCGGGAGTCAATGACGGCGCGGCCGCACTTGTGCTAATGAGTGAGGAGCGGGCAGAGCGGGAGGGCAGGAAAGCAGAGGCATACGTAATTGGCCATGCCGCGGTTGCTGTTGAGGCAAAGGATTTCCCGAAGACACCAGGCCTTGTCATTAATGAAATCTTGCGGAAAACAGGCAAGTCTTTAGAAGAAATCGATTTGTTTGAAATCAATGAAGCCTTTGCCGCGGTTGCGTTGGCGAGCAGCCAAATTGCTAATTTAGACGCGGATAAAGTGAATGTGAACGGCGGGGCTATTGCGCTTGGCCACCCGATCGGTGCGAGCGGAGCGAGGATCATTATCACTTTAATGCATGAACTGAAACGGCGCGGCGGCGGCATCGGAATCGCGGCGATTTGCAGCGGCGGCGGCCAGGGTGATGCTGTGATGATTGAAGTGCCAAAGCAATAATTTTTAAAAATGAACCAGGGGTGTGGCGTATGAATGTTGAAACAATCATGGTGATCGGTGCAGGACAGATGGGCTCAGGTATTGCCCAGGTCTGTGCCCAGGCTGGTTTTAATGTTATTTTGAACGATCTAAAGCGGGAGTTTACAGAGCGGGGCATGGCGGTTATTTTAAAAAATCTTTACAGGCAGGTTGAAAAAGGAAAATTGACGCCAGAGCAAAAAGACGGGATTATTGGCAGGCTTACTTTAACAACGGACCTTCAATATGCAAGCAGGGCGGATCTTATTATTGAAGCAGCCGTGGAAAATCTTGAAGTAAAAACGAAAATTTTTTCACAGCTTGACCAAATTGCTTCTCCAGGGGCGATTCTCGCCAGCAACACGTCCTCTTTGCCAATCACCGAGATTGCGGCAGCTACCAGCCGGCCTGAAAAAGTCATTGGCATGCATTTTATGAATCCTGTGCCGGTGATGAAGCTTGTCGAGATCATTCGTGGCCTGGCAACGTCAGATGAAGTCTATGAAACAATTGAAGCTGTTACGAAAAGGCTCGCCAAAGTTCCCGTTGAGGTCAACGACTTTCCGGGCTTTGTTTCAAACCGGGTATTAATGCCGATGATTAACGAAGCAATCTTCACGTTGTATGAAGGAGTTGCCTCAAAGGAGGCGATCGATGAAGTGATGAAACTTGGGATGAACCATCCGATGGGACCGCTCACCCTTGCCGACTTTATCGGTCTCGATACTTGCTTATACATTATGGAAACATTGCATGAAGGCTTTGGCGATGATAAATACCGCCCTTGCCCGCTCCTGCGCAAATATGTGAAAGCGGGCTGGCTCGGGCGTAAATCGGGCCGGGGCTTCTATATGTATGAATAAAGGCAGGGCTGGATCAGCAGCTTGATCCGGCAGGAGGAGATTAGCGTGAACCTGAGATTTACAGAAGAACAGGAAATGATCAGAAAAATGGTCCGCGATTTTGCCCGCAATGAAATCGCCCCGTTTGTTGAAAAAATGGAACAAGGTGAATTCCCGCGTGAGGTCTTAAAAAAAATGGGCGGGCTTGGCTTAATGGGAATTCCTGTCCCGGAGCAATATGGCGGTGCCGGCATGGATTTCACTTCCTATATTATTGCCATCAATGAAATTTCGAGAATTAGTGCGACGGTTGGAGTGATCTTCTCTGTGCACACTTCCGTCTGCACAAACCCGATTCTTTACTTCGGGTCGGAAGAGCAAAAGAAAAAATATGTAACGAAGCTTGCTTCAGGAGAGTATTTGGGGGCTTTTTGCCTGACTGAGCCAAGTTCGGGCTCGGACGCAAGGAGCCTAAAGTCAAAGGCCGTCAAGGACGGGGAAGATTATATTCTGAACGGCTCAAAGGCATTTATCACAAACGGCGGCGAAGCGGACGTATATATTGTTTTTGCGAGAACGGATGAGAAGGCGGGAAGCAAGGGGATTAGCGCTTTTATCGTTGAAAAGAACAGTCCGGGATTGGTTGTCGGGAAAGACGAACAGAAGATGGGATTGCACGGGTCCCGTACCGTCCAGCTGACGTTTGAGGATATGCGTATTCCAGCCGGAAATGTCCTTGGCAAGCCCGGAGAAGGTTTTAAAATCGCGATGGCCAACCTGAATGCAGGGAGAATCGGGATCGCTGCCCAGGCGCTTGGAATAGCGGAGGCCGCCCTCGAAGCAGCCGTCTCCTATGCCGGGGAACGCCGGCAATTCGGCAAGCCGATCGCCGCCCAGCAAGGGGTTGCCTTTAAACTCGCCGATATGGCGACGAATATTGAAGCGGCCAAACTATTAATCTACCGGGCGGCGCAAATGCGCTCACAAGGCCTGAACTGCGGAAAAGAAGCCTCGATGGCGAAGCTGTTTGCTTCCAAAACGGCAGTCGAAACGGCGATTGAAGCGGTGCAAATTTTTGGCGGCTACGGCTATACCGAAGACTATCCAGTCGAACGATATTTCCGCGATGCAAAAGTTACCGAAATTTACGAGGGCACCAGCGAAATTCAGCGGCTTGTGATCAGCAAAAACTTATAATTGGGGGAGTAACCAATGAATTTTCAGCTCACTGAAGAACATGAAATGATTCGAAAAATGGTCCGGGACTTTGCCAGGAATGAAGTGGCGCCCTCAGCGGCAGAACGGGATGAAGAAGAGCGTTTTGACCGGGAAATATTCGATAAAATGGCCGAGCTCGGCTTAACCGGAATCCCTTGGCCGGAAGAATACGGCGGCATCGGCAGTGACTATCTCGCTTATTGCATCGCTGTTGAAGAACTTTCCCGCGTTTGTGCTTCAACAGGTGTAACTTTATCGGCGCATACGTCACTTGCGGGCTGGCCAATATATAAGTTTGGCACTGAGCAGCAAAAACAGCAGTATTTGCGGCCGCTCGCTGAGGGAAAGAAGATCGGTGCTTACGGACTGACAGAGCCGGCAAGCGGTTCCGATGCGGGCGCTATGAAAACAACGGCCCGCCTTGACGGCGATCACTATGTTTTGAACGGATCGAAAATTTTTATCACCAATGGGGGAATTGCGGATATTTATGTCGTATTTGCGCTGACAGATCCGGCAAGTAAACATAAAGGGACGAGCGGGTTTATCATTGAAAAAGATTTTCCCGGTTTTTCCGTTGGCAAAAAAGAAAAGAAGCTTGGCATTCGCTCTTCGCCAACAACAGAAATCATTTTTGAAGATTGCCGGGTTCCAAAGGAAAACCGGTTAGGCCAGGAAGGGGAAGGCTTCAAAATTGCGATGATGACTCTTGACGGCGGCCGCAACGGGATTGCTGCCCAGGCGGTCGGGATTGCCCAGGGTGCGCTGGATGCAGCAGTTGATTATGCAAAGGAACGCGAGCAGTTTGGAAAACCAATTGCAGCCCAGCAGGGAATCGCCTTTAAGCTGGCCGACATGGCGACGGGTGTTGAAGCAGCGAGACTGTTAACCTACCAGGCAGCATGGCTTGAATCGGCAGGACTTCCATACGGGAAGGAATCTGCGATGTCAAAGCTGTTTGCCGGGGATACAGCGATGAAGGTAACAACAGAAGCGGTTCAAGTTTTTGGCGGCTACGGCTATACGAAAGACTATCCGGTTGAAAGATATATGCGCGATGCAAAAATTACGCAAATTTATGAAGGGACGCAGGAAATCCAAAGGCTGGTGATCTCGCGCCTGCTCACGAAATAACCAGGACCGATTTTAGCTTTTTTGCTTTTGCTGCTCACCAAAAAGAATGTCGGAAATACGGTCTTTCTGCTTTTTTGAAAGAAAAGGAGACAACAAAGGCGGTTGGGAAACGTGATTAACAAACGGGAAGTGCATGCTTCGGTAAAGGATGAACGCCTTGTGATCAAAAGGCGCAACCAAATGATTAAAGGGGCAGTCAGCCTTTTTAAAGAAAAAGGCTTTCATCGTACGACGACAAGGGAGATTGCGAAAGCATCCGGTTTCAGCATCGGCACGTTATACGAATACATCCGCACGAAGGAGGATGTTTTATACCTTGTCTGCGACAGCATTTATGACCAGGTGCGTGACCGGCTGCAAAAAGACCTTGATGACACCGAGGGCACACTCGAGAGCTTAAAGCTGGCAATTGCTCATTATTTCAAGGTCATGGATGAAATGCAGGATGAAGTTCTCGTCATGTACCAGGAAGCAAAATCGCTTTCAAAGGATGCCCTTCCGTATGTATTGAAAAAGGAATTTGAAATGGTTTCAATGTTTGAAGATGTGATCCGGCGGTGTGTCGACAATGGCGAACTTGCTTTATCGGAGAAACAAGTCGAATTCATTGCCCATAGCATCGTCGTCCAAGGGCAAATGTGGGGGTTTCGCCGCTGGGCACTGCAAAAGGTTTATTCTCTTGACGAATATATTGAACTGCAGACGGAGCTACTGTTTAACGGAATACGAGGGGGATGAGGATGAAAACGATTGAAAGGTATAAGCCAAAGCACCATATTCGGTTCGTAACAGCGTCAAGCTTATTTGATGGCCATGATGCTTCAATCAATATTATGCGCCGGATTCTCCAGGCCGGCGGTGCGGAAGTGATTCATCTTGGACACAATCGTTCTGTCGAAGAGGTTGTCAATGCCGCGATCCAGGAGGATGTCCAGGGCATCGCCATTTCATCTTATCAAGGCGGCCATGTCGAATATTTTAAATATATGTACGATCTTTTAAAGGAAAAAGGCTCTTCCCACATCCGCATCTATGGCGGCGGTGGCGGGGTGATTATTCCCCGCGAAATAAAGGAGCTTGAAGATTACGGAATTGCGAGGATTTTTTCTCCCGACGACGGGCGCGAGCTTGGATTGGAAGGCATGATTGATCTGATGCTGAGGGAATGCGATTTCCCGACAGTCCGCGCGGAAGCGGACATTACCGAAAAGCTTCAGGCAGGCGATGCCGCTGCCGTTGCGAAAATGATTACTTTAGCCGAACAGCAAGTCGGCTTGAACGATGAGACGGCTGCCGCTGTTGAATCATTAATGAATAAAGTGAAGTCAATTGCAAAACCGGTACCGGTAGTGGGGATTACCGGGACGGGCGGAGCGGGGAAAAGCTCGCTGACAGACGAATTGATCCGCCGTTTTATCAATGAAATTCCCGGGAAAAGAGTCGCCATCCTCTCTGTCGACCCGACCAAGCAAAAAACAGGCGGGGCCCTCCTTGGTGACCGGATCCGCATGAACGCGATTTTTTCCCCGCGCGTCTACATGAGAAGCTTGGCAACCCGGTCTTCAAAAAATGAACTTTCTTTGGCGATTCAGGATGCGATCGCGGTTGTAAAAGCTGCCGGGTTCGACCTCGTGATTGTCGAGACGAGCGGCATCGGCCAGGGAGATGCCGGGATTGCTGAAATATGCGATCTGTCGATGTATGTGATGACAAGCGAATTCGGGGCGCCGACCCAGCTTGAAAAAATTGATATGATCGATTATGCCGATCTGATTGTCATCAATAAATTTGAGCGCAAAGGTTCAGAGGATGCCCGGCGCCAGGTTCAAAAGCAATACCAGCGCAGCCATAGGCTGTTTGATAAAGAGCTTGATGACATGCCTGTGTACGGCACGATTGCGAGCCAGTTTAACGACCCGGGCACAAACGCTCTATTTGCTGCCTTAATCGACAAGATAAATGAAAAGGCAGGTACAGGATGGTCAACATCTTTTCAAAAAACCGCTCTTGTAGAAAAACAGAATGTGATCATCCCGAATGACCGCCGCTACTATTTGCGGGAAATTTCCGACAAGGTCCGCAATTATCATCAGAAAGCGCGGGAACAAGCCGGGCATGCCCGCAGGCTGTTTCAGCTCGAAGGCGCGATTGCCGCTGTAAAAGAACAGGAACTGAACGAGGAAGTTCTCGCTTCCCTCGAAGCTTTAAGGGCCGATGTAAAAAGGAAGCTGACAGCTGAATCAACAAAAATTCTCGATGGCTGGGAACAGTTAAAACAAAAGTATGCGGCTGACCAATTCGTAACGAAAATCCGCGATAAGGAAATTGTCACTGAATTAAAGACAACGAGCCTCTCCGGACTGGCGATTCCAAAAGTGTCGCTTCCGAAATACAAGGATTATGGCGAGATTTTAAGCTGGGTTTACAGAGAAAATGTTCCCGGATTCTTTCCGTATACCGCCGGTGTTTTTCCTTTCAAGCGGCAGGGGGAGGATCCAAAGCGGCAATTTGCCGGAGAAGGCACACCGGAACGAACAAACCGGCGTTTTCATTATCTTTCAAAGGATGATCCCGCAAAACGATTAAGCACCGCCTTTGATTCGGTGACTCTTTACGGAGAGGATCCGGACTACCGCCCCGATATTTACGGCAAAGTCGGCGAGAGCGGCGTCAGTATTTGCACCCTTGATGATATGAAAAAGCTCTATGCAGGCTTCGACCTGTGTGATCCGTCAACCTCTGTTTCGACGACGATTAACGGTCCGGCCCCGATCATTCTCGCAATGTTCATGAACACAGCGATCGATCAGCAGGTTCAGATGCGCGAGGAAAAGCTCGGGCGCAGCTTGAACGAGGAAGAATATCAGCAAGTAAAGGAATTTGCCTTACAGACAGTCCGGGGAACGGTGCAGGCCGATATTTTAAAAGAAGACCAGGGCCAGAACACGTGCATCTTCTCAACTGAATTTGCCTTAAGGATGATGGGAGACATCCAGCAATATTTTATTGACCATAAAGTCCGCAACTACTATTCCGTGTCGATTTCCGGCTATCATATTGCCGAAGCAGGAGCCAACCCGATTTCACAGCTGGCGTTTACGCTTGCCAACGGCTTTACGTATGTAGAGTACTATTTAAGCCGCGGCATGCATATTGATGATTTTGCACCGAATCTGTCCTTCTTCTTCTCGAACGGGCTCGATCCGGAGTATACCGTGATTGGCCGCGTCGCCCGCCGCATTTGGGCAACCGTGATGCGCGATAAGTATGGAGCAAATGAGAGAAGCCAGAAGCTCAAATACCATATTCAAACGTCGGGCAGGTCTCTCCATGCACAGGAGATTGATTTCAATGACATCCGTACCACATTGCAGGCGTTAATGGCCCTTCATGACAACTGTAATTCGTTGCATACAAATGCTTATGACGAAGCAATTACGACTCCAACTGAAGAATCTGTACGCCGCGCGATGGCGATTCAAATGATTATTACGAAAGAGCATGGCTTAACGAAAAATGAAAATCCGCTCCAGGGTTCGTTTATTATTGAAGAGCTGACAGACCTTGTTGAGGAAGCCGTCTTGCAGGAGTTTGAACGGATCGATGACCGCGGCGGCGTCCTCGGCGCGATGGAAACCCAGTATCAACGCGGAAAGATTCAGGAAGAGTCAATGTATTATGAAATGAAAAAACATTCGGGAGAGCTGCCGATTATCGGGGTCAACACATATTTAAACCCGAATCCACCTTCTGAAGATGAGGTAAACAGCATGGAGCTTGCCAGGGCCACAAAGGAAGAGAAGGAACTGCAAATCCATAATTTGCTGGAGTTCCAGGAACGAAACAGAGCTCATGCTGAAGAGGCCCTTGCCAGGCTGAAAAAGGCCGCTGTCACCGGCGGCAATGTCTTTGCTGAATTGATGGAAACGGTAAAATCAGCGAGTCTCGGCCAAATCACCCACGCTTTATACGAAGTAGGAGGCCAATATCGCCGCAATATGTAACATTCCTTTATAATGGCTTATAGTCCCAGGCTATAAGCCATTTTGTCTGGACGATACGGGCTTGTATTGTGTAACTGCTTTTCCTGCAAAAATTTGGCTCGAAAAATACTTCTATTTATGCTATTCTTTCCGTAAATATCAATATCAAAAAAAGAAATATCATGCCCGCACAACGGAGCTTCGAAAAAATGAATATAAATGATTGCACGATCCTTTATAATCCAGATTGGAGAAATCCGGGAGCCTTCAAAGATGAGATGCAGGATGTGAAAAGATTTTGAGACAGTTCTTTTTAATTGCTTCATTTATTGGTGCACTCGCCGCGTTATATTACCTTTATCAGCGCCAGCTTGGGGCAATTTCTTTTTTCCTTTTATCCATCTTTTTCTTCAGTCTTGCCGTAAATCAGCTTTCAAGGCAGCCGGATCAAAAAAAGGATAACCGGGAAAGAAGAAAGCCGGCCGGTGAAAAAAGTGATGGGAACGGAAGATAGAACTAGCATAAACGTTAAGAATTTGTTTATAATGAAGAATATGTATTTTGGGGAGATCCCATTTCCAATTGCCGTGATCGCTTATATAAGCGTGGGAAATAGAGAAAGGAAGTGTGCGGAAGTTGAGCTTACAACAATACTCAAAAGAACAATTAAAAGAAATGTCATTAATCGAAGCTGCTTACGAGTGGCTGCGTGATCAAAAACAAGCGGTTCCTTTTCAAGATATGATGAAAGAATTGGCTTCCCGTCTTGAGCTTAGTCAAGACGAAGTAAAGACAAGGATTTCACAGTTTTATACCGACTTAAATATAGATGGACGTTTTCTAAGTCTTGGTGACAACCTTTGGGGCCTGCGTATTTGGTATCCTATCGATCAAAGTGAAGAAGAAACAGTCACAACCATTAAGCCTAAAAAGAAAAAGGCTAAAAAGGCTGTCGATGAAGAGGATCTCGATCTTGTTGACTATGATGATGCTGATGATGAAGAGATTGAATATGACGATCTCGACACCTTCGATGATAATGACGATGACGATGAGGACGAAGATTTGCTCGAGGAAGAAGATCTCATAGAAGACGACATAGATGAAGATTTTGATGATGACGATGAAGAACTCCTCGAAACCGAAGATGAGTACGATCTGGATGAAGATGTAGAAGACGACGAAGATGAGTTCGCAGACGAAGACGAGGACTTAAGATAATCATCTTGACTTTTTGAAAAAGGGCTTGTACAATTCTTTTTGGGCTCCTTAAAAAAGGAACGATAAAATTTAGCGATCAAACGCTCCCCTACTGAACTTTGTAGGTGGGGCGTTTTTTATTTTTTTTATCCGGGAATTTTTCCATGAAGGTATAAAAAACTGCTGCAAATTTTTTCGCTAATAAAACCTTTAAATCAAGGTTGATATGCACAAACTGATCAAGAGGGGGCAAACATAGATGACAAAGTATATTTTTGTAACAGGCGGGGTTGTTTCATCGCTTGGAAAAGGAATCACCGCAGCTTCGCTGGGCCGTTTATTAAAAAATCGCGGCCTCAATGTCACGATCCAAAAATTTGATCCTTATATTAACGTGGATCCGGGAACGATGAGTCCGTACCAGCATGGTGAAGTATTCGTCACGGATGACGGCGCCGAGACAGATCTCGACTTAGGCCATTATGAACGTTTTATCGACATTAATCTAAACAAATTCAGCAATGTGACAACAGGAAAAATTTACTCAACTGTTCTGAAAAAAGAACGGCGTGGCGATTACCTCGGCGGAACGGTTCAAGTCATTCCGCATATCACCAATGAGATTAAAGAACGGGTTTTTCGGGCAGGCCGTGAAACAAACGCAGATGTCGTTATTACTGAAATCGGCGGAACAGTTGGTGATATTGAATCGCTTCCGTTTTTAGAAGCAATCCGCCAAATCAAGAGCGATATTGGCCGTGATAACGTCATGTATATCCATTGTACGCTCGTTCCTTATATTAAAGCGGCAGGCGAAATAAAAACAAAGCCAACGCAGCATAGTGTAAAAGAACTTCGCAGCCTTGGAATCCAGCCAAATGTGATTGTCGTTCGTACCGAAATGCCCATTTCGGAAGATATGAAGGATAAAATCGCTTTGTTCTGTGATATCGCACCAAAAGCTGTTATCGAATGCCGTGATGCAGAAACCCTTTATTCTGTGCCTTTAGCACTCCAGGACCAGAAGCTTGATACAATCGTTTGCGAGCATCTAAAGCTCCAATGTGGTGAAGCAGATATGACAGAATGGAAGCAGCTTGTTGACCGGGTTGTCAATCTTTCACGAAAAACAACGATTGCGCTTGTCGGCAAGTATGTCGAACTTCAGGATGCTTATATTTCCGTTGTTGAAGCACTGAAACATGCCGGTTACGCCTTTGATGCCGACGTGCTAATCAAATGGATCAATTCAGAACAAGTAAATTCCGAAAATGTCACTGAGCTTTTGCAGGATGCAGATGGAATTCTCGTTCCTGGTGGTTTTGGTGATCGCGGTATTGACGGTAAATTACTCGCCATCCAATATGCCCGTGAACAAAAAACGCCTTTCCTCGGTATTTGCCTTGGAATGCAGCTGGCTTCCGTAGAATTTGCCCGCAATGTTCTCGGACTCGAAGATGCGCACTCTGCCGAAATTAATCCAAATACAAAACATCCGATTATTGACTTATTGCCGGAACAAAAAGATGTTGAGGACCTCGGCGGGACGTTGCGGCTTGGCTTATATCCTTGTAAACTGACGGAAGGCTCAAAAGCCAATCTTGCCTACCAGGATGAAGTCGTTTACGAACGCCACCGCCATCGTTACGAGTTTAATAACCAGTACCGCCAGGCGATGGAGCAGGCAGGATTTGTGTTCTCCGGGACAAGCCCTGACGGCCGTCTCGTTGAAATTATTGAAATTAACGATCACCCATGGTTTGTGGCATCGCAATTCCATCCGGAATTCACATCAAGACCGACCCGGCCACAGCCTTTATTCCGCGACTTTATTGAAGCATCACTCAAGTAAGAACATAGCTAAAACGAAAACCCTTGAACAGAGAGATGTTCGAGGGTTTTTTTGAATCCAAATGAATGTTTGATTGATTAAACTGTACAAGTTTACATAAAGTGAAACGCTCGGAAATGTATGGTGGGTCGCGTTTCGCTTAATTAATGCCCGCGAACGCTTAATTATTGTTTTTTTCGCTTAAATCAGTAGGTTTTTCGCTTAATTCCGTTCATTTTCCGCTTAATTAATTGGGGCAGATCCTGAGTTCCCCCATTTGGTAGTCCGTTATGTAAACTAAAGAGCTAACAGATGATCATAATTGTGGAGAGCTATCAAATGAAAGCTCCAATCGCGAAATTTTCATCCGGATCATAATTGAATTCCAAACCCCATCACCACAATTACAAAAGCTCATACTCAGCAAGGATCTCTTCATAAGTAAACTTCAAGCCATAGTAGGCGAACAGGGCGGCCATGGCTGCCGGGTATCCGAAACGGTTTCCTTCCTCGTCAGGAAGCAGCGGCTTCACCAGTTTCAAATCGATATGTATATCTGCCAGTGCCGTTAAATCATCGATTGCCCCGGCAACAGCAGTGGAAACGGCTACGAAAGGAACTCTTCGATCCGCAAGCATTTTCGCGCATTGTACCGCATCTTCATCATTTGAAAAGCGGGAGAAAAGCAGTACTCGATCCATATCTTTAATACAATCAATCTCGCTTGCGCCGCTCCATTCCTTCGCTTTTTTAAACGGCTCTGCTCCCTCAGTCGCTTCAGACAGGACAGCTTTCATTTCTTTGCGGCCGTAAATATAAACGAATCCATCGCCAGCAGCCGCCTGTGCCAACAGCCGCGCTCCTTCTTCTATTGAAGGCTCCTGGTCCTGTATTCTTTTAAAAAGCCCGGCTAATTGGGTTGAAAACATTTTTAACACTGCAAACCCTCCCTCGTATTGATAGAAAAAAATCTATGAATGTACAAAAAATCGATGAAAATCCTTCATCCATTATAAGTTTTTTTAAGAAGCGCGTAAAATAAACCGGAAATTAGAACCTGTAACAGGAAAAGACAGGCAGGAATAATCGGGTTGAAAATCGAAATATACGATGGGAGAAATTTTATATAATATTATTTTTGTACACATACAGAAAAATATGTGAAGGGAAGGTGGTTTTATGAAAGGGAAAATATTAATCGTCGATGATCAGTTTGGGATACGCATCCTTTTAAATGAGGTTTTGCAAAAAGAAGGTTATCAGACGTACCAGGCTGCCAACGGTGTCCAGGCTCTTGATATTGTGACGAAGCATTCTCCTGACCTCGTCCTGCTTGACATGAAAATTCCGGGAATGGACGGGATCGAAATTTTAAAGCGAATGAAGGTACTTGACGAAGGAATACGGGTCATCATTATGACCGCCTATGGCGAGCTTGACATGATTCAGGAAGCGAAGGATCTCGGGGCGCTTACTCATTTTGCAAAACCGTTCGATATTGATGACATTCGGGCTGCTGTTAAGAAATATCTTCCAATTATATCAGGCTAGAGCAGGATACTTAACGAAAAATCAAAGTTATCTTTATCGTTGCTAACGCTTGCAATATCTCAAATTTATGACAGTTAATAAAATCTCTGTGGATTAATAGCAATTCTTTTTCCGATTTGGTATTATACAAGGGGAAAATTCCAATGGATCGGGACTCATTGACGCAGAAACTTCCAATGGTACATATTTAATGATAATTGGGGGAAAACGTTAAAATGGGATGCTCTGTAAAATGAAGGCCGATCACCAATAAGGAGGAAGACAAATGCCTTTAGTTTCAATGACCGAAATGCTAAAGAAAGCGAAAGCAGAAGGCTATGCAGTTGGACAATTTAATTTAAATAACCTTGAGTTTACTCAAGCGATTTTGCAAGCCGCCGAAGAAGAAAAGTCACCGGTTATTTTAGGTGTTTCAGAAGGTGCGGGCCGCTATATGGGTGGATTTAAGACTGTCGTCAAAATGGTAGAAGGCTTGATGGAAGACTATAAAATTACCGTGCCGGTTGCGATCCATTTGGATCATGGTTCCAGCTTTGATAAGTGTAAAGAAGCGATTGATGCAGGCTTCACTTCTGTCATGATTGATGCTTCCCACCATCCGTTTGAAGAAAATGTCGAAACAACGATTAAAGTAGTCGAATATGCCCATTCAAAAGGCGTTTCCGTTGAAGCGGAGCTTGGAACTGTTGGCGGGCAGGAAGATGATGTTGTTGCTGATGGTGTCATCTATGCCGATCCTAAAGAATGTGAAGAGCTTGTGAAGCGCACAGGTATTGATTGTCTTGCTCCAGCTTTAGGCTCAGTGCATGGTCCTTACAAAGGGGAACCTAATCTGGGCTTTAAAGAAATGGAAGAAATTGGAAAACTTACAGGAGTGCCTTTAGTCCTTCATGGCGGTACAGGCATTCCAACTAAAGATATTCAAAGATCTATTTCGCTTGGAACCGCAAAAATCAACGTAAATACCGAAAACCAGATCGCCTCTGCGAAAACAGTTCGCGAAGTGTTGGCTGCTGATCCGGATGTATACGATCCGCGCAAATATTTGGGGCCAGCCCGTGAGTCGATTAAACAAACGGTTATCGGCAAAATGCGTGAGTTTGGTTCTTCAAATAAAGCATAATTAAGTTAGATAATTATAGAAATAAAGCGAAAATGAAACCGCCCTGTTAAAGGCGGTTTCAATTCATTTCAATTTGTTTAAAAATTTCGTCGAATGGAGAGGGTTACATATGAAATTTTTTATCGATACGGCTAATATTAATGAAATTCGTGAGGCTCATTCCCTGGGTATTTTAGCAGGAGTGACGACGAACCCGTCTTTAGTAGCGAAAGAGAAAAATGTTTCCTTTCATGACCGGCTTCGGGAAATTACCGGGCTTGTCGAAGGCTCTGTCAGTGCCGAAGTTATCGCTCTTGATGCAGAAGGCATGATCAGGGAAGGCAGGGAGCTGGCGGCGATTGCGCCGAATATTACAGTAAAAGTGCCAATGACTCCCGAGGGGCTTAAAGCCGTCCACGCTTTAACACAGGAGGGTATTAAAACGAATGTTACGTTAATATTCAATGCCAACCAGGCGCTTCTTGCTGCAAGGGCAGGGGCAACCTATGTGTCTCCATTTCTTGGGCGCCTCGATGATATCGGCCATAATGGCCTTGAGCTTATTTCGACGATCGCTGAAATCTTTGCGGTACATGGCCTTGAAACAGAAATCATTGCCGCCTCGATCCGCCACCCTCAGCATGTGACGGAAGCAGCATTAAGAGGGGCGCATATTGCGACGATCCCTTTCAAAGTAATTCTGCAGCTTTGTAAGCACCCGTTAACCGATAAAGGAATTGAAGCGTTCCTGGCAGACTGGAATTCCCGTGCCTGATCCGAACTTTTAAAGCTCTGGGCTTGATTATTGCCGATGCTTAGTGTAAGTTGGATAGGGGAACAGGTAATTTTTTCAAATCACTGTTTTCGTACATGAAAAAGATGATTTCGTGTAAACTATGTACTAAGACAAACTGTCGGAATATGCCTTTCTTTATTGGAAAATAATAGAAAAAATTTCTTTGTAAATTTGCTAAAACAGGCGCAGCTCCCCGCACCTTTTATAAGGCTTTAAAAGCTCCTGGGTTCCCGAAGGAAATTCTGACATATCACAATGAAAGCCTTTATGGGCGGCCTGCTTGATAAGGCCGATCCATTCGGTTTATGGCTTGGAAGGGAGTCGAAAATGGAAAAGCTTAAAATTGCAGGCGGTTATCCGCTAAAAGGGACAGTTCGAATCAGCGGAGCGAAAAACAGTGCTGTCGCTTTGATTCCTGCAGCCATTTTGGCCGATTCAACTGTCTCGATTGAAGGTTTGCCAGATATTTCGGACGTGCAAATTTTAAAAGGGCTTCTTGAAGAGATTGGTGGTACTGTCGAATTTTCCAACAATGAAATGACGGTTGATCCATCATCGATGATCTCGATGCCGCTGCCAAACGGAAAAGTAAAAAAACTTAGAGCTTCGTATTATTTAATGGGAGCGATGCTGGGACGTTTTAAAAAAGCGGTTATCGGGCTTCCGGGCGGATGCCATCTCGGCCCGCGCCCGATCGATCAGCACATCAAAGGGTTTGAAGCACTCGGGGCCAGTGTCACCAATGAACAAGGCGCGATTTACTTGCGGGCGGATGAGCTGCGCGGCGCGCGGATTTACTTGGATGTAGTCAGCGTTGGTGCGACGATTAACATTATGCTGGCAGCCGTTCGCGCGAAAGGCCGGACGATTATTGAGAATGCAGCGAAGGAACCGGAAATTATCGATGTCGCGACATTGCTGACCAATATGGGAGCAAGGATAAAAGGAGCCGGGACGGATGTGATCAGGATTGAAGGAGTTGAAGAGCTTCACGGCTGCCGCCATACGATCATTCCCGACCGCATCGAAGCGGGAACCTATTTAATTCTTGGTGCAGCGGTTGGAGAAGGCATCCTGATCGATAATGTGATTCCGCATCATTTGGAATCAATGATCGCGAAGCTTCGCGAAATGGGCGTCCCGATTGAAGCTGGCGATGACCAGGTGTTTGTCGGGCCTGCTGAAAAATTCAAGGCAGTCGACATTAAAACACTCGTCTATCCTGGTTTCCCGACAGATCTTCAACAGCCGTTTACTTCTTTGCTGACAAGGGCGGAGGGTTCGAGTGTTGTGACGGATACCATTTACGGAGCCCGTTTCAAGCATATTGACGAATTAAGAAGGATGAATGCGAATATTAAAGTTGAAGGACGGTCTGCGATTGTAAACGGCCCTGTCCAGCTGCAAGGTGCCAAAGTGAAGGCAAGCGACCTTCGAGCCGGAGCAGCGCTTGTCATTGCCGGTTTGATGGCAGAAGGAATTACCGAAGTGACCGGGCTTGAACACATCGACAGAGGCTACAGCCATCTGGTTGAGAAGCTGAACGGCCTCGGGGCTACTGTCTGGCGTGAAGGATTAACCGGGGAAGAACTTGAACAATTAAAAAATGCTTAGGCTTAGAGAAATAAACGGGACGAGCGGGAGGAAGAGAACAGATGGAGAGAAGCTTATCAATGGAGCTTATCCGGGTGACCGAAGCAGCTGCACTTGCTTCTGCACGCTGGATGGGCCGCGGGAAAAAAGATGAAGCTGATGATGCGGCAACATCTGCGATGCGGGACGTATTTGATACTGTTCCGATGAAAGGAACCGTCGTAATTGGAGAAGGGGAAATGGATGAAGCCCCGATGCTCTATATCGGTGAAAAGCTGGGAACCGGCTATGGCCCCCGTGTTGATGTCGCAGTCGACCCGCTTGAAGGAACGAATATTGTTGCTTCCGGGGGCTGGAATGCACTTGCCGTTTTAGCCGTAGCCGACCATGGCAATCTTCTTCATGCTCCGGACATGTATATGGACAAAATCGCCGTCGGCCCTGAAGCGGTTGGCCAAATCGATATTAATGCTTCAGTGCTTGATAATTTAAAAGCAGTTGCGAAAGCAAAAAATAAGGATGTTGAAGATGTCGTGGCCACCGTTTTAAATCGTCCGCGCCATGAGCACATTATTGCCCAGCTTCGCGAAGCGGGAGCAAGAATTAAGCTCATCAATGATGGCGATGTAGCAGGAGCGATTAACACGGCATTCGAATCAACCGGTGTCGATATTTTATTCGGGTCCGGGGGGGCTCCGGAGGGAGTGCTCGCAGCCGTTGCCTTAAAATCGCTTGGCGGAGAAATACAGGGAAAGCTTTTGCCGCAAAATGACGCGGAGCTGGAACGGTGTCTCTCAATGGGGCTTGAAGTAAACAAAGTTCTTCGCATGGAAGACCTTGTCAGGGGCGATGATGCGATCTTTGCTGCAACAGGTGTTACTGACGGTGAGCTGTTGCGCGGTGTCCAATTTAAAGGTTCCTACGGTTCTACCCATTCGGTTGTCATGCGAGCAAAATCAGGTACCGTCCGTTTTATTGAAGGACGTCACAGTTTAAAAAAGAAACCTCACTTAGTGATAAAAGGGTAAAATTCCGAGCTTTTCTGCAAACCCTTTCAACCGGCTCCCTGGTTCGCATCGGGACAGGGAGCATCAATTCATTTTCAGAATAAAAATCTTATTGTGGCATTACTTCGAAAGAACATGTCTTTGCTCCCTTCCTCGCAACTTTTTATTCATAAATAAAAAATAAGTTGATTAATTTTCACGAAACAGGGTAAAATAAAGATTGTTTTGGCGAACTATAAATTTATAGTATAAAAGTTTTTGCCAGGTCTGCTATGTGCCCGCGCCTAAAAAAAAGTGATACTTCCTGGTTTAAATTCACTTCTATATGCTTCAAGAAACCCTTCAATAGTCCATCTTCTTCCGTCCATATCTAAAAATTTTTTTCAGAAATTATATGGGGGAACAACCGAAATTAAAAAAGTGTGGTGTATATATGGAATTAACTATTACAAGTTTAGAAAATATGAAATTAAAAGAACTGTATGAGCTTGCCCGTGAATATAAAGTATCCTATTACAGCAAATTAACGAAAAAAGAGCTGATCTTTGCCATTCTTAAAGCGAGGGCCGAACAACAGGGCTATTTCTTTATGGAAGGTGTCCTTGAAATTATTCAATCGGAAGGATTTGGTTTTCTCCGTCCGATTAACTATTCGCCAAGCTCGGAGGATATTTACATCTCGGCATCGCAAATTCGCCGTTTTGATCTCCGAAATGGGGACAAGGTATCCGGGAAAGTCCGTCCTCCAAAGGAGAACGAAAGGTATTTCGGGCTTCTTCATGTAGAGGCTGTCAATGGTGATGATCCAGAAACAGCAAAAGAGCGGGTCCATTTCCCGGCGTTAACACCGCTCTATCCGGACAGGCAAATGAAGGTGGAGACAACGGCAAAAGGCGTGTCGACAAGAATCATGGACCTGATTGCGCCGGTCGGCTTTGGGCAGCGCGGCTTGATTGTGGCTCCGCCAAAAGCGGGTAAAACGATGCTTTTAAAAGAAATCGCCAACAGCATTACCACGAATCATCCAGAAGCAGAACTGATCGTCTTGCTGATTGACGAGCGCCCGGAGGAAGTAACCGATATCGAGCGTTCTGTTGCCGGTGATGTCGTAAGCTCAACTTTTGATGAAGTCCCGGAAAACCATATAAAGGTGGCCGAGCTTGTGCTCGAGCGCGCGATGCGGCTTGTCGAGCATAAACGCGATGTTGTCATCCTAATGGATAGCATTACTCGTTTGGCCCGTGCCTATAACCTTGTGATTCCACCGAGCGGCCGGACCTTGTCCGGTGGTATCGACCCGGCTGCTTTCCACCGTCCAAAACGATTCTTTGGTGCAGCGCGTAACATAGAAGAAGGCGGAAGCCTGACAATCCTGGCGACGGCTCTTGTCGATACCGGCTCACGAATGGATGATGTCATTTATGAGGAATTTAAAGGAACAGGAAATATGGAGCTCCATCTTGACCGGTCTCTTGCTGAAAGACGGATTTTCCCTGCGATCGATATCCGCCGTTCAGGGACAAGGAAAGAGGAGCTGCTGATCCCGAAAGATCACCTCGATAAATTATGGGCGATCCGCAAATCGATGTCGGATTCACCTGACTTTGCAGAGAAATTTTTGCGTAAGCTAAGACAAACGAAATCAAATGAAGAGTTTTTTGCACAGCTTTCTGAAGAAATGAAAGCAAAGCGTTCTTAATTTTTCCAGTATAAGAAAAAGGACGGGGTGGCGCGTTTTTTGCATAAAATCACTTCTTGCAAATTGGCAGCCGCCTTGTTATAATATTATTTGTATGGTTTTTGATTTACGGCTTGGATCATGGAGCCGTAATTATAACTCTGTTTCGAAAGACTCAGGGCGGAAAAGGAGATGAAAAGAATGAAAGCAGGAATTCATCCTAACTATAAAACAGTATTGGTGAAATGCGCTTGCGGAAACGAGTTTGAAACGGGTTCTGTTAAAGACGGAATTCGCGTCGAGACTTGTTCTGAGTGCCACCCATTCTATACAGGTCGTCAAAAGTTTGCTGAAGCAGGCGGACGTGTTGACCGATTCAATAAAAAATACGGCCTTAAGAACCAACAATAAATGTCAAAAACAGGCAAGAGATTTTCAGCGCTTGCCTGTTTTTTATTGTAAAGAATCAGGTATACATAAGAAATAAGATTATTTTTTTAGTAAAAACAAATGCGAACAGTATGGTGCTTTTTAAAGTAACATTTGGCAGGGATAAGGAAGGAGACGCCATTCATGTACGAAATGAGACAGAGCGGATGGGTTGAGGTCGTTTGCGGAAGCATGTTCTCCGGGAAGTCGGAAGAATTAATCCGCCGTGTAAGAAGAGCTCAATTTGCCAAACAAAAAATAGCGGTTTTTAAGCCGAAAATTGATAACCGGTACAGCAGCGAAGAAGTTGTTTCACATAATGGCAACTCCTTTATCGCCATTCCGATTTCAAAATCAACCGAAATATTTCAGCATATTGACGCCGAAGTGGATGTCATCGCCATCGATGAAGTCCAGTTCTTTGACGAAAAGATTGTCGACGTGATCCAGCAGCTTGCCAACAGCGGCTACCGGGTCATTGCAGCCGGTCTCGACCAGGATTTCCGCGGGGAACCGTTCGGGCAAATGCCGGCAATTATGGCGATTGCCGAGCTTGTAACAAAGCTCCAGGCCGTTTGCGCTGTTTGCGGGTCTCCGGCAAGCCGTACACAGCGGTTGATAAACGGAAATCCGGCCTCGTACGATGATCCGGTCATTTTGGTCGGAGCTTCAGAATCATACGAACCGCGCTGCCGCCATCACCACGAAGTTCCGAAATCGTCCAAAGGCGGCCCGTCCCGGCACAAAACAGAAACTTTATCATAGGTCGTCTATTAGTACCCCGCCTGGCTTTTGTTACTGCGGGGTTTTTCGTTTCAGAAGAATTTGGATTGCCCCTTGCTTTTTTTGACTGCCGTTGTTCCCTGTACTATAATTAGACTGTTATAGATTAGTTATGCATGTTATGATCACAGGCTCTGTTCTTGCAAAGAGCATGATGAAAATTGAGGTGAGTAGCTGTGTTTGATCGACTTCAAGCTGTTGAGGACCGCTATGAAAAGCTGAATGAGCTTTTAAGTGATCCTTCAATTGTTAATGATACAAATAAATTACGAGAGTATTCAAAAGAACAATCCGATATTCAAGAGACGGTCGATACGTATCGCGAGTATAAGCAGGTTCGTGAACAATTGCATGATGCAAAGGCGATGCTTGATGAGAAGCTCGACCCGGAAATGCGCGAAATGGTAAAGGAAGAATTATCAGAGCTTGAGCAACAAATGGAGACTCTTGAAGCCCGCTTGAAACTGTTGCTCGTTCCAAAGGACCCGAATGACGACAAAAACGTGATCTTCGAGATTCGCGGTGCGGCAGGCGGAGACGAAGCAGCGTTATTTGCCGGGAACCTTTACCGGATGTACAGCCGTTATGCCGAAGTTCAGGGCTGGAAAACGGAAGTCATTGATGCAAACCCGACCGGTCTTGGTGGTTTCAAAGAAATTATTTTTATAATCAACGGAAAAGGTGCCTACTCGAAATTAAAATTTGAAAACGGGGCGCACCGGGTCCAGCGTGTTCCCGAAACGGAATCCGGCGGCCGGATTCATACGTCAACCGCCACTGTTGCCTGTTTGCCGGAAGCGGAAGAAGTTGAAATTGAACTCCATGATAAAGACATCCGTTTTGATACTTTCGCATCAAGCGGCGCGGGCGGACAGAGCGTAAATACGACGATGTCAGCCGTCCGTTTAACCCATATTCCAACAGGCATTGTTGTTTCCTGCCAGGATGAGAAATCGCAGCATAAAAACAAGGAAAAGGCGATGAAAGTTTTACGTGCCCGTGTCTACGATAAATTTCAGCAGGAAGCCCAGGCAGAATATGATCAGGTGCGTAAATCGGCTGTCGGAACCGGTGACCGTTCAGAGCGGATCCGGACTTACAATTTCCCGCAAAACCGGGTAACCGACCACCGCATCGGCTTAACGATTCAAAAGCTTGACCAGGTGCTTGAGGGCAAGCTTGACGAAATTATTGATGCATTAATTTTAGAAGACCAATCCAAAAAGCTTGAAAGTGCAGGAGAGCTGTAAGATGGCAAAAATATACGAAGCCCTGAACTGGGCTTCTTCTTTTTTAACGAAAAATGGCCGCGAGCAGCACGCGGCAGAATTGCTGCTCCGCCATTATACAGGCATGGACAGGGCCGGGCTGCTTGCCAGCCTCCATTCCGCGCTGCCCGATGAAACGATGCGGTCCTTTCAAGAAGCAGTAGCCCTTCATGTCAAGGGAATGCCCGTGCAATATATTATTGGAAGCGAAGATTTTTACGGGCGCACTTTTCAAGTAAATGAGCATGTTCTTATTCCGCGTCCGGAAACAGAAGAGCTTGTTTTTGAAGCGATAAAGAGAATTAGAAGTCTTTTTAACCAAGAAGATCGTTTAGAGGTTGTCGATGCCGGGACCGGAACAGGAGCGATCGCGATCACAATCAAACTGGAGCTGCCTGCACTAAAGGTGACAGCTTCCGATATATCAGCCGAGGCCCTCAATGTGGCGAAAACCAATGCAAGAAATCTTGGAGCGGATCTTCGGTTCATCCATGGAGACTTGCTGAAACCATTTATCGAAGCAGGGCAGAAATTTGATGTCATTCTTTCTAACCCCCCTTATATACCTTTTCGCGATATGGATGGAATGTCGGAAGTCGTCAAAGATCACGAGCCTCATCTTGCCCTGTTTGCAGGTGATGACGGATTGGATATTTATCGAAGATTTATGACAGAATTGCCCCTGGTTGTAAAAGACAAAGCGCTGATCGGCTTTGAAATCGGTGCCGGCCAGAGCGAAGATGTTTCGGCTTTGTTAAAACAAACCTTTTCTGATGCGGATGTTGACGTTGTTTATGATATTAATGGCAAAGACCGGATCGTTTTTGCTTATATCAGTTAGACCCTTAGCCTTTCGCTGGGGGTCTTTTTGCATCTTTCGCGGATAGAAAAACGGCATTCTTCCACTTATAAATCCTCGATTTTCGTCACGCAGCATTTCTTGCGAATAAACGATTTCACAATTTCTTTTTTAATAGTTTAAGATTCTAACATTTTGTCCACAATGGGGGTAGTGAAGGGACGGTGTTGGAGATGAGAACAAAAACATTGGCGTGGGCTTATATTATGATTTTATCAATAGGTACGCTCCTGAGCTTATATATACCGAAAAATGAAGCGATAGCAAGTGAGGCCATCGTGATTCCAAATGAAGCGATCCGGCTGCGAATTCTTGCCAACTCAGATTCAGAGCAGGACCAGGCAATAAAAAGGCTTGTCCGTGATGCTGTAAATGAAGAGATTTCTGAATGGGTCGCCGATCTCACTTCAATTGAGGAGGCAAGAAGCTTGATTCGCTCCAGGCTTCCGGATATTCAAAAAATCGCCGAACAAGTTGTCGCGCGTGAGAAATCGTCACAACCGGTCAAGGCTGAATTTGACCGGGTCAAATTTCCGACCAAACTATACGGACAATTTCTTTACCCGGCCGGAGAGTATGAAGCGATTCTCATTTCACTGGGCGAAGGAAAAGGAGCGAACTGGTGGTGCGTACTATTTCCGCCCCTATGTTTCCTTGATTTTTCAAACGGTGTTGCCGTAAGTGAAGAAGAAGAGAAGGTAAAGGAAGAGGACGGCGAAAAAACAGGGCAACCGGTAAAGGAAACAGTGGAGAATGTAAAAGACGGCCAGGCCGCGCCCATCTACACAGCAAAAGATGAAGAGCCCGTAGAGGTTAAGTTCTTTGTAAAGGAGCTTTGGGACAAGCTTTTTGAATAAAAACGGGCCATAAAACAACCAGTGTAAATGCTGATAAAAAATTTTATCAGAAAATAGAACGCATGGCGGCAAAGCCAAAAACCCTGATTTAAAATTAGTAGACTTCGCGTTTGCGGGGTCTACTTTTTTATATTCACTCATATTCATAAAAATAGAATAGGAAAAATGAGGTGGAGTAATGGACACAATCGTACGTGGTGCAAATGAACAGGATCTGGCCAGACTATTAACATTTCTCGAAGCTGCCAAACTTGGCACAGAGGGCGTGGCGGCTGCAGTTGATTATTTTTTGCTCGTTGAAGACATGCAAGGCAATTTAAAAGCGATGGTCGGCATTGAGCCTGCCGGTGAAGCGGGGCTGCTGCGCTCCCTTGTGATCAGCGAAGGAATGACAGACAAGGAAATATTGATGCTGTTTGAACAAATGCTCATCTTGGCCAGGGACAAGCAGTTGAAAGAGTTATACTTGGCCACCAATAAACAGGACAGTTTGCTGTTTTTTAACATGCTTGGTTTCACCGCAATTGAGAGAAATGACTTGCCAACGTCTATCCATCAGCTCAAACACGTAAAATACATTCTAAATGTGGATAATTCGCGATTTTTAGCGTTATCCATTTAATCAATGTGGACATATCCACATTTTTATCCACAAAATCACGATGTTTATACACATTTTGTGGATAAAACTTGTGTTCCCCTCCATCTTCTTTTATACTTTCAAAGGTAGCAATTACTAGATTCTGAACCGAGAATGCCGATAAATTGAGAGTATTTTGAGCTGAAATAAAAGGTGGATGAACATGGATACAAAAATTTGGTCAGTGGATAAGTTTGTGAATAATTTAGAGGATTATCCACAGATTTCTGAAGCGGCCGTTTTGTTAAAAGAAAATAAAGTAGTCGCCTTTCCTACTGAAACAGTATATGGGTTGGGCGGAAATGCTGAAAGTGATGCAGCTGTGGCAAAGATTTTCGAAGCAAAAGGAAGGCCGGCTGATAATCCGTTAATTATCCACATTGCAAAAAAGGAGCAACTCGACAGTTTTGTTGACGGAGTTCCTGAAAAAGCCGGGATGTTAATGGATCATTTTTGGCCGGGGCCTTTGACGATTGTTTTCAATAAAAAAGAGGGACAGTTATCCGCTAAAGCAACAGCCGGCCTGCCAACAGTTGCGGTAAGAATGCCGGATCACCCGGTAGCTCTTGCCCTTATAAATAAGGCAGGGCTGCCGATTGCAGCACCGAGCGCAAACCAGTCCGGCAAACCGAGCCCGACGTCGGCGAAGCATGTCCATGATGATTTGAACGGAAGAATAAGCGGCATCATTGACGGCGGGGCGACCGGGGTCGGTGTCGAATCGACTGTGATTGATTGCACCGGGCCGGTCCCGGTTATTTTAAGGCCGGGCGGCGCAACAGTTGAGCAGATCGAAGCTGTAATTGGCAAAGTCCATTTGGATCCGGCCCTGGCAGATCAACAAATGGCACCGAAATCACCGGGCATGAAGTATCAGCATTATGCGCCGGATGCTCCTCTATATCTAGTAGAAGGAAGCCGCCACTTTTTGCAAGAGCTCGTTGATGAGAAAAGGAAACTGGGATTGAAGGCAGGCGTGTTAACCACTGAAGAAAATATCGCTTTTTTTCAAGCTGATGCCGTTCTTGCCTGCGGGAGCCGGGATAAGCCTGAAACGATTGCGAGCGCATTGTATGAAACGCTGAGGGAGTTCAATTCCAGGGATGTTGATGTGATTTTTACAGAAGTTTTTCCGCGGCAAGGCGTTGGCGAAGCTGTCATGAACCGGCTGATGAAGGCGGCTGGGAATCGGCTGATTAAGGAGAAATAACTTGGGGCGCATTCTGAAAAGAGTGCGCTGTTTCATTGACATGTGGGTCTTACAACCAGCTTCTAAATCCCTTTGGACGTGCATATGCTGAAATAGCAAGTCCAAGGGGGCGAACAAAGTTGGCAGTAACTGGAGAGGTTTTTACACTAATCGTCATGGCATTTGCGTTAGGAATGGACGCATTTTCGGTCGGCCTTGGAATGGGCATGTTCAAGCTTCGTCTCAGGCAGATCTTTAAAATAGGAATCACAATCGGTATATTCCATGTGTGGATGCCTCTCGTTGGAATCATTGCAGGCAGATTTTTATCAGAAAAATTTGGTGCAATCGCCGGTTATATCGGCGGATTTCTCCTTGTTATTCTCGGCGTACAGATGATTTTGGCGGTCTTCAAGGATGAAAGAGAGAGCATGATCACCCCTGCGGGCCTCGGGCTGCTCCTTTTTGCTTTAAGCGTCAGTCTTGATAGTTTTTCAGTCGGGTTAACGCTTGGCATTTACGGAGCCAAAACAGCATTAGTGCTAATCTTTTTTGGTGCAGCTGCCACCGTGCTGGCATGGCTCGGCTTATACCTCGGCAGGAAGGCCCAGGGTTTGCTGGGGGCATACAGTGAAGCGCTTGGTGGGAGCATCCTTCTCGCATTTGGCATGAAGCTTCTCTTCTCCTTTTAAGCATACATAATCGACCCGCTGGCACCTTTTAAGGGTGTCTTTTCTCTTTTTTTAAAGCAAGTCTATTGTAATAGGTAATTATGGCTTATAATGTAAATAAAGGAGGCAATTCATCGATGACACGCATTTTATTTGTTTGTACGGGAAATACGTGCCGGAGCCCGATGGCTGAAGCTATTTTAAAAAGCAAATCCATTCCCGGAATTGAGGTACGATCGGCGGGTGTGTTTGCAGGCGTGGGCAGTGCGGCATCACCCAATGCGAAGAAGGTTCTCGAAGAAAATGATATTTTCCACGAGCATCACTCGACGCTTTTAACCAAAGCGGAAGTGGATTGGGCTACATATATTTTAACGATGACCGGAGCGCACAAAGAGTCTGTTATCAGCCAGTTTCCATACGCAGCAAATAAAACGTTTACATTACATGAGTTTGCAGGAAATGATGCCGGCGGCGATATTGCTGATCCATATGGAGGGCCGGTTCATCTTTACCGGCAAACCTATCAAGAAATTCATGAAGCAATTGACAAAATCATTACGCGGCTAAAAAACATTTAACAAAGTTCGGAGGAGAAACCGGTGGAGGAGAAAAAACGCTATAAATTTGGATTAAGGAAAAAGCTTGTCCTGTTTACAACAGCACTGGCGTTTATAACATATACGACCAGTGCGGTATTTATTTATTTTTTATACCCCTATATTAACGAGATGATCGCCATCAGCGAGACGAGCTTTAGTTTTATCACTTTATCTTTAGGAATTATTTGGTCAGGAATTCTTGCATTTATCGCGGCCGGCTTTATTATTAAACCGTTGCAAAAGCTTGAAAAAATCGCGCTGAAAGCGGCCCATGGGGATATTAAGGAAGATGCTGAAGTCTCCAATTCCGATGATGAGATCCGCTCACTTGGAATTGCCTTTAACCACATGCTGTTCAGCTTAAGGGATATGGTGCAAAACATCGAAGGAAATTTCCGGGACACAAATGCGAAGGTGCTGGCTATTTCCAAGGAGTCGTCAGCAGCGGCATTACAAGCCGAAGCGGTTTCCCGGACAATCCGCGAAATCTCGGCAGGTGCTGATAACTCAGCTGTTTCGATCCAGTCTACAGCTGAGTCTGTAGAAGATGTGATCAAAATTGCTGAAGAAGTACAGGAAAAAGCAAAAGCATCCGGACTCGTTTCGCAGGAAATGGTCAATGATTTGCGCGAGTCCAAAGAAGTGATTCATTCCTTAATAACAGGAATCGAAAAGCTTTCTAAAGAGAATCAGCATTCTTTACAAACCGTTAAACGTCTTGAGGAAAATGCAGCAAAGGTGGAACAGATCATCCAGCTTGTCGGGGATATTGCGGCCCAAACCAACTTGCTTGCTTTAAACGCGTCTATTGAAGCAGCCCGTGCCGGTGAGCACGGCAAAGGCTTTGCTGTCGTTGCCGAAGAAGTCAGAAAGCTTGCAGATGAAAGCGGCAAGGCAGTTCAAGGGATTTCTGAATTGATTAAAGACATTCAAGAAGAAGTGCAAAATGTTGTTGAACAAATTTCCGGCCAGGTCAAAACGGCAAACGAAGAAGCGAAAAAAGGAACAAAAACGAATGAAGTGATCGAAGAAATGACCGGCACCGTCAACGAAATGGCGGAAGCGGTTGCAACGATCACCACCCTTGTCGACAAGCAAATGGAAAGTATTCAGCACACTTCGACCCAGTCCCAGGAAGTGGCAGCTATTGCCGAGGAAACTTCCGCGGCTGCCCAGGAAGTAGCCATATCAACCCAGCAGCAGGCAACGGTCATCGCCAATGTCGAAAGCCTGGCGGTAGAGCTTAAAGATCAAGCCGAAAAACTGAAAAGCACGATTACCCGCTTTAAATTATAATTTTGCTGCAAGGCTCCCTGCTCATTTGTTAACAGGGAGCCTTCTGTTCATTTTCCGCTAAAAATATGGCAACAAAAGAGGGGTTTTCTTTATTATTTTTTATCCTTGTGTCAAAATAAAGGAAACAACTGCTTTCAGATGGGGGGATTTTATGATGAAGATTGCGATTGCGTCAGATCATGGCGGAATAAATATTCGCGAAGAAATAAAGAGCTTAATGGATGAACTCGGAATCGAATACGAAGATTTCGGGTGCGAATGCGGCACATCTGTCGATTATCCCGATTACGCACTCCCTGTCGCTGAAAAAGTCGCCAACGGAGAGTTTGACAGGGGTATTTTAATTTGCGGAACCGGCATTGGCATGAGCATCGCTGCCAACAAAGTGAAAGGCATTCGCTGTGCCCTTGTGCACGATGTTTTCAGTGCAAAAATGACAAGGGAGCATAATGACAGCAACATCCTTGCGATGGGGGAACGGGTAATCGGACCAGGTCTGGCCAGAGAGATTGCAAAAACATGGCTGACTGCAGAATTTGCGGGTGGCCGCCATGCAAACCGGATCGGAAAAATTGACGAATATGAAAACAAATAGATAACATCTTGTGGAGCACTTAAAAACTTAAATAAAAGCTTTAGAAAAGGGTGGGCTTTTATGGTGATAGAGGTATGGGAAAAAGATTTAAATAAAATACTGTCAGAATTTAAAGAGCAGACATCGCTAACGGAAAAGAATCTGTTTGTTGTCGGCTGCAGCACGAGTGAAGTGGCGGGCAGACGGATCGGAACGGCCGGAACGGAAGAGACAGCTGCGATGATTTTCCGGCAGATCAAGCTTTTCCAGGAACAGACCGGTGTCCAGCTTGCCTTTCAATGCTGCGAGCATTTAAACCGGGCACTTGTCGTGGAGCGTTCAACTGCAGAAGAAAAAGGTCTGGAAGAAGTAGCGGTTATTCCCGTCCGTTCCGCCGGCGGGGCAATGGCAACATATGCTTTTGACCAGTTTGCTGACCCTGTCATCGTCGAGTATATTAAAGCCGACGCGGGAATCGATATTGGCGATACATTCATCGGCATGCATTTAAAGCCGGTTGCTGTACCAGTCCGGGTTTCCTTAAAGCAGGTGGGCGGCGCACATGTCACCCTTGCGAAAACCCGCCCTAAGTTAATCGGCGGATCCCGGGCCGTATACGAAAAAAATCGGGATGAACAATCATGCCATTAAACGAAAAGCCTTTACCCACTGTAAAGGCTTTTTCCCATAGATGCACAGCTTAAGACTGCAAGCGGTTACTTAAAAAATTTCCCGGTAAATAAGCGAAAATTGGTTTTTTTCCGGTCAACCGCATCTATCTTTTCAAGCGGAAAGCATGTTAGAATATAAAAGAATTTTCAAAATAAGCCGTGTTTGCAGTACATATTTTTACTTAAAGTTCGGTTGATCAAAGGAGGATGACGATGAAGCATTTGGCACAACAGGATGAACAGGTTTTTCAAGCAATACAGGATGAACTCGGGCGGCAGCGGACAAAAATTGAATTAATCGCATCAGAAAATTTCGTCAGTGAGGCGGTCATGGAAGCACAGGGCTCCGTGTTGACAAACAAATACGCAGAGGGTTATCCGGGACGCCGTTACTATGGCGGTTGTGAGCATGTAGACGTTGTCGAAGATTTGGCCCGTGACCGGGCAAAACAAATTTTCGGTGCGGACCATGTCAACGTCCAGCCGCACTCAGGCGCGCAAGCGAATATGGCTGTTTATTTTACAATTTTGGAACACGGTGACACTGTATTGGGAATGAATCTTTCACATGGCGGCCATTTAACGCATGGAAGTCCGGTTAATTTCAGCGGCGTCCAATACAACTTTGTCGAGTACGGTGTTGACGAAAAAACACAGCGCATTGATTATGATGATGTGCTTGCCAAAGCGCGCGAGCATAAGCCGAAGTTGATTGTAGCCGGTGCAAGCGCCTATCCCCGCGAAATTGATTTTAAACGATTCCGGGAGATTGCCGATGAAGTCGGTGCGTACCTGATGGTCGACATGGCCCATATTGCCGGGCTCGTTGCGGCAGGACTGCATTCAAATCCCGTCCCGCATGCACATTTCGTGACCACTACGACTCATAAGACACTGCGCGGTCCTCGCGGCGGCATGATTTTATGCAAAGAAGAGTTCGCCAAGAAAATTGACAAATCCATTTTCCCGGGCATTCAAGGCGGTCCGCTAATGCATGTGATCGCAGCGAAGGCGGTCGCATTCGGTGAAGCGCTGCAGGACAGCTTTCAAGAATACGCAAAAAATATTGTTGAAAATGCGAAGCGTTTAGCGGAAAAGCTGCAAAACGAAGGGCTCGACCTCGTCTCAGGCGGAACCGATAATCATTTGCTGCTATTGGATCTGCGTTCACTCGGGATCACCGGGAAGGTAGCCGAAAAAGTTCTTGACGAAGTCGGGATTACCGTTAATAAAAATACAATTCCGTTTGACCCGGAAAGCCCATTTGTAACAAGCGGAATCCGGATCGGGACAGCAGCGGTTACATCGAGAGGATTTGGCCTCGCTGAAATGGACGAAATAGGCTCGCTTATTGCGTTCACCCTAAAAAATCATGAAGACGCTGAAAAGCTTGAGGAAGCAAAACAACGCGTCCTTAATTTAACTAAAAAATTTCAACTTTATTAAAAAAGAAAGCCCGGTTCTGCGTTTAAAGCAGGGCCGGGCTCTTTTTTTCAAAAGGTGGCCACCAATGCAACCGGGCAATTATGACGTTTCTTTTACAGTTTCCGGCCCGAGTTGCTCAACTTGCGTTTTTTCTGTAAAATTAGACGAAGTGTGTAGAAGGATTTTTAGCTACAGGCGAAACATAAAATGACATTGAGAAGAAAAGGGGAGATTGTTATGGCAAAAGTATATGTTTTTGATCACCCGCTCATTCAACATAAGCTTACATACATTCGTGACAAGGGAACAGGCACAAAGGAATTCCGTGAACTTGTCGATGAGGTCGCCACATTGATGGCGTTTGAAATCACCCGTGACCTGCCTTTGCAGGACATTGAAATTGAGACACCGGTCAATAGGACAACATCAAAAGTTTTATCCGGTAAAAAACTTGGCCTTATTCCGATCTTGCGGGCCGGAATTGGCATGGTCGACGGTATTTTAAAATTGATTCCCGCTGCCAAGGTTGGCCACATTGGCCTGTACCGCGACCCGGAAACATTAAAGCCGGTCGAATATTATGTGAAGCTTCCGAGTGATGTTGAGGAAAGAGATTTTATCGTCGTTGATCCGATGCTTGCAACGGGCGGATCTGCTATTGAAGCCATCAACTCCCTCAAAAAGCGCGGTGCGAAAAATATTAAATTCATGTGTTTAATCGCTGCTCCGGAAGGCGTTGAAGCAGTGAAAAAAGCGCATCCGGACGTCGATATCTATATTGCCGCCCTCGATGAAAAGCTTAACGACCATGGCTATATTGTCCCCGGCTTAGGCGACGCCGGCGACCGTTTGTTTGGAACGAAGTAATCTAAAGAGGTGTAAGTAATGAACCGTCCCATTAAAGTAATGACGATCTTCGGTACAAGGCCCGAAGCAATCAAAATGGCTCCCCTTGTTCTTGAACTGAAAAAGCGGCCCGGGCAGTTTGAATCGGTCGTCACCGTTACAGCCCAGCACCGGGAGATGCTTGATCAAGTTTTAAATATTTTCCAGATTAAACCGGACTATGACCTGAATATCATGAAAGACCGGCAAACCCTTATTGATGTAACAACAAGAGGTTTGGAAGGCCTTGATAAAGTGATGAAGGAAGTGAAGCCGGATATTGTCCTCGTTCACGGCGATACAACAACGACGTTTGTTGCCAGCCTTGCTGCGTTTTACAATCAAATTGTTGTCGGCCATGTTGAAGCCGGCCTGAGAACGTGGAATAAGTACTCGCCTTTTCCTGAAGAAATGAACCGCCAGCTGACAGGAGTGATGGCCGATCTTCATTTTGCTCCTACTGCTAAATCGGCCGAAAACCTGCTCGAAGAAAACAAGCAAGGCGAAAACATATTTGTGACGGGCAATACGGCAATCGATGCCCTGGCAACAACGGTGAAAGAGGAATATCATCATGAGGTTCTCGAAAAGCTTGGCAATGACCGCTTGATTCTTTTGACTGCCCATCGCCGCGAAAATCTTGGCGAACCGATGCGAAATATGTTCAGGGCGATCAAGCGGCTTGTCGAAGAGCAGGCAGATGTGCAGGTTGTCTATCCGGTCCATCTAAATCCTGCCGTCCGCGGAACTGCTGCCGAAATTCTTGGCAATGATCCGCGCATCCACTTAATCGAGCCTCTTGATGTTATTGATTTTCATAATTTCGCTTCAAGAGCCCATTTAATATTAACCGATTCAGGGGGAGTGCAGGAGGAAGCTCCATCTCTCGGTGTTCCGGTTCTCGTCTTGCGGGATACAACCGAGCGGCCGGAAGGAATCGAAGCTGGAACGCTTAAGCTGGCCGGCATTGAAGAAGAACCGATTTATCAGATGGCAACCGAGCTATTAACCGACCCTTCCTCCTATGAAAAAATGGCTAAAGCAATAAACCCGTATGGTGACGGACATGCTTCAGCCCGAATTTGTGACGCAATCCGCTACTATTTCAAGCAAACAACCGAGCGTCCTGCCGATTATAAACCCGAATAAACAAACAAAGGCTGGCCTGAACGATGGGGCCAGCCTAAAAATAAATACAAAAATCCTTCTGGGATTAGAAAGCTATTTTTTATCATTAAAATATTCTTCTGTTACTTGAAGTTGTTTCTTTAAAATTTCTTTCCACAAATGTCCTCTCACTTCTCCCGTACCTCTTGAAACTTTTGTCCTCTTTAAAGTGCCATCATCCATCTGTTTCATAAAATAAATATGATGACCCTTCTGTTTATACTCTTTCCAGCCGTCTCTGCGGCAGAAACGTTCTATTTCTCTTCAACTGGGCATCGGATCAGGGACTTAACTTCTTCGAAAGTATCTTGGACTAAAACATTCATAATATAAGGGAAGTGATCGTGTCTATTAGGAGCTTGAAAATAGGATTTAAAATTATCTTGATACTCATTCGCATAGTCGATTAATTCTTCTGTTAATAAATCAATTGCTTCTTCTTCTGTCTCGCCATTCTCTACTAAATCGAAGCCTTTAAGAGTCGCTGTAACAGAACCATCTTCTTCATGCAGCAGTTCGGCATCAAAAGTAAATGTGGCAAAAGCTGCTTTAAGATGTTCTGAACTAACTGCCACCCACTTATCACGATTTCGTTTAACAAAACGAGGACCTTCTCTAACGATATCATCGTTAAATTGGCTCCAGTGTCTTCGCACATCAGTGGCATTAAGTGTTCCCTGCATGAGCATCTCTCCTTTCACCTCCTATATTAACATATTATGCACATAGTGTACACAATGTACACTTTCTTAAACCCATTTTAGCTTTTTATACTGCAATTTCGTGGCAAAAGGTTGAGCGAAAATAGCGAATTAAAAATAGAGATTTTACCTTTAAACAGATGTCAGATTGCAACAATTAAAGCAAAAAGTCCAACCATTAATTATTTGAAACGAAACAGGACTCCAACAAGTATCATTCCCGACATCTATACCCTGCATAATTCGACCATCCCCGGAAAACTCTATTGAAAAAGGAGCGGGTCAATGATGGTCAGGAAAATGGCCTCGATAATCACTTTCATCTGGTTAATAGCCGCTGCGGCTGCCAGCCAGTCAAAAATACTCGAACATCCACCTATTCCAAAAGACGATCCGGGGCAAACAAACATAGCCATCGTCGTCCTCAAAGACACACAATCAAAACGCGATATCGAAGGATTGTTAGCGAAATTTCCAGACCTGGAGCTCCGCCATATTTTTAAACATACATTGAACGGGTTTTCCGTAAAAGGTGATGTCCATTCCTTTGAAAAGTTAGCGAAACAACAAGCCGTTTCGCTTGTTTCACCAGTCCAGGCGTACACGGTCAACACGGAAGAAAACATTAAAATGATTGGCGGTGAGGCAGTGCGGGGGCTTTTCGATGCGAAAAATGAACGGTTAACCGGGAAAGGAATTACCGTTGGCGTAATTGATACGGGACTGGATTACACTCACCCGGATTTGCGGAGAAATTATCGCGGCGGGAGCGATTTTATTGACGGGGATCATGATCCGATGGAATCGCAAGGCGGACCGCGTCAACGCACGCTGCACGGCACTCACGTTGCGGGGGTGATTGCTGCGAATGGCAGGTTTAAAGGAGTGGCCCCAGAGGCGGAGATCGTCGCCTACCGCGCGCTTGGCCCCGGCGGCGGAGGCACAACTGAGCAAATAATCGCCGCAATTGAGCAAGCAATCAAAGATCGTGTTGATATATTGAACCTGTCACTCGGAAACAATGTGAACGGACCGGACCTCCCCATCAGCCTCGCTTTAAATAAAGCCGTTGAAAATGGGATTACAGCTGTCACCTCTTCAGGCAACTCCGGACCCGGGATATGGACGGTCGGTTCCCCGGGTACAGCATCGAAAGCGATTTCGGTCGGGGCCTCCACTCCGCCGATGAAGATCCCTTATTTATTGCTTGAGGGATCAGCGAAGAAAATCAGGATGGAGCCGATGCAAGGAGCAGATGTTTGGAAGCTGGACCGTTCACTGCAAATGGTGTTTGCCGGTCTCGGCGAGGAAAAGGATCTAAAAAATGCGGCAGGAAAAATAGTACTCCTTGAAAGGGGAAAGCTGACATTTACCGAAAAAGCACGGAATGCCAAAAAGGCGGGTGCGGCCGCAGTGATTATTTATAACAATACAGACGGTCATTTCATTGGAAACCTCGAAGAAAACGTTTCAATTCCAGTCGTTTCTGTTTCGAAAAAAACAGGAATCCAGCTAAAAAAACATCTTGAGAAAAAAGAAATTTATTCACGGGCTATATTAATAGAAGAAAAAGATTTGCTTGCTGAATTCAGTTCAAGGGGACCTGTCACCGATTCATGGGAAATTAAACCGGATATCGTCGCGCCAGGGGTAGCGATCAACAGTACGGTTCCGGGAGGATATCTATCTTTGCAGGGAACAAGTATGGCGGCACCCCATGTCGCCGGAGTTTGCGCGCTCATCAAGCAGGCTCATCCAAACTGGACTCCAGAGCAGATTAAAGCTTCATTACTAAATACGGCAAAAAAACTTTATAACGAGAAAGGCGAAGCATACCGAACATATGAGCAGGGGGCAGGCAGGATTCAGGCGGTTGAAGCGATTAACAATGAAACGCTTGTGATGCCGGGAACAATCCAATTCGGTAAGTTTCAGCTTGCTGAACACTTGCATCGCCATAAGGCATCCTTAACCATTGAAAATACCGGTACAGATGTAAAGAAATATTCTTTTTCGGTTCCGAAAAAAACCCCCGGCATTCATTGGGAGATTCCGCTTTCCTTTGATCTGCTTCCGCATCAAAAGAAAAGAGTGGAGCTCGCCATGCGTGTCGAACCATCGCAATTAAAAGAAAAGATCCAGGATGGGGAACTTATTTTGCGGCAGGGTTCCAAACAAATCAGGATCCCGTATTTATATGTTCTGGAAGAACCAGCGTACCCGAGAATCATGGGCTTTGATTTTGTCATCGGGGATGACAGCCAGTCATACCGCTACGAAGTGTATTTGCCAGGCGGGGCCGAAGAATTCGGAATTGCCATCTTTGATCCTGATCATTATCGCTTTTTAGGATTTCTTGATTGGGAAAGGAACGTAAAAAAGGGCTTGATTCAAAAAGAAGTGAAAGCTGAGCAGCTCCCTGCTGACGGATTATATTTACTGAAAATTTTCGCCAAAAAAGCCGGCAGGGAAGATGTGATCGAGGCCTATATTCAAATTGGAAAAAAAGAATCGCGCAACCTAAGCAGAAATGATTGAAAAAATCAAGAATATTCCGAGGAAAAATTTCGAAAAATGTGTGAACATACCAGATTTTAGCCCTTTCATTTGTGAACTTTTTCACTCCAAATTAATTGACATTGACATAACCCTATTGTATGCTTACAAAGGGTATAAATGATAAGGTTTTCAACACGCTTGTGCAGTTTATTTTTCCACTTCTGCACACTCTAAAATTATTAAAATCGCCCCCGCCAAGTACCATTCTCTGAATGCGAGGATGCGTTGATATGAACCAGAACAACCGTCACCCTTTTAAAGCAATGGCATTAACATCCGCCATTCTATCTCAATTAGCCGGTTCGACATTGATTGGCATCTTCGGGGGAAGATGGCTCGATCGGATGTTTGGCACTGAACCGCTTTTTTTAATTATTGGATTGCTTTTGGGGTTGGCAGCAGGAATTTATGCGATGCTTCGCCTGGTCCGCCACTTCTTTTCAGGAGAATAAACAACCATGCCGGAAATAAATGAAATGTTTGCCAGACAGCGTAAATACATATTTTATTTAATGGCTGTCTATATTCTCGGCTGGGGATTTACTCCTTATCAATCTATTTTTCTTGGATTGGCTTTCGGTACAAGCTTGAGCCTTTACAATCTGTGGCTGATGGCAAGAAAGGTGCGGAAATTCGGGGATGCGGTTTCAGAAGGGAAAAAAGCGGTCTCGCTCGGTTCCTTTTCCCGGCTTGCATCTGCGGCATTTGCCGTAATCATAGCGCTGAGGTATCCCGAGCACTTCCACCTTATCAGTGTAGTTTTGGGATTAATGACATCTTATTTTGTCATGATCATAGATTTTTTTCTTTATTCTTATTATTTACGTAAAAAGCGGGAAAAGAGGTGAATACTGATGCATCATGAAGCTCCATTGCATGAATTTATGGGACTAACCTTCAACTTGGCAAATGTTTTAATGATTACTGTTGCAAGTTTGATTGTTTTTATCATCGCTGTACTTTCCACTCGTACTCTTGCCATGAAGCCTACTGGTATCCAAAACTTTATGGAATGGGTGATGGATTTTGTTAAAAACATCATTAATAGTACGATGGATTGGAAGACGGGCGGGCGGTTCCATATTCTAGGAATCACGTTGCTTATGTATATCTTTGTTTCAAATATGTTGGGTCTTCCATTCTCGGTCGTCATCGACGGCGAACTATGGTGGAAATCGCCAACTGCCGACCCGGTAGTAACACTGACCTTGGCGGTAATGGTAGTGGGCTTAACACATTATTATGGAATTAAGATGAAGGGTGCCAGGGAGTATGGCCGTGAATTTTTAAGGCCAATGCCTTTTTTATTCCCGTTAAAAATCATTGAGGAGTTTGCAAATACTCTTACGCTGGGCCTCCGTCTTTACGGAAACATTTTTGCGGGCGAAATTCTGCTCGGCTTATTGGCAGGAAGCCTTGCAACCGGGGTCGGCGGGCATTTAGCCGCTGTTATTCCAACGCTCGCGTGGCAAGGATTCTCGATTTTTGTCGGTGCGATCCAGGCATTTATTTTTACAATGTTAACAATGGTTTATATGTCTCACAAAGTGAGCCATGACCATTAATATATACCCTGTCCTTTTTATGGACAAAACGTTTAAAACAATTATTTATCGATACATTTAAAGGAGGAACATTAGAATGGGTCTTTTAGCAGCAGCAATTGCAATCGGTTTGGCAGCACTCGGTGCTGGTATTGGTAACGGTCTTATCGTATCTCGTACAGTAGAAGGTATCGCTCGTCAACCAGAAGCCCGCGGTATGCTTCAAACTACTATGTTTATCGGGGTTGCGTTAGTTGAGGCGATTCCTATCATCGCGGTTGTTATTGCGTTTATGGTAATCGGCGGATAATCATCCGTTAACAATAAAGTTCAAAATGGCGAAGATCATTCAATGAAGCCTTCGCCATTCCTTTATGTCCAAAGATTTCTGGAAAACAGATTTATATACAATCAGGCACTTGTTTTTTCTTAACTGAACGACTCTTGAAGGGAGTGAATCGAGGGTGTTAACAAGCAGTTTTGTATTGGGTGCGGCTGCTCATGGCGGTCTTAACCTCGGGGACGTTGTGTTCCAGTTATTGATGTTTATTATATTGTTGGCATTGCTCAAGAAATTTGCATGGGGTCCGCTGATGGGCATTATGCAGCAGCGTGAAGAGCATATTGCAAACGAAATTGAAGCGGCAGAACAAAGCCGTGCAGAATCAAACAAGCTGCTTGAAGAGCAGCGCAGCCTGTTGAAAGAAGCTCGTACAGATGCACAAGGGCTTATTGAAAATGCAAAAAAGCAGGGCGAAGTGCAGCGTGAAGAAATTATTTCACTGGCTCGTACAGAAGCTGAACGCATTAAAGAAGCAGCAAAGATTGAAATTGAGCAGCAAAAAGAAAAAGCTGTTGCAGCTATTCGCGAGCAAGTGGCTTCCTTATCTGTTTTAATTGCTTCCAAAGTAATTGAAAAAGAATTAAGCGCTGAAGACCAGGAAAAGCTCATTAACGAATACATTCAAGAGGCAGGAGAAGAGCGATGAGCAACTCAACTGTAGCAAAACGCTACGCGTTGGCGCTTTTCCAGCTTGCAAAAGAACAACAGCTTCTTGACCAAATGGAACAAGAGCTTCGTGTAGTCAAAGACGTTTTCAGCCATAACCAGGATTTAAATGCGGTTTTAAAATCTCCAAAACTTCCTGTTGAAAAGAAGAAAGAGATTATCAAAGAAACATTTTCTACTGCAAATACGTACGTTTTAAATACACTTATGCTATTGATTGACCGCCACCGCGAAGATCATGTTGCTGACGTGGCGAATTATTTTATCGGACTTGCCAATGACGAAAGAGGAATTGCCGAAGCAAAGGTGTATTCCGTCCGCCCTTTAACAGAGGAGGAACGGGAAGCGATCTCTTCTTCATTTGCGGCAAAAGTCGGAAAAAAATCATTGCAAATTGAAAATATTGTTGATTCCAACCTGCTTGGCGGCATCAAGCTTCGCATCGGAAACCGGATTTTCGATGGCAGCTTGAAAGGGAAGCTGGAGCGTTTGGAACGTCAATTGTTAGGCTAAGATTCGTAGATAGGGGTGAAATTCATGAGCATCAATGCTGAAGAAATCAGTGCGCTGATAAAAAAGCAAATCGAAAACTATCAGTCGGAAATTCATGTGAGTGATGTAGGTACAGTTATCCAAATTGGTGACGGTATCGCTCGTGCTCATGGCCTCGACAATGTCATGGCCGGAGAGCTTGTTGAATTTTCAAACGGCGTTATGGGTATGGCACAAAACCTTGAAGAAAATAACGTCGGTATTATTATTTTAGGACCATATACAGAAATCCGTGAGGGCGACGAGGTTCGCCGTACGGGCCGCATCATGGAGGTTCCGGTAGGCGAAGAGCTAATCGGCCGCGTCGTGAACCCGCTTGGGCAACCAGTTGATGGAATGGGACCGATTAATACAACAAAAACCCGCCCAATTGAGTCCAGAGCACCTGGTGTTATGGATCGTAAATCTGTTCATGAGCCGCTGCAAACCGGTATTAAGGCGATCGATGCCCTCGTGCCAATTGGCCGTGGCCAGCGTGAGTTGATTATCGGGGACCGCCAAACAGGTAAAACATCTGTTGCGATCGATACAATTTTGAACCAAAAAGACCAGGATATGATTTGTATTTATGTAGCAATCGGCCAAAAAGAATCAACCGTACGTAACGCTGTTGAAACTTTGCGCAAGCAAGGTGCCCTTGATTACACAATCGTTGTGACTGCTTCCGCATCACAGCCGGCTCCATTGTTATTCCTTGCTCCTTATGCAGGTGTATCAATGGCTGAAGAATTCATGTATAACGGCAAGCACGTCCTTGTTGTTTATGATGATTTAACAAAGCAAGCGGCAGCATACCGTGAGCTTTCATTGTTACTTCGCCGTCCTCCGGGCCGTGAAGCATACCCGGGAGATGTATTCTACTTGCACTCCCGCTTGCTTGAGCGCGCTGCAAAATTGAGCGATGCAAAAGGTGCCGGTTCAATCACAGCATTGCCATTTATTGAAACACAGGCAGGCGACGTTTCTGCTTATATTCCAACAAACGTAATTTCAATTACGGACGGACAAATCTTCCTTCAGTCAGACCTGTTCTTCTCAGGGGTACGCCCTGCGATCAATGCCGGTCTTTCGGTATCACGTGTAGGTGGATCAGCGCAAATCAAGGCAATGAAAAAGGTTGCCGGTACACTGCGCCTTGACCTCGCCTCTTACCGTGAACTGGAAGCATTTGCCCAGTTCGGTTCCGATCTTGATAAAGCAACACAAGCAAAATTAAATCGCGGTGCCCGCACAGTTGAGGTGTTAAAACAGGATATTAATAAGCCGTTAAAAGTTGAAAAGCAAGTAGCGATTCTATATGCTCTTACACGTGGCTTCTTGGACGATATTCCTGTTGAGGATATTCGTCGTTTCGAATCTGAATTCCATTCCTGGTTGGACCACAACCGCAAAGATTTGTTAGACCATATCGCAACAACAAAAGATCTTCCGGCTGATGACGATATGGCCGCTGCGATCAACGAATTCAAGAAGACATTCGCAGTATCCGAATAAGGAGAATGTTATAAAAGGTGAAAAAAGCTGCCAAGGCAATTTTCACCTCACTTTTGTAACAAACTCTTAAACGCTTAAGCTTCAAATGCTTTAGCCGGACATTCTTTGATAAAGGGTGGTGAGAACCTGTGGCATCATTACGCGATATAAAATCTCGGATTACTTCAACGAAGAAGACGAGCCAAATTACAAAAGCCATGCAAATGGTATCGGCGGCGAAAATGAGCCGTGCGGAAATGAATGCAAAGTCATTTGTTCCCTATATGGAAAAAATCCAGGAAGTTACCGCATCAATCGCGCTGGGAAGCAAGGATGCCTCGCATCCAATGCTGACATCCCGTCCGGTCAAAAAGACAGGATACATTGTGATTACGTCTGACCGCGGACTTGCCGGAGCTTATAACAGCAACATCATACGCCATGTATTCCAAACGATTCAAAATCGCCATCAATCCGCTGATGAATATGCGATCATTGCGATCGGCAGAGTCGGCCGTGACTTTTTTAAGAAGCGCGGCATGAATGTAATCCTCGATATTGTCGGGGTTGCAGACCAGCCTTCTTTTGCAGACATTAACGACATCACAAGCAAAACGGTCGGCATGTTTGCAGATGAAACATTTGATGAATTATATATGTATTACAGCCATTATGTCAGCGCGATTCAACAGGATGTAACGGAGAAGAAGCTTCTCCCGCTAACCGATATTTCCGCATCTGCAAAGCTTACATCCTATGAGTTTGAACCATCCGCTGAAGATATATTGGAAGTGCTGCTGCCCCAGTATGCTGAAAGCTTGATTTACGGTGCGCTTTTAGACAGCAAGGCAAGTGAGCATGCGGCAAGGATGACGGCGATGAGGAGTGCGACAGATAACGCCAATGAGCTTATTAGCTCACTCAGCCTTAGCTACAACCGTGCACGCCAGGCAGCAATCACGCAAGAAATTACCGAAATCGTCGGCGGTGCGGCGGCGTTGGAGTAGCCGCGCTTCACAGTTGGTACTTCCGGCGATCAATAATATAACAGAAACGTCTCAGCTTTAACATTGTCGATAGAGAACGATAGGAGGGAAATACATGAACAAAGGACGCGTTCTTCAAGTTATGGGTCCGGTTGTTGACGTCAAGTTCGAAAGCGGTCAGCTTCCAGAGATTTATAACGCTTTAAAAGTTGTCAATACAGCGCAAAGCGAATCCGAAGTTGACATCAACTTAACTCTTGAAGTAGCCCTTCACTTAGGTGATGATACAGTTCGTGCTATTGCCATGGCTTCTACTGATGGCTTAACACGCGGTGTAGAGGTATTGGATACTGGTGCGCCTATCTCTGTTCCTGTAGGGGACGTAACACTCGGACGTGTATTTAACGTATTGGGTGAAGCGATTGACCTTGACGGGGAACTTCCAACGGACATACGCCGTGATTCAATCCACAGGGAAGCACCTAAATTTGAACAGCTTTCTACAGAGGTTGAAATTCTTGAAACTGGAATTAAAGTAGTAGACCTTCTTGCCCCATATATTAAAGGGGGAAAAATTGGTCTATTCGGTGGAGCCGGTGTAGGCAAAACCGTTTTAATCCAGGAACTGATCAATAACATCGCGCAGGAGCACGGCGGTATTTCCGTATTCGCCGGTGTAGGTGAGCGTACACGTGAAGGTAACGACCTTTATCATGAGATGACTGATTCAGGCGTTATCAAGAAAACAGCGATGGTATTCGGCCAGATGAACGAACCGCCTGGTGCGCGTATGCGTGTTGCCTTAACAGGTTTAACAATGGCTGAGTATTTCCGTGATGACCAGGGACAGGACGTTCTGTTCTTCATGGACAACATCTTCCGTTTCACGCAAGCAGGCTCCGAGGTTTCCGCGCTACTTGGCCGCATGCCTTCCGCCGTTGGTTACCAGCCGACACTTGCAACCGAAATGGGTAAATTGCAGGAGCGTATCACATCTACGAACGTAGGGTCTGTTACGTCCATCCAGGCGATTTATGTGCCAGCCGATGACTATACGGATCCGGCTCCGGCGACAACTTTCGCCCACCTTGATGCAACGACAAACCTTGAGCGTAAGCTTTCTGAAATGGGTATCTACCCTGCGGTGGATCCACTTGCTTCAACTTCCCGTGCCTTAACACCAGAAACGGTCGGGGAAGAGCATTATTCAGTAGCCCGCCAAGTACAGCAAACATTACAGCGTTACAAAGAATTACAGGATATCATTGCGATCCTCGGTATGGATGAGCTTTCTGACGAAGATAAGCTAATCGTGCACCGTGCGCGCCGTATCCAGTTCTTCTTATCACAAAACTTCCACGTTGCTGAACAGTTTACTGGCCAGCCGGGTTCATACGTACCTGTAAAAGAAACGGTAAAAGGCTTCAAGGAAATCCTTGAAGGTAAATATGACCATCTTCCAGAAGATGCATTCCGTCTCGTCGGCAGAATCGAAGAGGTTGTTGAGAATGCAAAACAAATGGGCGTAGAGGTCTAATCACGGACCAGGAGGGTAAAAAATGAAGACGATTAAAGGCAGTGTTGTTACTCCCGATGGACCGGTGTATGAATCAGATGTGGAAATGGTAAGTACAAAGGCTCAAAGCGGCGAGCTCGGTATTCTGCCTGGCCACATTCCCATGGTTGCACCGTTGCAAATTGGCGCTGTTCGATTAAAGAACGGCGGCAAAACGGATTTCGTTGCAGTAAGCGGCGGTTTTCTCGAAGTGCGCCCTGACCAGGTAACGATTCTTGCCCAATCTGCTGAATCCTCTTCAGAGATTGACGTCGATCGTGCTCTAAGAGCGAAGGAACGCGCCGAAGAACGTCTGAATTCTCAAAAACGGGAAGAAATAGACTTCAAACGTGCGCAGCTTGCTCTCCAGCGTGCGATTAACCGTATATCGGTTGCGCAAAGAAAAATATAAAATATCATAAAGTGCCCCAAAAGGATTCTTTTTGGGGCACTTTTTTTGATTTTTCACCTGAAAATTGCTCTTTTCCTCGAAAATAGATGCCCTTCCACACTCCAATCTGCAGTTACGGAAACCCGAAAAAAATATTTAAGCGATAAATCGGGTCATTTAAGCGAAAGAAAACCTTGAATACTTAAGCGGAAACTTTGAGATTTACGAGCGGAACTTGAGATTTACGAGCGGAACTTGAGATTTACGAGCGGAACTCGAGATTTACGAGCGGAACTTGAGATTTACGAGCG
>NZ_PGUZ01000033.1 GCF_002860165.1 Bacillus sp. V3-13 | reverse complement strand
ATAAAGTTTTGCTCGTTCCCTTTGCGATAACCGAACTTCGTTAACGATAGGCATACGGCACACCTCTTTTTAAGAGGTATTTACCCATTCTCGTCTAACTCATAACTTTAATTTTGATCGTGTACTAGTCTCCTCCCAGGAACAAAAAAAGCAGCTAGAAGAACGCCTAGAAACATTAAATACGGAAATAACAGAAGCCGATACTTCACCTGTTGACTATGATTCAGTACAACGATTATTAGGGGATTTTCAGGTTTTACTCTCACAGGTTGAGCCAGAAGAACAAAAAATACTGCTCCGCTCTATCATTAAAGACATTCAGGTGAGTCTAGAAGCACCACGTGGTATAGGCCGTCATATTACAAAGATTAACCTTTTCTTTGATTTCACCATCGATGCTATGGCCGACAGCTACGAATTGCTGCAAAAGATTTATCCAGACCTTGAACAACAGCTAGATGCCTGGTCAAAAAGCTCCATTTCATACGGTAAATATAAAAGGGACATGCTTGAGTCCCTTAATAGTTTACCTTTATTTATGGTACGGTTCACCCTAATTAACCCTAAAAAATTTAGACCTGTTGGTTTTTATATAAGACCTGTTACTCACTACAGCTGCTATTACTAATCTTTTCGGACCAGCAGTGTACAGCACTCCACATGCGCAGTCTGCGGAAACATGTCAACAGGCTGAATGTACTCAACCTTATATTCCCGGCCCAAGAAATCAATATCCTTGGCAAGAGTGGAAGGGTTGCATGAAACATAAATCAGTTTCTTCGGCTTTATTTTCAGTACTGTCTGCAAAAATTGACGGTCGCAGCCGGTGCGTGGTGGGTCGACGATGATGATATCGGGTTTCCAGCCTTCTTTCAGCCATTTTGGCAGGAGGTCTTCTGCTTTGCCTGTGACATACGTTGCTTGGTCCACTCCATGACGCTTTGCGTTTTTCTTTGCATCTTCAATCGATTCCGGGACGACGTCCATTCCCCTGATTTCTGCTGCGTCATCCGCCAGCCACAGTCCGATTGTTCCAACTCCGCAGTATGCATCGACGATTTTTTCCTTGCCGGTGAGCGCTGCCGCTTTTTTCACTTCATTATAGAGAACGACCGTTTGTTCGGGATTCAGCTGGAAGAAGGTACGGGCTGACAGTTCGAATGATAGCTCTCCCAACGTTTCCTGGATGAAGTCCTTGCCGGCCAATGTTTCTGTTTTATCGCCGAAAATCACCGATGTTTTTTCACCATTGATGTTCTGGACAATCGATTTTACATCTGGCAGCCTCTTGAGAATTTCCTGGATGACAAGATCTTTTTTGGGGATCTCGGCCGTTGCGGTGATGAGCACGATCTGCAATTCTGCAGTTTGCACTCCGACTCTCGCCACGATTGTCCGGACGACGCCTTTTCGGGTTCTTTCATTATAGATCGGGATTTTCAAATCCTGCAGGACACCTTTGACGATTTCTGTCGCGTTGTTCGTTTGCGGGTGCTGAACGGCGCACTGCTGGATGTTGATCAGTTTGTGCGAGTTTAAGCCGTATAGACCGGCAAGTACTTTGCCATCACGTTCCCCGACCTGGAATTGGCTTTTATTCCGGTAATTCCATGGATCAGCCATGCCGATCGTTTCTCTAATGTCTAGCTCGTCAACTTTCAGTTTTGTATGTCGTTCAAGGGATTGAACAACGATATCACGTTTTCCCTTTAATTGCTGGTCATAGTGCAAATGCTGAAGCTGGCAGCCTCCGCATTGTTCGTAAATGGGACAGACCGGTTTAACTCTGTACTCCGACTTTTTACGGATTTTCTTGATTCGCGCTTCAGCAAACTTTGGATGGACCTTGGTTGCCTCAACTACGACTTCTTCTCCCGGGAGAGCTCCAGGTACAAATACTACTTGTTTCTTGAAGTATCCGACGCCTTCCCCATTAATTCCGAGCCGTTTAATCGTCAGCGGAAAAGTTTGATTCGGTTTTATTTTAACGGTTTGTTCATTTTTCATGATGTACAACTCCAGTATTATTCAATGCTCCTCCATAAATAAAGCGAAGCATAGCTTAAATATGGTTCCCAACCGATTTTATAGTCTTCCATTTCTTCGAGAGTTGGTTTTCGGTCGAGACCAAACAATATTTTCAATGCATTTTGGATGCCAATGTCGGCTGTCGGGAAATGATTTGGCCTTCCAAGTCCAAACAGCAGGAAATTTTGCACGGTCCAAGGCCCGACGCCGCGAAGCTTGATCAGTTTTGCCATAATCTCATCATCTGGCAACTTTTCAATTTCAGAAAAATCGAGCCGGCCTTCGACAATTTCCCGGGCAATTCCGATCACATATTCCGCTTTGCGACCGCTGAACTGCAAAGCTCTAAGATCCTCCGTCTTCAGAGCCGCCAGCCTTTCGGGTTGTGGATAAAACCAGACCCCGTCTTTTTCAAATCCAAAGGTTTTGACCATGCGTTCTGTAAGTGTCTGTGCAAAAGACAGATTTAATTGTTGATGGACAATGCATTTAAGCAAGCAGCTGTATGGATCGAAATCGAGTACAAGCGGTGTTCCGTAATGCTTAGTAAATAGGTCTTTCAGCTTTGTTGCCTGAAAATGCTGATGAATCTGTTGCAAAGGCGTATGCCATTGAAAGATTGCCGACAATCTTGCTATTGCTGGTTCTTTATAGCGATTCTCTATCCCCGAAATACTAAACTCAGGCTCATCCACCGTGCCTTTAGCAGTAATCTCGGCAACAAACGGCTCGCGCTCTATCACCAGCGGGACTTTAACCGCACGCTTTTCTTTGTTAACTGTATTTAATGAATCAAGCGAGAGCCTGTCCAGCACAAGGTCAAAATTATATGGGCCAGCAATCTTCAATGTTTCCATATCCATCCGTCCTTTTATCAGTTTCCCCGTATTATAGCATTTTTTATGAATCATATCGCGGCAGGTGCACAAAAAAAATGAAACTCGCCGCTGCTGAGGGCGAGTTTCAAACATTGTTTAGTTAGTAAAGCATTCGCTCTTGTATCACCTTTTCCATTCTAAGATCATCAAGGCTTTTAAAAGTATATCCGCGTTTTTTTAAGTCCCGAATGACGCTTTGTAATGCATCGGCATTGTCCTTCGATACAGTATGTAACAGCAAAACCGCTCCAGGATGAATTTGTTTCATAATATTGTTGTATGCATAGTCTGCGTCTTTTTGCCGGTCTGTTTGCCAATCAATATACGCAAGTGACCAGAAAACATGTGTGTAACCTTCCTGTTTGGCAAGCGCGAGTGTCCGCTCACTAAAAATGCCCCGTGGCGGGCGCAAATAGATCATTTGCTTTTTTCCTGTCAGCTCAGCTGTTGCGCTCCTTACTCTTTCAAGCTCTTCTTTGAACCGTTTGTCGCTCACCTTTGTCAAATCAGGATGATGCCACGAATGGTTGCCAATCGTATGTCCTTCGTCACTCATGCGCTCCACCAGATCTGGCGCGGTTTGCAGATAATGTCCGGTTATAAAAAAGGCAGCGGGTACATTTTCTTTTTTCAATACATCCAAAATCTGGCCCGTGTAGCCATTTTCATAGCCATTATCAAAAGTAAGGTAAATATCTTTTTTACGGGGATCGCCTTTATAAAAAGCATCATACCTTTCCAGCAGCTGATCGAGTGGCTTGCCTGCTTCTGCCGGAATCTCGTTGGCAGCCCTTTTGATTCCCCAGTGAATCGGAGAGTTCGCCGTCTCGGCAGCTGCACTATTTTGAAACATCAATGGCAGGAGAATCAGAATCAAAAGTGTTTTTAAACTGTTTTTCATTTTCAGCCTCCGCAAATGTTTTCTTTAGTGTTTGTTTTTCATAAAAAAACATTCAGGCTGAAGGACTATAGATAAAAGAAAAAGAGGACAGCAACTGCGCCATCCTCCTTGTTCGTTTCATTTGAAAACAGCTTCTTTAAACTGGGCAAGCTTCTCGAGTGAAGATTTATCGACATCTTCATGCAGACTGTTTCCATGAGAATCCATAGTGACGACCGCAGTAAACCCTTCTACCTTCAAGTGCCACATCGCTTCGGGGATGCCGAATTCCATGAGATCGACCCCTTCAACAGACTTGATGCAGTCGGCATAATACTGGGCCGCGCCGCCAATCGCATTTAAATAAACGCCTCCATGCTCCTTGAGAGTTGCCAATGTTTTCGGTCCCATTCCGCCTTTTCCGATCACGGCACGAATTCCGAACTTTTTCATGATATCTCCCTGGTACGGTTCCTCACGAATACTCGTTGTCGGGCCGGCTGCTTTTACATGCCACCTGCCGTCTTCATCTTTTAGCATAACCGGTCCACAATGATAAATAATCTGTCCATTTAAATCCCTCGGAGCTTCATGGTCCATTAAGTACTTGTGGATCGCGTCGCGGCCGGTGTACATCATGCCGTTAATCCGGACAACATCGCCAACCTTGAGCTGTCTTACTTTTTCCTCTGTAAGCGGAGCTTCAAGTGTGATTACTTCACTTGCAGTTTCTGATGCTGCGGCAACTTCTGCGGCAGCCTCCTGTTCCGCAAACTCGATTAAATCTCCTTCCTGGTACAGCCACTCATTTATGGCCCCGGTTTCTGGATCAATCAACACGCCAAGACGGCGGAACGCCCAACAGTTATATGCAACTGAAACAAAGAAACTCGCTGGTATCCGATTGATAACACCTACTTTACAACCTAAGAGCGTCGTTTCCCCGCCAAAGCCCATTGTGCCGATCCCCAGCTTATTGGCATTTTCAAGAATGTAATCTTCCAATTGCTGAAGTTCGGGAATTGGGTTGACGTCATCAACAGAACGAAATAACTGTTCCTTGGCAAGATCATAGCCTGAGGAGCGGTCTCCGCCAATGCCGACTCCGATAAATCCGGCGCTGCAGCCCTGGCCCTGCGCCTGATAGACTGAGTGAAGAATGCATTTTCGGATTCCGTCCAGATCGCGGCCGGCCCGGCCCACGCCATCCAGCTCGCATGGCAGGCTGTATTGAATATTTTTATTTTCACAACCGCCACCCTTTAATATCAGGCGGACGTCGATATAATCTTTTTCCCACTGCTCAAACTTAATGACAGGAGTGCCGGCACCAAGATTGTCGCCGCTGTTGTCCCCTGTTAACGAATCAACCGAATTTGGCCGTAATTTCCCGTCCTTTGTGGCGAGTGCGATTGCAGCTTGAATCGCTTTTTTCATTTCAATTTGGTTGGCACCAACCGGTGTCTTTATTTTAAAAGTCGGCAAGCCGGTATCCTGGCAGATTGGAGAAACATTTTCATCGGCCATTTTGATATTATTGGCGATTGTATCAAGGCTCATCGCCGATCTCGTTCCCGCGTTTTCGCGTTCTTTTGCAGCTTTTATTGCCCGTCTTACATCCTTTGGAAGCTTTGTCGATGTTTCGACGATCAGTTTGTACATACTTTCTTGAAATGCTGCTATGCTCATGTCCATTCCCCTTCCCTTTACGCCCCACTCATAAATAATTCGCAATTTTGGCAACTTAATTTCTTTTTCATTATACTCCTATCAACTGCCAATTTAAAGATATTGGCTGCAAGCGATTTCATCTTGTTTGCATCTGATTATGAAATGCTCATAAATTCGGCGTTTCGGATTTCGCTCGTAAATCCGCAATTGCGCTCGTAAATCTCAAGTTCCGCTCGTAAATCTCAAGTTCCGCTCGTAAATCTCAAATTCCGCTCGTAAATCTCAAGTTCCGCTCGTAAATCTCAAATTCCGCTCGTAAATCTCAAGAAACGCTCGTAAATCTCAAGTTCCGCTCGTAAATCTCAAGTTCCGCTCGTAAATCTCAAATTCCGCTCATAAATCTCAAGATCCGCTCATAAATCTCGAAAAATGCTCATAAATTTGCGGAAGAAGAAGCAGCTTGTATCCCAGAATTTGTGGCTCATACCTTAGTTTCTCGTCCATATAATCTAATCCCACATGAATGTAAAACTATTGACATCTATTGTTGTTACCTCAATAATGACTAAGGATTGCAGTTACTACGAGGAGAATGAAAAATGATAACTGAAAAGCGACAAATATCTCCGTTCTTTGATCCATGGGAAGCTTATATGGATGTCGAAGAGCATGGAAAACAAGTATTATCCAATATTGAATTTACTACAACGGTGTTATGCAATATGCGCTGTGAGCACTGTGCGGTCGGGTATACGCTTCAGCCAAAAGATCCGAATGGCCTTCCGATCAGCCTGCTCTTAAAAAGGCTGGACGAGATTCCCGCACTTCGTTCGCTCAGCATTACCGGCGGAGAGCCGATGCTGTCAAAAAAATCGGTCGAAAACTATGTGTTGCCGATCCTGAAATACGCTCACGAACGTGGCGTTCGGACGCAAATCAATTCAAATTTAACGATTGAATTAAGCCGTTATGAGCAACTCGCGCCTTACTTGGATGTACTGCATATTTCGCATAACTGGGGAACCGTAGATGATTTTGTTGAAGGCGGCTTTGCAATGATGGACAGAAAACCGACAGTGCAGCAGAGGGAAGCACTTTTTCAAAGAATCATTGAGAACAGCCGCGCTTTGGCTGAATCGGGTGTGATTGTTTCTGCCGAAACGATGCTTAATAAACGCACATTGCCTCATCTTGAAAATATCCACCGCCAAATTACTGAAGAAATGAAATGCCAGAGGCATGAAGTGCATCCAATGTACGCATCAGACTTTGCGTCAACTTTAGAAGTGTTAACATTGGACGAAATACGAAGTGCGATTCATCGCTTGCTCGATTTTCGCGATAAAAGGGTTTGGATGTTGTTCGGGACGCTACCTTTTTATCCTTGCAGCAGCAATGGCGAAGATCTGAAGTTGCTAAAAAGGCTTTACACGGAAGAAAATGTAACTGTCCGCAATGATCCCGACGGACGTTCGCGATTAAACGTCAACATTTTTACAGGTGATGTGATTGTCACTGATTTTGGCGACACTCCTCCACTTGGGAACATCAAAGAAGACAGCCTGGAGGATGCCTACAACAATTGGATAAAATCCGACCTTGCTTCGCAGTTAAACTGCCATTGTCCAGCCGTTAAATGTCTGGGGCCGAATGTTCTTGTGAAAAACAGTTATTATCCTGACATTGATTTTTCAAAAAGAAAAGCCAACATCCTATAAAATTTAAACCCCTTGCCCGGTGGCAAGGGGTTTTTTAGCTATTATCCTTGTTCAGAACCAATCTCGCGGTTTTTAAATTCCCGGCACTTTGATTCCAATTCATCCATAATGCCAAGCAGGCGGTCGATATCATCAATATCGGCCTCTCCGGGATCAATCGCATCAAGGACTTCAAGAAACATATTTAAACGCTGTTTTAAAAAAGCAATCTGTTGATTTTTATCATGAATTGGGCTGCCCAATACATTCTCTCCTTTCATTACCGTTTCAATCCTACAAAAAATTGCGCTTTTCTGCAACGGAAAATTTTCAGGAGCTTAAATGTCAGGACTGGATACATTAATTCATTCCGCTTGCTTTTCCTTCCCGGCTGGAGTCCGCAACACCATATATGGTTCCTGTTTTTTGATCGAATTGGATCGCCTGTACATTGCCAATGACATGGGGTTCGTCAGCAAATTGATAGCCCATCGATTCCAGAATCCCTTTGCTTTCCATGCTGATTCCTTTTTCCCATTCAATTAACGGGCCGGTTGTCGCCATAATTCGCGGTTCTTCGATCGCTTCCTTTAAATCCATTTTAAAATCAATCACATTAATAATTGTTTGGAAGACGGAGCCGATGATCGTTGGGCCTCCCGGTGATCCAAGAGTCAGGAAAGGCCTGTCATCCTTGAAAATAATCGTTGGGCTTTTACAGCTGACCGGACGCTTCCCGGGTTGCACTTCGTTAAGCCCGCCCGGTACCGCGTCAAAGTCGGTTAATTCGTTATTGAGGATAAATCCGTAACCAGGCACCATGATTCCCGACCCGAAAGGATGTTCAACTGTAGAAGTACAGGCAGCAATGTTTCCCCATTGATCGGTTACCGTAAAATGGGTGGTCTCGCTTTTTTCGATATCATCAGGTTGGCTGACATAGTGATGAGCGCCCGGTTTGTCGTATTTCCACGGGTTGCCGAACTCGATGGCATCGTTTCGCCGTTCAAAATTGATCAGCTTTCTCCGCTCATCGATATAGCGGTCATCAATTAATCCTTTTACCGGCATTTCCACAAATTCAGGATCACCAAAATAAGTGACCTTGTCGGAAAAACCGATCCGCATCGCTTCAGCAAGCAAATAATATTTTTCCCATGAACGCGGACCGTATTGCTCCAATTGAAAGCTTTCCAGCAGCTTTAATATGTGGATGACCATCAATCCGCCGGCACTTGGAGGGCTGGATGAGGCAATCTTATACCCTTTATACTCACCCCACATCGGTTCATCGATCGTGATTTGATAATTTTTCAAGTCATCCAGTTCCATGAATCCGCCCTCTTCCTTTAAGGCAGCGATGATCGCCTCTCCGATCTCGCCTTCGTAAAAGGCAGCGGTCCCTTTTTCCTGCAAAATTCGATACGTATGGGCAAGCTCTTTTTTCATTAACTTTTCGCCTTCCTTGCGGTGTTTACCCTCTGGAAGATAAAAGTTTTTAGCATGCTTACCAAGACGATAATCGAAATGCTCAAGCGCATCCTTGAACACCCAGTTGATTTCGACTCCCTTTTCGGCCAGCTCGATGGACGGTTCGATCAGTTCGGCGAGCGACTTCGTACCATACTCCGACAGCGCTGTATCCATCGCTTTTAGTATGCCCGGTACTCCGACCGCTGTCCCATGTGTTGACCGTTGCTTAAACGGAACAACCTCCCCGCTGTCGTCAAGGAACATCCGGGGATGAGCCGCCTTTGGCGCTCTTGTATGTCCGTCAAAAATTTTTGTTTCATTTGAATCGCGATGATGGACCATCATGAATCCGCTCCCGCCAATCCCGGTCATCATCGGCTCGGCCACATTCAAAGCAAATTGGATGGCGACAGCCGCATCAATGGCGTTTCCTCCCGACTCCAGGACTTTCTCGCCGATATCGGTTGCCAGGTGGTGCGCCGAAGCCACCATGCCTGTACGGCCTTTTGCTGTTTCTCTATCTATTGATGCCCGTTTGCTGCGGGTTATAAATGATTTATCTGTCTCATTAATCATCGCCAATTCCTCCATTTTCAAGAAAGTAACAGTTAAAGGTAAATACCCAGAGCCAACTCGCCTAAAACAAGATAAATACTGGGTGATATGTTAATGGAACCACTTTTTCTTGGCTTTTCTCCAAATAAAAAACAGCAATCCAGTGATTGCTGTTTTTTCAAGCCTGTCCATTAATTATTTTTTCCAGGCGGAACGATTTTTGTATTGCCTGCTCCTTGTGGAGAGGTAGTGCTTTTTTGGTTGCCAGAGCCGCCATTTATACTGATGCTGCTCGTACTGCTGCTTCCAGTGTTGTTAGTGCTATTGGAATTGTTGTTGCTATTGGTAGAGCTGTTGCTCATGTTATTATTATTTGAACCAGATTTCACTGCATCAAGCGGATTTTCAATTATTTCTGAACCGGCTTCCGCTACCTTGCTGCCAATTCCCATTAGATCATTTTTAGCTTCTTTTGCGGTTGACATTGCATCATTGGAAATCTCCTTGACTTCCCCCATACGGCTGAACACATCTTCATTCACTTTTTCGTATAACCTCTGAGCATCCTGAATCGCTTCTTTTAATGTATTGGAAGCATGTTTAAATTGATTGATCATTTGATCCTTTACTTCGCCTGGATTTTGCTTAACTTCCTCGTACATGTGCATAGAGGAATCCTTTAAATTGCTTACCGTACCTTTTACTTTGCTTCTGGTCGAGGAGTCCATTAACGCAACAGCTCCTCCGATAATTCCTCCAAGAATGATTCCTTTTAACAGCTTGCTGTTTTTTTCAGTATCCATCGTGTTTTGCGCCATGATAATTCCTCCTTTATGTCAGTTAACAATTTATTTCCCTGTTTGAATTGGTTATAAACTGAAAAAAGAGAAAGTGCGAGGTACACTCTCTCTTTTTCCGTCTACTAAAATGGCTTAACGAGGCTTTTCAGAGGAGACAAAAGTGAATGAAACATGATCTTGAACAGGTATCCATGCACCTATTCCCTGTGAAACAATGTTCTTTATAACGAGCTTCTTTTTATTGCCTTTAAGCATAATATAAACTTCTCCGTAAGTAACCTTCCCTTTTTCATTGACAGCCGAAGCATGGGCATACAGATAGCCAAGCCGGTTGGCAGGAATGTTGTAGATTTGGTCCTTTTTTGTACCTGCCCCGACGATTGTTTCAAAAGAAAGCGGCAAATTCGTTTTTTTGGTTGCCTTCACGAGCATCATTTCCTTTACTTCTTCAGCATTTGGCACTTTTGCTGTTAGCCCGCCTTTAACGACCTTTTGGGCCTCCTGAACGTAATGCATTTGATACGGGGTATTCCCGCCCCGGTTATCAAAGTAATTTGTATTGATCTTTTGGTACTCCCAGTTTGGGGCCGTTTCCGTGGATTCGTAATTTAGCGGCCACTGGCCAAGGTAAATGACGGCACGATAACCAACCGCGAATGGAGTACTGTTGATCGTCGTTTCATTCAGCATTCTGATCAACTCAGGATTTTCAATTTTGATTTTTGTGGAATGAACCAATTTCTGTGTCAGTTCACTTGGCTGCAAAAAAGGCATATCCTGGGCCGGATTGGGGTAAGTGTTTTCTTTTGTGATATTCATAACAGCACCCGGTATAATATATTTACTTTGCTGGGGCTGTGCGGCCTTTCCTTTTTCTTTCTCCGCCAAGGCCGTAGGTAAAAAAATCGATATCGAAATGAGAAAAATGAACAGAAGGGATAAGTATTTTTTCATGATGTCGACTCCTTTCAGCTATTACTCCATAAGTTATGGTGTTAGTTTTTTCGGAGTCGGCTTATATTATCCATGACTTTTTAAATGTTTCTCATAAATGTAATCATATTTTAATAATCAGAATATTTACAAATTTATCATAAAAGCTTATAATCAACTTAACACAACAAAAGGAGGGTAGTCATCATTCGCTTATTTTAAAAAAAGGAGGCAAAAACAACTGAAGCTGTTAGATGTCACTTGTACACGATAACAAATGAAGGTTGGTGATGCTTACTGACAATCGAGCGATTGAGTTACTCCTAACGTTAGAACCGTGATTTACAATAATCATACATTTGAAAAGAACAAAGACTCTGGACACTAACCTGTCTGGAGTCTTTTTTGTCGTTAATCTATTAATTCAAAAGTTTCTTTGATGACAATGCTTCCTTTCACCGATTGCACCATTGAACAATTTTTCTCTGTTAGTTTCATTGCTTTTTTCATTTTGTCTTCATTTAAATCTTTACCGTAAATTCGAAAGTGTAGGTGAACTTCTTCGATTTTATTCGCTTCTTGTTCATTTCTCCGCACATCTGCCTCGATTTTTATATCGTCTACTTGCATGCGCATTTTTTCCAGTATTCCTCGCAAAACTCCCCCGCTGCATACCGCAAGAGCGGAAACCATCAACTGGAAGGGGCGGAAACCATGCTGCTCATCTCCGGAAACATCCAGCCTTCCGAACGCAAATTCACTGTAAAAGCCCGATTCTTTCATGTTAAACTCCATCCTTGCACCCCGTTTCGTTGATAAAAGCCAGATCCTATAAACAGGTTACCCTATTTCTTTATGAACGAAAAGAAATGCACATTCCCGGTTCTATTTTGGTTGCAAAGAACGCTCTTTCCCGTTAACATTTCTTAAGGAACTGATTATTAGTTTGGAGAATATGATGATGAAAAATAATATAACACTGCGTTTTTGGATTTTAATTGGAATTGTCGCTATTTCAGGCTTTTCCCAGGGCATGCTGCTGCCGCTGATTGCGATTATTTTTGAACGGGACGGAATGTCATCTTCCTTGAACGGATTCCATACAACCGCCCTGTATATCGGGATTCTGCTCGCCTCGCCATTAATGGAAAGCCCGCTGAGAAGATATGGCTACAAGCCGCTCATTGTCGTTGGAGGCCTGGCGGTGGCGCTGTCACTTGCTTTGTTTCCTGTCTGGAAATCTTTCTGGTTTTGGTTTATCCTTCGGCTGGTTGTTGGTATAGGTGATCATATGCTTCACTTTAGCACCCAAACCTGGATTACTTCATTTTCACCTGAAAACAAGCGGGGACGAAACATATCTTTGTACGGTCTTTTTTTTGGTCTTGGCTTTGCTGCCGGGCCATTGATGACAAGATTAATTGAAGTGAACGAATCGCTCCCTTTCATGATTTCAGCTCTGATAAGCTTTGTTGCCTGGCTGGCAGTCTGGCTGCTTAAAAATGAACTGCCAGACCAGGCAATCGGGACCACTTCTTTTTTGGGTACGTTTAAGCGGTTTGGCCAGGTATGGAAATATGCCTGGGTAGCTTTTCTGCCGACCTTTGGTTACGGCTTTTTAGAAGCATCGCTTAACGGGAACTTCCCGGTCTATGCATTAAGATCCGGGATTGAGGTCAGCGCTGTATCGATTCTCCTGCCCGCTTTTGCAGTCGGCGGAATCGTCTTCCAGCTGCCGCTCGGCATTTTAAGCGATAAATACAGCAGGAAAAATGTTTTGCATTTTGTGATGATTTCCGGGTTTATTTGCTTCACTGCGGCTGGAATGCTTGAACAATCGATCACGGCTCTGTTTATCTGCTTCTTTATTGCGGGCATGTTGCTTGGCTCGACTTTCTCTCTCGGTATCAGCTATATGGCCGATCTGTTGCCGAAAGAGCTGCTGCCGGCCGGGAACCTTTTATGCGGAATTTTCTTCAGCTTTGGCAGTGTCTCAGGTCCGTTTATTGGCGGACTGGCGATCAAATATTTGCCCGGTGCAAGTTTCTTCTATGTAATCAGTTTTATGCTGCTGTTGATTTTTATCGGGCTGGCTGTTTTTCGTCCGGCCAAATCTGTTCATAAAACGCTTTACGCACAATATAAGCTTTGAAAAATAGGCTGCCCGCTGCTGTTATTTTTCAAACTTAATGCTTTTCAGCCTCATGCCTTGTATGATAGTATAGATTTAAAGTAATTTTCACAAAAGAATAATTCGATATAACCTTGAGCATTACTGCTGTCATCGCGAAGATGGCAGCTTTCGTCGTTTTATAGGGCAATTGATTGTGATTATTTTTCTCAATTAGAACTCAGGAAGGTGAGAAATGATGAATCCGGACGCACGAGCTTTAACTGGTAATAAATATGAGGTAAAACAGGAAAGCATCTTAACAAAAATCAAGCCCCATGCTGAATTAATCGCGGCAATTTTTAGCGGATTGCTAATTGGTGCAGGCTGGCTGCTCGAGCGCCTTGATAACGGGAGTGCCTCTGCGGTGATCTATTTGCTCGCGTTTGTGATCGGGGGATTTGCAAAGGCGAAGGAAGGCATTGAAGATACGATCGGCAATAAAGAATTGAACGTGGAAATGCTGATGATTTTTGCGGCTGTTGGATCAGCGATCATCGGATACTGGGCTGAAGGGGCCATCTTGATTTTCATTTTTGCCATGAGTGGCGCGCTTGAAACGTATACGATGAATAAGAGCCAAAACGAAATTTCCGCTTTAATGGAACTGCAGCCCGAAGAAGCTTTAAGAATCTCCAACGGCGCGGAGGAAAAAGTCCATGTGTCGTTATTGAACATCGGGGACCATATTTTAGTAAAGCCGGGTGAACGAATTCCATCGGACGGAAGAATCCACAAAGGGCAAACAACGATCGACGAGGCAGCGATTACCGGTGAGTCGATTCCTGTCACAAAAACGCCCGGTCATGAAGTATTTGCCGGGACCGTTAACTTAAATGGATCGATCACGGTAGAAATTACAAAGCCCAGCAATGAGACGCTCTTCCAAAAAATTATCCAGCTCGTTCAATCCGCGCAAACTGAAAAATCACCTTCGCAATTATTTATTGAACGCTTTGAAGGTACGTACGTAAAGGTCGTCCTTGCTGTGGTTGTTTTAATGATGATACTTCCTCATTTCTTGCTTGGATGGAGCTGGAATGAGACTTTTTATCGGGCGATGATTTTGCTTGTCGTTGCCTCCCCTTGCGCACTTGTGGCATCGATCATGCCGGCGACATTATCGGCGATTTCCAACGGCGCGCGGCATGGCATTCTTTTCAAAGGCGGAGTCCATCTCGAAAACCTCAGCCATTTGAAAGCAATTGCTTTTGATAAAACCGGCACGTTGACAAAAGGAAAGCCTGAGGTGACAGATGTTATTGTCAAAGAAGGATTTGCCAAAGAGGAAGCTCTGAAGATCGCCGGATCAATTGAAAAACACTCTAACCACCCACTGGCACAATCGATTGTCGACTACGCCAGCAAATATTATAAAGCCGCGTGGATCGAACCGGAAAGTTTTGAGGATGTAGCAGGCTGGGGTGTAAAAGCTTCCATAGAAGCTGCAAAATGGAAAGTGGGAAAAAGAGATTTTGTCGGCAATGAAGCTGCCGACAGCTTTGCTGATGGTGCAGCCCGCAAGCTTGCAAGCGAGGGGAAAACGATTGTATTTCTTCAAGCCGGAGAAGAAATTGTCGCTGCCTTTGCTTTAAAGGATGTCGTCAGGGCCGAGACAAAAGCAGCGATCGACAGCCTGAGAGAAGGCGGAGTTTACACAATTATGCTTACCGGGGACAGTGAAAAAACAGCTGTTGCGATTGCCCAGGAAAGCCATGTCGACGAATATATTGCTGACTGCCTTCCAGAAAGAAAGGTAGAAGAACTGAAAAAGCTGAAAAAAAGATTCGGCAATGTCGCCATGGTTGGCGACGGCATAAATGATGCCCCTGCCATGGCAGCAGCAAACGTCGGAATTGCGATGGGAGAAGGGACCGATGTAGCCCTCGAAACGGCGGATGTCGTGTTGATGAAAAACGATCTGCCGCGCATTTCAGAAGCGATCGAGCTTTCAAGAAGAATGAACACGATTGTCAAACAAAATATCATCTTTTCCATCACAGTGATTATGCTGTTAATCTCTTCTAACTTTTTGCAGGTGCTTGACCTTCCATTTGGCGTGATCGGCCATGAAGGCAGCACGATTCTTGTTATCTTGAACAGCTTACGGCTGTTGAAATAATTTAAAAAAGGCTGGTGTCTGTACCAGCCTTTTTGCTGCCTATTGTTTAGTCAACCTGTTCTATTTTCCATTGGTTACGGAGCCGGTCTCTAACAACCCTCATTTCGCTTGCTGTAATAAGCATTGATTTGCCCGCCGATCATGATAATAAATGCTGATAGATAAAACCAGATCATTAAGACAATAATCGCACCTATGCTGCCGTAGGTTGACGAAAAGTTGCCGAAGTTTCCAACATAGTACGAAAAAGCGAGCGAAGCTAAAATCCAGCCGATCACAGCAAAAACAGCGCCCGGGATTGCTGATACACACTTTATTTTTTTCGCGGGGGCAATCCAGTAAAGAACCGTAAACACGATAAATAAAATCAGTGTGCTGACTCCCCAGCGCAGCATGTTCCAGACAGCCAAAAATTCGCGGGATAACCCGAGTTCTGAAAATAAAAACAGACCGATTTGCTTTCCGAAAACAGGAAGAAGCAACGCGACAATAAAGACGATAATCATCGCAATCGTCAAGAAGATCGCCATCGCTCTCGCCGCGATAAAAGAGCGGTTTTCTTTCACATCATAAGCGCGGTTCAACGCCTTTACAATGGCATTAATCCCGGTTGAAGCAGACCAAAGCGTCGCAATAGCCCCAAATGAAAGGAGCCTGCCATTCCTGTTCATTATTTCGTTTATATTTCTTTCAATAAGTACCATCGTGTTGCCTGGGGCAAAATCCCGAACAAAGCCAAGTAAATCTTCACTGTTTAACGGCAAATAGGGAAGGAGGGTCACCAAAAAAATTAGGAGGGGAAACAATGAGAGCAGAAAAAAATAGGCGAGTTGGGCAGACAAGCCTCCCACATCATCTTCTCCTATTTTTATCCACAAATGCTTCAATAAAGAATTTTGCGGCACTCTCATCCCCCACCTCATTAGTCGCTTAATGAATTGGAACTTGTCTTGTTAAACTCTTTTCTTTCGCAACAACAGCAGATGTTGCAGCCGCCCCATCCTGCAGATTTTTATCATTGCCGGTGAACGCTTCCTTTGTTTCCTTGACAATGCCTGCAACCTGCGGGGTAATTTCGCGCATTTCTTCAACCTTCTGGCTGATAAAGGCAACATCATTACTGATTTCTTCCACCGTTGAACGAAGCTTTGATGTTACCTCCTTAATTTGGCCGGCGGCTGCGCCTGGATGTTTAACCATATTTGCCACGCCGCCAAATGCGCTTCGGCAGTCAGACATAAACGCGTTCCTCGTTTGCCTGTTAAACAAGCTGATCACTCCGCCTGCAAGGGCACCATACAGCATTCCTTTCCAGAACCTGTTTGAGTCTGTCATATGATCCTCTCCTTTAAAATATGATTTAAATCGGGAAATATACTCCAAGCTCTGCTGCCCTGATGAAAGAACGATGATGCACTCTTTCGAAAAGGAAACAGGCTTATTTTGATTTAATCCTTCCCCTTTTTCCTGCGAACAAAACCGTTTTCTCCTTTTTTGACATCACTTGATCCGATTATTTCTCCTCTACTTTCATTTTCCACCATCTTTCTTTGTTCATGCAAGAGAATTATTGTATAACCGTTGATTTTGCAGGATTGTTAACAGACAAAAGGTTTGCCTTGTTATGGAATTTCATTTGACAATTTTAAAAGGACATGAAAAGATGAAAAGACCAATCTTGAAAGGATGAACGGCAGTGGATCTTTCAGAAAAGACGGTTGAAAACGTTGAGTATATGATTGAAAAAATCAAGGAAAAGCTGAAGGTTTTAAATTTTGGGGCGATAAAACCTTCCCACTTTGACGAAGAAATGTATGAAGAATTAAAGGAAATTTATGAATTGGTTATGAAAAAAAATAACTTCAGCCCGAATGAAATGCAAGCTCTTGCAGAAGAACTCGGAAATCTTCGCAAGCAAGTGTAAACCGTAAAAAAATCCGCTCACCAACTAAGGTAGCGGATTTTCCCTATAAAATATAAAAATTGCGCTTGGCGGGATCAAATCGAAATATTATCCTGGTCAGTTAAGATAATCGGGCCGTTGCTTGTAATCGCAATCGTATGTTCATATTGGGCTGAGTATTTGCCATCCGCGGTTCTGGCTGTCCAGCCATTTGCATCCATTTGCGTATGGTAACTGCCAGCGTTGACCATCGGTTCAATCGTAAACACCATGCCTTCTTTTATCCGCGGCCCTTTGCCCGGAAGCCCAAAATGAGGAACATCCGGTTTTTCATGAATCACGTCACCTATTCCGTGGCCGATAAAGTCCCTTACAACCGAAAATCCTTCAGCTTCTACCCATGTTTGGATCGCATGTCCAATATCCCCGATCCGATTGCCTTTTTGCGCCGCTTCAATTCCTATATAAAGAGCATTCTTTGTTACTTTTAAAAGCCGTTCCGTCTCCTCATCGATCTTTCCGACAGGAAATGTCCAGGCTGAGTCTGCAAGTGCGCCATTTAAACTGACTACCATATCCACAGTCACAATATCGCCATTTTTCAACGGCTGTTTGCGGGGAAATCCATGGCAAACCTCATCATTAATACTTGAACATGTCGCATACTCATATCCTTTATAACCCTTCTGCTCCGGGGTTGCTCCATGCTTTTTTAAAAATGCTTCTACAAACTGGTCAATGTCCCAGCTTGAAATGCCAGGGCGGATTAGGTTGGCCAGCTCTTGATGGCAAGATGCCAGGACAGCACCGGCTTTTTTCATTTTCTCTATCTCTCTTTGTGACCTTAAATTAATCATTCTTTAGCCGCCTTTCAACACTCTCCCCCATATACTATGACGGGGTCCTTCTTATATTACCTCTGAAACCTGCCAATATCAAAAAATCCTTCTCCGATGGAACAGGAGAAGGATTTAAACTTTTTGTCGCCGTTTTATTTAAGCAGGTTCAGCGATTCCCGGTTGAATGCGGGAATATCATTAGGATCACGGCTCGTTACGAGCTGGTTGCCGCAAACTACTACCTCAGCATCATGATATTCGGCTCCTGCATACTCCATATCAACTTTTATTGACTTATAACCGGTTGCTTTTCTCCCTTCCAATGCTTTTGCCGTAATCAACAGCTGCGGTCCATGGCATATCGCAAAAACCGGTTTTTTGTCATCCATAAATGCTTTTGCAAAAGAAACAAAACGTTCGTCAGCCCGCAACTGGTCTGGAGAAAACCCTCCCGGCAGAAATAAGGCATCAAATTCGCCCGGGCTTACCTCATCAATTCCCCGGTCGATTGTAACTGAAGCTTGCCCTTGTTTTCCTTTTACTGTTTTTCCTTTTTCCTTTTCGATTGTTATGACCTCATGGCCCGCTTCCTTAAAAGACTTGGCAGGTTCCGTGTATTCAGAGTCCTCAAACATATCTGTCACGAGACAAGCAATTTTCTTACCCATAAAATATTCATCCCCTTAAAGTAATGATCTGGACCCACTTAGAGGTTTCCCTGTTTGTTCTTCAGCTAAACATTAAAATTGAGTATATACCTCCATCTTTCTAACGCATTTGGTTATAGTACCGTCAGCTATTCAAAAATTTTTTCTCGTTTTTTCTTACAATATGTTGTCCATTTCGAATTAGCCGTTATAATATATGATAATATATAGTGGTAAATATAAAATACAGGTTGTTCTTTATATGAAACCAAGCAATACAGGGGTTTATTATGATAGAACACTTATGTAAGGTGAGTGAGACTGGATGATTGGTGATCGGGTAAAAAAAATCCGTCAGGAAAAGAAGATGTCGCTTTCTGAACTGGCTGATCAAGCAGGTGTTGCTAAATCCTATTTAAGCTCCTTGGAACGCAATTTACAAAGAAACCCGTCCATACAGTTTCTTGAAAAAATCTCGTCTGTACTGGGAGTTTCTGTTGATACATTAATCAATGAACAGCCTAATAAAGAAGAGCTTGATTCAGATTGGATGAACCTCGTCAAGGAGGCCATGAACTCCGGGGTTACGAAGGATCAATTCCGTGAATTTTTGGAGTTTAATAAATGGAGAATAAATAAAAAATAAACCTGTTTTTTCCTAACAGGTTTTTTTATTATGTATTTTATAGAGAGCATCCATTCGGGTTTGATTATTAGTATATGGCTGGTTTTGTTCCGGCATCTTCTGCTTCAAAAGTCTTAGCGATTTTCAACAGCAACTTCCTTCATAATATGATCATTAAGAAAATTCCTGATTTCTTCTTGTTTGAGCCCCAGTTCCTTCGCTTCAATCATCAGCAGCATCCATTCCAGATCGATTTCATCAAAGCTTTGTTTTACGCCTGCCAACATAACTCCCCCTAAAATACATTTCGTATTCCAGGCAATCCAGCCGTCCTAGCCTGAAACTGTTTTCAAGACCTTAGACCCGTGACTTTGCGTCCCCATCTTTCAATAGGTTTGCCTTTTTCTGGCCGTGCATCCATCCTCTTAATACTTAGGTATTATTGTATCTACTTCTTTAATATTACGGTGTTATTTTTTGTCACCTGAAACATGCAGGGCTGTACTCATATTTGTTTAAAAAACCCGATTATTCTTCAGTTTTCCTCTATTTCTGCGCCGGCTTTTAAAAAAATGCCCACTTATTGCAGTATTCGAACTGGATTTCTGTAATATTAACAAAAGTAAAGTCGAATTATTTTCCCGACAATTTATGTATGAAGATTTTTCCTGATTTTTTGTTCTAAAACGATCTTTTTGTTCATTAATAAAAAACAGCTCTTCACCTGAGCTGTTTTGAATCAATTATTTCGATAGACTTACCGCAATTCGGGAGCCGATATCCGCATTATGTTTGACGAGTGCAATGTTGGCATCAAGGCTTGAACCTTTTGTTAACTCCTTTACTTTCCCTAAAAGAAATGGAGTTACATCCTTGCCTGCCACGTTATTTTTCTTTGCTTCCGCGAGCGCCGTTTCAATCACCTCTTGAATAAAGGCTTCATCTAAAGCATCCTGTTCCGGAATCGGATTTGCGACCACAATCCCGCCATCCAGCCCAAGCTCCCATTTGGTACGAATCAATTGTGCTGCCTGATCCGGATCGTCAACACGGAAATTTACGCTATAAGGGCTTGTTCGAGTATAGAAGGCCGGCAAACGGTCAGTCTGGTAACCGACAACGGGAACCCCGAACGTTTCCAGGTATTCAAGTGTAAGTCCGATATCGAGAATCGACTTGGCCCCCGCGCAGACGACAGCAACATTCGTCCGGGCAAGCTCCTGAAGATCCGCCGAAATATCCATCGTCGTCTCCGCTTCGCGATGTACACCGCCAATGCCGCCCGTGACGAATACTTCGATTCCAGCCATGTTTGCACAAATCATCGTTGCAGCCACTGTCGTTGCACCATTTTTATTCTGGGATACCAGATATGGAAGGTCGCGCCGGCTTGCCTTGGCCAAATCCCTGCTTTTTGCCAGAAACTCAAGCTCATCATCTGATAAACCGATTTTAATTTTTCCATTTAGTATCGCAATCGTAGCAGGAACAGCGCCGTTTTTCCTGATAATACTTTCTACCTCTTTCGCTGTTTCCACATTTTGCGGATACGGCATTCCGTGTGAAATAATCGTTGACTCCAATGCTACAATTGGCAGGTTGCGGTTTTTTGCTTCCAACACTTCTGCTGAATATTCAAGGACGTTTTCTAACATGGTGTACATTCTCCCTTATTTAAAAAATTGTTTGAACGCTTCCTGAAGACGTATATGATTTAAAGCGGGATTAACCGTTTCATGGGATTGCAATGTAATCTGCGAACAGGTCATTCCTATTTTACAGGCGTCTTCTATGTTCAATCCCTTCAAATGGGCATATGCGATCCCGGCCACGAGCGAGTCTCCCGCACCTGTTACATCTTCGACCGCGACTTTTGGCGGTAAAAGCACGCCCGCTTCACCGTGCTTGGAAAAATAGATAAGTCCTTTGTCTCCCCGGGTAATAACCGCCTTTTCAACCCCTTTTTCCAGGATCGCTTCTGCCGACTTAAAAAAGTCGCCTTCATTTTGAATTTTCACACCGGATAAAGTCGCCGCCTCACGCTGGTTGGCAATAAGCCAGGTTACTCCGCTTAAATTTGGGGGAAGCTTTTTTACCTTTGCTGATGACACTGGTGTAATGCAAAGTGGAATCGACTCTTCTTCGCAACGTTTAATAATATGGGCCAATACTTCTGCCGGAAAATTGGTATCAAGGATGGCCAGTCCAGCAGAGGCAAGATAGCCCCATTTCTTCTCGATCATTTCTATGCTCACTGAGTCATAAATGGACATGTCGGCAAGCGCGACAGCCATTTCTCCATCCTTATCGAGAACAGCGGTATACGTTCCGGTCGTCATTTTTGATATTTGTTGAGAGGGGCTAATATCAACAAACGCTTTTGTGCAGTCCAAAAGCCATTGCCCCTCATGGTCGTCACCGACGACCGTCATAAGCGCCGCATCAATTCCGAGCCGGCCCAGATTCTCGGCAATATTTCGGGCCACACCACCGCATGACTGCGAGCTGTATCCTGGATTGGAGGTGCCGTATTCCAGCTTGTCCAGCACCTGAATCTTCCTGTCCACATTTGCGCCGCCAATGCAGATAACCTCTTTTTCAGTCGGTAAAACATACGCCCTGCCGAGAATTTTTCCTTGCTTTATTAAAGAAGAAACATAACCGGCTGCAGCCGAGCGTGATAGTCCCGTCTTTTCAGCAAGGTCGATTTGCGAGATAAACGGGTCTTGTTTTATTAAATGCAGAATAAGCGATTCCTTTTCATTCACTTTGCTTCCCTCTCATCCCTTTCAGACTTTTGTTTTCATTATAAACATTTGTTTTGCAACTTTACAATACCTTTTAAGCCCGGATAAACAGAAATGCAGGTTAAGCTAACAGGCTTAACCTGCATTTCTTGGTAAAATTAGAATTTCAACACGCCGGTTCTTGGCCCTGCCTTCGTCAGAATCGTTTGGCGCTACGGGTTGGAACTCACCGAATCCTTTTGCACTAAACCAGCGCGGATCCAGTTGTTTATTTTCTAAAACAATTTTCATGAAATTAACAGCCCGCATGACACTTAGCTCCCAGTTGGATGAGAACTGTGAATTCCGAATCGGAATATTATCCGTATGGCCGCTGATAATAATATTGCGGGGCGGATCCATCACCAGCAAAGCGGCAATTTCGTTTGCAATCTGCCTGTCCTCCGCCCTTACATCTGCACTTCCCGAGCTAAAAAAAACATTGTCGCGAATCGAAACGAGCAGGCCTTCATCTGTCAGCGAAGCTTGTAATACTTCTGTGAGATTGTTTGCCTCGATATAAGCATTTACTTTCTGGAGAATTTCTTCCAATTCCTGTTGATCTAAATTGGCATCGCTGCTTTTATCTTTTTCCTGTTGATCCTTTTCCGGCTGATCAGCCGGGTCCATTCGCCCTTCAGGAACCGGACTCTGACTTTCATACTCCATAACTCCCGTTCCGCCTGTGAAAACCTCATTAAAGGTTTTGGACAGTGCCTCAAACTTTTTCACATCAATAGAACTGGACGCAAACAAAACGATAAACAACGCGAGTAAAAGGGTAAGCAGGTCTGAATAAGGAATCAACCAGCTTTCATCCATATGATCTTCATGATGATGCTTTTTTTTGCGCTTACTCATCCGCCTTCACACTGCTCTCTTCCAGAAATTTCTTCCTTTCCCCGGCTGGAAGAAAGGAGGCAAGCTTCTGCTCGATGACCCTCGGTGCTTCGCCTTCTAAAATCGACAAAATTCCTTCAATCATCATATATTTTAACTTAGCTTCCTGCTTTGACTTGCGTTTTAATTTATTCGCAAATGGATGCCATAAAACATAACCCGTAAAGATCCCGAGCAATGTCGCAACAAACGCTGCACTGATCGCCCTTCCAAGCTCATCTGTATTATCCATGTTGCTCAAGGCCGCGATTAACCCAACAACCGCTCCCAAAACTCCGAGCGTGGGCGCGTAAGTACCCGCCTGAGTAAAAATAGCGGCTCCGGCCTGGTGCCGTTCTTCCATTGCTTCTATTTCTTCTGATAACACATCTCTAATATAATCAGCACTTTGCCCGTCAACGGCAAGCGAAAGGCCGCTTCTTAGAAATGAATCCTCTACTTCATTTGTTTTTGCTTCAAGAGCAAGCAAGCCTTCCTTCCTGGCAAGCTGAGCCCAATCAGAAAACATCCGGATTAGATCAACCGTATTTAGAAGAGTTTGTTCTTTAAACAACACTCCGAAAAGCTTCGGGACGCGCTTAATTTCAGCAGTTGGAAAAGCAATAGTAACTGCTGCAACCGTTCCAAGCAAAATAATTAAAATAGCGGCAGGGTTGGCAAGTGCTGTAATACTTACACCCTTCAATACCATTCCGACCCCTACCGCAATAATACCCAATACAACACCAATTAACGACGTTTTGTCCATGAACCGTTCACCTGTCTTATCTCATACTTTTTGAATTGTGCTAAATCTTTGCTGCCAATATCTGTTTCAAAAGATTAGAATTTAGCCATTTCCCTTTATTTCGACATTTTTTCTTGTTTTTAAAGGGCAAATAAACATTAATTTTTTTAGCACCTGCGTTCAGGAAACTTTGTTGCAGATTATGCAAGCGCTTCATTGTTGGGTTTAACGCGATCTGCGGAAAATTTTGATTTATCCGCGCAAAAGCATATTTACCCGCGATACGTGAAATCAGAATTGATTTCATCTGAGACATCTTTTAAATCCGGGGAATAATCGCATCTTTTTGTGAAACGATATGAACAAAAAATTGAAATCAGAAGGAATGAATCTGGATGAGAAAGCTTATGTACGTTTTTCTGATAGCGGCCTTGATCAATATTTTTGCAGAGACCACTGCTGTTGGCGAAGAAGCAAACCATCAGCTTATGGAAGAAGTTTTAATTAAACAATTTCATGAACAAATTTCCAAATCGATTATCAAGGCTTATCAAATCAGATTTCCACAATATGAGAATGCGGAAATTGTCAGCATTCATAAAGACGCCATTCCTGAATCATCGGAAGAAATGAAACCGGGGATGATCTATGAGGTTGTCGTTCGAGTCGAAGTCCCGCTTCAGACAGGCAGGCGCGAAAAGTTAACGATTACCTTTAATAATGATTCCGATAACGGACAGTTTATCGTAAGAAATGTAAAAAAAGAGCATTTGTAAATGATTCGTTTAATACTTATTGATTTTCTGATAAACAATTTAAAAACAGCCAGGCCATTGAGACCTGACTGTTTCGCCATTAAGCTAAAAAAGCTTGCTGTTGATCTTCTCTTGATAATTTTTGAACATGCTTGAGTTTGTATTGGCTCTTCGTTTTGACATCATGCTGTTGAAGCGAAGCATTTTCTCATTCAGCTTTTTTTGCAGCTGGATTTTCTCTTCGTCGCTTTCACAGATTTTTATGAGGTCTTCAATTGACAGCATTTCCTGCTTGAGGCGATTTTCTTCCGCGGAATAGCCGGCATTCTTCAGCATTCTGTATGCCATCCGCAGCCCGGGTGGCACTCCGGCGGCATCATCCTGCGGCAGCGGTTTGCCAAAACCGGGCAGATGATCAAATTCCCCGTTTTCGTAAGCTTTGCGAATCTTATCTTCTGACACGATCGAAGCGAAGTCCATTATACCATCCCTTCTTAATGGCATTCTCATGGTCAAGTGGTAAGATAATTTCATTATAACCGAATGAGCAAAAATTCGCACTGAAGCTGGCACCTATTTGTTTTCCAATTCTAATGATCGCAATAAAATGGCCCGACCTGCGAAATTTTGCTCTTATATCCTGCCGGTCTCTTCATCCTTATGCTGAATACCTTTATTTCCGGGCACCCAATTTGCAGGCACCCCCTGGCCTGTTTGCTGCGTAAACTGAATTCCCTGAATTAGCCGGACAATTTCCGGAACGTTTCTGCCCACTTCTTTCGGATATATATGCTTTGAAAAAATGATTTGTTCAGGGCTAATAATAAAAGTTGCCCGAAATGACGCTCCCGTCTGTTCATCCAAAACACGGTAAGCACGGCTAATCTCCTGAGTACGGTCACTTACAAGCGGATAGCTGACATTCCGCAAAGATGCTGAGGTTTCTCTAAACACTTTATGGGCATAGACACTATCAGTGCTAATCGCGATCACTTCCGTTTTCAGCGCTTTCAGATCATCATGAACAGCAGCGACCGCTGCTAATTCTGTCGGTCAGACAAATGTAAAATCGCTCGGATAAAAAAAGAGGACAACCCAGTTTCCCTTATAATCTTCAAGGCTGATTTGTTTAATCTGCCCGCCGAAAAATGCAGCAGCCGTAAAGAGAGGGGCCGGATCGTCTCTTGTTGCATAAAAGTAGGATGGATAAGCAGCAAGGTCTTTGGCGTACAGCTTATTTTGCATCGGAAGCTCCTTTCATCTTGTCTTTATGAACTGTCCTTCTATACATATGCAAAAGGACAGGAACATATTTTCATGCTGTTTGGAAAAGCTACTGATGAAATGAAAGGAGTGATCAGAATGTCACGAGGCAAGGAATTTAAACATAAGAAAAAAGGCCACCCCGGTGACTTTCCGAAAGATAGCCTGACTGAAAAGCATGCGCATGAACGTGACGATGATGAGCAACTAATTGTCACATATGAGGCATTTAAAAACCGCATTGACAGACCTTGAATCATAAATAGAGGAAGAACCTTACTCGCTCAAGCAAGGTTCTTCTTTAAGTTCAGCAGATGATTATTTTGTATTTCCCTCAGCCATTGTGCAGCCGTTTCGATATCCTTTGAAAAAACTCTATCCTTCTGAATGGACGGAACCAGTTCCCGTCCTGTTTTATAAAGCTTGCTTGTAAAAACAGCCATTTTTTCCGTTCCCCTGTGCTCTACTGCTTCCATTGCACAAATCCATTCAATTGCAATAACCTTCATTGCATTCTGGATGATTTGATAAGCGTGCCTGGCAGCGATCGTCCCCATGCTGACATGATCCTCCTGGTTTGCTGATGACGGAATCGAATCGACACTGGCCGGGTGGGCAAGTGTTTTATTTTCAGAAACGAGAGAAGCAGCACAATATTGCATAATCATCGCACCGGATTGCAGACCCGGTTCCGGGCTCAGAAACGGCGGTAAATCATTGAGCTGCGGATTGACAAGCCTTTCGATGCGCCGTTCCGAAATATTGGCCAGTTCGGCAACCGCGATTTTCATAAAATCCATTGCCAGCGCAATCGGCTGTCCGTGAAAATTGCCGCCCGAGATCACTTTCTCACCATCATCAAAGATAAGCGGATTGTCTGTAGCCGCATTGATTTCAATCTCGAGCTTTTCTTTGACATAGTCCAATGCCTGCCAGGAAGCACCGTGGACCTGTGGTATGCAGCGCAGCGAATAGGCATCCTGCACCCGCAGTTCACCCTGCCTCGTTGTTAGCCTGCTCCCCTCCAGGTAAGCTCTCATCCTGCTTGCTGTCTCGATTTGCTGCTTATACCCCCGTGCCACGTGGACATCCTCATCAAAAGCATCGATAATTCCATTTAAACCTTCCATCGTCATCGCCGCAATCATTTCACTGGCGGTCGCAAGCCGTTCCGCTTCCAAATAGGCAACTGCTCCCATCGCGGTCATCGCCTGTGTCCCGTTGATTAATGCCAATCCTTCTTTTGCCTCAAGCTCAAGAGGGCATAATCCTTCTTCATGGAGCGCTTCAGCCGTGTCAACGACGCGCCCTTTATAGATGACCTTGCCTTCGCCAACGATGGTGAGTGCCAGATGTGATAATGGAGCCAGGTCACCGCTCGCACCCAGAGACCCCTGCTGCGGAATAAGAGGATGGATATGTCTATTCAGGAATTCGATCAGCCTTTCGATGATCAACGGCCGTATTCCTGAATAGCCTTTCAACAGGGCATTTGCCCTAAGCAACAACATCGCCCTCGATACCTCTTCCGGAAACGAGTCTCCTACCCCGCATGCATGTGAACGGATCAGGTTAAGCTGCAAATCGCGGACATGGTCAGCATCGATCATGACATCGCTGAATTTGCCGAAACCAGTATTAATTCCGTAAACAATTTTGCCGTCGGTAACGATCCGGTTCACAGCCCTGCGGCTTTGTTCTGCAGCTGCAATACTTTCCCCTGATGCTTCAACTCTTTCTTTCAAATATACGACCCGCCTCACTTCCTCCAATGTCAAAGCATGGCCCGTCAAAATCACCATCCTGTTTCCCTCCATCGCTTTAGCAAAATAAAGAAAGAGGCTGCCCTTATCCGATCCGGTTAAGTTCAGCCTCTTTCATTTCTTTTTTTATAGAAGAACATCTATATTTCACATTGTTCCCCTGCCTTCTTAAAATATATTTTCCGAATTATAATTTTATTCTATGATTTACAAGCCATTGACGTCAATCCTTTTGGAAAATTTTAGTTTGTTAGTGAAGTAATGTGATAATTTATTAAAGAAATGAGAGATGGGAAGTTGATGATATATTCCAAAAGTTGATGATAAATGGGATGAAGTTGATGATATATTTAAAAAGTTGATGATAATCGGAATGAGGCCGATGATATATCTCAAAAGTTGATGATATAGCGTCTGAAGTCGAAGATATATCTGAACAGTTATTACAGAACCAAGGATTAGCGGCATGATCCTTGGTTTTTCTATTAACTAAGATGATGTGCACAATATCATCCCGACTATCTCAATGTTAAAATCCCGCTTTTTCCGTTATACTTATAGGATAAGATCATTTTAAAGGTATTGGTTTGCGGCTTCACCTGCGCGTGACAGCTTTACTGCAAACTCATGGAAGGAGTTTTTATGAAATCTCTCGTTCTTGCAGAGAAACCAAGCGTTGCCCGTGAACTCGCACGCGTGCTTGGCTGCAATCAGAAAAACAAGCATTATTTCGAAGGAAATAAGTACATTGTCACATGGGCTCTCGGGCATCTGATCGAATTAAAAATGCCGGAGCATTATGATACCAAATATAAAACGTGGCGATTGGAAGACTTGCCGATTATTCCCGACAAAATGGGCTTGAATGTAATGAAACAAACAAGCCACCAGTTTCGCGGGATCGAAAACCTTGCAAAACGTCCGGATATTAAAGATTGCATCATCGCGACAGATGCCGGCCGGGAAGGCGAGCTTGTCGCAAGATGGATCTTGCATAAAATCCGCTGGAAAAAGCCGATTCAGCGCCTCTGGATCTCTTCGCAGACAGACCGGGCAATTAAAGAAGGCTTTCAGCATCTAAAGCCTGGCAAGCAATTTGAACCGTTATTTGACTCTGCTGTCTGCCGCGCCGAAGCAGACTGGCTGATCGGCCTCAATGTTACGAGAGCACTGACAACCAAGTATAATGATCCGCTCTCCGCAGGACGGGTGCAGACACCGACTTTAGCGATGGTCATCGAACGGGAAAAAATAATTCAATCGTTCGTTCCAACCGAATACTGGACACTCGAGGCAAATATCGGCCCGTTGAAAGCTGTCTGGGAAAAGAATGGCGAAAAGAGGATTTTCTCAAGGGAAAGTGCCGAGAAGATCAAACAGAAACTAACCGGTGCAAAAGCAACGCTGACTTCGATTGAGCGCAAGCCGAAAAGTGAACAGCAGCCGCTTCCCTATGACTTGACTGAATTGCAGCGCGATGCCAACAAACGATTCGGTTTTTCAGCGAAAAAAACATCGTCTGTTCTGCAAGGGTTATATGAACAGCATAAGCTTGTTACTTATCCCCGGACCGATTCGCGCTACTTGACCACTGATATGGAGGCGACGATGCTTGACCGTCTGGAGGCGATAAGCTCCGGATACAAGGATGAAGTGCGGCCGCTTCTGGCAAGTAAAGGACGTGTCCTCGCAAAAAAGGTTTTTAACAATGCAAAAGTTACCGATCACCATGCGATTATTCCGACCGAAGAACGGCTTCATTTAAGCGATCTATCCGCTGACGAGCGCAAGCTTTACGACATCATTGTCCGCCGTTTTCTCGCGCTGTTTTATCCACCCTACCAGTTCGAAACGGTTCTCGCCAGCTTTGATGTGAACGGCGAAACCTTCAAGGTAAAGGAAACCGTTATCGTTGATCCGGGCTTCCGGAAAATTGCCGGAAAAAGTGAAGAAGATGAAGGCAACCAGAGCCTTGCCAACTTCACAAAAGGACAGGAGTTTTTGATTAAGAATATCGAGATGGAGAAAAAATTCACCGAGCCTCCGCTCCGCTATTCTGAGGCAGATATTCTGGCCCAAATGGAAAAGTACGGCCTCGGTACTCCGGCAACGCGCGCCGAGATTATTGAAAGGCTGATCGAAACCGAAGTTGTCGAACGGCAAAATGGCCGGCTTTACCCGACAAACAAAGGAAAGCAGCTCATTGAACTGGTTAACGACGAACTGAAATCCCCCGAGCTGACGGCGCACTGGGAGAAAGAACTGGAAGCGATTCCGCGTGGAAAAGGAAACCCGAAGGTGTTTTTGCAAAATATCCGCAAAAAGACGGAGAATCTTGTTTTCGAAATCAAAACGAGCGACCGTGCATACCGTGCCCATAATTTAACCGGCTCCAAATGCCCGGAGTGCAATTCCTTCTTAAAAGAACGAAACACGAAAGAAGGAAAAATTTTAGTCTGCTCCAATCTGGATTGCCGCTACCGGAAGCATAAAGACCCCAAGCTTTCAAAACGGCGCTGTCCGCAGTGCAAAAAACGCATGGAAATGCATGAAGGGAAAGCAGGCTTGTATTTTCAGTGCCGCCGCTGCAATGTCGTCGAAAAGGCAGAAGAAAAGAAAAAATCAGCATCAAAAAGAGAAGAACGGAAGCTCGTCGAAAAGTATTCACAAAACGAATCATTCGGAACAAGCCTTGGGGACTTGCTGAAGCAGGCATTGGAGGAGAAAGACTAAAGAAAAGAGCGGGAAATCCCGCTCTTTTCTTTTACCTTCTATTTCTGTACTAACCGGATTTCCCTGATTGGGCTCTCCTTCTGTTCAGTGGTGCCTTCCAGCCATAATTCTTTCCCATTCCCTGCGTCGTAAAGCTGAAAGTAGGTTCCGTCCTTATCGCTTACACCTTCAGCACCTGGTACTCCAAGTACTTTTTCTGCCTCTTTGAAAAACAGCTGTTGTTCTCGAGGAAAATAGCTGACATAGTGAATGGATTTGGCGTTTTCAGTTTCCAAGTAACCAAAGGCATGGTCTTTATATCCAAAGACGAGAGAGCCGCTCCAGTTTTCCTCAAAGTCCGGTTTCCCTTTTTCTGTTTTAATTTGATCGACCATTGTACCAAGTGGATAAGGGATTCCCTTTAGTTTATTCTGGCGAATCTCTTCAACAAAAGCTTGATCAAAATAACCGGCGCTGCTTATTATATTCTTCATTTCAGATTCCAGTAATATCGTCACTTTTTTTACAGTTTGGCCGTACTGAAAGTCAAAGATTATCTCACGATTATGATCATCTTCGGTGATGGCGTATAAACCGGGCTGATCTGCCTGTTTCAATCCGTGAAAAATACGGGTACTCCCCTTAACAAGACCGGATTGGCGTATGCCGATTGTCCCGCCAGGCTGGGCATAAATCACACCTTCTTTATCACCGGTAACAGTAAGTTCACCAGCCTGCGCTTCATATTCAAGCAAGATATTCGCGTATTTGCCGAGTTCTTTTCTTGAGTTGAGCAGTTCGGGACTTGATACAAATTGCGATTGGTCCCACTGGAAGCTATCCTGCTGTTCTTCTCCTTTAAATACAATTAAATTATCTTCAACGGCAACTTTTCCTGTCTCCACATATTCGCTCGTTAATTCGCCTAATTTTTTAAATTGGCTGTCGGCGAAGCCATAGAGCCATGCAGAAGTATGCACCATTGATGCCCCTGGAGACTGATGTTCGATAACTATTCGAGTTGTTTGTTTCCCTTCGTTCTCAACGGTTATCGGTCCGGCTATTCTGAAATCAGCAACAGCTGGTACTTCTTCTCGAAAAAACACTTTCCATTTGTGCGTTTTCTCGTCAAAGCTTTTGCCTGTCAAGATCCCGGCTTGTTCACTCGTTTCCGGATTGGATTTTGTATATGAGGCCAATATTTCCGGCTGTTTCCTGCCCCTTATATGGATTACTTCAATGATCGGATCTTCAGCGGATGCTATCTCTGTTTTTATCCCGCTCTCTTTAATCCAGTCTTCCTTTGTATGCGGAGCCTCTTGCTGAGGCTTTTCTATTGTCTTTGTCTGTGCTTCTGTTTGGCAGCCCGCTAATATAGCTGCACTGATCATCAAATAATAAAACTTACGCAAATTGTTTCCCCCTCGTAAATAGGATAACACGATTCTATGATAAAGAAGGATTGTTTTTTCAACCTTTCCCCCGTTTGTGAGAAATGAACCATATGATTATTCTTTAATTTGGAATTAGCCGGTACTTTATAGCTATGTATATAAGGATTGGAAATTCCAGGCCGGAATGGCATCCAGTTTCTTTTTGCAATTATTAAAGCTAAAATATAAAGGAGAATTTGAAAAGGAGAGTAAAAGATGAGTGATTTTAACGCAAAATTAGAGAAATATGCAGACCTCGCTGTCAAAGTGGGCGTGAATGTCCAGAAAGGGCAAACTCTCGTTATTAACACGACTCTTGATGCGGCGGAATTTGTAAGGATTGTCGTGAAAAAGGCATATGAGACCGGTGCGCATAATGTCATCGTAAATTGGACTGATGACGTTGTTTCTCGAACGAAATACGAGCTCGCACCTGACGAAGCTTTTTTGGAGTATCCCGAATGGCGGGCAAAGGAAATGGAGGAGCTTGCTGAAAATGGGGCTGCCTTTATGGCGATCGTCTCTTCAAGTCCTGATTTGCTGAAAGGGATTAAACCTGAACGAATCGCCAACTTCCAAAAAGCTGCCGGAAAAGCGCTTGCCAAGTACCGCCAATACGTGCAATCAGATAAAGTCAGCTGGACTGTCATTGCCGTGCCTTCAGATGAATGGGCAGCCAAAGTATTCCCTGAAGAACCAGCGGAAAGCCGTGTACATAAGCTATGGGAAGCTATTTTTAAAGCAACCCGCAGCGATCTCGATAATCCCGTCGAGGCTTGGAAGGAACATGATAAAAACTTAAACGAGAAGGTTGAGCATTTAAACAGCAAGCGTTTTAAAAAGCTTCACTACAAAGCATCCGGCACAGATTTAACAGTAGAATTGCCTGAAGGCCATATTTGGGTCGGAGCCGGAAGCACGAATGAAAAAGGGATTGAATTCATGGCCAACATGCCGACGGAAGAGGTTTTTACCGTACCATACCGGGAAGGTGTAGATGGTTATGTATCAAGTACCAAGCCTTTAAGCTACGGCGGCAATATCATTGACCAATTCAAAATCAGCTTCGAAAATGGACGAATTGTGAATGTTGAGGCAAAAGAGGGTGAAGAAGTTCTAAAGCGGTTGGTTGAAACGGACGAAGGCTCACACTATCTTGGAGAAGTTGCCCTTGTTCCTCATAATTCACCGATTTCGCAGTCGGAGATTTTGTTTTTCAATACACTCTTTGATGAAAATGCTTCAAATCATTTTGCAATTGGCAGCGCCTATGCTTTCTGCATTGAAGGCGGCAAACAAATGTCTTCCGATGAGTTGAAAGAAAAAGGCTTAAACCAGAGCATCATCCATGTTGACTTTATGGTCGGCTCAGCTGAAATGGATATTGACGGAATTACCGCTGACGGCAAAACAGAACCTGTCTTCCGGAACGGAAGCTGGGCATTTTAATAACAGCAAGAGCAGACTCCTTCGATCGGAGCCTGCTTTTTTTACGATATCATCACTATGTTTTATTACATGATTAGCATATAATAAAATTATAAAAATATAAGTGCTTTTTATTTTCTCTGGGGAGGGGAAAGTTCTTGCGGCAATATCATCTGATTGTTAACGGAAGGGTCCATGGTGTCGGTTTTCGCTATTTCACACAAATGAAGGCAAATACGTATAACATCACTGGCTGGGTAAGAAATCTCCCGGATGATCAGGTCGAGATTTTAGCGGAAGGTTCCGAGGATGATCTGATCCTCTTTGAAAACAGCATCAAGGAAGGCAATCCATTTTCCCGGGTGACCAGTATCGAAAAAACAGAAAGCAGCCGCTTGCAGGGCTTTAAATCCTTTACGATTAAATATTAATGACGCAACCCTATGCCCAAGATTGGCATGGGGCTTTTGATAAAAATCGAGACCTGTTCACCATTGCGAACAGGTCTCGATTTTTATAATCGTTAACGATTATCAATTTTTTCCGGATAAAGATCATGATTCATCAGCCTGTATTCAGCCATCTGCTCATACTTTGTGCCGGGCTTTCCGTAGTTTGTGTAAGGGTCGATGGAGATGCCGCCCCGTGGTGTGAATTTTCCCCACACTTCGATGTATCGCGGATCCATTAACTCGATTAAGTCATTCATGATGATGTTCATGCAATCTTCATGGAAATCGCCATGATTGCGGAAGCTGAACAAGTACAGCTTCAGCGATTTGCTTTCGACCATTTTTTTGTCGGGTATATAGCTGATATAAATGGTCGCGAAGTCAGGCTGGCCTGTGATCGGGCATAAGCTTGTAAACTCCGGGCAATTAAATTTTACAAAATAATCACGGTTTGGATGCTTATTGTCAAATGACTCAAGTATTTCAGGCGCATATTCAAATACATATTTTGTCCCTTGATTTCCGAGCAAAGTAATCTCTGTTAATTCTTCATTTTTTCTTCCAGGCATAAGCAAAAGCCTCCCTTATCATAATCCGCATTCACGTAAAGAGAGGCCGCATCTTTAACCGGGCTTAAACTTTTAAAGCGATAGTTTTTTATAGAGGGTTGCATGCTATGAACCTCTCCCGCCTGAGCACGGGATTATCGAGTTGTCATTGTAAATATAGATAAAAAGACCGTACATGTCAACGGATAGTTTTGTCTGCCAGAAAATACCCTTGTAGCATCCACAATAAGGAATGTCTGCCGAAACAACGATTATGGTAAAGTAGCATTATATTGAATGTCTGCAGGGAGGGTTTTGTTTGTGGAATGAATTTAAGAAATTTGCGATAAAAGGGAATGTCATTGACCTCGCAACCGGGGTTGTCATCGGCACTGCTTTTGGAAAAATAGTTACTTCCCTTGTAAAAGATATTATTATGCCATTAGTTGGTTTGCTAATCGGCGGAATTAATTTTTCAAAGCTTGTATTTCCTTTGCCGAACGGAGCGGATGATGTCATGATCGGTTCGTTTATTCAAACAATTGCAGATTTTATGATTATTGCCTTTTCGATTTTTATCATGGTTCGCTTAATTGGACGTTTTAAGAAAAAAGAGGAAGAAAAGGCGCCTGAAGTGGTTGCCGACAGACAAGAGGAGCTGCTTGTTGAAATAAGGGACATCTTAAAAGAAAGATCAAAGCCATTATAATCGCTCTTAAAATTCCTCTGTTACCATATTTTTATGCGTATATAAACGTTTTTTAAAAAACCGGGGTGGTAAATATATAATGCAAGGCCAATACCAAAACAGAAGGGACTGGTTAACGATGAAAACCGTAACAGCGACTTCGATGTCCGGAATTGGCATTGCTCGTAAAGAGGGATTTGCTGAGCTGGCCAAAGGCACGCTCGCCTTTAATCGATATATTTAGAATCGATTGGCCCCGCAGGAAATCTATCTTTACAGTTTAGTCCTCTATAGGACTTAAAAAAGGTGCAGAACCAGTGGTTTGCACCTTTTTTAATGCCTCAGGTTTTAATTCTTAATGAAAAGGCTAACCAATAATGGGTATGTCCTTCTTTCTTTTTGTGAAATTATTTTTCTGCTATCGCCATGCCCTGTAATCTGTTAAAATAGAAGATGACTTCATGGGACAATGAACCCCAAAAAATGATGCCCCTCTCCCTTTTCGAAAATGAAAGAACAATCCCGGACTGGCGCTTTTTTATAATTTTAGCTTCCCTTGTAAAATCCCCAAAAAGGAATCGGCATAATCCAGAGCTTCATAACAATAACCTTCTCCCATCTTCGCTCCCCATTTATAGCTCACCCACTTTTGCGCTCCATCATGAAAAAGCACCTCTTCAAAACCTTTTTATATCGCAAACTCTCATTTAGCACTATCCAGGACTTGAACGGCTTAACGCTTTATATTTTCCCATTAAAAACAATAATGCAAAGCATCACAGTCCCTGATGATTTAACAGTATGATTATCGAATGGCTCCAAATTAAAAGGGCACAGAAATTGTTCCTTTTTATGAGATGGTAAATAAAAAGTAAATAGAAAATTTAAAATTTATTGTTTTAAAAAATACAGTTACTAATATATCGAAAAAACATATATAATTCGTTCTTTATAGGATAAAAGGCCTACAAAAGTTGGATTCTTTAAAAAAACAAAAAGACTTTTGATAGAAATGTAGCAATTTCCCACTTTTAATATTTTTTAGAAATAACTTTTTTCTTTGTTAACGACTTTTCTGTTTACCACATATGCCATTCCATTGCGTAAAATGCTGTCGAATTTCCGCACATATTGGTTTAGAATGGCATATGTGATAACTATTACTACCTCTATAAAGGCAAAATCACTGAAAAGTGGTGACGCAAAGCTACAGGGACTAACGCAGGAACATTGCCAGGTCAGCCAGCTGCTTTAGGTTTCTTAAACCTGTTTATTGCAAATAGGTTTATTTTTATAGCTCGGGGGGCGAACGATAAGCTAAAGATGTAAACAGCATATTTTTCATGCTATATAAACAACAATTGTACTGTTCAAGCCTCACAGGAATTTGCGATAGCGCAATTACCAGCAAAAGTATGCGCTTACCGGCAGAATTTATCTCGGCGTACCCAATTTCAGTTTGCTATTGAACAATTGTTTCAGTATTTAAGCCATACTCTCATTTTCCACACCTTTGAATACTGAAGCAAGTCTTTCAATATGATAAACTCCCAGACCGGCCATACAGTACAATACTTAGCTTAAAGTGTTCATCTTATCTTAATAGTAAAGGTAAAGTAAGGTGCATGGAAAAATGTTATACAAACGATGGACTACAGAGGAAGTGGATTATCTAAAGGTGAGTGTCGGAAATAAAAAAGTACCTGTTATCGCCAATCAGTTAAGGAGGACCGAAAAAGCAGTTATTGCGAAAATGAAAAGGTTGGGAATCTCGCAGACGAAATCGCATACAGGGATGCTTACAATGAATGAACTGGCCAAGCATCTCCATGTTGATCCGAACACAGTTAAAAACTGGATTGATAATCACCATTTAAAAAGCAGTGTAAAAATCACAAGGACAACGAGAAAGTTTACGTTTATTAACCCTGAGGATTTTTGGGAATGGGCAAGCGAACACAAATCGAAAATCAATTTTCAAAAAATAGACGCACACGCGATCTTACCCGAGCCCAAGTGGGTTGAGAATGAACGAAAAAAAAAACGAGAATTTTGTCTCCTACAAAAAGTGGACAACCAAAGAGATTCAGCAAATGTTATGTCTCATCTCAAAGGGGCATTCCTTTGAAACGATAGGCAAACATCTGGGCCGAAGCCCGATGAGTGTGTCCAGAAAATATCAAAGAATTAATAAGGATAAAAGGTAATTGTATCTATCCAGTTTGCAGCATAATTTCAGAACCAGTTCTTAGTTCGATCCAGGGTGAAAGGTTGGAGGGAAAGTAAATGATTTTAAAAGACATCGACATGGTCAAAAGCGGGGATATTCTCGAAAAGGATATCTATCAGGAAAATACACTCGTTATCAAAAGAGACACGCTGTTAAATGAACAGCTTATTACGAAGCTAAAGTCGCTCGGCTTAAAACAGATCGCTATTAAAAGCGGGATATTGACTGACTCTGGCCAGGGAAAATCATCCCGGTTAAACAGCTTTCAAATTCAATTTATAAAAGAAACCTTTTTTACTAACTTGACGCATTTTGCGAACGAGTATCGTTACGGAAAGCTTTTATATGAATTGGAAGACTTGATGTTTGTAGAAGACTTATTTGTCTCTACTTTAATGGATGAGAAAATCGAGAGCTTGCTGGCAGCGTTACGAAACTGGGATGCATACAGCTATTATCATTCATTCGACGTGTTTGTGATGGGTATTTTACTCGCCCGCAAAATGGAAGTTCAAAACCTGGAAGAATTGGCGATCGGTTACATCCTTCATGATATCGGAAAAATTAATGTGCCGAGAGATATTTTGCAGAAAGAAACAAAGTTAACAATTGAAGAGTTTCAGATCGTCCAAAATCATGCAATTGAAGGGTACAAAATATTAAAAAACCTGGGATTCAATGAAGCTGTAGCAATGCTGGCAAAGTCCCACCATGAACGAATTGATGGTTCAGGATATCCGGAGGGGAAAACCGGTGAACAGCTTTCATTGGAGCTGAAAATATTGATGATCGTCGATGTCTACTCTGCTCTCACTTTAAAAAGGCCTTACAGGGAACCGTTTCATGCTGCGCAAGCTATTCAGTTTTTGATCAGTGATGTTTCTAAATTTGAAAAAGAGTGTTTAGTTCAATTTATCGAATTGCTGAAAATCTATCCGGCAGAATCAGTCGTTAAATTATCAAACAATAAAGAAGCCAAAATTGTGTTAATAAAAGAAGCCAATCCAACATTGCCGGTTGTTAAAATGTTTGATCAACTTGAACCTGTCGAGCTTCCAGCCAATTACTCGATCACCGTCAGCAATTTGGTCGAGTGGTCAGAATATGATCCTTGCAAAAACTTTGATTCTTATGTAGAAGCCTTGAAAAACGGAGATAGCAAACAGGCACTTGAGCTTTTTCAGACGATTATTGACGGGATGAGAATTGAAGAGATTTACTCGAAGATTATTTACAGTTCGATCACCAAGCTTTATACCCAGTATAAACGTGGTGAAATTGCCACCTCAGAGTTAAGGATTGCCGAAGAATTAACAAAAAATATCATGCATAAAGCTCTTGATCAATTTATGCCTGACGTCGCTGATACTCGTGAGAACATTGTTTTGACTTCGATTGGAAATGAAGAGCAGTTGTTCCCGCTTCAAATCGTAGCGGATGTTTTGACAATTAATCGCTGGAAAGTTTATAATTTGGGGCTTTCACTGCCGAAAGAAGAGCTGCTCGCTTTTATCCAAAAAAAGAAATTAAAATACTTGGGGTTCACCCCGCCTGCAGAAGAAAAGCTTCCTGAAATGCTCCAGACGATTCAATGGTTGAAGGAACAGCACCGCCATCTAATTATCGTGTCCGCAGGCTTTACAATTAAGGACAAGTCAGCACTGAAGGCTGACATCCATGCAGCGACTCTTGCGGACATGCTGGATCAACTAAATACGAAAAAACGGGCCCGAATGAATGGATAGCATGCTCGATGACGGTAAGAACATTCCGCATCTCACTAAGGAAGCTATCAAAAACAGCCCTGCCGTTTATCGACAGGGCTGTTTGGAATATCCTATTTGAAAAATGAGTCCTTTTCTTTTGGTGTCAATATGTCTCCCATCCATCCTTTTAATCTTAAATAGAGATAAATGGCCACGGTCGATACAACGATTAAAATAATGGCATATAAATATCCAAATTTCCATTTAAGCTCGGGCATAAATTCAAAATTCATCCCCCATAGCGCTCCCAATGCCATTAATGGTGTAAAAAGAACGGTAAATACAGTCAATGTTTTCATAATTTCATTTCCCCTGTGCGTGGAAACGACTTCCTCAAGATTAATCATTGTATCAATCTCCTGCTGATATTCGCTGACTAACCGCAATCCCCTTTTCAGCCTCTTGCTCAAGCGCTGATATTCAGGACCTTCAATAAGGCTGCCACTAAAGGTTTCCTCAAGGCCCATTTGAATCTCCATAATCGGCATCATCAGGTTTTTCCTGATCAACAATTCGTGCCGGCTGTTATAGATATTATCCAATATGCTTGTATTGTTATTCTCCTGAATTCTCCACATTAATTTCCGCAGTCTCATTTCAAATTCGTCAATTCTTCTTAGAAAATTATTTAAAATTTCGGCCAGCAAAACGGAAAAACCTTCAATAGGAGAAGTTGCCCTTTCCATCTGATCGAGCATTGCCGGGACGTTTGCCGATTTCAGAATCTCAAAGTCGAGGCCGACTGTAATAAAAAATTCTCTTGTAACGTAAAAATGGAAAAGATGATGGTCTTCTTTATCTTCGACATTTTGCTGATAAACAATCGAACCTCTTAAAAATTCCTTATTTAATTTGGTTACATCAATTTGTAATAAATTTGATTTTTTTTCTTTAATGCCTTGCAACCAGTCATCGCAAGGCTGATAATCCTGGGTAATTTCGTGCACCAGATCAGCTTCTTCGTTTTTTAGCTGGTACCACTTCCAATTATGGTGCCGGAATACATGCTCCATATTTTCTCCTCCCCAAAATCCACTTCCATTATTAACCTTCTTCCCCTTCTGATCAATGCTGAAACTAGTAGACTCTCTCAAAATTTCCATTCTTTCGATTCAGGATACTTTTTTTAGCCTTGACAGCAATATCACCCATATAATGAAAAATAAAAATTTTTCGATTGTGTTTCTCCTGTTATAAAAACGGGTACATATTATTCAATAAGGCGGGATACCTTAAAGAAAAAAACTCCTTAGATGTTAACTTTATTAAAAACGACAGGGAGGAACGGAAACATGATCCAGTCTAATTCGGTTAAATCTTACGTGTTGCTTGGTGTTGGCATCACAGCATTATGGCTCGCTTTAAAACCTAATTTAAATAAAATTGAGTTCTATTCTACAAAATTAAGAAAAAAATTCATGCCAGGAAAGCAGCAGCAGGACGCTCTGCCTCCATTAGAAAAAGCAGGACACCCCGATCCGGAGGATATTGAAGACAATAAGATGGTCAGTGAAGGTGCGATGTACTCTGTTAATTATTACAACGAAGTGAAGCAGTCACGATAACAATAATGCCGAGTTTGTCGTCGGAGCACTTGTTTGTCGGATCGGATGGCAACAGTAGAATTTCATACAAAAAGAACCTGAGCGGGCAAGGTCTCCTCGGGTTCTTTTATTTAAGTGATTTTAATTCATTAATAGAAAAAAGAAGGGTGATCATAAGTGGGCTTCCTCTTTATTTTAATTTATATCGCGATTATTCTTGCCGTTATTGAAATCAACGTTACATTATTTATTCTCACCGGCCTTAAGCCCAGAGTCGCAAGGTTCCAGGTTATATCGATGCTAACCGCAACAGGCTTTACGACTGGGGAATCGGAACTGATTATTGACCATCCGATCAGGAGAAAGCTTAGTACTTTTTTAATTCTCTTCGGCGTCTTTTCACTGGCGGTAATCATTTCAACGATCAGCAATATTTTATCCGATAATTTTTACGCGATGGAAGCTGCTTATGTAGTTGGTGTCCTCATTTTTATTTACTTTATTTTAAGAATACCTTTGCTGCAAAGAAAACTGGAAAGGATATTTGAACATGATTTAGAAGAACATTACCATATATCAGAGCTTCCCATTCAAGAAGTGCTTTTAACAAACGAGGATGACCAAATTTTTGAGCTCGCCCTTTATGAGGACTCACCTGCTGCCCAAAAAAAGATCGATGATATCCTTGACCCTGATGACGATATTATGATTTTGTTTATTCAAAGAGGTGAAATTAAAATCATGCGGAATCATTGCAGTAAAGAAGAGCTCCAGCCCGGCGATGATATCATTTTATACGGAAACAAGCATCACATCGAAAAAAGGTTTAAAAAGGATATCGAAATTGCAGAAAACCGAAAAAAAGAAGAACTAAGCGAGAATTGAGATCATTTTATTATGGCTGGCGGACAGCCCGAAAGCTTCTATTGGACTGCCAGCATTTTCAGTTTCGGGCGCAGTTGCTCTTTTCCCCTTTTCATCCTTGTTTTGACTGTAGATAACGGAAGCCCGGTTTCACGGGAAATTTCTGCTAACGAACAGCCTTTAAAATAAAAAAGGAGGAGCGGGTCTTGATATCGGGCTGGGAGCTCCTTGATCGATGCTTGCATGGCCTCGTCAGCTTGTTTTTTAATGACATATTCTTCAGTTAATAAACCTGCTTCATAATCATTGCAATAGATGCAGGCATTTTCCTGCCAAAACCGCTGCCTTCCTTTCTCTTTTCTCCAGTAATCCCGGCATTTATTAAGGGCAATCGTGTACATCCAGCTTTTCAGCTTGGCTTTTTGTTCAAATTGTCCGAGGGCAAGGTAGGCGGACAAAAGAACCTCCTGGTACAAATCCTCTGCCAGCTCTTTATGCCTGACCAACGAATATATATAATGAAAGACTGACGCCCCGTGCTCACAAATTTCATTTTCAAAGTAGATCTCCCGGTTCATTGACACTTCTCCCCTCAAAAACTTTCTCTATATAAATAAACGAAAGGAATTCATCAACCCCTACACCGTTATTTAACATTCTCCCGCTGTAATCCATTCCGCAAATCAAAAAACACGCGGAACATTTTTCTTTTATAATTCGCTAAAGTGAGAGAAAAACCTTCGTTATTTTAAAACGCTCTGCTTCGATAATTTTAATGACCATGAGATATTTAGTTTTTTAACGATTGTTAAGTAATGCATGAATGTCAGTAAAATCGCACCCGTATTCATCCCGATGATCACCCCGCCCATCTGCAGTTCATGAAGCGAACCGAGCAAAAAAATGAGTCCGTATGAAATACATGTTGACCAGACCACATGAATGAAAGCATCCTTGATCAAGCCAAGGCCAATCAAATATGCCTGCATCGGCGTGACAAAAAAGTGAAAGAGAAAGTACGGCCAGAGCATTTGCAAGTAGCTTGCCGCGACAGGTGAATGAAAAAACAAATTCGTCAGCGGTTCGGCAAAAATATAAAATACAACCACTGAAGGAACCCCGTAAATGAATGTCGCTGTCAGAACTTTTTGCAGAAGCCTTTGCAGCTTGCTTGTCTCATTCCGCGAATAGGCTTTTGAGACAGTCGGTATCAGCATAATAAGCAGGGAATGGGCGATGAACGCCGGGAAAAAGCCAATTGTCATTGCCACCCCTGCAAGCATTCCGAAATGCTCGGTGGCCAGAGGCTCCGATATACCGGAACGTACAAGGGCTGCCTTGATTAAGAACGGCTGGACCGCATGTGTAAATGCATGAAAGACGCGCATTCCGGTTGTTGGAATCGACACTTCCATCAGGCTTTGCAGAACGGTACTCCTGTTGAGCGTGTTATACGGCCTTTTCTTTAGCTGCATAAATTGAACGATAAAAATATGAATTAAGTATAAAAAAACGACGAATTCACTGCCGACAAGCGTACAGAAAGCGATCAGCACGGCTGTATCAAGGTTAAAATCAAAAATCTGATAGACGACGACCAGCATCCCGAGCTGTAACAGCTTTCTTAAAAAATTAGATAGGGCGATTTTTCCCATTTGGTGCTTGCCCATAAAAAATCCTCTGGCAATCGATGAAAAGGACACCATCGGAATTAACAACAGCACCGCCCACTTGAATATTGGATGATATTTATCGAAAACCGGAACGTTCGGGATGATAACCGCCGCTGCCAATAAAGAAACTGCAGTAAAAATAATCGTGATCTCAATGGCATGCTGAAGCATACTGCGGTGGAATCTCTCATCCTTCTCGGCAACAAACTTTGAAATAGAAATTGGCAATTCAAGGCTTGCAAGCAGCACAATAAAAAAAACAGAAGGCAAAATGGACATGTACAGGCCCATCCCTCTCTCCCCAAGTTCATTTGCAAGCACCATATTGACAATAAATTCAATGCACTCTCCCAAAAACGCCGCACCAATTAATAATAGTGTTCCTTTAAGAAACTTATTCATATTGTCTCTCCCCGTATATATCCCTTGCGCGGATACATGTTTAAACGCTGTAAGGATAACCCTTTTATAAAGGTATGAGACAAGTTGGCCAAATATTTTTATATATCGGTAAAAATCTTTAATACAGGAAGTTTGTTACTCTTCTTTTATGTTTATGGCAATCTTTTGACAATATAAATTTATTAGTAGTATTATAGTATGAGGAAATAGGAGGTTATATTATGTCAACTATGGATAAAAACGCAAGAATCCAAAGTATTCCGCAAAAAGGTTTTTTCGGACATCCTAAAGGATTATTCACTCTCTTTTTCACAGAATTCTGGGAGCGTTTTTCTTACTATGGGATGAGAGCAATTCTACTTTATTATATGTACTATGAAGTGTCAGAAGGTGGATTGGGGCTTGACCAAACTACTGCCGCTTCAATTATGGCGATTTATGGATCACTCGTCTATATGTCTGGTATTATCGGCGGCTGGATCGCGGACCGGCTGTTGGGGACATCCAAAACCGTGTTTTTTGGCGGTATTTTGATCATGTTCGGCCACATCGTCCTGGCTTTACCAGCCGGTGTTACAGCATTATTCATATCCATGGCCTTAATCGTAATTGGGACAGGCCTATTAAAGCCCAACGTTTCCAGTGTTGTCGGTGATTTATATAGCGATGAGGATACCCGCCGTGATTCAGGTTTCAGCATTTTTTACATGGGCATTAACTTAGGTGGCTTTCTTGCACCACTGATTGTTGGTACAGTCGGACAAGAGTATAATTATCATCTTGGTTTTAGCCTTGCTGCAATCGGTATGCTGCTCGGACTGATCACTTTTGTTGTAACTAAAAAGAAAAACCTTGGTTTAGCAGGTACGCATGTTCCAAACCCATTAACAAAGGAAGAAAGAAAAAAGGTATTTGGTATTATTGGAATTAGCACGGCAATCATTATCATTTTAGGTGCTATCTCTATTCAAACAGGTCTCTTAAATATTGAACGATTTGTATTCCTGATCAGTATTCTCGGAATCATTATTCCAACCCTATACTTTATGGTGATGTATAACAGTCCAAAGACAACCGAGGTAGAGCGATCACGCATCATTGCTTACATTCCTTTGTTTATTGCTGCAATGATCTTTTGGGCTATTCAGGAACAGGGCTCAATTATTCTGGCTTTGTACGCTGACAATCGGACACAGCTATCTTTTGCTGGAATGGATATTACACCTTCCTGGTTCCAGTATTTAAACCCGTTATTTATCATCTTTTTAGCACCGGTGTTTGCATGGCTGTGGGTGAAGCTTGGCAATAGGCAGCCATCCACTTCTAAAAAGTTTGCTTATGGTTTATTTTTTGCAGGGCTTTCGTTCCTCGTCATGATCATTCCTGCAGCCATGAATGGAACTGAAACACTCGTAAGCCCACTCTGGCTTGTGCTCAGCTTCTTCCTGGTCGTACTCGGGGAATTGCTGCTGTCACCTGTCGGATTGTCTGCGACTACGAAATTGGCACCAGCTGCTTTTTCGGCTCAAACGATGAGTTTATGGTTCCTGTCAAACGCATCGGCACAGGCCATTAACGCACAAATCGTTAAATTATACCGCCCGGATACCGAAATCATTTATTTTGGAGCAATCGGAGCGGTCGCAATTTTGCTTGGAGCCATTCTATTAATTCTTTCTCCGAAAATTCAAGATTATATGAAGGGTGTACGTTAATTCTTAGAAAAAAAATCGCCTTTTCTCCGAAAGGAGGGAGGCGATTTTTTTTTTGAACAATTTAAAATACCGTTTACTTGACGAGTGAATGTTTAAAAGCATAAATAACGGCCTGGGTTCTGTCCTGGACCTGGAGCTTGCTTAAAATATTGCTGACGTGCGTTTTAACGGTCTTGAGTGCGATAAATAATTCATCCGCCATTTCCTGGTTTGACTTTCCCTCTGCCATCAATAACAATATTTCCATTTCCCGGGCTGTCAGCTCCTCATGTGGAGCATGCTGGTTTTGCTTTCGCATCTTCATCATCATTTTGCCCGTGACTTCCGGCTCCAGTACTGGTTGGCCGTGATAGGTTGCGCGGACAGCATTGGCTATTTCACTTGCCTTTGATGTTTTCAGCATATAACTGGTTGCACCTGCCTCGAGAGCAGGATAGACCTTTTCATCGTCAAGAAAGCTTGTTACAATAATGATTTTCGCATCCGGCCAACTTTCGATGATTTTTCTTGTCGCTTCAATTCCGTCCATTTCCTTCATGACAAGATCCATTAAAATGATATCAGGGCGGAGCTGAAGTGCGAGCTCAACCCCGGTCCGGCCATTATCCGCTTCTCCTATGACATCGATGTCAGGCTGGGCAGACAAATACGAGGAAACCCCGATTCGGACCATTTCGTGATCGTCAACAAACAATACTTTAATCATCGATTTCACCTTCACTCATTATCGGAACTTTTACTTCGAGACGTGTTCCTTTATTTTTTATGCTCACTATTTTAAGGGTTGCACCTATTTCCAATGCCCGCTCATACATGTTTTGCAGCCCGTATGAACCGGCTTTTTCTTCTTCTACATCAAAACCGATGCCATCATCGGATATTCGCAAAATGATAAACTCATCCCTTTTAATAAGCAGAACTTCAAGCTTTGTTGCTTTTGAATGGCGAAGTGTGTTGGATGCACTTTCTTGTAAAATCCGAAACAGATGGTCCTCCACCCCTTTATCGAGTGGAAATTCCTCTACCTTCCAGACGATCTCCATCGTTACCTTTTGTGATAATTCAATAAGCAGCTCGGCAATTCCTTCCTGAAGAGATTTTCCCTTCAAGGCAGCAGGGCGGAGATGGAGAAGAAGAGCCCTCATTTCAAGCTGGGACTGGTGAATCATTTCTTCGACAATTTTCAACTGTTTTGTTTCACGATCATCTGAGCCTGGTTTCGCCTCATTGATCGCGGACATCAGCATTGAAGCCGCAAATAATTGCTGGCTGACAGAATCATGGAGCTCCCTGGCCAGCCGGTTTCGTTCCTGAGAAATAATTTCCTGAATTCTTGTCTCCTGGTCCTCGGCTTTTTCGGTAGCCAGCCTCTGTGAAAGCTTTGTCTGTTCCGCGATTTGCTTTTGGACTTTTGCAATTCTGCTTGTAATCGCGGACAGGTCCGGATCGTTTTCGGCTCCGCTAATGTCTAATTGCCGCCCCTCTTCAAGCTGGCGAAGATAGTCTTCGATTACCTGCAGCTGCTTGCGCCTTGTAAAGCCTGACGCAAACCCAAAAATGATGCCGATTGCCGCACTGACACTTGGCAGAAATACAATAAACGGAATATCCATCAACTCACGCTTCCACAGCTCCGACCAATCAGCTAAAGGGTATGCGGCCAAAAAAGCAGCTGTGGACAATAAAAAAACAATTAAAGCGACAACAGTTCCCCAGAGGATTTGGCGCTGTACTGTACTCATACCCTTTTCACCTCAATATCTCCAACGATCAATGAGGTGAATATCTTAATCTTCTGTTCTTGCGTTTCGTATCCTGGTGTCTGGAGCTGGAATGTACGGTTGAACGCTTTTGGTTCCTGAAAATTGAAGACTTTTATTGAACCGGCAACGACCGAGTGATGAATGCTGACCTCCAGATCATATGGTACCAGGATCTGGACATTGCCGATAAAGTTGCGAATAAAAACAACGGTTTCTCCAGGAGGCAGAACGGTATAGCTTAAATCAATGACTGTATCGCCAAACCCTGCCTGGATATTAATATCATTCCATTCATATACACGCTCGGGTGTTTTATGCTGGCCAAACAGGACATTATCAAAAAGCGGCTTTTTTCTGATCACATCTTCCTCGCTTTTATGCAGGACCGGCTCTTTTAACACTGGATTGATATGTTCCGGCTTTCGTTTTGACTGCGAGTATTGAATGACAAAGTGGACAAGAATCGCGAGCAGGAAGAACCTGAATGTCATCATGCCAATAATGCTGGCACAGAAAAAAATAATACCGCTCCAAAACAGGATTTTCCCAAAAGACCCTGGCATTGCTTTGCGCCCGAAATAAATCATGCCAACAGCCACAAGAAGGGAAAAGATAAGCCCTTTATTAAAGAATGTCACTTCAAGAAGAAGCAATATACAGCCGATTAATAGGAACCAGCTAATATAATCACTTTTGATTTTATCGAGCACAGGCATTTCCTCCCTTCCTGCGGCGTTTAAAAAATAGGATGATAGACTGGATGATAAGTGCAAAAAGGCGCAGAAAGCCTACGCCTTTTAAGAATACCATGTTTCTGTCACGAAATAGAATGGGTTTCTTCTTTTTTCACATCTTTTTCAAGTTTGGCAATCCGGGCATCGATCGTGCTCCGGTAATAAGAACTGTTTACCTGGTGCTCCAAACGGTCAAGATACGTTTCAATTTCTTGAAAGCGGGAATAAGCTTGGTTCGAATAAGCGGTATTATCAAGAACCTGGTTCATTCGGTAATTAGCACGCGTGACGTTTTCCCGGCCCATCAGCTCCATGCGGCGAATGTTCATATCCTTTAGCTTATGATTCATTTCTTCGTATTTTCGTTCCAGCTCGGCAAGTTGGCCGTCAGCATTTTGCAACGCTTCGTCAAGGCGTGCTGCACGCTCCTCGTATTGGCGCTGCTCTTGTGAAGCGAATTCATACAGCTCGGTTTCCTCTGCCTTTAAGGCTATCTCCGCCTGACGCTTTCTTTTTGCCGCAAGCTCGCGCGCCTGATGGTATTCACGGGTAAACTGTTCCTTTAAGCGAAATTGCCTTTCAAGCAGCTTGCGAACTTTCTCGGTTTCCTGCTCATATTCGCGTAAATGTTGATTGAGCATGGCAATTGGATTTTTTTGTTCCTTCTGGTCTAATGCCTCATGTAAATCAGCGGCGATTGTATTTTTGATCCGGGTAAATAGGTTTGTCATGATCAAACGCTCCTTCTCTTCTTAATAATTTTTTAGGTTGGACCACTCTTTTTCAAAGTTAACGAACGGATCCTTCTCTTCTTTAAAAGTCACTTTCGCGCCGTTCCATTTTTTGTAGACAACATAGAGGATATAAGCTGCGGCAACTCCAAGGATGGCTGGAACATTTGAAGCTGATGCCATCAGCGCCATAAAACCGATCGCAGCCCAGCCGATCTTCGCCCACGTCGATTCCGTCTTTATAAACTGCTTGACGACGAGATACAGGACGAGCAGACTCACCGCCAAACCGATCATTGGACCGAGTTGCGAGATCAGCACCAGCGCTGCAATTCCTCCTATTAAAAGCAAACCGAATTTTTTCATTTTCCGTTTCCTCCTTTCTTGATTTCATCTTACCTTTATCCCAAACCTTCTATAACGAGCCTCAGCTTTATTTTCACATCAGACTTGAGGCGTAGCAGAAGTAAGTCCGGCTTGTCCCAATAGTGCTTTCGCGGATATAATAGATTTTTTGCGGATAAATTGGTCACTCTCAGGATGAAGAAACGGCCTCACGTTAAACGTGCGGCCGTTATAACATAATTTAACTCATTCATCCCAAGCTTGTTTCAGAATTTTATTTCCCAATAAAACCAAGAAAAATATAAAAACCTTTTAATCAAGATAACGAAGATATGAATTTGTTTCTATACTTACTCAATGTCAGCAGCGGCCAGATATATTTGTAGCTGTGATAGTGAATATAGAAAAATGAGGCCATTCCCTGTCCGGTTGGATAATGAATGGTCCAGTCCTGTTTGTTTCCTTCACGCGTCAGATAAGCGATCGCTTTTTTGATTTCAGGTATCTCCTCGTCTGAAATGGACAGGAGTGCATCCGCGGCCCATGCTGTATGGGTAAGCGTGCTTGTACCGAGTGGCACATATTTCTTCTGAATGTCGCTGTTGCACGATTCTCCCCAGCCTCCGTCCTCATTTTGGATACTGATCAGCCAGCGTTCTGCTTTTTTGATCGCCTGATGTCCGTTTGGAACTCCGGCTGACACTAAGCCGGTAACCGCTGCCCACGTCCCGTAAATATAGCAGATGCCCCACCTTCCATACCACGATCCATCGAGTCTTTGATTGTTTAATAGCCAATTTATTGCGCGTCCTGCTGTTAGTTCAGGGCTGTTGAGGCTGACGTAACGGCCGAGAAATTCAAGGGTTCTTCCTGTTAAATCGGGCGTTGACGGGTCGGTTAAAATAAATTCCGCGCCCTGAACCGGCAGCAAATGAAGCAGCTTTTTATCAACGTTTCTTTCAAAAGCCGCCCAGCCCCCGTCATCATTTTGCATCGTCAATGTCCAGTCAAGCCCCTTCTGCCACGAGTTTCTTGCAGTCTGGTCTCGTTTAGTAGAGTCATATAGGGCCCGAAGCGATGCAGTTGTATCATCAATATCAGGATTGATTGTATTCACATCGGAAAAACCCCAGCCTCCTGGCCTGGCATTTGGATTATAAATGCGCCAGTCGCCATATTTATGATGCTGGCGCGAGAGCAGGTAGCGGTTTGCCCGGGTCACACTTTCGTCTTGCTGCGACAGGCCCGCTTCTTGCAATGCATAACCGATTAGTGATGTATTCCAGACGCTTGCAGTCGTATATTGGATATGTATATCATCATCAATACGACACGCCATCTTTTTCAATCCGTTTACAGCTTTTTTGATGATCCGGTCGTTTTTCGAATAACCGAGGGCGAGAAGAGCAAAAATCATATAGAAGGTTGAGCTGAAATAGCTTAACAGTGTTCCATCAGGTTCAATCCGTTCCAGCATAAAACTTTCCGTCTGCTTCAGTGCCTGTTTATGGAGCTGGGCGGGGAAACTTAATAAGTTGTTTATCGCATTTTTTAAAGAAGAATAGCAAACCCGCCACTCCCGTGATTGAAATTCCTCCCAGTCATCTTCATTGTTAATTCGAAAATATAAACTTTCCAGATTGGGGCTCTTCCTTGTTTTCCGTTGATACTTTGCATTTGCAAGAAGGAGAATCGGCACCAGATTGGCCCTGCCAAACACCGAAATGTCGAATTTATTTATCGGGAAAGAAGCCGGGAGCAGTACAATCTCAAGCGGAATGGGGAAAAAAGCGGGCCAACGGTATTGTCCTGTTGTCGCGAGCATAATTTTTGTATACATTCCTGCTTTCTTTAATCCGCCATTTTCATAAATAAATTTTCGTGCTGAAAGCATGGTTTGGTCATGATCATTTCGATAGCCCGAATAAAGCAGTGCGTAGTAAGCCTCAATCGTCAAAGAAAGATTGCCATTTCCCTGTTCATCTTTAAACAGCTTCCACGCTCCGCTTTGTTCCTGTTTCCGTTCAATTCGCTTAACAAGGGCTTTTATCAGCTCTTCCTCGTTATCGATTTTTAATGACCTAAGCAGGATGATCATGTATGCATCTGTAATGATTCCTGTCTCAAAAGGATATCGCCAGGATCCGTCCTCGATTTGATCCTCTTTCAACACACGGATAATTCGCTCGATTTCCTGATTAACTTCGTGCACAACCGCTCCCCTCCTTAAAACAAATAGTCACCCCATGTATATTCACGATGTCGATTTCCCATACATGCTCAGGTCATTATCCTTTGAGTATCTGACTGGAAAATATTATAATAGGAAGATAATTTTAAAGGATAGCTCCCTTTTGCACAGAAAGAAGATGACAGCTTGAAAAACTATCAGATTTATTTAGTTCTGACTGGTGTTATGCTAATTTGGGGACTAAATGTGTCGGTACTTAAGATTCTTGTCGAGCATTTTATGCCCGTGACGATTACAGCGTTGCGAATTTTCACTGCTGGAGTATGCGTATTGTTGATTCTGGCAATCTCCAAGAAAATACGTAAGCCGTCGCGGCAGGAGCTTGGGTATATCATTGTCGGAGGTTTATTGAATGTTGTTGCCCATCATTTATTTTTAGCGACAGGCCTGGCAAGAACCACGGCTACAAACGGAGGATTAATTCTAGGACTTGGTCCGCTTCTTACCGCCTGCTTTGCGTTGATCTTTTTAAAGAGATTTCCAACACGTCTCCAACTGATTGGATTTGTGCTGGGCGGGATTGGAATAAGCTGTACCGTACTTGCTGGTAATAAAGAAATAGGCGATATTAATCTTGGTGATTTTTATGTGTTTCTATCGATTTTAGCTCAGGGTATGAGCTTTATTTTAATTAAAAAGGCTTCTGCAACCTTGGATCCGCGCCTTTTGACCGGGTATATGCTTATAATTGGGTCCTTCATTCTCTTTTTGCTCAGTATCGTGATAGAGCGTGATGGTCTTAAATCACTAGGTGGGGCACCTGCTTATGTGTGGGGTGCATTTTTCGCTTCGGCGATCCTCGCTACTGCTGTTGGACATTATATCTACAACTATGCAATCGGCCAAACCGGCCCGGCTGAAGCAGCCATTTTTCTCAATTTAAGTACATTTTTTTCATTGCTTGGATCAGCGATGTTCCTCGGGGAACAGCTCTATCCTTCTCATTTTGCCGGCCTTGTTCTGATCGTGTCAGGGGTTGTGTTTGGATCGGGGGCATTGGAGGATTTAATAAGAAAAAGACGACGGCGTGTCAAAGTTTCATAGAACCAGAGAATGCGGCTGCCTGCGATTTGCAGGGAGCCGCATTTAATTGCAACAATTTCCGTTCCATCTGCCGATTCAGCTGGAGCGACAAAATTAAAGGATAATTCGTATGGAGAATGAATTTTCATTGACCACCTATTTTCGCAATAAGAGAACAAACTGTTGAAATTCCGAATCCATTCGGCTCCCCTTTCCTTATGTACAAATTTGATGATTTCAATAAAACTATCAGGCAACTGAATCATAAAGGACCCTTTCTTAGCAAAATTAAAACGAAATCATTGCTCCGCGCTCGTCAAATACTGAATCGGGATTCCATGCCAATTCCCAGAGATTATTTTCCGGATCAGCGAAATAGGCGGTTCTTCCTCCCCAAACAGCCCCGCTTGGTCCGCGAAGGATTTTCCCGCCGGCTTCGCGTATTAATTCGATTGTCAAGTCCACTTGTTCTGGTTCGTCAACGTTGATTGCGAATGTAATAGCAGAATAAGAGGCAGATGGTTTAGTAATTTCTACCCCTGCGTCTTTTTGCAAATCCCCAATCGGAAACAATGAGAGCAGAACCCCAGCCGTCTTGAACACAGCATAATGATCAGAGCTGATGTCCGTTTCTTCCCACCCTAACCGCTGATAAAAAGCCCTTAATTTCGGCAAATCCACTGCACCTATCGTGATCAAACTAACTCTTTGCGGTACCATCCCTGCCACTCCTTTAAATTTACTTAACTATGCTATAATAATACCAAAAATAGACAATGTTCTGTTACTTTTTAGTTAAAAATACCACAGCTTCTAAAGCTGTGGTAGACTCAGATTTTCATTCTTATTTATTATGACTATATTAACTCAGCGATGTGTCGATGAGCTAAGAGAGTGGATGCTATTATGGCGCATGAAGGACAATTCTCATTCGAAATAGGAAAGGCGGGTTTCATAGCGTGCTTGAAGGACAAATCTCATTTGGAAAATAGGAAAAGTGGTCTTCATAGCCCGCATGAAGGACAAATCTCATTCGGAAAATTGGAAAAGTGGTCTTCATAGCCCGCATGAAGGACAAAACTCATGTGGAAAATTGGACAGCGGTACTGTATCAAAGATTCACCAATGCAATCCATAAGAAAGTTTCCTAATTTGAAAACTCAACCAGTTCAATTTGATTGCCGCTTGGATCTTCGATAATCGTATACCGGCCAGGTGGGCATGGTTTCGGTTCATCGAATAAAAATTTAAAGCCTTGAGATTTTAATACCTCTATCTCCTCGTCTAAATTCTTGGCGATGAGTCCAGGCAGGACATTGTTCTGCGAATTTGCGAATGCCCCCGGTTTCTTCCAAAACAAGCGGCAGTCCATCATGCTTTAGGCTGACAAGCTTTTCGCCGTAATGCCTGGCCACCTCAAAACCTAATGCCTCAGTATAAAACGTGATCGCTTCTTTTAAGTTGTTGACACGGATCGTTAATACCCCGATTTGATTTAACATACTTTCTCCCCTTTCTTACTCTAAATATATTGGAAATAAGTAAGCTAAAATTCTTCTAGTTTGCTTCATCGTTATCCTTTTCAAATAACAACAACGGCAAATTGACCAAAATGGGCGGGTCATATGGCAACGGCTCCCTCAGTTCCACATTCACTTCTAAAATAGAATCTTCCTGTACAGTAACCGGCTCTGATTTTCCCCGCAATGCCTTGTCATATACAAAGTAGTTTTTCGGATTTAAACTCCATGGAATACCGGCAGCTAAAACATAATATTGTCCGGGCGGAACATTTGCAAAGCTGTGAATCCTTTTTGTATGATGAAGCGCCGTTCCCGCAACCGGCCGTTGATCCGGAATCGGGCGGGGAAACAACCCAACAAAAATTAATCCTTTAAAAGAAGACGGTACCTGCATATGGCAATGGATACAAGGGGACTGGTTTGACACATCAACCGGTGCGACTATTTCTTTATGTTTATACTGATTCACATAGTTTACAAGAGCTTCCGATTCGAGCCGAAACCCTTTCGGTGACAGGCCGACGAGCTGCTTGAAACGGGAAGAAAATGACCCCATGCTGCGAAACCCGATTGCTAGCAGGGTTTTAAGATTCGAAGCCGAAGAATCGAGGAGAATTTGTTTGCCCGACTCTATTCTCAGGGCGGAAAGATAATGCCTTGGAGTTACTCCGGTGATCTCTTTGAAAATCCGGATAAAATGGTATGTACTATAGCCCACATGCGTTGCAAGTTCAACAGTTGTTATGTCCTGGTCTAAATGCTTTTGCATATACTTAATTGCTTCCTCTGCCGCTTTCTTATGCTCGGGATCCAACCTCACAACAACCTCCTTGCCAATTTTATAAGATATATAGTTCTCCCAAAATATCGAAAATTCCTTTAAAATATCAAAAGAGCCTGCCAGCATATGACGCTGGCCGGCTCCTATTTTTTTATTTTAGAAAAGCGTTGTAATACCTCGTCATTGCCACGGCAAAATCGCCGCGTGTTACGGTTTGCTTCGGGCTAAACGTAGCTGTGACGGTTGGTTTTAAGTCGTACGGTCCCTGGGAGATGGAGAACTTGGCATTCAGGATATTTAAGTCTAAAGCGAGCTGGACATATCCTTTTAATTCGGCTGGAATGTCCGCCGCATCCTGGATGGCGATTCTTTCGTCTTTATACTGCACAGTCAGGTCTCCTTCAAAGGCTTTTGCCTCGTTTTGCAACCCAAGGCTCTGGACCAACGAGTAGGCAAGTTCCGCACGGGTCACAGCATCCTTTGGTGCGAACTTCCCGCTTGCCTTTGGCAGGATGACGCCATTTTGGATGTGCTTTTTATCCGCAAACGCGGCACCTTTTGCAGCGGTTGCTTCGACAAAAGACAGGTCCTCACTGGCAACATCAAAAAATGTTTTTTGTCCCACGGCTGGCAGCGACTGGCGGATTTCCGCACCCATCACGAGGTATTTTGCCAGCTCTTTTCTCATCAAGGCTGAATCTGGTTTGAATGCTCCATTTGCGTAACCATCAAACAATCTTTCGTTGACACCGATTTGAATCGCCGCCGCAGCCGGATGGGCGTTAATGTCATTCAATCCGGTAAAACCGCTCACCTTTGTAAATGCCAAAGTACCTTTGACAGTCTCAGGAAGCGCTGCCCCGACTGGATTCACTTCGTTGCCCCTCAGTCCTCTTATTTCAGCTTTCCATGTACCGGCTGCCGGGGAATTGACAGATACAGTTCGATCGTAGTAGAGCGGGAACAACAAACTCACGCCCGAGCTGTATTCCGTTCCATCAGGTGCAATTAACACGAGATTAATCGGATTCCCCGTTTCTTCCAACAATCCTTTTCCATCTACTTTTGCTGTAAGGCTTGTTAGCCCTTCTTTTACAGTAAATTCGTATTGATTGGTCGAAACAAGTGTCAATGGATTATAATCTACTTCAAATTCAGTCCGTTCTGTAGATGAGTTAACATTGCTGTTAAATTTCTGGAACATGTTGACGGTTTTTCCGTAAGCTTTGCCGTTGAAGGCTTTGTCAACAGCTGCATAAGCATTGACATAGCCGGCACCGGCCTCCCATGACTCATAGCCCGGCATGTTGGTAGCTGTTTCTTGTAAAATTTGTTTGACTTCCGCAGGCGAAAGCTCGGGATTTACTTCAAGAATGAGCGCGGTGATTCCGGCAACATGCGGAGTCGCCATCGAAGTTCCGCTCATATGCGTGTAGTACGGCAAATGGGCCGGACTGAGCACTGCAGCATCTTGATCAGCAGACAGACTTGATACCGGTGCGATGACGCGTGTCGAAATAATATCAACACCAGGTGCAGTGATCGCCGGTTCATCCTTCCATGTCCATTCCTGGCCGTCGATCGTAAACTTTCCGCCAGCTCCTTTTGTTCCCCGTGAAGAAAAGTCGGCTAACGTACCGTCTTTAACACCTGCTGCAACCGAAATAACCCAAGGCGCTTTTGCATAAGGGTTATGCGTGTTCTCGCCAGGACCTTCATTTCCGGCGGCAAAAAGGACTGTAATACCGCGGTCGTACGCTTTTTTGCTGGCAATATTAATTGGATCGTTCGGATCAAAATCGCCTGTAGATCCCCATGAATTTGTAATAACCCGGATATTGTATTGCTGCTGATGGGTGATCGCATAGTCAAAACCGCCGATTCCATCCAAAATAAACAGGGCGGCACCTGAGCCGTAACCGATTAAGTCAGCGCCCGGAGCAACACCTTCATATTTTCCTGACGACATTGCGCCTGTTCCCCCGACCGTCCCGGCCACATGGGTTCCATGGCCTGAATTAGTATCGGTATTCGGAACGTTTTCCTGGTAAGTAATCGGCAGCAGTTCTGGAGCAAGACTATTCAAGTTTGTCGAAGCCATGACGTTTTGCACTAAATTTCTGCCCAGTTCATGGTCTTTGTGCGTGCCATCGACGCCGCTGTCATTAATGACAACCCCGATTCCTTTTCCGGAAACAGGCAGCCCGTTATTGGCTTTTCGGAAGGAATCATCTGTTCTAACTTTATCAACACCCGTCACATCAGTAGCTTCTTCGTTAAAATAAGTAAGTTTCTTATTTAAATAAATAGATCGGACTTGATCGTGCGTTGCCAATTTTTCGATTTGTGCTTTTGTAGCCAACACACCAGCGATTGGCAGCGACTTCATTGTGATGCCTGTGTCAATGCCAAGTCCTTTCAAAAGGTTAAGCTGCGATGATGTCGGTGGCCCGTCCCCGTCAAAGCTGACAATGACTTGCAGGCTGCTTTCGGTTTCCATTGCTTTTTCAAGAAGCGGATCAAGAACGGCTGTGCGTTCCGTGTTTGCTTGAACAGCCCTATTCTGTCCGGCAAACGAAGGAAAGAACAGTATTAACGCAAAAAAAACAATAAGCCATCGTTTCATTTTCGTGCTCCTCTCAAAATTAATAAAATACTAATTTTATTATCTATTAAAGGCGGAAAAGTGGATATTCCACAAAGGTTATAAAATTGAAACCCGGAAGGAGTATTCTCCTATCGTACAAAAGTTGTAGACCAATAGTTGCCGGATGTGTTCCCCCTATGGTCAAATTACAAGAAAGCGCCTTAATACCGGATTCGGCATCGAAGGCACCTTCATCAGATTATTTTTTATAAAAAGAAGCTTGCACTGCTTTATAAGCATTAATATAACCTGCTCCAACTTCCCAGTTTTCATATCCTTCCATTGGGGTTGCTGTTTTCTGCAAAATATCCTTCACTTCTTTTGCAGACAGGAGCGGGTTGGCGTCAAGCATTAACGCAATGATTCCGGCAGCGTGCGGGGCCGCCATCGACGTTCCGCTCATCGTCGTATAATAAGGAATGTAAGCCGGCTCGATATATTGCACATCGTCTGTCGCGCCAAGTGATGCTATTGGCGAAATCACCCTGGTCGAAATGATGTCGACACCCGGCGCGGTAACCGTTGGACGGTCTTCCCAAGTCCAGGTTTCCCCATCAACTGTAACTGTACCGCCATTTCCCTTTTCACCGCGCGATGAAAAATCAGCCAAAGCTCCTGACTTGGTTCCGGCTGCGACCGCGACAACCCATGGCGCTTTTTTATAATTTCCCGAGATTGTTTTTTGTTCAGGACCTGAGTTTCCGGCAGAAAAAACTGTGACAATGCCGCGGTCATATAACCTTTTTGTGGCTACATTGATTGGATGATTCGGATCAAAATCGGTACCAGCATCTCCTGTATCTCCCCATGAATTGGTAATGATGCGAATATTGTATTCCTGCTGATGTGTGAGAGCGTAGTCAAAGCCGCCAAGCGTATCAAGGATCGCCAGTCCGGCACCGGACCCATAACCAATTAGGTTTGCGCCCGGTGCAACTCCTTCATACTTACTTCCCGACATAGCACCGGTCCCGCCAACAATGCCGGCGACATGTGTACCATGTCCGGAATTATGATCAGTGGATGGAACATTTTCCGCATACGTAATAGGCAATAAGGCATCAACAGCATGAAGATTCGTGGAACCCAATACATTTTGGACAAGATGATCGCCAAATTTAATGTCTTTATGGAGTCCATCTACGCCGCTGTCATTGATGACAACTCCGATCCCTTTACCGGATACTGGAAGCCCGCCGTTCAGCTTTCTCATCTTGTCATCTGTGCGAACCTTATCTACCCCGGTTAAATCGGTTGCTGCCGCATTTTCGTATGCCAGTTTTTTATTATAATAGATCGATAGAACCTGATCGCTTTCAGCAAGCTTTTCAACCTGCCCTTTTGTAGCGAGAACACCTGCGATCGGCAGGCTCTTGAAAGCAATCCCTTTCGTAACCCCGGCATTTTTCAAAAAGTCGAGCTGACCCGCAGTTGGACCGCTTGCGCCCTTAAAGGTGACAATCACTTCAACCGGTCCAGTTGCATTCGATAGAGCCTCTGCCAAGCTGGAATCGATTTTAGTTGAGTTTAATCCGGTTGCTTTTGAGGAAGTTCCCTGCATGATCGCACCGAAAATAACTGCCGCAAACAAAAGAAACGATAATAAGGCTGCTCTAATCTTCATCCATTTCACTCCCAGTTTGAATTTTAAGCATTTTTAAAATTATCTCATGTGCCGGGCCACTCCACTATTGTGCAGAAGGGGTAAATTCGATGCCCTGTAGTATTAACTTACTTACTACTAAGGTAGTAGGGCACTATTAAAAATGGGAGTTGGTGATAGATTTTAATTGTTGATGATAAATGGTGCGAAGTTGATGATAAAGGCTGCAAAGTCGACGATAAAATTAGCGAAGTTGATGGTATTTTAAAAACCAATAGAAAAAGGCCCCTGTACATTCAGGAGCCCGGCGGCATTGGCACAAGCTGGTTCTGGACCGCGTAAATCACAACCTGGGACCGGCTTTTCACGTTTAACTTTTTGAAAATCTTGCTGACATGAATTTTCACAGTTTTGTCACTGATAAACAGGCGCTGTGCAATTTCTTTATTGCTTAATCCTTCGACAAGACACAGCAGAACTTCCTTCTCTCTTTCCGTTAAGCTGGAATCTTCTGTTTCGGTTTGCTTTTGCTGGTGGAAAGAAAGCAGCTTTTTTGTCATGGACGGGTGAATGACTGACTCTCCCTTCGCCACCGTTCGGATTGCCGCGACAACTTGATCGGAGGGTGCATCTTTTAATAAATAGCCGTCGGCGCCTTCGCGGATGGCAGACATGAAAAACTCGTCATGGCTGTGCATCGTCAAAACCAAAACTTTTATATTTGGATATTGTCTTTTAATAATCCCGGTTACTTCTACCCCATTTTTGTTTGGCATGTTGATATCCATTACGACGATATCCGGCTTAATGATGCCAATTTTCTCTAGAGCCTCGTCCCCGGAAACCGCTTCGCCAACCACTTCGATATCGTCTTCCATTCCTAAAATGTTGCGGAGCCCGTCTCTTAACACAGCATGGTCATCCACTAGCATGAGCCTGATCAACTAAATCTCCCCCTTCAAACCCCATTTTTGGCACTGTAAGTGTAACTTCTGTCCCCTCTCCTTCCTTGCTGTCTATTTGCAGCGAAGCATTGATTTTATCCGCGGCATCGTTCATTTGCAAGATGCCGAAATGCGGTTGGTTTCTCGCTTTAAGCATTGCCTGGAAAAGCGAAAAACCGTTACCATCATCTTTTACTTTCAACAATATATGTTCTGTTTGATAGCTCAGTAAAATCTCGATGCTTGATGCACCTGCATGTTTTATGCTGTTTTGCAGGCTCTCCCGAAACGTATCAAATAATACCTTCTCCACCATCGGGCTAAGCTCGAGTTCTTTCCCCCTAATCTCAAATTGGATATTCTGCCCATGTTCCTGCCGGACAGCTTCAATTTTTCTCGTGATCGCAGTGGCAAGCCCAACCCGCTCTGTAGGGTATGGCCGCAAAGCATAGATCGATTCGCGAACTTCCTTTAAACTTTGGCGCAGCCTCATAACACTGTCTGATACTAATCTTTTCGTCTCATCCGGGTTCTTGTCGAATTTTTTTTCGGCTGTTTCAAGCTTCATGACAGCACCGGCAAGCGTCTGTGCGAGCCCGTCGTGAATATCGCGGGCGATCCGGTTGCGTTCTTCGAGAACAATCCGTTTTTCTTTTTCAGAAAAAAGCATTTTTGTCTTCATAATAACAGCAAGCTGGTTGGATAGCGTTGCAATCGATTGGACATCGTCATCCTCGAAGCTTTTCGTCCTGCTTTTTCCAACAATGAACATGCCGACTGTTTCATCCTCGACAACGAGCGGGGAGTACATGAGCGCTTTAATATCCCGATCGAAAAACGAATCCGCCATTCCGCCCTGCTTTTTGCGATTGGCGTAAATCCGAGGTTTTTTTATCTCCTCAAAACCGGCAATCATTTCAGGTGACAATGCAAGATGACCATTTACTACTCTACCGTCCTCGATTTCCAGTTTCCACTCTTCGTCCTCTTTCATCCAAAGAAGACTGGCTTCAACATTAATAAACTCATTAAAACTGTTTTTTAACGTTGACAGCCATTCTTTTGCAGGCAGCTGTTGATTTAACTCCGTTGTGATGGAAAACAGCGCCTTCAACCGCCGCTTCTCTTTTTTGAGCCTAACGATCGTTGAGCTTAACAGGGCAATGCCGACCAGGGGTGAAAAAAAGAAAAAGTAGGAAAAGAAATCAATTTCGCCGCGGTTTTGGCTGCCAAGCACATACAAAAGCAAGCCATATACCAGCGAGAGCATGATACTAATAAGCTCTGTCAGCATTTTTTGATTCCAATCCTTGAGCGGATATGGCTGCGGGCGAATCATTAGGACGAAATCAACAATCGTATTATTAATAAGAAAAAACAAGATTAATAAAGTGCAATATTCAATGATTCCCAAAAGTGTATCTGATTCAATGCCATTTTGTAAAAAACCGCTGAGGAACGACCAAAGTTGCTCCGCTAAAAATAAGCTGAGAACAAGCTGGGCCGGATTGAAAAAAATGATTCTTAAAGGGCGGCGCTGCAGGATATTGACCGACAATACAACAACAGCGTAGATCACAAGTGTGTAAGGAAGTCCGTAGAGCAGATAAAGCATGTAAACGAGCGGGAAGGTGATCGCCGTGAAGCCTCTCCAAACAGGCATCGGATAGTATTCGCTGATGAATAAAAAAACAATCAGCAGCAGCATCGGAACGAAGTCTGCGATTTTGTCAAAATAAAACAACTGGCAAACAACGGTGAGCCAGCCCACAATCGAAATGGCCAAAAGATACAGCTTCGAATAACTTTCCCTTTTTTCAAAACGAACAAGGCTACTCACTCCGACACCTCCTTTATCATGAATATTCTGTTAAATTGATTTTATAGGTAGTTCTACAAAAACTCAAACAAAAAACCCAGACTGGTCGAATGGCAGAGCCGCTGACCAATGCTGGGCCAAATCCTCGAAAGGATTTTGTTGCTGTTCATTATGGCAAAGAATGATCCTCTTTACTATTCAACGAACGGGTTATCTTTTATAGTACAAAAGTTATATCACTAACCGGGACTTGGTATAAGAATAGTTCCTGAATTGCAAGTGATTATGATAAATTTAATGTAAAGGATATTATTCGGGAAAATTCATGACTTTTTATAGTGAGGAGGACGGAAAATGGCCAATATTAAGGAAGTAGCAAAAATGGCCGGTGTTTCAGTCACGACCGTTTCCCGCGTCTTGAATAACCACCCTTATGTGAAGGAAGACAAACGGAAGTCGGTTTTAGACGCAATTGAAAAGCTTGATTATATCCAAAATTTGAACGCGGTTAATCTGGCAAAAGGGAAAAGCTACACGGTTGGCGTAATACTTCCTTTTATCAACCACCCACATTTTGGTGATATTGTCCAGGGCATTGCCAGTGCCGCACTCGAGCATAATTACCGGTTTATTATGTGCCAGACAGATTATAAAGCGGAAGAGGAGCTTAAATTTCTGCAACTGTTAAAAATGAAGCAAATTGACGGGGTTATCATTTGCTCTAAAACGAGCAGCTGGGACGAAATTGAACCATTTTCGGAATTTGGCCCGATCGTAGCCTGTGAAGATACGCGCGGAGCAGCTATTTCTTCTGTGTTTATAGATCATTATGGAGGCTTCAAGCTCGGAATGGACCATCTTATTTCGAAAGGGCATCGAAAGATTGGCTACTGCATCGCAAGAGGCTATAGCTTCAACAGCCGCCAGCGAAAAAAAGCCTATCTGGATGCTTTAGGAGAAATCGGCGCGAGCATTCACAATGATTGGATGTTTGACCAATGCATCTTTATCGAGGATGGCATAAGAGTCGTGCACGAGCTTCTTAACATGAAGGACCGCCCGTCTGCATTGCTCGTCGCCTGTGATCAGGTAGCAGCAGGGATTGTAACGGAAGCGCGAAAACGCGGAATTAGAGTGCCGGAGGATCTGGCTGTGATTGGTTTTGACAACCACCCGATTTCCAAAGTACTTGATATTACTACGATTGAGCACCACAGTGTTTCGCTTGGAAAAAACGCTTTTAATCTCGCTTTCTCACTAATTGCCGACAACAACAATAAAGTGGAAAAGGTCGAACTTCCATATCAGCTGATCGTCCGTTCAACCGCTTAAAAAAAAGAAGACTGTTTCCATCGCAAGTGGTTTACAGTCTTCTTTCGGTGATAGTCGTGCAGTGCGTCATATTCACACAATCTTCTTGATTGGTGTTTGAAAAATTTTGTCTTCCAATCTGTCCTTTGCCACCGACAAATTTCGCAAACATTCGGCCTTGACCTTATCGTCACAGATAAAATCGTTTAATAGCTCGTCTTCCAGCCTTGAATAAGCTGCAGAAATATAGTCCTTGCCCATTTCTTGCAAGCTTTTTACCGCTGTGTATTCAAGCAGCTCTCTTTCAAAATATTCAACCGTACCGAACAAAACAGTCAACTTCATCTCCGCCTTCCTTATAAATTCATTACCGTTGGTGCCGCCGCAAGATGGGCGAACAAAAAAAACCATCCAAAAAAGATGGTGGACGCTTTTATTAAAGGAAACAATCCTTTAACATCAGCAGCAATACCCGTTCCTTTTTGGCAACCCGACTATCATAGCTTACGCCTTAGACTCGCGGCTTTGCGTCCTTATTTTTCAATAAGTTTGCCTTTAACATTCCATTACTTTTATACTAAAACCAATTATGCCTTTTTTCAATCTTTTTCGGCAATTTTTTTACATTTTCGCTCAAATTTAGTCATATTTTACTAGATTTTTGATAGCAATAAAGTAGCTTTTTTACGAAAAGAAAACCCGCACGCAAAAAAAACAGCCTTAAAGCATTCGCTTCAGGCTGTTTTTCCAGGGCATACACCTATTATTACTTCATGGCAGGCGGCTGAATTGGATGTCCTGCCGGCTCTTCAGCAGAAGCCTGTGACAATTGGGTTTCACTTAAACTGACTACACCTAGACTCAACAAAGAAAATAATCCAACAGAATAAACAGTAACCAACATTTTTTTCATTCACTTTTTCCCCCTTAACTGGTTTTTTCTAAATATTTAACAGCTTTTTTGTGCATGCCGATTTCTCGGTAATGCACGGAAAGCAGATGGTAAAAATGGCTCAGATCATCCAGATGTTCGCTGCTCTGTTCTAAGTATGGAATTACTCTGGTTTCTAAATATTCGATCGATTTTTCCTTCGAATCAATCGCAGTTAAATAATATCGTGCCAGTATCTGATACTTTTTCATACCTAAATGGGTCGACATCTGCGACAGCTCATCAAACACAAGGCGTGCTTTCTCCATCTCTATTAAAGAGAAATAAATTTCCCCGACTGAATACAAAGTGATCAAGTAATGGCTGGATTGTTTATGCTGGAGAGATAAGCTTTTTTTATAATAATTTAAGGCTTCCACCAAGTTGCCCATTTTCCGCTGGAGAAACCCCATATTATGATAGATCTGCGAAAGAAGCTGCTGGTCATTCAATATTTCGGCATTCCGAATCAGATGCTTGAAGCAGCATAATGCCTCTTCATAGATTTTTGAATGCGTATAATTGATGCCAAGCAGCATTAACGAATGAAGAATCCTTTTAAAATTATGCTGGTTCATGAATTGTTGCAGTGCCTGCTTGCCATAATGGATCGCATAGCTCGATTGCTCCAGCGAGCTTTTTACGAGTGCCCGGTGGTATAGAAGTTCACCTGTGGCAGCCTCGGGATTCGCGTCTGTAAACAGCTGGTCAAATGCCTCATCTGCTTTCTTAAACTGCCCCTTTAAAATTAACAATAACGCATTATAGCTTTGATATAAATAGCTCTCATATTGGGAAAAATTTTTTGTTTGTTTCTTTAACATTTCACGCTGCTGCTCTGCTTCCGCGAGGAATCGCTGAAATAGTTGGTATCTGTATTTAATAAGCTCATACTTATATAAGTATGACGAAAAAGGAATGATATTTTCCAGACCGGAGAGCTGTTCAAAAAGCTTCTGGGCATCGTCTTTAAGATAAAAATCAATTTTATCCTTAAGTTCATTCAGGAGGGTACCGATTAACTCTTCCTGCTCACATATTTCTTCGATGCTAATATTTAATCTGTTTAACAGCAGCATAATTGTTTCCGTGTTCGCATCTTTAGAATTATGTTCAATTTTGCTTAGATGCGAAACAGAACAAATTCCTTTGGCAAGATCCTTGAGCGTCAGCTTTTTTTGCGTACGGTAAAATTTAATCAAAGGCCCGTATTCCATCCAGCCACCACCTTTTCATTGTGATCATTTCTTTTATTATTATTAATATGAATTATAACAAAATTTTCAAAATTTTCACTAAAAAAGTGGAAAAATTACCGATTTAAAGAATAGCCGAATACCGCATCGTTGATAACACCATAAAAAAACGCCCGGATAGCAGAGTATCCAGGCGTTTTTTATCGTAAATTTAATGTGGAGCCAGTAATCCTGCAAAAGCAGGACCAGCTTATTTTTTTGTTATCTCACCCGTGCAAATCCAAATCCCGATGCATAGTCATCACCTGTGGTGGCGCCGGTTCCGCCTTTAATGTCGTACTGCTTGGCGCGGTTTTGCAACTGGGCACGAAGCTGGACATTGCTTAAGGTTGGGCTGGCAGACCAGATTTTCGCTGCAAGTCCGGCGACATGCGGTGTCGCCATTGAAGTTCCGCTGATTGTATTATAGTTGCCATCATACCAGGTAGATTCGATGCCGCTTCCCGGTGATGAAATTTCAACATCACGTTCCTGAATGACATAGTCTCCATCTGTGTTCGGGTTCCCGCGGGATGAGAAGTTGGCAACACGGTAAGTGCCATTCTGCTGGACATTTTCAAGAGCAGCAACTGCAACCGCGTTTACGAGTGCGCCCGGGTAACCGATTGTATTGCTGCCCGGACCGGAGTTCCCTGCAGCAGCAACAATAAGGACACCTTTGCTGTATGCATAATCAACTGCATTTGCAATAAGTGTATCTTTAACGCTTGAACCAAGTGACATGTTGATCACTGCCTTTGAGCCTGTCCGGGCTGCTTCATCTGCAACATGGCGAATCGCTGCGGCTATGTCATCAGAGTATCCTGAACCGCTGTCGGAAAGCACTTTATATGCCCAAAGCTCGGCCTCCGGCGCGACACCGTAAATGCCAAGCCCGTCACTTCCTCCGTTTGCCAGTGCTGTTCCGGCGACATGTGTACCATGGCCATTCCGGTCTGTACAGCTTCCATTTACTAATGGTGAAGTCTGCGTGAAATCTTTACATTGCTCAACGTTTTGGACCAAATCAATATGGTTTCGATTAACACCTGTATCAAGAACCGCCACTTTGATTCCATTTCCGCCGCTTGTTCTCTGGATGGCGCTGTCGTTATAGATTGCTTGAATTCCCCAAGGTGTCTGGTCGCTTGGCACTGTTGCTGCTGCTTTGATCGGTGCAGTAGCCTGAACTTCGACTTCCGGGACAAGCTCAACTTTTAAGTTCTTAATTTTTTGCAATGCTTGATATTGCTGGGCATTTACAGTAGTTGTAAAGCCCTCGCCGCCAAAATCCCACCGTGCACCGTGTTTCTCTTTCATTTGATTAACCCGGGCTTTTTGGGCGGCAGGAGCATGAATTAAAACTCGATAAGATTGCTGGCTTTCTGCTTTTTCTGTAGCTTGTCCTAAAGCCGCCGATGAAAACATTGAAAAACCCATCGCTAAACTTAAAAATGCCGAGCCTAGAATTCTTCTTTTTTTCATACCGAATACTCCTCTCGAATTTTAATGGCAGCATTTTGTTGCTGCGATTTAAGTATATTTAAAATATTCTGAATAAATCAACCTATTTTTACTCATTAAAAGTTGGGAAAATTTTTGTCGAACCGAGTATTTTCTAAATATTTCCTTAATCTAATCGGACGTCAGAACAATTCGAAGCGGTCTTCCAATCAAAATCTTCTTGAAAAATGCAATCAGGCATAGTAAAATTGTTTGATGTGACTGTCTGGTCATCGTTAAATTAATAATTGGATTTTTTTGTTTCGATAACAAAAAATAAATGAATCAACATTGAAAAGGGGGAAATAGATGTCATCGTTAAAAGAAAATCGGACACCGCTGGCGCTTTTAATGATTAATATGTTTATCGCCATGGTTGGTATCGGGTTAATCATCCCTGTATTGCCAATGTTTCTTGATGAATTTGGTGTCGGCGGCCAGGCTATGGGTTATTTGGTTGCCGTTTTTGCATTAACCCAATTCCTGTTCTCTCCGTTAGCCGGGGAAATGTCGGATAAATACGGACGGAGACTTCCGATCATCGTCGGACTTGCTGCCTTCACGATTTCACAGCTGATTTTTGCAGTCGGTACAGAGATTTGGATGCTGTTTGTCTCGAGGCTTCTTGGCGGTGTAGGAGCTGCCTTTATGGTTCCGCCGATGATGGCGTACGTAGCCGACATCACAACAGAAAGAGAACGGGGAAAAGGGATGGGTTTACTCGGTGCCTGCATGTCACTGGGATTTGTCATTGGCCCCGGAATTGGCGGGTTCCTTGCTGAAATTGGCATAAGAGTTCCTTTTTATACAGCAACCGTTATTGCCGGCATTGCGACTGTTTTATCGCTGTTCTTTTTACCGGAAACATTGCCAATTGAAGAACAGCAAAAGGCCAGATCTGCGGTTCGCGAAAAAGAGAGCATGCTTAAACAACTGAGAAAATCGTTTAAAGCACCTTATTTTATGCTGCTCATCCTGATTTTTACGATGACATTCGGACTTGCCAACTTTGAAGCAATTTTCGGGCTTTATGTTGATGATAAATTCGGGTTTACCCCTAAAGATATTTCAATCATCATTACGATCGGGGCATTAATAGGTGTTATTATCCAATCTGTATTTGTTGATATTATGCTGACCAGGTTTGGCGAAAGGAACGTCATGTACTGGACATTCCTGATCTCCGCGGTGTCCATGCTGTTGCTTCTGTTTGCTGGTTCTTTCTGGTCTATATTGGCTGTCACTCTCATATTCTTCACAGCCACATCGCTCGTCCGGCCTGCCCTGAATACATTGCTGTCGAAAATGGCCGGAAACGAACAAGGCTTTGTGGCCGGGATGAACAATATGTATATGAGTATCGGAAATATGCTTGGCCCTGCTCTTGCCGGGATTTTGTTTGATGTCAATATCGACTATCCTTATGTGGCAGGAGCGATCATCCTGTTGATGAGCTTTTTCATGCTGTTAAGCTGGAAGGACCGCAGCCGGGGTCTGGCACATCCGGAGCCAGTCAGGGAATAAAGAACTTTATAGAGTTTCAAAATGAAGGCCAAATCGTGTGTGATTTGGCCTTTCACTATGATAGTAAAAACCGGCCCAAAATCAGGAGCCGGCTTTTACTATATGGTTATATACTTATATCCCGTTTCTGGAAAAAGGCAAATGTGATCACCAAGAAAATCACGTAATAAACGGCGAGAATTGCCAGTGATATTGGCAGTGTGATATTGTCCAAAATCGTATCCTGAAGGGTGTATATCGTTAAATCCAAATGCGGGAAGATCAAGAATTTGACCCATTCATATTTTCCGGCAAGAACGATCAGGATCCCACCGATCGATGAAGAAAAGAACAACACAAAAATTCCGATGCCGACTGCGAGTGCCTGGCTTTTAAACAATGTCGACAGCATAAAGGCGATCGTCATGATCACCAATAAGCCAGGTAAAAAGTAGAGCGTTTTGAGCAAGTATTGTGTTCCTACCACAGCTTCCTGTTGCCCTTCAAGGCCCATTTCGAAAATTTTTGCATCAAATGCACCATTTCCAAATAAAATGAATCCGATTAAATATCCTGAAACAATCAGGGTCAGCAGCATTAAAACGGCATAAATAATCACGGCAATATACTTTGATAATAAAATGGCCCATCTTCGGTGCGGGCGGATTAGCAGCTGTTTAATCGTCCCATCAGAGAATTCCGCTGATACATTGGCGCTGCAGACAATGACAACAAACAGCGTTACGAGAGAACCGACTCCTATGACGACATCATTCATAAAGTGCCAATTATTTTTTTCATTTGGATTGATGTCCTCGTTTAAGTACTTCTGGTTTTGGTCGATTTGCTGCTGGGCCCACTGTTTTTCTCCTTCAGACAGCCCCTCCATATCCTTCTGGAGCTGCTCATTTTGCATTTGCATTTCTTCACGCCAGTTTTCGTTTTGCTCCCCATTGATTCTTTGGTAGACGATGCCGCCAATCAAAACGGCTAATACGATAATGATCATATAAATCCAGCTGGCTTTTTTCTGAAAAATTTTCATCAGCTCATTGCGTATTAAATTGATCATAAGCTATACTCCTTTTGGTCCTTGTTGGTTAATTCTAAAAAGCGATCTTCAAGAGTTGCCTTGACACTGCTGATTCCATAAACATCAATATTATGCTGAACGAGCATTTGATTCGCCCTGGCGATCGTTTCTCGCTTTATGGCAATTGTGAATTCCTGCCCTTTCGATGCCTTAACATCATTGATAAATCCATTACTCTTTAACAGCTCAACCGCTTTTTCAACATGATCAACCTCAAAGATCACATCGCGCAATAATTGTTCAGATCCTTCAACGCTGTCATTCATCGTTGAAATATGCGTAAGCTTTCCTTTATCGATGATCGCAAAGCGGTTGCACATCAGCTGCATTTCTGAAAGTAAATGCGATGACACCAGCACTGAAATTCCCTGGCTCGCCAATGAATGGAGATAGTCCCTGAATTCGCGGATTCCTTGGGGATCAAGACCATTTGTCGGTTCATCCAATACCAGCAACGACGGATTATGTAAAAGCGCCTGTGCCACCCCCAGCCGTTGCCTCATGCCGAGCGAATATGTTTTCACTTTATTATGGATTGCATTTTTCAAACCGACTAATTCGATGACTTCGTCAAGTCTTGATTCAGGTATTTCCTTTGTGGCCATTCTCGCATAGTGAATGAGATTTTTATAGCCGCTCATATATTTATAGAATTCTGGATTCTCAACAATAGCGCCAATCTCACTCATCGTTTCCTTAAAGGCGTCATCAAGATTATGTCCGTTAACAATAACATGTCCGCCTGTCCGGTTGATCAGACTCACAATCATCCGGATGATCGTTGTTTTACCAGCTCCATTTGGGCCTAACAGGCCAAATATTTCTCCTTTTTCAATGCTAAAGCTGACATCGTCAACAATCGTCTTTTTCCCGATTTTTTTTGTTAACGATTGCACCTCCAGTGCATACTGTGCCATACTTTCCCCTCTTTTCTGTTTAAATGAACTTCTCTAATGTTATACGATTATCGTGGAAAAAAGTTGCAAAATGTGTAGAATTTCTATTAAAATTTCATTAATTTTGTAAATTTACTCTTTTTTCAATGTCGTTTTACGTTGATATCTTACCAATCCATGAATTACTCTCATGATCCGGTGAATTTCATAATATTAAAAAAAAACTTAATATTACCGATCTAACAGTTGTGAGATAATCTAATAGGTAGGTGAGACTATGCTTCCAAATGTCCAAACAGTTACTATTTATATAATTATCGGTGCACTGATCCAGCTCTTCGGGTTATACGCCGGCAAGCTCCATAAACGGACTGGAATTATTTTAGAGATTTTAGCAATCATTTCAGCGGCCGGTTATGTTTTTTTTAGCCATTCTTTTCCTGACAGCATCATTTACCTTGCATTTATGTCGAACGGATATTTTGCAGCGACGGTACTTACATCAGGCCGGGATAAATATGAAGAAGTCAAAAACGAGATTAGCAGGCTGGAACCTATTGAGATCAAACTTAGCCGAAATTCCAGGCGTATATTTGCCGATTTAGCGATTACCTCAACCGTATTGGCAGGCGCTATATTGTTTCTAATATTTGGCCCCGATGAGAGCCCATTGAAAATATTTATTTTATTCAGCTTGATAACAGTCATTACAGAAATGATTAAAAGATTGGCTGTTTATAAGAGCGTGAAACTTTATTATTGTGGCAATGAACATATACTTTATATCCACTCCCAGGCCGACTCGAGAAAGTTGCCTCTTCGTGATGTTAAGAGTGTTCAATTAGAATCCTCTGTTGATCTATTAAAACTGCACCCGTTGTTTACGCTGTTTTCTTCGAATTCAGATTTTACAACAAGCGATAAAGAAGTGATCCGCATTGCTTTCCCCGGGGAAACTGTTTATTTGACTGTAGAGAATTCATTATATTTGAAGACATTGATTGAAAATAAACAAGCAGAACCAATAGAAATCAGCGAAACGGTTACTGTCTTACCCTTTTATCATTATAAAAATTTAAAACGATTAGCGGGCAAACTATATTTTGCTATAACCGTAAAAGGTATCTCGGCATATACCGGATTGTTGCTGATTATGTATTACTTGGATGTTCCCGAATGGCTGATGGTAACAGCAACCTTAGTCTTTTGGATTTTTAACTTATATATTTCTGACCGGGTTTTAAAAACCGCCATGGACGCAAAAGAAACGACTAATCCAGCAGTAGCTGAAGCGGCGCGCAAAATTTTTCAAAAAGCGGGCATTTCGAATGTAAGAGTGTACGAAACAGAGTCAGCAGAATATAACGGGATGGCAACCGGAATGAATATCGGCCGTTCGATGATTACATTAACGACAGAAACTTTGAAGCTTCCGGCTGCAGCCGTTGAAGGCATACTAGCCCATGAGGCGGTTCATGTTAAAAAACGGGACGTGTTATGGGGACAACTTTGGCGGCTGCCCTACATGGCCGCAGTTTTAATGGTAATCCTGTTTATCAGGGAACAGCTACCCAATCTCGATGAATATAGATTGGCGGTTTTCTTTCTGATTTGGCTGCTTATTTTCCTTTTTCCAATCTATCAATCTTTTTGTTCGCAGTGGATGGAAGTACGAGCAGATCATTTAGGCGCTTCTTATTTGGAGGGGGGAGCGCAGCAAATGGCGGAAAGCCTGACTGCACTTGGCACTGAGCAGGACAAAGCAACTAATAAACAGATCGAATACAGCATAGCCGCCAAGAAGGACGCTGACAAACCTATATCAAGCCTAAAACGCGACGGGATACTCTGGCGACTCATCGAATTTCAAATTATGGCCCATCCTCCCCTTTATTGGAGAATACAAATCCTAAAAGAGATCCAGTCAGGATGGGGCAAGAAAGTCCTGTGGCGCTGGTTGAAAGATAGGGGGAAGGAATCAATAATACCTTAAGACGTTTTTATGATCGGTTAAAAACCATGCCCACCATGCATATACCTCTAAAAAGGAGGTATTGATATGGCTGAAATGTGGGTGATCACAGCTGGTTTTATCATATGTTTAGGTTTATTTGGGGGAACGTTCGTTTATTTTTTAAAAAGTGCATTAAACCCGGAGGACTCGAAGCGGATCGACCCCTTGCCTGGAAAAACACAGAAAAAATGAGCATTAGCTGCAAAAAAAGAAGGCTGAAACTTGTCCAGCCTTCTTTTCCACAATAAAAAGCGGAAACCTCTCGATCGGTTCCCGCCAACTGTATCCTATTATTTTTTAATCACTGGATTATTGCAGCTGCTTTGCGCCTTCCGCACGCTGAATTAAAAGTTTTTTGATCCGCTCATCATAGCCGATCGGGTCGCAGAAGATAAATTCCATGCCGCTGTTCAACTGTTCAAATGCTGCGATTCGTTCTTCTACTTCTGATTGAAAACTGCCGGCAAACAATAGATAAGGGATAATATAGACTTTTTGAAATGATTGCTCCTGCAGCTCTGCCAGCTTTTCATGAAAATACGGAGGAGTAATCAAATAGCCGGCAACCGACTTCGTTCCAAGTTCCTCACCAAGAAAACACGAAATCGCCTCCATTTCTATAGCTGCAACAGGATCGGGACTGCCATGGCTTACAAGCAAAACCGCTTCATTGCCTTCATGGGCATACAGTTTACTGGCAAGACGGTCTTTCAAAATATCGATGATAACCGGATCGACGCCAATCGCGTCTCCGTATTTGAATACAATCTCAGGATAAATGGCTCTTGCGCGTTCTATTTCCTGCGGGATCCCCGTGTTGGCATGAATGCCTGGCAAAAGCAGGACGGGAATGATCGTCACCTCTGTTGCACCCTGGCTTACTACGGTTTCAACTGCCTGCATGATGGACGGCTCCGCCCTTTCATAAAATGAATAAGCTTTAATAGGCGTATTCATACTTTCCATTACCATTTCGATAAAATCAATAAACTCCAGGTTACCTGCCCCAGTGCGACTGCCGTGTCCAGCAAAAATAACTGCGTCCATGATTTTCCTCCTCTGTCCGGCCGTTGTTGTTTAATCTGATCTATTGGCAGGACGTATTTATTTCATTGTAAATTGACCTGTTACTATTTTATATGAGTTTCCTCACATCTCACACTAATTTGTGAATCATTTCACAAATTAGTCGAAAAAAGGACCGTCCCCCAGCACTTTATGGAACGGTCCCTTTTGATTGTTTGTAAACATCCGCTTTTATTTAAAAGTCTTTGCTATTAAAGCTCTGGCGGACTGAAGCAGGGTTGTTGGATGTGAGATGTTCATTATTCGCTAAATAAGCATTATCTCTGTCCATTCTCCCTGGCTCATCCATTGATCTCATATCGGCTTCATCGAATCCGGCTCTGCCCATCCTTGCAGATTCTCTATCAACGAGCACTAAAATTTTTCCTGCTTTTACTTCAGACTCATAGCGGCCAGCCTCATCTTCAGGAATCCCCATTCCGATCAGCGCACCAGTCAATCCGCCGGCCCCGGCTCCAACCGCAGCTCCTGTTAAAGTAGCAGCAATTGGACCTGCGGCGATAATTGGACCAACTCCCGGAATCGCCAATGCACCGACGCCTGCCAACAGGCCGGCAAGGCCGCCAAGCGCTCCGCCGGTAGCTGCTCCGGCGGCAAGACCTTCATCTGCTTTTGTGCCCGTTGCTTCCGTCACTTCGTCAACTTCATCGTCATTTCTGCCAATAACCGAGATCTCTTCTGACCGGTACCCTTGCATCTTCAAATCTTCAACAGCACGAATCGCTTCTTCATGTGTATCATAGACTCCGACAATATGTTTTGCTTGCTCAGCCATATTCTATTCCTCCTCCTTTGGGTTGGAAAAGCTGTTCACCATTAAAAATACCCGCTTCAAGGAGGTTAAAACTAGCATTGCTTTCCAATTGGATTGTTTGATTTTGTATTTTCTTTAACTGCAAAAAAGAACTGCCGTTAGCGCAATACCGGCAACGGCAGTTCTTTTTTATTGGATCTATGATATTCACTGTATTCCCCAAGCAGCGGATAATAGGTCACGCCTGTTAGTTGGATATCTTTTTTTGCAGCTTTCACAATGAAGTTGTCGGAATCAAGTATGGCAACGACTTCAATCTCTTTTGAAAAAGCTCCCCTGTCAAACTGGCCAGACAGTACCCATGCTTCTTTTTCGCAATCCTCCTGCAGTCCATCAAACGCTTCTGAACGCGGGGCCTGATTATCTGTGCCAACATGAATCAGATCTTCAATGATCGCGCTTGCTGTCGGGTACATTCCCGCGCCGGGACCAAGGAGACTGATATTTCCGACAATATCAGCATCAATCGAAACAGCATTTTGCACGCCCTCCACCTGGTACAATGGGTGTGCCCGTGTAACAAGCACAGGCTTCACAGAACAATGAACACCACCGGCTGTTTTTTCCAGGGAGGCGACATGCTTAAAGCGAAAGCCCAGTTCTTTATATGCCTTGATTTGTTTAATCGTAATCTCGGCAATACCTTTCCTGGATGTTTTGTTCCAATCAGGTTGCTCGCCAAAAACGAGCTGGCTCAGGATGGCTGCTTTATAAAAGGCATCATAGCCTTCGATATCATTGGTCGGGTCGGCTTCTGCATAGCCATTTCGCTGGGCAAGTAATAAAGCCTGTTTAAACGAAAGGCCTTCCTCTCTCATTGTCGTTAAAATGAAATTGGAAGTCCCGTTTAATATCCCTTCTATTTTTTCAATCCTGTTGACATTCAGCAGTTTTCTTAACGTTTGAATAACAGGAATCCCACCGCCAACCGTCGCCTCATAGCCGATGGATACTCCTTGTTCGTTCGCCAGCTCAAGAAGTTCGCTTCCGTGGTGGGCGAACATTTCCTTGTTAGCGGTAATAATGTGGCAGCCCTTTTTAATAAAATGCTTCAAATAATGAAAGCCTGGCTCTTTACCTGTGATGGCATCAATCACGACGTCGATCTTCCCAACATGATCAATATCCTCAAACCGGTCTGTCAGGATGACAGAAGCGTCTGGAAGCTTATGCTTTTCAATATTTTTAACAAGAACAGCCTTAATTTCCACTTTTTTGCCGAGAACGCTCTTGAGCCTCTCCTGATGGTAATGAATCGTGTTATAAACACCTTTGCCGACTGTTCCGTATCCTAATAATACAACGTTAAGGGTTTGCATTTGTCCACTCCTCTTATCCCGTAGTCGAGGGCCGTTTTAATATGCCCGCCCCAGTTGGAAAACTCCGTTAAAAACCCATCATGACCAAAATTCGTTTTCACCTCAAAAAATAGAGACTCCTTATTTTGCTCTTGAAGGAAATCCGCCGCTTCCTTAATCGCATGTGGCGGATAGAGGAGGTCTCCCGTAAATCCGAGCAAAAGGACGGAAGCCTGGACATGCTTTAATGCTTCCTGCCAGCTTTTACGGCTAAAGCCGATATCATGCCGGTCCATCGCACCGAGTAAGCGCAAATAACTGTTGGCATCAAAGCGCTGAGCCAGCTTTTCACCCTGATACTTCAAATAGGATTCAACCTGGAATTCAGCACCATTTTCCTTTTGCTCTCTTTGGAACCTATTGTTAAACAAATGACCGGTCCGGTAGGTAACCATGCCCACCATTCTCGCAATCTCAAGACCGATAAGTTTTGTTCCGTCCGGATAATAGCCGTCCCGCCATTCAGGGTCTGCCATAATCGCGGTTCTGCCAATTGTATTAAAAGCAATCGCATAATCGCTTAAAAATGGCGTGGCAGCAAGCGGAATTAACAGCTCTGAAAAGGACGGATAAAGAATTCCCCATTCCCAAACCTGCATTCCGCCGAGTGAGCCTCCAATAATCGCTTTCGCCTGATGAATGCCTAATTTTTGCAGTGCTTGATGCTGGGCGCGGACTATATCCCTGATTGTGATTTCCGGAAAGTCCTGCTTATAGGCGGTTCCTGTTTTCGGGTTAATGCTGGCAGGCCCGGTGGAGCCTGAGCAACCTCCAAGAACATTGAAAGTGATCACCATATACTCGTTCGTATCGATGTACCGCCCGGGTCCGATTAAGCCGGACCACCAGCCAGGCTGATCATTTGTGCCAACCGTATTCTGATTTCCGGTTAAAGCGTGGCATACAATGACGACAGGCCGGGTTCGCTTACCGGCCAGTTCATAGGCAAGCTCCACTTCTTGCAGCTGATCCCCTGAATCAAACGTGAAGCTGCCAATGTTAACTTTTCCATACTCGACGAGCAGGGAGCCGGGTTTTTTACCGTTTATTGATCTTTTCAAGCTCACGCGCCTTCAGCTCTCTTCGCAAAATTTTTCCGCTTATTTTTGTTTTTGGAAGCTTATCTATGAATTCGACTTCCCGCGGCGCTGCATGGGCAGCCAGCTTCTTTTTAACAAATTGGCGGATATCTCCAAGAAGCTCGTCACTTGGCTTGTAACCTTTACGGAGGACGATAAATGCTTTTACAATTTCACCGCGCAATGCGTCAGGTTTTCCGATTACGCCGGCTTCGGCCACGGCAGGATGTTCAATCAGTTTGCTTTCTACTTCAAAGGGGCCAATCCGTTCTCCGGAAGAATTGATCATATCATCGCTTCTGCCCTGGAAAAACACATAGCCGTCTTCATCTAAAATTGCCAGATCCCCGGATAAATACCAGCCCGGGAACGGGAAATACGATTGATATTTCTCTTCATTTTTCCAAATTTCGCGCATGATCGCAGGCCAGGAGGCTTTGATTGCAAGATGGCCGACTTCCCCGTGCGGCAAGATATTCCCGTCATCGTCCAAAATGGCAACCTGGATTCCTGGAAAAGGCCTGCCCATTGATCCGGGCTTAATGACTTCCGATGGAAGATTCACAATCAGCTGGGCGCCTGTTTCGGTCATCCACCACGTATCGTGGATTCGCTTGCCAAGCGTTTCCTCGCCCCAATAAATGACTTCAGGGTTTAAGGGTTCCCCTACACTCAACACATGCCGGAGCGAAGAGAGGTCGTATTCCTTTTGGAGAGCGTTGCCTTCGGCCATCAGCATCCTGAATGCGGTCGGTGCGCTGTACCAGACGGTCACTTTTGTTTTTTCAAGCGTCCTGTACCATGAGCAGGCATCAAAACGGCCGCCATTAACAACCAATGTTGCCCTGTTTAGCCATGGGGCAAAAATGCCGTAAACGGTCCCGGTCACCCAGCCGGGATGAGCAGTACACCAGTAAACATCGTCGTTCTTCAAATCAAGCACCCATTTGCCGGTCAAGTATTGCTGAACCATCGCCCTGTGGGCATGGACAACCCCTTTTGGCTTTCCGGTCGAACCGCTTGTATAGTGAATATTCAAACCTGATTCCATATCAACCCATTCTGTAATATCAGACTCTCGCTCAATAGCTGCCAGCTCTGCCGGCAGTGAAATTTCACCGGCTTCACAATGCTCAGGAGAAGAAGTAATAAATATTTTTTCAAGCGATGGCAGGTCGTTTTTCGGAATTCTTTTCCCAAGAACATGATCGGTAATCATGAATCGCCCTTCACAATCTGCGACCCGGTCCCGGATCGCTTCTTCCATAAATGCTTCGAATAATGGGCCTGCAATCGCGCCCAGTTTAATGACCGCCATCATCGCAATATAGCAGTCAGGATGCTTTGGCAGGAAAATAAACACAATATCTCCCTTTTTGACGCCGTGTGCCCTTAACACAGAAGCAAGATGATCTGATTTTTCCTTTACTTCCTTGAAGGTTAATTTATATTCTTCTTCGCCATTAATATAATGGATTGCCGTTTTGCTTCCGTACCCTTCCTCAACATGCTTATCGATACATTCGTGAGCCATGTTGATCCGGCCTGTCTTTTTCCAGCTGAACACCTTTTCGGCTTCTTCCCAGGAAAACGTCGCACATGCTTCATCATAATTTCGAAGATTATAATTCCCCTCTTTTGGAGGTAAATGATGTCTAGTTAATACAGTCATAATCAAACCCCTTTGTTCGTTCTTGTGAATGGCCTTTAGCCATTGGTCGTTAAGTCTAAAAGATTGATAATCTTTTCCTTTGTCCTGGCAAGTGCTGCATCTCCCCTTGCCCGGGGCCGCCGCTCATCCAGCTTGATTGTATGGTAGACTTCTCCCGGTTGTCCCCTGAGGATGATAATCCGGTCACAAAGATAAAGTGCCTCATCGATATCATGGGTAACAAGCAGGATTGTCGGCTGGTATTTTTGCCAGATCGACAGCAGTAAATCTTGAAGCTGCATTTTCGTAAATGCATCCAACGCGCTGAATGGTTCATCGAGCAGCAATATTTCCGGTGCTGTGACAAGTGCTCTGGCAATTGCGACCCGCTGCGCCATTCCCCCCGATAAGTCCTTTGGAAAATGCTTTTCAAAGCCATCCAGTCCAACAGCAGATAAATATTCAGCTGCCTTCTCTTTTCTTTCGGCATCGTCTTTTAAACCGAGGGCGACATTATCAATTACGTTCAACCAGGGGAGGAGACGGGATTCCTGAAAGATCATCCCGACTTTCTCATGGACTCCTTCCACATTTTCATCGTCAATTTTGACCTGCCCCTGGTATTCCTGATCAAGTCCTGATAAAACGCGAAGCAGCGTGCTTTTGCCGCAGCCGCTAGTCCCAAGGATTCCAATTACTTCCCCTTGTTGAACGGAAAGATTGATATTTTTAAAGCCGGTCGAACCGCCTGAAAACGTCCTTGATACATTCTCAATTGCTAACATGCTATCAGTCCCTTACGCTTTCCCGGCAATCGTATCTTGCCAGTGGAGTGTTTTTCTTTCAATGCTCTTCAAAATCGAATCTGTTATTTTTCCCAGGATTGCAAACAGGACAATACTGGAAATAATCAGTTGCGGAGAATACGTGTTTTGTCCGTAGACAAGCAGATAACCGATGCCCTCGCTGGCCCCCATCAATTCTGCGGCGACTACGAACATCCAGCCTAATCCAAGCCCGCTGCGAATGCCGACGAGAAACGATGGCAGCGAAGCCGGAAGGATAATTCTGCGGATCAGCTGATAGGAATTGAAATTATAGATTTTCCCAACCTCTATTAACTTGCGGTCGACGTTTTGTATGCCTGATACAATATTTAAATAGACCGGGAAAAAGACACCGACGGCGATCAGTACAACCTTTGAAGGCTCACCGATTCCCATCCATAAAATAAACAGCGGGACCCAGGCAAGCGATGGGATCGAGCGAAAAGCCTGGATTAACGGATCAAGCAAGCTCTCTGCTTTTTTCAGATATCCGACGATCGAGCCGAGCACGACCGCCAGTGCCACGCCTATTAAAAATCCAAAAAAGAGCCGGTAAAGCGTAATGCCAAGATGCCCCCAAAGTGTTCCGTCCTGCCCCATTGTCATAATCGTGTCGAGAATAACCGTCGGAGCGGGCAGCAGATGGGCCGGAAAAAACCCGCTTTTACTCAAATACTCCCATAAGATGATCAAAATCCCCGGTACAATCCCGCCAAGCAAGACCGCTTTCAGATGCTTATTTACCTGGAAACTTTTCTTTGATTTTCCGATCGTTAAAGGCGTTGAAACCGTCGGATCTTTACTGCTCATTTCCTATACCCCCTTTGTGAAGGCTGCGCAGGTAACACAGCCTATTGAACGACCTTTTCCGCAAATTTCGGATTGATCAGCTCGTTAACAAGCTCTGAAACTTCTGTTCCTTTTTCAATAATTTCCCCTTTTTGCAATACCTCACCGGCTGACTGTAAAGCTTCCCTTTGTTCATCCCCCGGGACAGCATTTGAAAAATCGTTTCTTTCCATTTGCAGTTTTGCGACTTCCGGACTGATTTGCGCTTCTTTTGCAAGAATCTCAGCAGCTTTCTCAGGATTTTCAAGCGTCCACTTTCTTGCTTTCTCATAAACTTCAATTACTTTCTCAACATATTTCGGATACTTCTTGGCAAAATCACTTCGTACGTTTAGTACCCCGTATGTGTTAAAATCAGTGTTTCGATAGAATAGCTTCGTATCCGCTTCGACCTCAAGCCTTGCCATATGCGGGTCAAGACCTGCCCATGCATCAACCTGGCCCGTCGTTAACGCGCTGCCGCCATCGCCATGCTGAAGGTTCACGAGCTCAATATCGGATTGGGAGAGCCCCTCCTCATCAAGCGCTCTCAGCAGGAAGATATATGGATCTGTTCCCAGTGTTGCAGCAACCTTTTTCCCTTTCAGATCACCAACATCCTCGATCGCTGAGTCTTTATTGACGACGAGCGCTGTCCATTCCGGCTTTGAATAAAGATAAACGGACTCAATTGGCGCCCCTTTTGCTTTTGCCATTAATGCCGCAGCACCGGCTGTCGAGCCAAAATCAACACTGCTGCTGTTTAAAAATTCGAGAGCTTTATTGCTTCCCTGGCTGAGCACAAATTCTACTTCAATACCTTCTTCTTTAAATGCTTCCTCAGCCCAGCCGAATTCTTTTAATACCAGACTGGTTGGTGAATAATACGCATAATCCAAAACAATTTTATCTGGCTTGCCGCTTTTCCCGTCCCCGCTTGCAGTCGTACTATTTGAACAGCCGGCTATCGCGAACAGTGCGAGTAAACCGGCCAGTAAACCATACCATTTTTTCATCTTTTTATACCCCTTTCGACTTCCCGACTTTTATATTTCACATGCAAAGGTAACAATCGTTCCCCTTAGCCTTTGTGCTTCTTTATAGGTACAGCGGTTTTGGACAACTTCAAGTCCTGCTTCTTTGGCGACTTCAACAGCCTTAGGTGAAATAACACCTTCCTGGAGCCAGAAGACCTTCGGCTTAATTTTGCCTGCTTCCTCGGCAATTTCGACTGCCGCTTCAGGGCTGCGGAACACCTGGACGATATCGACCTTAAACGGAATCGACGTTAAATCCGGATAAGCTTTCTCGCCAAGCACTTCGGTTTCGCGAGGATTCACCGGAACGATCCGATAGCCAAGCCGTTGCATTTTTCTTGCCAGACGGTGGCTTGGGCGGCCCGGATTGCTGCTTAGTCCGACAACTGCCAATGTCTTCGCACGCTGCACTTCTTTGCCGTTCTCCGTTTCGCGAACGATTGGTGATTGAAGGGCCCAGCGAATCACACCTTCATCATTAACTGCGACATCGCCCTTTACTTCTCCTTTCGAAGAAAGCCCGGTCGCTTCAAAGAACGCCCGATCCAAATCGTTGGTTAAATCGCGAACCGATTCAATACCGATCGATAAGCGGATCAATTCCTCAGTAACCCCTGTTTTAATCAGATCCTCTGCACTCAGTTGCTGATGCGTAGTGGAGGCCGGATGGATAATCAGCGACTTGGCATCCCCGACATTGGCAACATGGGACCATAGTGCAACATGGTCGATGACCGTTTTCCCGGTGTCACGTCCACCCTTAATTCCAAAGTTGACGATCGAACCGAAGCCGCCTCCCAAGTATTTCTTGGCGAGCTCATGGGCTGGATGCTCTTCAAGTCCCGGATAGGATACCCACTCGACAGCAGGATGAGCTTTTAGGAACTCTGCAACCTTCAAGGCATTTTCATTATGTTTTTCAACGCGCAAATGAAGCGTTTCAAGTCCCTGCAGCAGTAAAAATGCACTGTGCGGGCTTAGAGACGAGCCGAAATCGCGCAGCAGCTGGACACGCAGCTTTGTGCTGAAAGCAAGCGTTCCAAAATCATTCGCATAGCGCAAGCCGTTATAGCTTGGATCTGGTTGTGTGAAACCAGGGAATTTCTCACTATTCCAATTAAAGCGTCCGCCATCAATGACGACACCGCCAATCGTAGTACCATGACCGCCAATCCATTTTGTTGCTGAATGAACAACGATATCGGCACCCCATTGAATCGGTTTACACAAATACGGGGAAGCAAAAGTGTTATCGATAATGAGTGGCACGCCATTTTCATGGGCAATTTCAGCAACCGCTTCAATATCAAAAACATGCAGGCTCGGGTTTCCGATAATCTCTCCATAAACGGCTTTCGTTTGAGGTGTAATGGCTTTCCTGAAATTTTCCGGGTCAGTTGGATCAACGAAATGGACTTTAATACCGTACTTTGGCAGGGTGACCGCGAATAAATTATATGTCCCCCCGTACAAGCTTGAGGCGGCAACAATTTCATCGCCGGCCTGGGCAATATTCATAATTGAAAGGGCGATTGCGGCCATCCCGGAGGATGTCGCAACAGCAGCAACCCCATCTTCAAGCAAGGCAAGCCGTTTTTCCAGAACATCAACGGTTGGATTTCCAATCCGCGAATAGATATTGCCAGGCTCATCAAGGGAGAATAGGCTCTGGGCATGCTCGGTATTATGAAACACATAAGAACTAGTTTGATAGATCGGAACGGCTCTCGATCCAGTGGTTGGGTCAGGCGACTGCCCACCGTGTAAAAGGATTGTTTCCAAATCGTAAGTATCATAAGACTGTGACATTTTATCTCCTCCCAAATCTGATTAATTTTATAAGAATAATAGGTTTAATGTTTAGCAAACTCCCGTGAGAGGAGCAACGTCCCCTGCATCTACTTGAAAATCAAATTGTTTATAAAACATAAAAGCCCCCTCTTCATAAGAAGAGGGGGCCCCTCCTCTTATCTTTCAAACAGCATCTGCTGTCTGCAGGAATTAGCACCTTTTCAAGCTTGGGGCTTGAAGGTTGCCGGACATCTTCGGGCCTGTTCCCTCCGTCACTCTGGATAAGAGATATTTTATTTGATTAAAACATTAAACTGTTAACTTTATAAAGGGATTATAGTAAAGATTATTTTTTTCGTCAATAAGAAATGACTAAAAATAAATATTTTTTTGTATTTTTTTAATTGAGCGCCTTTTTAATGGCATTCTCAAACTCCATTATTATGTCTTGATAATGCTCAATACCGACCGAAATCCGCACGACCTCGTTCGTGATGCCCAGTTCGGCACAAGTTTCCGGCGGAAGCGCACGATGGGATGTTTTGAGCGGATGTGAAACAGTCGTCTCTACACCGGCAAGTGTCGGCACAATTTTCACCCATGATAGCGACTGGAAAAACTTATTGACATCGACCCGTTCATCGAGTTCAATCGTTACCATTGCCCCAAAGCTTTCTGGATTAGCTTCAAATGGGTAATAAGTTTTTGCTACGAATTGATGATTCTGCATCGCTTCTGCAAGCCGTTTTGCATTTTCTGACTGCACCTTCATTCTGACAGCCAGTGTTTTCAGTCCCCTGCATGTCAGCCATGCTTCGAACGGACTGAGATTTGCGCCCAAATTGACAATTTTTGCCCTTGCCTTGCTGATTAATTGATCTCTGCCGACAAGCACGCCGGCGGTGATGTCGCTATGCCCGCCAATATACTTTGTCGCGCTGTGCACGACAAGATCGATTCCAAGCAAGTACGGCTTGCAATGATAAGGAGTGGCAAACGTATTATCGACAAGCGTAAAAAGGCGGTGCTTGTTGGCAAGCCCGACAATCGCATCAAGCTTTTCAACGCGCAAAAGCGGATTTGTAATCGACTCCGTATACAGAAGCACCGTATTCTCCTGTTTAGCTTCCTCAACGCCTTTAAGATCAGCAAAGGAAGTGAATGTGGTTTCAATTCCCAGCTCATGAAGTTCCTCTTTCAATAAGTGGTAGCTGCCCCCATATAAATCGTCCGTTGCAACAATATGATCCCCGCTTTTGGCGACGGAAAGAACGCCGGCAAGAATCGCCGATAAACCCGAAGAGGACGCCACGCCGGCGGGTGCTTCTTCCAGTGCCGCCACCGCTTCACCAAGCTCATCAGTATTCGGGTTCCCAACCCGGGAATACAGATAGTTTCCCTCACCTTGATAATATCCCTCAAGCTCTTCTAAATTATCAAACTTAAACGCTGATGTTTGATAGATTGGTGTTACTTTGCTTTTAATTTCTCTCTTTTGTTTTTTCCGGCTGTGCAGCACTTCTGTTTCGAACTTCTTTCCCAAAGCTTTCACACCTTCTTGTTGTATATGTCAAATTCATTATTCCGCCCAAAACCTTTTGGCGAAAATATAAAAACCCCTTCAGATAAAGAAGAGGTTTAACATGCAATCCTCCTCTTATCTTCCAGATCTTATATCTGCAGGATTTAGCACCTTGCAAGTTTCCTTGCAGGTTGCCGGGCTTCACAGGGCCTGTCCCTCCGCCGCTCTGGATAAGAGTAAGTATTTATTTTTTTCTGTGATAGCTGGAGTATATCAACAACGATTCAATCCGTCAATGACCTTGTTAGTTTTTCTAACATCAGTTTCTAATGGTAGAACATTTCTGTTCCAGTGTTATAGAACCCGCAATGAAAACGGCTCTTCTGCCAAGATTTTTAAATCAGTGTTCCAAATCAAGAATTGCGGTTTCTATTTTGTTTATCAATGATTTCACCTTTAAAGAACACTTTTTCAGTGATCGAAATGTCCAATTCACGTGCGAATTTCTTCAGATCCCGCTCTTCTCTGTCTGTGACAATGGCGAGCACCATGCCGCTTGCACCAAATCTTCCGGTTCTGCCTGAGCGGTGGACGTACTGGTTAAGATCCTTCGGAAAATCGTAGTGAATAACATGGGTAATTCCTTGAATATCGAGACCCCTTGCAGCAATATCGGTGGCCAGCAGCAAATTGCTCTTTCCCGTCCTGAAGTTTCTTATCGCAGCCTGCCTGTCCATTTTACCTAAATCACTGTGAAGTACTTCAGCATTTACCTTTTTAAATTTCAGCTTTTCTGCGAGGACATTCAAATTCCCGATATCCCGAACAAATACTAATCCTTTCAACCCGGAAACCCTTGAAAGCTTTTCGATAAAATTAATTTTATCCCGCTGTTCCGCTATAACATAAGCATGCTCCACCTTCGAAGCATCGATTGTTTCATCCTTTGTAATGCGAATAATTTCCGGCTCTCTGGCTATTTCTCTGGCAATTTCCTCTGTTCGCTTCGTTAAAGTTGCTGAAAACAGGAGAATTTGCCGATCAGCAAGCGTGGACTTTATAATCTGCCGGACGGTATTTTCATGCTCAGGCACAAAAAGCTGGTCAGCCTCATCAAGTACAACTGTTTTCACCTCGTGCATCTTCATTTTTTTCTGCTTGATTAATTCAAGCGTCCGCCCGGGCGTTCCAACAATAATATGCGGGCTTTTCTTTAGCTTCTCAAGCTGTCTTTTCGTATTGGCTCCGCCGATAAACGATGCGGCGCGGATCCCGCTTCCTTCCGCCCACTTCTGGATTTCCGTCAATATTTGCATGACAAGCTCCTGGGAAGAAGCTAAAATCACCGCTTGAATATTCCGTTTCTCAACCTCAATTTTTTGCAGGACAGGCAGCAAATAACCGAGCGTTTTTCCCGTTCCTGTCGGGGACTCGGCGATCAAGTCTTTTCCTTCGAGCGCGATTGGTATGCTCTTTTCCTGGATCATGGTCGGGTTTTCAAAACCCGATTTGTCCCAAACCTCCCTAATAAACGGGGAAAGATTTTCGATTAATGGCTTTGGCATAGTTGTCTCCTTTATTTTAAAACCTAATTTATTATTAGATATGCTTGCACATCGTCTTCTGAAAGTATACTTCAAGCAAAGCAACATTTCTATACTGCCACCATCCACTAGCTGGTATTTTCTTAAAGGATCGTGATGTTCCTTCCCGTACCAACTCGGGTATAGAAACAATGATACTTTTTAGAAGGAGGCCTGCCGGTATGATTACGGAATTATTAAAAAGACTGCTTGGTTAAACATGGGAGACTGTCGTTTTTTTAACTTAAATAAACGAAAACACTGTGATTCATTCCACAGTGTTTTGTTTATTAGTCCAAACTAAACGTATATTTCGTCACAGATTTATATTTTTCCCCTTTTTCCAAAACACTTGAGGGGAAATGCGGCTGATGGACGGAGTCCGGCAGACCTTGTGTTTCCAGGCATAAGCCGAGATATTTCCTCGACTTCACACCCCTGATTGAAAAATCATCTCCAAGCTGGGTTCCTGTATAGAGAACAACTGCCGGCTCGTCCGTTTCAATTGTCAACACCCGGCCGCTTTCAGGATCGCGCAAGATGATTTCTTTATTGTTATTTTCCGCCAGCAAAAATGGATGGTCATAGCCTTTACCCGCCAAAATATTTTGCGGATGTTCCGAGGAAACGCCATCGTTAATTTTTCTGCCTGATTGAAAATCAAACGGCGTATTGTCTACAGGCAGTACTTGCCCCGTCGGGATTAAATCTTCAGCCAGTTCAATAAATTGGCTGCTCTTCAATGTCAAAACATGATCTAAAATATCTCTTTTTATATTTCCGCTTAAGTTAAAGTAGGAATGATTGGTTACATTCAAAACCGTCCGCTGATCACTGACGCCCTCATATGAGATCGTGAATGCATTATCGTTATTCAGCGTATATGTCACCTTCATCTGCAGGTTGCCCGGATAGCCCTCTTCTCCATCTTTGCTGAAATAGGAAAACTCGATGCTGGCCGAATCCCCGCTTTCCCTTGTCTCAGCATTCCAGAACACTTTGTCGAAGCCCTTCAATCCTCCGTGAAGATGGTTTCCGTTATTATTTTTGGCCAATCTGCAGGTTTGGTTATTTAAATTAAATTCAGCGTTTTTGATCCTCCCGGCAAACCGTCCGATCACTGCCCCGAAATATGGCGAATGTTCCAGATAGTCCTGTAAAGAATCAAAGCCAAGCACGACATTTTCGAGGACGCCATTCCGGTCCGGCGCGATTATTTTAGAGATAATGCAGCCGTAGTCAATGCTTGTTACTTCCATTCCTTGTTCATTGACGATTGTAAAGGCCGTAACTGGTTGTCCATCATGTTCTCCGAAGTTCTCCTTAAAAATCTTCATTCGCATACCTTCCCATCTTTAAAGTGAATCCACAAAGCGGCGGAAAGCAGCTTGGCCAGCTTCATTTCGCTTGTAAACCCCCGCGTCCTCCAGAACTTTTAAAAACTTTAATGCAACTTCTTTTCTGACAATCTCCTGCACCGATTTTGCCGAAATTTCCGTACTGCGGCGAGCCTTTATTTCCTCAGCCCAGGAAAGATGGTATTCTTCAATTTGATGCGGCTCTTCCAGAAGAAACTTTTCAACTTCGGCCAATTCAGTTTTCAGGCGGGCTGGCAATACCGCAAGCCCCATTACCTCGATTAAACCGATGTTCTCCTTCTTTATATGATGAACATCTGCATGCGGATGGAAAATACCCATCGGATGCTCTTCACTGGTTCGATTGTTTCGCAAAACGAGATCGACTTCAAATTCCCCGTTTCGCATCCGGACGATCGGCGTGATGGTATTATGCCGGGTTTCGCCTGAGTACGCGAAAATATCCGCTTCCGGGTCGCTATAATTCTTCCATTTTTCCAAAATGTAATCAGAGGCAGCAACAAGCTTTTCCTTATCCAACCCTCTTAAGCGGATGACAGACATTGGCCATTTAATCGTACACGCTTTTATCGATGGAAAACTGTCGAGAGTGAACGAATATTCGTCTCCAGCCTTGGCCATCGCGAAATGATGGTTTCCACCCTGGTAGTGGTCATGAACCAGGATTGAACCGCCAACGATTGGCAAATCGGCATTCGAGCCGATAAAATAGTGCGGGAATTTCTCGACAAACTCGAGAAGCCGCTCAAAAGCGCCGCGGTTAATCACCATATCGCGGTGTTCACCAGCCAGCAGGATACAATGTTCATTGTAATAGACATATGGGGAATATTGCAGGAACCATGGCTCCCCGCTGAGGTCCATGCGGATCATGCGGTGATTTGAACGGGCAGGGTGCCCGATTCTCCCTGCATACCCCTCATTTTCCACACAAAGCAAACATTTCGGATAGTTTATCGAAGTATCTTTCTTCTCCCGTTCTTTCGCAATTTGTCTCGGATCCTTTTCAGGCTTTGACAGGTTGATCGTGATCTCCAATTCGCCATACTCTGTGCTGGCTTTATAGTTAATATTTTTGCTGATGCGCTTTGTTTGAATATAATTGCTGTTCCTGCTCAAATCATAAAAATATGAGGTAGCACTCTCAGGTTCTTCCTTATATTTCTCGTAAAATATTCTATTAATATCCGATGGTCTTGGCATAAATACATTCATGATTTTACTTGATAAAATTTCCCGCTCATCAAGCAAATCTTCAATGAGACCATTTTCCACTGCATAATCTGTCAATTCGTCCAGCAAATCCGGGATGTCCTTGTCGGTTTCAGAAGTTTCTTCACATCGGAAATCATTTAGGGCCAAAAGAGGCATGATTTGATTCCGTGCATAAACTCCATCTTCACCGCTTATCAATTCTATGGAGATAGCTTTGTGAAGAAGCTCCTGCAAGACAGAATAGATATCCACCGTCTTCCCCTCCTAATCGTTATAACCATTCGGATGTTGTTGATGCCAATTCCAGGCATCCTTGATGATCTGGTGGATCGATGTATGCATCGGGTTCCAATCGAGAACACGCTTTGCTTTCTCTGAAGAAGCGATAAGTGTACTTGGATCACCCGGTCTTCGCTCGACTATTTTGGCGGGAATCGCATGCCCGGTGACTTCACGTGCTGCTTCGATAATCTCCTTCACCGAAAATCCGCGGCTGCTGCCGAGATTGAAGATATTGCTTTCTCCTCCGTTTTGCAAGTAACGGAGTGCCAAAACGTGGGCAGCAATTAAATCTTCAACATGAATATAGTCACGGATACATGTCCCATCCTCTGTATCGTAGTCGTCCCCAAAAATGGAGATGTATTCCCGCTGTCCTAAAGCCACCTGCAAAACAACCGGAATGAGATGGGTTTCCGGATCATGATCCTCACCGATTTCCCCGTTGGGATTCGCCCCGGCAACGTTGAAATAGCGTAGCGACACGTACTTCACTCCGTATGCTGCGTCGCACCATTTCATCATTTTCTCCATCGTTAATTTAGTCTCACCGTAAGCGTTTGTCGGCAACGTTGGCATGTCTTCGGTAATCGGCATCACGTCTTGTTCGCCATATGTAGCAGCTGTCGAAGAAAAAACAATGTTTTTCACACCAAACTCAACCATTACATCGAGCAGCACTTGTGTACCATATACATTGTTATCAAAGTATTGGAGCGGTTTTTGCATCGATTCACCAACAAGAGAATTTGCTGCAAAATGCAGGACTCCGTCAATCTGTTCATCAGCAAATACTTTTCGCAAAAATTCTTTTTCACGAATGTCACCTTGATAAAATTTTGCCTTCGGATGTACGGCCTGCCGATGTCCCGTCTGTAAATTGTCAACAACCACTACGTCATAGTTTTGATTGACCAGCTGATAAACCGCATGTGAGCCAATATAGCCGGCCCCGCCAAGCACTAAAATACTCATAACAGTACCTCCATTGTCGTTTCTTTTGCACCATCACCGATACTTGCCACATAAAAGGTGGCGTTATAGCCAATTTTCTCTTTATATTCAGAGCCAACTTTTGAAATGAACTCATCTACCCGTTCATTTTCCACAACAGCAATGGCACAGCCGCCAAAGCCGGCCCCTGTCATTCTCGCACCAATCGTCCCTTCCTGCTTCCATGCAGCTTCTACTAATGTATCAAGTTCTGTGCCGGTTACTTCATAATCATCCCTGAGCGAACGATGGGAGGCATTCATCAGCCGTCCAAACTCGTCCAGATCGCTGGCTTTGAGGGCCTTCAATGCCTTTAGTGTCCGCTGGTTCTCGGATACAGCATGCCTTGCCCGCCGCTCCAGGACTTCATCGGTGATTAAATGTTTAATAGCTTCGAACTCTTCTTCTGTTAACTCGCCCAGCGAGTCAATAGGCGCAGCTTTCTGCAGTTGTTCAAGGGCTTCCTCGCATTCGCTTCGCCGCTCATTATACTTTGAGTCAGCAAGCTCTCTTCGCTTATTTGTGTTCATAATAATGATTTTATGATTTGCCAGGTTGAAAGGAGCGTATTCATACTTCAATGTGTTGCAATCTAGTAAAATACCGCAGTTTTCCTTGCCCATCCCGACCGCAAATTGGTCCATAATTCCACTATTTACACCGATAAATTCATTTTCTACTTTTTTTCCAAGCTTAACAAGGTCCAATCGCTCCACTTTTAAATTGAACATTTCATTAACGGCTACACCAATAAGCATCTCAATTGATGCAGAAGAGGAAAGGCCCGCTCCATTCGGAATGTTCCCATATATCAGCATCTCCAGCCCTGATGATAACTCCGAGCCGGCTTCCTGCAAATAGCGGATCATTCCTTTTGGATAGTTGGCCCAGCTATGTTCCGTGTCGTAGTTCAAATCATCAAGCGTGAATTCAATGATGCCGGTATCTTCAAAATTCATTGAATACAAGCGGATTCGCCGGTCATTTCTTTTTCTGGCTATCCCATATGTCCCGAACGTGATTGCACAAGGAAAAACATGTCCCCCATTGTAGTCGGTATGCTCGCCTATCAAATTAATTCGGCCAGGTGCAAAGAAAATGCGTATATCGTTCTGGCCTTGTGAAAAAATTTCTTGAAACTTCCTTACCATCACTTGAATATCCATAGGACCTCTTCCCCTCAGGTAATTTGGAATATGAGAATGAATATCAGATGAACCACTATCCGATTCATTCGCGGGTAAGCAGTCCCTCTTCCTATTCAGCAAATCCAGGAGATTTTTTAAATTGTTCCCGGGTGCCACATATCGTTAATTTTCTTAATTTCCTCCAGGCTGCACTTTGGCTTCCGGTCATATGTTAATATGCCGTTTATTTCTTGTTCCACATCCGTTAACTGTGTATAGCAGTAGCCGTACAATACCTGTGAATGATAAACTGCTTCCATGATGCGCTTATAATCAAAGAGGAAGTCTTCAACACTGGCGACTGAAGTATAGCCCCAGCCTGCTTCATCACCGACCTTAAAACCAATTCCGCCAAATTCCGTTAACAGGATCGGTGCTCCTTCATGCTCAAATCCGTTGGCATAAATGCTCCTTCTTGCGGGCATCGACGCCAATACTAATTCTCTTGTTGATAAATCTTCTTTGAATTTTTTATATTTTTCCATTTCATCCTTATTACCGTGGTTATAGTTATGGATAGCACAAATATCTGTTTTTGTTAGCTCCCAGCCATCATTGGAGATGACCAGGCGAGTAGGATCAATGGAATGAATGAGATGGTACATCGCTAATGAATGGTGCTGCTGTTGTGCATTGTCACGCACATTCGGTATGCCCCAGCTTTCATTGAGCGGCACCCAGGCAACAAGCGAAGGATGGTTGTAGTCACGCTCAATAATTTCAATCCACTCCCGGGTTAATCTTGCTGCGGCATTTTCATTGTAAGAAGGCGCGGCGGCACATTCTCCCCATACCAGATAGCCGAGCTGATCGGCCCAGTAGAGGAAGCGCGGGTCTTCCACCTTTTGATGTTTACGGCACCCATTGAAGCCCATTTCTTTTGACAGCTCGATATCCTTCTTCAAATCTTCATCCGTTGGTGCTGTAAGGAGACCTTCCGGCCAATAGCCCTGGTCCAATACCAGCTTTTGATAGTAAGGTCTGTTGTTTAAGTAGACCATGCCATTTTCGGTATGAATTTTTCTCATTCCGAAGTATGTGTCTATTTCATCAAGTGTTGTTTCATTCTCTTTTAATAAAACTTTAACATCAAAAAGGTTCGGATTCTCCGGAGTCCAGTTCCAGCCATCGTGATGGAAGCCGGTTCGGAAGATTTTAAGATTGTATAGATTAAAGGAGCGCTTGTTATTTTTTTCATTGAGGATGATCGTATCCTTTACTATCTGTTCTCCCTTGAAGCGAATATCAAACTGAACTTCCTTATCGGTTAAGTCCCCGGACACTTCAAACTCAACTTTTATTTCTCCATGATCTACATCAGGTGTAAACTTCAGTTTTGAGATATGGCTCGGATTAACAGCTTCCAACCATACCGTTTGCCATATCCCTGTTGTCCGTGTATACCAAATTCCATCAGACTCTTCAAGCCAATATTGCTTTCCACGTGGAATCGTTTCGTCAGTTGATGGGTCTTCTACTTTGACGACAACCGTTTCATTACCCCCATTTAAAGAGTCGGTGATATCAAAGGAGAACGAAGTATGTCCGCCTTCATGGAATCCAACAAATTGTTCATTTACGTATACCCAAGCGCGGTAATCAACTGCCCCGAAGTGCAGAATTACACGTTGGCCGTGCCAGTCTCCAGGAATCTGAAATTCTCGTTTATACCAAACGACATCATGAAAAGCCGGGTCATCAATTCCGCTTAACTTGGTTTGGTACGCAAAAGGAACATTGATTTTTTTATTGAACGCACTGCTCGTTTGTTTGAACCACTTTTGCTCCGTCCCAACGTTGTCATCGTCAAATACAAATTCCCAAACCCCGTTTAAGTTTTGCCAATTTTTGCGAACAAGCTGCGGCCTTGGATACTCTTGGCGGTAGCTCATAATCATCTCTCCCCGGTCAGTAAAATTTATCTTTAATATGTATTGGAATTACCAAAATCAATAAATAAGCCTTCGCAAATCAGCTCAAACTGAAAGCGCTTTACTATCATTGTATATAAAGGGTAAAATAAGGTCAATATTTTTTAGTAAAATTTTAACTAAAAAATTTAACTAATATAGTTGTAGAGTAACAAGCAGAAGCATTTGTTACGAGCTAGCTTTTTATTTGATGCATGTCACCGGGTTGCCTGGCTTTTTAGCTGTAAATAAAAAAAGTCCATGAAATTGTCCCATGCACTTTTTCTAGCAAAAACTTATTCACTGCTTCCGCGAATTTCAAGCTGGGTTGCAATAAACACCTTCTTGGCAATTTGCCGCTCAGCTAATCTTTCCAACAGCAGATCCACTGCAGTTTCTCCCATCATTTCCGTATAAACTTTCACTGTACTTAATGGGGGATAAACATATTTTGAAACACTGATGTCGTTCACGCCGATTATACTTACCTGATCAGGTATGGAGATATTTTCTTCGTGGAGTGCTCTTAAGCAACCAATCGCCATCGAATCACTTCCCACAAAAAATGCTGTCGGCAGATTGCCCGTATGTTCGCTTATTGCCTGTTTCATCAATTTATATCCATCATCTACAGAAAAAGCTCCAATATATACGTAAGATTCGTCATAGAGCTTCTTATCTATAAGAAATCTCTCAAAACTGGCCCTTCTGGGATCGTCAATCACAGCCGTCTGGTCCTTATACGTTTCTCTTCCGCCAATATAGCCGATTTTCTGGTGTCCTTTTTTAAGGAAATAATTAAGGACGTTTACGGTAGCCTTATGAAAATCGATGACAACTGAATCAAACCGGTCGTCATCAGGAGAACAATCAACAAATACAATATTTTCCGTAATTTTACAAAGTTGTTGGGCCTGCTTTAGGCTAAACTTCCCAATCGCAATAATCCCATCAACTTCTTCATTCTTCGCAGGCTGTGAGTTATCAAGGGGAAGTTTCGTTATTTGCAGATTCAGGCTCTGGCTCCGATTTTCTACTCCTAAGCGAATGGACATATAGTAGAGATCCTCGAGCTCCTGTTGTTCAGTATACCAATTAACAATTGCAATCTTGTATGATAGCGGGCGGCGTTCAGACTTTTTCCGATAGGATAACGCTTCGGCTGCTTCCAGAATTCTCTTTTTGGTGTCATCCCCCACCGAGAGTGTCGTATCATAATTAAGAACTCTGGAAACCGTAGCAATCGAAACACCAGCTCTTTCAGCGATATCTTTTATTGTTGCCATACGTTTCTCCTTAATCATTTTTATTAGGTTAAAAAAAACTAAATTTGTATATAGGAACAGCTTGAATTGCTGCGAAGCTACTGTTTTTTATCAGCCAGCATTATCCCGTTTTCCACTTCCTTCACTTTAATAAACAATGGTCTTTCACGGCCATGTGGCGTATCCGGGTAATGTGTCGAAATGTAAAGTTGGCCGGCCAGATCACGGAACAAACTCGAATGTCCTGCATTTCGATCAAGAAGCAGCTCTTCATCATGTTCCCACGGTCCCGCCACTTTACCGGATTTCGACCTTGCAACAGCAACTGTATATCCGCCAAATCCATCGTCTCCATAATTCGGCACGGAGTAGCTGGACCATAGCATAATAAGCTCTCCATTCTTCGCTTTATACATAAATGGAGCATCCGTCAAAAAGCCGGTTTTCTCGATGCGGGGATCTCCAAAGTGCCGAATCCAAGGCATTTTAGCTGCATTCAAAATTTCAACCGGCTCGCCAAAAGAGCTCTTTAGGTCACTGGATAACCGAAGGGCTTTAATTTTTCCTTCGTAAATTTCGGTCCACTCATGGCAAAAAACAATCCAGCGCTGACCATCTTCATCCTGATAGTAAGTTCCATCCAGACACTCCCAATAATCAGGAGTGACAGGGCCTTCGCTATGCGGGTAATAAGGACCTGCAGGATGGTCCGCTACCAGGATTCCTGTTCCACGGTGTTCACCGATTCCTCCTTTAAAAGAGGCAAACATATAAAAGCGGCCCTCAATTTCAAACACTTCAGGAGCCCAATAATGACGGACTCCCCAAAAACCTTTTGGCGGCTGAAAAGCGACATACGGGCCTTCCCAATCCTCTAAATTTTCACTTTCATAAACCTCAAAAATGGGGTCCTCGTTGCCGCATCCATCCGCAAAAGTGGTTCCAAATAAATAGTATTTCCCGTCTTTTCGGGAAGTGAATACAAACGGATCTCTTACATGGATCGTATTTGTCTTTGTTTTATTAATAGTGCGAAAACCCTTAATCATCATAATCCCCTACTATTCTATTCTATAATTTTAATTGGAAAATTTCCGCAAATATGTTCCTGCTTTAAAACAAATCATAGGCGAAACTTTATTTAATGCCGGAATTTGTAATACTCTTGACAAAATACTTGTTTGCCAATAAAAAGATGACAATCGCAGGTATTGTAGCGATAACTGTTGATGCCATCATTTTTGCAGGATTTACGAAGTTTGCCCCTTGAATTAAAGTCGCAATACCCAACGAAATGGTTTTCATATCGTTGGAGTTTATTACTAAAGACGGCCACAGGAAGTCATTATAAATTCCCAGGAAGGTTATTACACCTAAAGTCATGGCGATTGGCTTAATTGCCGGGAAAATAACATGGTAAAGAATTTGCCACTGTGAAGCCCCATCAATGTAGGCTGCTTCTTCTAAATCCTTAGGGAATGATATGAGGAAGTTATATATCAGAAAAACTCCCAATGTACTGGCTGTGTATGGAAAGATCAATGGAATAAATGTATCTAAGAGATTCACACTTTTAAACATATAAAAGGCAGGAAAAAGCGTTACGATGCCTGGAATTGTCAGCGCAGCAACAACCATTCCCAAAATCAATTTTTTACCGGGTACATTCAATCTTGATAACGAATATGCTGCCAGCACATCGACGATTACAACGAGAACGGTTCCCACCAGGGTAACAAAAGCGGTATTCAATAGCCATTTGAGGATTGGCGCGTCCGAAACCGACGAAAAAATACCGAGATAATTTTCCATCGTCCAGCGACTTGGCAAAATACTCGAACTTGCCATGGATTCACTTAACGTCTTAAAGGAAGTGAAGACCATCCAAATTAAAGGCAAAAGAAACAAACACGCAATAATCGTTGCTAATATCACAATAGGAATCGCTTTTCGAGTTGATCTCTTCATTTTAGTTCACTTCCTTTTAGTCTTTCTTTCTATATGCAAACCAATATTGAGCTCCGGTAATACCCATCATAATCAGACCCATTAATACAGCCATTGCCGAGCCGATCCCTAACTGATTCATCCCAAATACGGATGTTTGAATATTCATTATAAGTGTGTTTGTCGTTTGCTCTGGACCCCCGGCCGTGATCAATTTTGTCTGTCCATATAAGTTAAAGGACGCAATTACAGTTGTGATAACGATGAAGATGGCCACGTTTCTGATTTGCGGATACGTGACATACCGGAATTTAGCCCAGGCACCAGCCCCATCCAGATCCGCTGCCTCATACAATGAAGGATCGACTTCATCAAGCGCGTTAATAAAGAGCATCATATTGAAGCCGATTGTCCACCACACTGTTGCAATTAAAACAGACAGCCATGCGTACGGCTGCTCACCCAGCCAGTTGATCGGCTCCCCAATCACTCCAGAAGACATCAAAACATTATTTATAAACCCGCCGTTGGCATTGAAAAGCCATAAAAAGATAGCGGATACCGCGGTAACCGAAATAGAATAAGAGATAAAGAAAATAGTCCGGAACACTGGTTTTAATTTAGCCGGCAATTTATCTATAATTAGCGCCAGCCCCAAGCTAATCAGCACTAATGGGGGAACACTGATAAGCACGAAAACCATCGTATTCTTTAATCCTGTAATAAAAAGCTCATAATACAGAGAATCCGGTGTAAGAATATCTTTGTAGTTTTGAAGGCCGACAAAGCCGCTATTTCCAACAGAAATATTCCAGTTATGCAAGCTGATCCATAATCCCAGCAGCAATGGCGTTACCCAAAACACCAAGAAACATAAAAGAAATGGTGATACCATAAAAATGGACCAGAGTTTTTTAGAAGCTCCTTTGTACATAATGCCCTCCATCTGAAAGAACAACATGTTCTTTCTCTCAGGTTTCGAATGATTAACTCCAATGCTTGATCTTTTTTGGAAGAAAAAGAAAAATAGACCTGCAAATTGTTTGCCTATCCAGCCGTTTTTTAGCTTTAAGCGAGTTTAAGTATTTAGTAAATAAAGAGTGCACCCGTCAACTTTGGAACAAACGGTTGCCACTCTTTATTTATTTAAAAATTATATGAATAATTAAGATTTCGGCTTAGTGCTTGCAACCTGTTCTGCTAATTTTGTTGCTTTTTCTAATTCCTTCATTAAGTCTTCCTCTGTAAAATTCTCTGTTAATACCAATTTACTGAACACAGATTCGTTCATATAACGCATTTGCTCGCCAAATTGGTAGACTTGTGGAGGTTTTACATAGTTTTCAAATTGTTGAGAGTTCTGGAATGCCAATTGATATTTATCCGATTCAGCTTTTATCTTCTCAAGTGTAGGAAGATGTACCGGAGCCTGTCCTGCATCTGCCCAATTTATAAGATTTTCAGGAGTAAACAAGAATTTTAAGTACTCGGCAATTCCATCCAACACTTTTTGATCTGTTACTTTCGCTGACAAAGCAATAGTATGTGCGTTTCCATATGCAGCCTGCTTCGCTCCAATTTGTGGAATCGGCGCAACTCCTAAATTATCGCCATATTTTTCTTTTGCCCCGCCATAAAACCATGGGCCTGTAAGCGCTACGGCAGTTTGATAAGCTTTGCCTTCCTTGGCTTCCTTCATGAAGGTTTGGAATTCACCGTCTAATCCGAGTTTAGGAGGGGACACCTTGTCTACCCACACCATATCATGGAACTTCATTAATGCCTCAGCGTACTCAGGCTGGGCAAAGTTTAGTTTGTCGCCGTCTTTTAATTCAATATCGTTTTGTGCAGCAATCATCAGCATATAGAATTCTACCAATCCGGTAGAAGGAACACCGAGCGCATAGAGGTCTTTATTCTTCGCTTGCAGTTCAGTATTCAGCTTTACTAAATCATCATATGTAGCTGGGGGTTCCGGAGTAAATTCTTTATTATAGAACATTGTTAATGGGTGAATATCAAGAGGCAGCGCGTAAAGCCCGTCCTCTAATGTAGCAATATCCAAACCAGCTTGGTGAAAATCAGTTTCTTTTAATCCAGCCTTCTCCATGACTGGCTTAATATCTTGAATAAGCCCATCCTGCTTATAAGTTTCAAGGCTATTTCCGTGAATAACAACCAGATCGTAGTTACCGGATTTATACTTTGTGTAATGGTCTTTTTCTTGCAATTCAGTGACTTCATATTTGTCTTGCGACTTGTTGAACGCTTCCGTTATCTTCTTCATATAAGCACCATCTCCACCAGTAAAACCGTTGATGAAGGTGATCTTTACTTTATCGCTGCTGCTGCTTTCCCCATCTTTAGATGTCGAAGAATTACTTGAACATCCTACTAATACCAACATAATCGAAACTACTAAAGCTGCCCACTTAGTAATTTTCATGTTCGAACCCCTCTCTTCTTTTCAGCGTAGTATACCGCACTATTGAAAGCGCCTTCAAAAACATCATAATACACCAGGAATTTTCAGTCAATATTTTTTACTAAAATTTTAACTAAGTTTTTTATTGAACTAAACTTGAAATATCCAAAATAATTTTTAAAAAGATTTAAATACCCATATTCAAGGCTCTATTATTTTATCTTTAGTAAAAACTCTCACTCTTAAAAATTCTAAACTATCCTTTTTCAGATGTGAGAAAAGAGAAGGTCCATATTCCACCAATAAAAAAGAACCCCATCCAAAGACGGGATTCCTGGTTTACAACCGCGAAACATCAATTCAGCCTTGTTAAATGGGGACATCCAAAATAATCTTGGTGCCTTGTTTCGGAACCGACGTGATTCGAAGTGAGCCCCCGACGGCACGGGCTCTTTCCTCCATGCTGAACAGGCCGACACCGCGGGCAATCTTTTCAGATTCAAAACCTTTGCCAAAGTCCTCAATCAGCACTCGTATAAAGCTGTCGGTCTCCCTGATTGCCACGGCCGCTTCCTCTGTTTCCGCATATTTACGGATATTCGTCAGCGCCTCCTGAATAATCCGGTAAATCGTAATTTCTTTCCCTGTTTCAAGCCGTTCGTGCAAGACACAATCGAAGGAGACATTGATGTTATAATAATCGGAAAACCTGGCTAAAAAGGAGCGGATCGCCGGAACAAGCCCGAGATCGTCGAGAACTGAAGGGCGAAGCTCCCAGGAAATCTCCCGCACCTCTGCAATCAATTCCAATGCTTCCTGCTGCATTTGCTCAAGCAATGGGTGGTTCAATTCCGCCTGCATCCGGTTGATCGTGATCAAGTGGCTGTAGAGGTTTTGGCCAAGTCCATCGTGAAGGTCACGCGATAGGCGCTTGCGTTCTTCTTCCTGAACATCCATCATCTTTAGCATCATTTTTTGCAGTTCTTCCTCGATTCGTTTTCTCGCGGTGATTTCATGGCGGATCGCCAAATATTGATACGGTTTCCCTTGTTCATTCAAAAAGGGGACAATGGTTGTATCGACCCAATAGGGCGTGCCATCCTTGGCGCGGTTTTTTATCTCCCCCTTCCAGACCCGGCCCGCTGAAATGGTCTGCCACATGTCTGTGAAAAATTCCTTTGGATGATAGCCTGAATTGATGATCCGGTGCGTTTTGCCAACTACCTCCTCAGAAGAGTACTTTGACACCTCGCAAAACTTTTCATTAACATATTTAATGATTCCATTCTCGTCTGTAAACGCAACAATGGTTGATTCATCAAGGGCAAACTTTAAATCAACCAGCTCGTTTAATGGCTGGCGTATCTCCCGTCTAAGCTTTGTCTTATCTTTAGCGTCCTGAAACACGATCAGGAAATATGCTTCACCATTCAGTTGAAAAGTATTGATCTTAATAAAGACGGGAAACGTTCTTCCATTCTTGTCTTTTCCGTATAGAGGGATAATCATCCCGTCCTCTATATCGGCAATGCTGATTTCCATAAAAAGCTCATCAATTTTTAATCCGGCTGCTTCATGCTCCTGATAACCGAAGAGCTCGCAAGCACTGCTACTTAAATAAGAAATGGTACCTGAAGTATTTACTAATATCGTTTCTTCATTGGAACGAGGCATATTTCGCTGATTCGTTTCCTGTTCGCTATACCTGTCCATTCATAAATATCCCCCTGCTCAAAGATTCATTAAGCGATTAAAGATTTCCTCCAAATCGCGGGCATGCTCAAATGTTTGCTGCTGCTCCAGATTGGTAAAGGGCTGTTTTGTTCTTCTCCCTATTAAGAGCACGCCCTTTGGCTTTCCATTGATGATAAGCGGGACACCAAAAGATGTGACGAGGCTCTCAGCCAGCAAGATCGGATACTCGAGAGCCTTCCCCTGAATATCGTTAGGGAAATCTTCAATCATCATCGGGCTTCCTGTTGCAATAACCCTGCCCGCAATTCCCTTTCCGTACCGCAGCGTAATCCTTTTATATTTATCGTTGCGGTTTCCGGCAGCATAATGCCACCTGACTTCCGGCCCGCTGTCACTTTGCAGGGCTATACCAACAAAGTCGCAGGCTGTTTGCTTGAGTATTTCTTCACATGCTTCAACGACCGGCTGATAGATATTTAATTCTGTCATATTTTTTCGTTTCCTTTACATCCCATATCCGAGTAACCCCTTTTTTAAAGCGTAGGCCACCAATTCGGGCCTTGTCTTCATTTGGAGCTTCTCCATTAAATTGCCTTTGTGCGTTTCCACCGTTTTTACACTGATCACCAATTTTTCAGCGATTTCTTTATTGGAAAAGCCTTTGGCGATTAATGTTAAAACTTCTCTCTCCCGGTCGGAAAGCAGAGTATACGTATCCGCATTTCCCTGCTTTATATTTTCTATATACTCTTCCATCAGCCTCTTTGTTGCCGACGGGTGAAGATAAGCATCCCCTCTCGCCACCGATTCAATCGCAGCAAGCAGTTCATCGTGAGGAGCACTTTTTAAAATGCAGCCGGATGCGCCTGCCTGGATCGCTCTAAATAGATACTCTTCGTCATCATGCATCGTTAAAATTAAAATGGCGATCTCCGGCATTTGTTTCTTCAGTTCGGTCGTTGCGGAAAGCCCGTCTTTTCCATGAGGCATGCTTAAATCCATGATGACAACATCCGGCTTAAGCTGGAGGGCCTTTCTGATCCCCTCGTTTCCTTCGGAGGCTTCCCCGACCACATGCATATCAGGATGGTTGTTTAAAAGCATGCTCAATCCCATTCTTACCACCGCATGATCATCAACAAGCAAAATTTTCAACAAAGACTTTCCCCCCCTTTGTTTATGATGCTATTCCTATTTTAACATGCCTTTTATCCTTTTCATGAAAAAATACGCGTATGAAAAAGCATCACTTTTTTAAGTCATGCTTTTTGGAAACGGCTCAAAATCATTATTCATCCTATACAATGTCAATATAGTGAAAAATATTCTTAAGTTAAAGGCAAGGAAATACGAATCATTGTTCCCTTACCGACTGTTGAGGAAATATGACATTTTCCTCCCGCCAGTATCATTCGCTCATTCATGGCTGCCAGCCCTGACGACTGGTTCATTGCTTTCTCGACATCAAACCCTTTACCAGCGTCACTGATTTCAATTTTTAACAAATCAGGTTCCCAAATAAACGAAAGCGTTGCATTGGATGTATCCGCATATTTCGCAATGTTGCCCAGGGCTTCCTGACAGACGCGAAAAAGTGCAATACTGTTATGTTCAGCTATTGGTTTCTCAACACCTGTGTTTTCAAGCTTCACTTCGATTCCGAATGTGGAAGTGTACAGCTTGATATAGCTTTTTATAGCGGGAAGCAAGCCTAATGTCGTTAAGGTCGGGGGGTGAAGCTCAACCGACAGCAGCCTTACTTCCTGAATTGTTTTTTCGAGCACCAAAGCCATATCTCTTAAATAACTTTTAGCGGCAGGCTGTTCCACACCACTTTCAAGAAATTGCAAGCCGGTATAAAGACTGTATAAAGTTTGGCCAACGCCCTCATGAAGTTCAAAAGCTATTCTCTTAATTTCTTCTTCCTGGGATTGAATAATATAAGAACTAATATTTTTTGCTGGTGTTATCGTCATTTCGCTCCTCCTTCCGCCTCGATTGGGACCTTGAAAAATTTAAGGAAATTGCCAGTCCCCGGGTTTTAGCACGGGGCCGGCTTGTTACTGTTAAGATGCTGATGCAATTTCCGCTTTCTTTGTTGCATTTTTTCTTTGGTAGTAATACCAGTTTAGTCCAAAGGATATCACGTAAAATCCGATAAAGAAGTAAAATGCAGTTACCGGAGTTCCAGTTGTGTTAACACTCCATCCAAACAATTGCGGGATAAAGAATGAACCGTATGCTGCAAAGGCTGCTGTAAAGCCGAGAACCGGCGCCGCTTCTTTAACAGGGAATATAGCGGGAATCATCTGGAAGGTTGAGCCTGATCCAATTCCCGAAGCGATAAACAAGATCAGAAACGAGATTAAAAATCCTGTGAATTGTTTTGCGTTTGTAAAATAGATAACTCCCAATGCGCCGGCTGTCATAAAAACGAATACCCAGCCTGTAACAAGCGCACCGCCGAGCTTATCAGAGATCCATCCCCCAACTGGGCGGGCTGCCGCTGCCAGAAAGGCTCCCAGGAAAGCAAGTGAAATGTGTTCTGGAAACTGCGATTTTAATAATAATGGGAATGCGGCTGCATAACCGATGAAAGAACCGAAAGTTGCGACATAAAGCCAAGTCATAATCCAAGTGTGCTTCCTTTTTACGATAACAAATTGATCTGCTACAGACTGGGTGGCGTTAGGCAGATTATCCATTCCAAAATATGCTGCCACTGTCATGACCACAATCGGGATCACCCAAATGAACGCAGCGTTCTGCAGCCAGATCGTTTCACCGCTTGCCAATACCTGGCCATCTCCTGCGATCGCAAATGTGCCTGCTGCAATAATGAGCGGTGTGACAAATTGAACGACGGACACTCCCATATTTCCTAAACCGCCGTTAATACCAAGTGCTGTCCCTTTTTCCTTTTTCGGAAAAAAGAAGCTGATGTTGGCCAATGAAGATGAGAAGCTGCCACCGCCAAGTCCGCAAAGAGCGGCAAGCAAAAGCATGACTGAATAAGGTGTTTCCGGATTTTGAACGGCCATACCAATCCCGATTGCCGGAACCGCGAGAACTGCTGTTGAGATGACAGTCCAGTTTCGGCCGCCAAATTTTCCGACGGCAAATGTGTAAAAGAATCTCAAAGTGGCCCCGACAAGCCCTGGAATCGCAGCCAATGTAAACAGCTGTTCATCTGTAAACGCAAAGCCAATATCGTTCAAGCGCACTGCAACCACTGACCAGATTTGCCAAACGATAAAAGCAAGCATTAGTGAAGGAACGGAAATCCATAAGTTCCTTCTGGCATGTTTTTTTCCTTCCGATTGCCAAAACGATTCATCCTCTGGATTCCAATACGTAATCCGTTTATTTTTTGCCATGTGATTTACACACCCTTCTTTAATAAATAGTAAAGTCCACTTTCCTGATCAAATGCCGACCACTCGTTCTCCGTTTGGATAACATCAGCTGTTAATGGGACAGCTAAGAAATAAAAGTTATCAAAATACATTCGCAAGTGGGTCTCGTCAGGACAGACTTCGAGCTTTTGGATTGTTTTACGGATAAAAGGAGCTTTTTCATCACCCTGATCATCCTGGATGCCAATAGATACAGGAACCGAAACAAATCGTGTCAATTCCTCCAGATTAATGTGTTTCACAGCTGCTGCACCCTCTCATGGTTGCAGGATAAATGAACATTTTATATCCCTGCAAATAATTCCAAAATCGTTCACCGCCACTGTTTTCAAGGAATTGCTGGACTTCATCCTCTGAGCGCCAGCGGCTCATGCCTTTAACTTCTACAATGACAATTTCTGCACCATCTGCGCTTTTTTCTTCCAAATACCAGTTGAGGCGAACTCCGGTGAAAATTTGCTGAAGAAGCTCATTAATTTCGGAAGCAAAGCCCCCCAGTTCCTCCCTGATAAAACAAAAGTCCAAATATGTTTCGTTGTTCATCAGCTTTCACGCCTTTGCGCTTTTTGATCTTTTCTGTACACCAGAATCGCAACCGGGAACAAGATGATGTTCAGCGCTCCGAAGACGATCACATTCCGATAGTTTTCAAAAAAATACTGATGTACCATATACTGGGTAAAGATGATATTTAACATTAAGATCGCACAAAGAATGCCAAACATGAGATTGTTACGTTTCATAACGTTTCACCCTTACTGCGTAGATTGCCCCGTCTTCTACTTTCACTTGTATTTCCGGCAGCGGGCGGCGGGGCGGGCCTGCTGTTGGAGCCCCCGTCTGGACGTCAAATTTCCCATGATGGCAAGGGCATACCATTTCGCCTTCTTCTTTCACCCAGAATACCGGGCAGCGGAGATGGGTACAGGCGTTTTGGTAGGCAACATATTTATCTTCCGAGAGCCTGATCAGAATCGCATCATCATGTTCACCAGGAAACTTGAAGTCGACAGCATCCCCGATTGCAAGCGATTTAACATCCGTAATTTTTTTATGAGGATACTCCTTTTCACCTAAACCCATCAGTTCTTTAGCGGCAACAGCTCCCCATGGCAGGGACGAAACCGCAAATACTCCGGCCGCCCCGACCAATGTTTTCATAAAACCCCGCCTGTCGAGCTTGCGTTCATTGTTGCGATGAATATTGTGAGTGTAATTATCTTCATTAAAGGGGATTTTATTGTTTTTCTCCGTCATAACCATCCCTCCTAATACAGCTTTGTTGTTCCCTGCAGGATACCAGGGAGGTTTACTCTAACATTTGTTTCGCTTTCAAGATAAGGCATGCTTGTAACCCATTTATCATTGTCGAGATTATACTGCTTTTGCTTATTTTCGATTTCTTCTTCTGTCAGCCATTGCAGTGTATTGGTTGGACATACACTCGCACACATTGGCGGAATACCGTCTTTTGTGCGATCGATACACAAGTCGCATTTGTACATTAAATTTTGTTCTGTATCGAATTTCGGAATTCCATAAGGACAGGCAATCGTACAGTTCTGGCAGCCGATACATTTTTCCACTAGCGCCGACAGGACAGCACCTGTTTCATGAATCTGGATCGCTTGAGCCGGACAGCTTCTTGCGCACGCCGGATTGACACAATGAAGGCACATCAGAGGCATTGTCTGCCTGTTTACAAGCGGATTCACATCATACACATAGTTTCGGTTCCGTTCTTCATGCCCTCCGCACTGTGTGCATGCTGCCAGACAGGAACGGCATCCTATACAGTTTTCCAGTTCGATATAAAGCCTCTTTTTCATTTATTGCACCTTCTTTAGTTCCAATTTTTCGATCTGGGCAGCGCACGCTTTGAATTCAGGCATCCGTGACATCGGATCCAGAGCCGGAATCGTCAGGAGATTGATGGATTGGTCATGACCCCAATGGTAAGGGACAAATACCGTATCTTTGCGAATAGCCTCTGTTATTTTTACTTTATAGACGCTTTCACCCCGGCGGGTGAACAAGCGGACTCTTTCTTCATGACTGATGTTGTATTTGGCGGCTGTTTTCGGGTGAACCTCCACAAAAGGTTCAGGACACATATCGTGCAAAAATTGGATCCGTCTTGTCTGGTTGCCGGATAAATAGTGATAAACGACGCGGCCGGTTGTTAAGCGGAGCGGATACTCCTGATCCGGTTCCTCTGCCGGCGGCCTGTAAGGCAATGCCATTATTTTCGCTTTCCCATCAGCATGATAGAATTTTTTATCAAGAAACAGGTGAGGTGTACCAGGATCATCTTCATCTTTACATGGCCAGAACACGCCATTTTGCTTCTCGATCTTTTCCCAGGTTACTCCGTAATAATCGGCAGTTCCGCCTTTCGATGCCAGGCGCAGTTCATTAAAAACGTCCCTGGCAGTTTTTAAATGTGAAAAGTATTTTCCGCGGCCCATTCGCTCAGCGAGTTCTACTTGAATTTTCCAATCAGGCTTGGATTCGCCCAATGGCATTTGGGCTCTGTTGATTTTGATGATCCGGCCTTCCACGTTCGTTGTTGTTCCTTCATCTTCAGCCCAAGTTGTAGTTGGAAGGATGACATCAGCGAATTCGGCAGACTCAGATAGATAGAAGTCAACACAAACCATGAAGTCAAGATTTTTCATTTGCTGCCTTACATAATTTAGGTTAGGTGCTGATACAGCAGGGTTCGAGCAAAGAAGATAAAGTGCGCGAATCGTTTTCTGTTCCATTAGCTCAAACATTTCGTATGCAGAAACTCCCGGTTTCGGCATTTCTTCCGGTTCAATGCCCCATACTGCAGAAACTTCCTTTACATGCTGTGGATTCGTGATTTTACGGTAGCCTGGAAGTGCATCAGCTTTTTGTCCGTGTTCACGTCCGCCTTGCCCGTTTCCTTGCCCAGTGACTGTCGCAACGCCGGATTTCGGGCGGCCAATCTTCCCGGTGATAAGCGCCATGTTGATATAAGCAGAAACGTTATCCACACCTTTATGCTGCTGTTCGATTCCCCTCGCAAACATCACAATCGCATTTGGAGCCTTGCCATACAGTTCAGCCGCACGGATAATTTTTTCAGGTGCCACTCCTGTCAGTTCGCTTGTATATTCCGGTGTAAATTTTTTGACAAGCTCCTTTGTTTCTTCAAAGCCGTTTGTATGATTGTTCACAAAATGTTCATCAACATGGCCGTTTTCGATAAGTAGATTTAAGATTCCGTTCGCCAATGCCAAATCTGTACCGGGTCTAAGGTCTAGATGGACATCCGCTCTTCTTGCGATCGGCGTTTCGCGCGGGTCCGCGATAATCAGGTATCCTCCCCGCTCCTGTACATTCCAAATACGGAACATCGAGGTTGGGTGGCATTCCGCCGTGTTGCTTCCGGCAAGGAATAGACAATCTGTTTCATGAACGTCTGTCCAGGGAACTGTCGAGCCTCTGTCAATACCCAATGAACAATTTAAGCCACCCGCCGCGCTGGCCATGCAAAAGCGTCCATTATAATCGATATATCTCGTTTGAAGTGCTACGCGGGCAAATTTCCCTGTTAAATAGCACTTTTCATTTGTCATGGAAACGCCGCCGTAAACGGAAAGGCTGTCTTTTCCGTAATTTTGCTGAAGCTCTTTGAACTTTTTCACGATCAGGTCGTATGCCTCATCCCAGGTCGCTTCACGGAAGCCTTTTTTGGTTCCTTTTAAAGAAGCGTCATCGCGGATGAGCGGCTTAAGGATGCGGTCCGGATGGTTGACTTGCTGGTAAGCCGTAACCCCTTTTGGACACATTTTCCCTAAAGTTACAGGCCAGTCATAGCGAGGCTCAACCCCGATAATTTTATTCGTTGTTGTATCAACACGCAGGTTCATTCCGCACTGCATGGCGCAGTAGCTGCAATGTGTCGGAACCAGCGTTTCATTTGGATGATTCACATTTTCTACTTCCCTGAAGAATTTATCCCTTTGCATTCTGGTTTGCCTCCTTAACCTTTATCTCATGGGTGGCGATTCCTGAAAATTGAGCAATCCGGTATTTTCTCCGGCATGGAAGGCAAAGCTCTGCGAGATGGAAGCCTTCTTTTTGTTCAAAACTCATTTCATTTATACCCAGTACAGCTATGACATCGTTAGATTGTTCAGTTGATACGAATTCGTCCCCGCAAACCTTGCACGGTTTCATCGACTGCCCGGCATAATGCTCACGGTAGTTCCGGGCAAAAACGCTCAACGGCCGGAACGGAATATGGGCCAGCTTGCCGAATGGCAGATAAATCAGTGTAACGATCACCGAGTATTGATGAATCAAGGACATGACCGGCTGCCCCCAGCCGTGTAAAAACACGTTCATAAAAGTGAGCGCCAAACCTGTGATACTTATAAAAAGCAGCATGTACAGCGGCATGAAATCGTACAGGAAGGTTTGCTCCGCTCTTGCCTGCATATTCTTTAAGCGGCGGTACAGCGCCATGCATACCCCGGCAATGACCATGATCGCCGAAATATTTAACGCGTTATAAGAAAGCCAGGCAATCAACCCGTCAGCCTTTATCGTCATCACATCAATTCCCATAGCTACCACTGTGTAGTAGCCGTTCTCCGGCATCGTAAAATACATTCCGCCAAACACGAGCGGGAAAGTGACCAGGCAAGAAAGGACACAGCCCCAGCCGATCAGCATATGCTGAGTCCAGCGGTAAATCCCGCGGTTCCAAATAAACCGGTAAGTCGCAAGATGCTCAACCGATGTTTTTGGGGTCGACTTCCTAAACAGCAGCTTAATTCCCTTTTTAATAAAAATCTTCGTAGGCGGCCGCTCTCCCCAGGCGATAAACCGATAAAAGAATCCCCCGATGAATACGATTGTTCCAACCATGTATCCGTAAAGGTTTAAATCAATATGAGTAAACATTCTCGTTCCGATAAATGATAGTAAGACAATGGCACCTACAGTTAAAAACATCGATTTGGCAAAATGGGACGCAAATGCGCTTCCGGCCGAATGTCCCGTTTTTTCTTTTGTCACAGCTTTTGCCTGCATGTTTTTTCCTCCTTACCTGCGAAAAAAATAGAATCACTTTTGTTACTCTAATTGTAGAAATCGTGCAAAGTTTTCCGTATCGGGGAACTCCCCTATCCTCGGGAGAAAATCCCCCGATAAACCCCTATTCCAGACAAAATTCTGCCACAAATGCAAAAAAGCCTGTTCGGATACAGCAGGCTTTGTCTTTATCAAGGCTTCAAAAAGGCCGTGTAAAATTAATTAAGCGGTAATTGGCTGGAATTAAGCGAAACGAGCCAGTAATTAAGCGTTCAGAGCGATAATCTCGCGGATAAATTCGTAATTAAGCGGAAAGTCCGATTAATTAAGCGAAACCCCTTATCCAACCTTTTTTGCCGATAAGAAAAGCGCAAGCGCCTTGGTCAGCCCCGACAAGCGCTGGAGGGCCTGACAGTGAAGTCGCTTTTTGACTTCATTGGCAGGACCGAAGCGACTCGAGGGGCTAGGCGCTGGAGCTGGACATCGAAACGCCCAACTATATTTAGAAACGTTTATACTTTCCTATAGCTTAAAAAAAACGCACTGGGATTTAAAAACCCTGTGCGTTTTTTTATTTCATTATCTATGAGGCTTGCTCATTATCCTCGCCATCAAATTTATATTCAGTTTCCCAAAACTCCGCATTTTTGATGCCCAATTTTTTCGAGTTGAACACTGGATCGAGCCCCTGCTTTTTCTGGGCTTCATAATCCTTTAAGGCAATGAGTGCCGGCTTCGCCAAAATCAAAATGGCGATTAAATTCGTAACAACCATTAGCCCTAAACCAACATCCCCCATTGCCCATGCCAATGTGGCTGTTTGAACAGATCCATAGAAGGTTGACGCCATCAGGACGATTTTCAGGAAGAACATTGCTGCATTATTCCCCTTACCGCGCACCAAGTAAGCGATATTTGTTTCGGAAATATAATAGTAAGCAACGATCGTTGTAAAAGCAAAGAAGAATAAAGAAACCGCCACAAATCCGGCACCGAAACCAGGAAGAACAGTTTCAACCGCAGCCTGCGTGAATTCAGGACCGGCCTCAACTCCCGGTAAATTGTTGACAAGGAATCCTCCTTCGGGATTTTCCGTGTTGAATGATCCTGTAAACAAAATCATGAAAGCTGTCGCGGAACAAACAAACAAAGTGTCAATATAGACGGAAAACGCCTGTACCAATCCCTGTTTGACAGGATGGGATACTTCTGCAGCACCGGCCGCATGAGCCCCGGTTCCCTGGCCAGCCTCGTTTGAATAAATCCCGCGCTTCACGCCCCAAATGATTGCCATCCCAATCATTCCGCCAAAAACTGAATCAACCGCAAAAGCACTTTTAAAAATAAGCGAAAAAACAGCTGGTATTTCAGAAATATTAAAAGCAATGATAATTAATGATACGAGAATATAGCCAATTGCCATAAAAGGAACAACGTACTGGGCAAATGTGGCAATCCTCTTCACCCCGCCAATAATAATTAAACCCAGTAAAAGAACCAAAAAGATGCCTGTTATCGCCGGGCTGATGCCAAATGCGTTTTCCACTCCCAATGCAATCGAATTTGCTTGAATACCCGGCATTAATAATGCCATTGCCAGAATGGTTGAAATCGAAAACAACACAGCAAACCATTTTTGTCCAATCCCTTTTTCAATATAATAAGACGGTCCCCCACGGTATTGACCATCTCGCTTTACTTTATAAATCTGTGCCAAAGTGGACTCGACGAAAGCGGTACCTGCTCCGAGAAATGCCATAAACCACATCCAAAACACGGCTCCCGGACCACCCATTGCGATCGCTGTGGCTGTTCCTGCAATATTCCCTGTTCCGACGCGGCCGGCTAGAGCTATAGATAAGGCCTGGAATGACGATACACCCGCATCCGAACTTTTTCCTTTAAACATCAGCACAACCATATCCTTAATATGCCTTACCTGCAAAAACCGGGTTAAAATCGAAAACAAAAGACCTACACCAAGACAAACGTAAACCATCGGTGTACTCCACAGTATTCCGTTTAAAGCATTAACGAAACTCTCCAAAAATGTTCCTCCTTTTTACAATTCTGAATTTTTAACCTATTTAGAATTATAGGATAAGAGACAATGTAAAACAATCTTTATCTCCGTATTCATCAGGGACAATTTTTACCTTCATCATTTTTTAAAGCGATTAGGAGAAACTATTTGCAAAGGAGTGATGTAAATTGGCGAGAAGAAATAAAATTCTGATTCCCGAAGCGAGAGAGGGATTGGATCAGTTAAAAGCGAAAGTAGCCGGAACTGACAACCCTGAGGATGCTAAATATGAAATAGCCGCTGAGCAAGGCATCCCCTTGCGAAAAGGCTATAATGGCAAATTGACTTCTGAACAGGCTGGCAAAGTAGGCGGCCCCCTCGGAGGCAATATGGTTCGGGAAATGATTAATATGGCCAAGCAAAGCTTGGGAAAGCCAAAGCAATAAAGTTTATGGGTTGAAAGGAGCATGGGAGTGGAATTTAATATAGAACAATTAGCTGAGGAGTTGCCCGACTTTAGCGATCATGAAGGTGCTCGCCATTGGTTTACCCAAAAATATGGGGAGCGCTTTGTGCTCAGGGAAACCAATACGATTGAAGGAAAAAAAGTTTATTTTTATCACCTCATCAAGGAACCTGGGTTATATAACGAGTATTTAGAAAATATTTCAGACGATGTTTCCCATGAAATCAATCCTGATGCCTTTCGTAGCTACAGCACCATTGAAATTTCCGAAGATGGGGATGTTAGTATTACTATTTAGTAGCCCACTTCAAATTAAAAGCGAGGCGCACCTGCCTCGCTTTTAATGGTTCTTTTATTATGCTGATATCGCTTCCAATTCCACTCGCGGTGAATTCCACATCGAAATCCACCTTCTAATCGCTGTAATCATGATCACCATGCCGAGAATAAGCATGATAATCGATAAAATTCCATTAAGGACGTTGTATCCAGCTGCGGCCGGATTAAGGTACACGTTTTTGATCATCCAGTAGCCCGCATAGTTTACCGTTGCAAACAAGTAAGCAAGCGGAACAAGGCATGTCAGCATGTATCTTCGTTTATCGGCAATTTTCAGGATCACTGTTGCCCCAATAATTAAGCCGATTGAAGCCATCAGCTGGTTTGAGACTCCGAACAGTGCCCAGACTGAACCGATATCTCCTGAATAAAGGAGATAACCCCACATAAAGCAGGCAAGCGCACTCGCAAAAATCGATCCCGGCAGCCAATCAACTTTTTTCAATGGCTTGTAAAATTCCCCGAAGAAATCCTGAATCAGGTAACGGGCCACGCGCGTTCCCGCATCAATCGCGGTCAAGATAAAGACGGCTTCAAACATAATCACGAATTGGAAAAAGTACGACGCCAAGTTTTCGAACCATGGGATACCCGTAAAAATGTACGTCATCCCGACAGCAAGCGTTACTGCTCCCCCGGTACGTCCTTCCAAATCAAGGCCGATTTCCTGGCTTAGCTGTGGCAAGTTTACTACATCCATACCCAAAGTTCTAAACACTTCAGGTGTTGAATTAATCGCAAAGTAGTCAGCAGGCTGCAGTGCAGTTGCCGCGATTAAAGCCATGATCCCTACCAAACATTCCACCAGCATCGCACCGAAACCGACAACCTTAATATCGCTCCAGCGGTCGAGCATTTTCGGGGTTGTCCCCGATCCTACAAAGGCATGGAAGCCGGAAATCGCACCGCAGGCGATTGTAATCGAAATGAATGGCCAGACCGGACCGGCAAGGATCGGGCCGCCTCCACCGATAAATTCAGTTACAGCCGGAAATTCAATCGCAGGATTAATCACGAATACCCCGATAATGAGTGCGATAAATACACCGATTTTCATAAAGCTGCTTAAATAATCACGCGGTGCTAGCAGAAGCCAGACCGGAAGTGCAGCAGCAAAGAACGCATAAACAGGTAAAACAATAGCCAATGTTTTTGTATCAAGTGTTAATAGATCCCCAAGTACAGTACCTTGGATTGAAGGACCGATGAATACTCCGATCATTAATAAAATAAAGCCGACTGTTGAAGCTAATTTTAAATTGCCGGTTTTTTTATAATAAATACCGACTCCCATTGCGATCGGAATCGTAATCCCGACGGCAAATGTTCCCCAAGGATTTTGTTCCAAAGCATGGAGAACAACCATGGACAACCCGGCCATTGTAATCGTAATAATAAACAGCATGGCCAATCCTGTGCAAAAGCCGGCAACAGGTCCCAGTTCTTCCTTCGCCACCTCTGAAAGCGACTTTCCTTTTTTGCGCATGGAAGCAAATAATACGACCGCATCATGCACCGCCCCCCCGATCACGGCCCCGATCAACAGCCAAAGCAAGCCTGGAAGATAGCCGAATTGGGCTGCGAGGATCGGGCCGACAAGCGGACCGGCTGCTGCAATCGCAGCAAAGTGGTGGCCAAAGCTTACCCATTTATTAGTCGGTACATAGTCTTTCCCATCATTCAATTCATGCGCAGGTGTTGGCTTGGCATCGTTTAATTTTAAAACTTTAACTGTCATAAAAGTGCCGTAAAGCCGATAAGCAATCATTAAAATACACATCGATGCTATCACGATTGTAACCGCATTCATTTTATTTCTCCCCCTTTCTCGTTGAGTCTATTTTATATGATGAAAGCGCTTATCGTTATTTTTCAAAATAGAATGCAAGAATTAACGAGTGAGGTGCAAAATTTTCGTACTGAAATGCAACAGGACTAAAAACCCAGCAATTGTTTCAATTCTTTTGTATAGGTTCTGCTGACAGGGACTTTCTCACCATCCGGCATGATCAAGTTATACGTTGAATGAAACCATGGCTGTATTTCCAGAATCGCCTTCAGGTTGACAAGATATGCGCGGTGGACACGTACAATCGAGGTACCCTGAAGCCTTCGTTCAAAGGTTACAAGCGGTTCGGCAACATAATATTTTTGCTTATCTGCAGCGATTACGGTTCTGCCTTCTGCCGTACTTATATAGAGGATGCTGTCAATATCAATTAAAACAATCCGCTCCTCGACGGTAATCGCCAATTTGCCTGTCCGTTCCAAAAGAGGCGGCCTTTGCTGGAGTTCATCCGGCCTGATTGCTTTTTTCCTGGCAAGAAGCTTTGAGATTTTTTCAACGGTTTGGCCGACACGGTTTTCATCAAAAGGCTTTAAAATATAATCGGCGGCCTCCAGTTCAAATGCTTTTAGGGCAAATTCGTCATAAGCTGTTGCGAAAACAATTTCCGGTCTTTGCTCCAGTTCAATAAGCCGTTTTGCCAGGTCGAGTCCGCTTTCATCGCCCAATTCAATATCTAGAAACAGAACGTCGATTTCGAAATCGGAAAGCTGATCGATGGCTGTTTCAATATTATCTGCAGCACCGACTATTTCTACTTTTTTCGTTCTTAAGAGCAGATAAGCGAGCTCATCCCTGGCTAACGGCTCATCATCCACTATAAAGGCCTTTAACATACTCCTCACTCCATTTGCTTTGCTCCAAAGGCATGGTGATGAAAACCTTCGTGCCTTTTCCTTGTTCACTTTCAATCAGGAAGTTGCCTTCCGCCCCATAAATTTCCTGGATCCGGTTTTTGATATTCCACAAGGCTGTTCCCGTTCCTTCTTCCGACCTGACCGTATCGTTTCCTAAATGCTTAAGCATCGAGGCAGGGATGCCTTTTCCATTATCTTCGGTAACCACTACCATTTTCCCGCCTTTTGCATAAGCCCTTACAGTAATCTCTGCTTTCTTTGTTTTTGAAACAGAATGGCGAATGGCATTTTCAACTAATGGCTGCAGTGTAAATGGCGGGATAAGCACTGTTTTCAGCGGTGGATCTATATCCATCGAAACAGAATACTTATCAGGGAACCGGGCTTGTTCCAAAGCCAAATACGCTTCGACATGCTCGAGCTCCTTTTCAAGCGGAATCAGCATCTGCCGGGCTCCCTGCAGATTGCTGCGAAAGAACACACCGAGCTTTTGCAGAAGCTTTCTTGCCTTGTCTTTATCGGTGCGGATTAAACTTGAGATCGTATTGATCGAATTAAATAAAAAATGCGGATGAACCTGGGCATGAAGCGCTTTAATTTCGGCATCCTTTAAGAGCCGCCTTTGCATCTCCGCTTCCGCCAGCTCCAGCTGGGTGGAAAACAGTTTGCTCAATCCTTCTGCCAGTTCTTGTTCAACCTGGTCAAGCCTTGCCGGATCGAGGAAATAAAGCTTTAATGTCCCGACTGTCTTGCTATTGGCGATTAACGGCAAAACAAGTGCTGCCTGCAAAGGGCAATCCTCTTTCATACAGCGAATTTCGCTGCGCGAGGTGGCCTTGATAATCCGTCCTTGCTCCAATACTTTCTTCGTCAATTCAGTCGCCATCATTTCCATCGGATTGTGATGGTCGGACCCTGCTCCAACATGGGCCAAAACCTGGTTTTTGTTCGTAATCGCGATTGCATCCGCTTTCGTTTCCCCGAGGATAATTTCCGCTGCTTTTCGGCTCGAATGCATCGTTAATCCCTGCCGGAAAAATGGAAGCGTTTGCTGGGCAATGTAGAGTGCCTTATTCGTTTGCAAGGCTCTTGTTCTTTCTTCCTCCAATAAAATGGTTTGAATGATTAAAATAAACAACAGGGTCCCGAATCCATTAACGGCTATCATCGGAAATGCGATAATTTCAACTAAATGGACAGCTGCGTCATACGGCTTGGCTACAACAAGGATGATTCCCATTTGGATACATTCCATCAGGATCCCTATTGAAACAGCTCCCCATGGGGCGCGATTTTTTTGGATCCTGTACCGCTTACTAAGCAGGCCGGTTACATAGCCGGCAAAAATCGTTGAAACCGAACACGCAACCGCGGTAAATCCCCCAAGCGTCAAGCGGTGAAGTCCTGCGATCAACCCGACTCCCAAGCCGACAACCGGCCCGCCAAGCAAACCGCCAATGACAACGCCCATGATCCTTGTATTGGCGATTGCACTGTCGATGTCAACATCTGTTTGCCATACTTGGGAAGAAACGGCCCCGCTTTCAATTTCAACTCCGGTATAATTGCTAATGATTCCAAATGTTCCAAAAATGGCAACTAAAATAAATTTACCTGAGATGCTTGGTTCATTATGGATAATTTGCCTGAACGACTTCATCCTCGATAGTAAAAACGCGACAATAACGAGAATTCCGACCCGTTCAACCATTAAGGGCAATAGCTCAATCAACTTTATCCCCCCTCGTCTGTCTCTATAATGTTATTATACACGATCGAATATTTTAAAAATAAAAAAGGATAGCCAATTCGAGCATGAATTAACTACCCGTCATTCCATTTTATGGTGCTTTTCCTAAATCATGATCTTCTCCATGTAATATTCCCATGCCCTCGATATGGCGCTTTGCTTTTTCATCGCCAAGCTCATAAATCATCGCATAGGCTTGTTCAATCGTTGAATCATATTCTTCGTTTTGTGAAGCTCTATGATATTCAAGGTAAGGAACATGGGCCCGGGCGTACGTCTTTAAATCAGCATTATAGTTTTCGCTAAAAAGCTCTCGCAGCCGGGCCGCTTCTTCGTCAGTTGCGTAAATTTTAAAATTCCACTCTGCTTCAGGCTCAGTCGCATTTTGCAAAAGTTCGCCGTTTTCAATATTGACATAATAAGTCTTTTTATTTAAATCCATCATTTCATCTCCTTAGGCCGTTTATATGTATGCTTTACCACCTCTCTGTATTTTTTAATCGTTTGACCGCCTGCTTTTCCTGACAAAATCGCGAGTTAAAACGTTAAAAGGCATTCTGAAGGCGCTGTCCTATTTGCCGGCAAGTGAATTAAAACCGTATTTTTCAAGGATGCCCGCTGCTTCTTTCCCTTGTAAATATTCATAAAAGCCGATTGCTTCTTCGCGATTTTCTGACCCTTTGATGAGGCCTAACTGGTATATGATCGGAGAGTGGGTCTCCGCCCCGGCAACAGCGGCGATCTCTACTTTATCTGATACAAGCGCATCGGTTTTATAAACAATGCCCGCATCGACGTTGCCCGTTTCAACATACGTTAGAACCTGGCGGACATCTTTAGCGAAAATCAGTTTATTTTGCACCGGTTTCCACAAATCGGCATACTCTAAAAGTTCACGGGCATATTTGCCGGCGGGAACACTTTCAGGCGTTCCAATTGAAACCCGTTCAACCGCATCATCAGCAAGATCTGCAAATCCTGTCAGCTTATCTTCCCGGTCTTTTGACTGCACAAGGACTAATTCATTCCCGACCAGGTTGGTACTGTACCGTTCTTCAATAAAACCTTGTTCAACGAGCAAAGCAAATTTATCTTCAGCCGCCGATAAAAATAAATCAACCGGGGCACCCTGGGAAATTTGCTGTTGGAGCATGCCAGTTCCGCCAAAATTAAAATACAGTTCCACACCGGAATGGTCTTTTTCATAGGCTTCTTGAATTTCTGTTAAAGCATCATTCATACTCGCAGCCGCAGAAATCGTAAGCTCCGTTCTTTTCTCCTGATCATCCGGTTGTTCCGATTGCGAACAGCCTGCAATCGCAATCGCAAGGAAAATAATATAAAGCTTGATTAATTTTTTCATTGTTCCCCATGCCTTTATATTTTCTATAACCCCAACCACTTTATCGTCAACTATTCAAATATATCATCAACCTCAGCCGTTTTCTTGTTAACTTTTCAAATTTACCATCAACTTCAGCCACTTTATCGTCAACTTTTCAAATTTACCATCAACTTCAGCCACTTTATCGTCAACTTTTGCAAATACATCATCAACCTCAGCCGTTTTATCGCCAACTTTTAAATTACGCCATCCCGGAGCTGGCCAAAATACAGGTTGTGATAAAAACCTTTTCGTTTTAGCAGTTCGTGGTGGCTGCCTTTTTCAATGATTCTGCCCTCTTCCAGGACAATGATCTGGTTGGCTTTTTGAATTGTGTTGAGGCGGTGGGCGATGACGAAGCTTGTTCTTCCCTCCATCAGCCGCTGCAGCGCTTCCTGGATTTTCACTTCCGTCACCGTATCAATGCTGCTTGTCGCTTCATCCAATAACAAAATAGATGGGTTGGCTAAAATCGCCCTCGCAATCGACAGCAGCTGTTTCTGGCCCTGGCTGATCCCTCCGCCATCCTGGCTGAGCACTGTATCATACCGCTCAGGAAGCTTCATAATAAAAGAATGCGCATTTGCTTTTCTGGCTGCTTTTTCAACCTCGCTGTCACTGGCGTCGAGCCTCCCATAGCGAATGTTTTCCTTAATCGTGCCCTCGAATAAAAATGAGTCTTGAAGAACGAAAGCCATATGCCGCCGCAGGCTTTCCCGTTTTATTGAAGTAATATCGTGGCCATCTATCAGTATTTTCCCGCTGTCCGGGTTATAAAAGCGCGAGAGCAGGTTAATCAAGGTGGTTTTTCCGGCGCCTGTAGGCCCAACAAAGGCAACCGTTTCCCCGGGAGCAGCATAAAAATCAATGTCGGTGACTGTGGTATCTTCCTTTTCATAAGAGAAAGACACGTTCCTGAACTCCACTTCCCCTTGAACAGCAGGCAGGTCGGCCGCGAAACGTTCGTCCTGCATCTCCTCTTCCTCATCCAAAATAGCAAAGACGCGCTCCGCCCCGGCCACTGCCGACAGCAATGTGTTAAACTGATTGGCCAAATCATTGAGCGGACGGGTAAACTGCCGGGCATATTCAGCAAAAATAACCATAACCCCGATTGTCACCATCCCCTTCAATGCCAAGAGGCCGCCAATACCGGCAATAATCGCAAAGCTCAAATTATTTAAGAAGTTCATCAGCTTTGGAATAAATCCTGAATACGTCTGCGCCCAAAATCCCGCTTCTTTCAGCTTTTCATTCTTTTCACGGAACTCGGCAATCACTTTCTTTTCCTGCGAAAAAGTTTTAACAATTCGCTGCCCGGAAATGGTTTCTTCAATAAATCCGTTCATATCGCCGAGATTGCGCTGTTGCTGTTTGAATAGCTTTCCGGTCCGGTTTGTTATCCATTTCATCCCGATAAACATAAGCGGTACGATGATCAATGTAACAAGGGTCAGCAGCGGGCTGAGCCAGAGCATGACAGCTACCGTGCCTGCCAACGTCAACATACTCGAGAAAATTTGAATGACCGAGCTGTTTAAGGTCGTGCTGACATTTTCAATATCATTGGTGATGCGGCTCATCAGTTCTCCGTGCTGGCGTTTATCAAAAAAGGGGATCGGCAGCTTATGAAGATGGCTAAACAACTGGGTGCGCATCGTAAAGACTGTATTTTGGGCAATTCCGATCATCCAGAAGTTTTGAAACCAAAGAGAACCGGAATACAAAAGATAGACAACGGCTAACTCAATTAATCGCAATATCAAATTATGGCTGTTCCCCGAGACTACATATTCGTCAATCGTCACCCCAATCAAGAAAGGTCCGAGCAGCCCCAAAGCCGAGCTGGCCACAACCATTAAAACGACAAGCATAAATAAACCTTTATACGAAGCAAAATACTCCCAAATCCTTTTCACTGTGCCAAGCCAATTTTTCGTTTTTAATTTCTTTTTTCCGGAACGTTCATCCCCAGCCAGAACAGAAACACGTTTATATTGGAAAGGTTTACTTAACTCCTTGAGCATGCTGCAGCGTCTCCTCTCCAAACTGTGATTGAAAAATGCTTTGGTAAAGGGCAGAACGCTTTAATAATGAAGCATGGCTTCCTTTTTCAAGCAGCTTGCCATCCTCTAAAAGAATGATTTGATCGGCTTCCATTGCCGTACTAATTTTTTGCGTAATAATAAGGGTTGTACAAGGATACTTTTTGATTGCCTCAAGCAGTTTTGCTTCTGTTCTAAGATCCAATGCACTCGTACTATCATCAAGCAGCAAAATCCTTGGCTTCCTCACGAGAGCCCGGGCAATCGCGATCCGCTGTTTTTGCCCCCCTGACAGGTTTACGCCTTTCTGTCCGACGATCGTGTCGTATTTTTTCGGCAGCTTATTGATCGTCTCATGAATTTGCGCACTTTTCGCTGCTTCAATGATTTCGTTGATCGTCGCCTCTTCTTTTCCCCAGGCAATATTGTCTTTTACCGTTCCTGTAAACAGCAATGATTCCTGCGGAACAAATCCAATCTTCCCGCGCAAACGATCAAGCTTTATCATTCTGATATCGTGATCATCAATATAAATGCCGCCGTCCGTGACATCATACAGCCGGGGGATTAACTGGAACAAAGACGATTTACCCGCTCCTGTTGCACCGAGAATGGCGACCGTTTCCCCCTTTTTAACGCTAAACGACACATCGTCCAATACATGAGTGCGGCTCGCCGGATACTGAAACGAAACATGGTCAAACTCAATCTTCCCTTCCTCGATTGTTAAAGAAGGATCATGGTTTTCAGAATCATTGAGATCGATTTCGGTTTCGAGCACTTCGGAAATCCGCTCAGCAGAGGCCTGGGCCCTTGAAAACGCCATCATGATCCAGGAAAACATCGAAAAAGCTCCTGTGATCCTCGTTGCATAATTTACGATCGCAACCACTTCACCGACTTGCATATTCCCTGTACTGACATCAGCCGTACCAAACCAAAGAATCGCCAGGATACTTAAATTCATCACAAAAAGGAGGACCGGGATTGCCAGTTCCATCATCCTTAAAGCGGCAACCGTCCGTTCCATCAAGTCTTGGTTCGCCTTCTTGAACCGGTTGCCTTCATGGTCCCTTCTTAAAAAAGCTTTAATGAGCCGAATCCCCGCCAAATTTTCACGCATCACATTATTAACACCGTCGAGCTTTGCCTGTACGGATTTAAACGCGGATCTGCCTTTTTTCATTAGCCATAGCAGAAACACAAATAAAATCGGCAGAACAGTTGCTAAAAAAAGGGCAAGCTTCACATTGACAATGAACGCCATCATAACGCCCCCAATGACAAGCAATGGGGCCCGAAGTGCGATCCGCAGGCTCATGAACACCGTGTTTTGGATTTGCGTGACATCGTTTGTCATTCTCGTCACGAGCGAAGCGGCCGGAAACGTGTTAAAGTTCGCAAATGAAAACGATTGTACTTTGTTGAATAAGCTTTCTCTCACATCATAGCCAAAGCTTTGGCTGACATGGGAAGCATAAAATGAATTGGTCACACCCGCGACAAAAGCGATGAGTGAAAACCCGACCATAACAGCTCCCCAAAATATCACAACCCGAAGATCTTCGTGCAAAATACCTTCATCGATGATTTTTGCTATTAACAGCGGCTGGACAAGTTCAACCGCAAGCTCTGTCAGCATTAAAAGCAAAGCGATCGCAACCGGAATCCGGTATGGTTTTAAAAACGCCCCCATCTTAAGCATCTGTTACCCTCCAAACGATTGTCCGCAGTTTGCCATGTAAATTCTTTCGGAAACCTAAAGAAAAAGTCTTTACTGTTCATGATAGCTTTTTTCGCGGAATTTTTAAACAATTTAACAATAAGGAAAATGCAATTTAATTGTTAATTTTCGTTCGTTTCAGGGTAAAAATAAAAAAGCGGTTGATGCTAATAAAGAAAGGAGAGGTTTCTAAATGTTCATTATTTATTTAAGCATCGCTCTAGTCGTTGGCTCACTCATCTACTTAGGGTACTCTGCTTTCAAAACGTTTAAAGAAGCAAAACCGGCTATCGACAAGCTTTCGCAATCCGCGGCACGCGTTCAGAAGCAAACGGATAGCATAAGAACTGAAACAGATGAGCTCACAACAAACCAGCAGCAAATTGTCGCCGATATTCAGGAGAAGAAGGCAGCTGTCAATTCTGCCATTAAAGCCGTTAAAGAAACAACACAGTCTTTTAAAAAATTGGTTAAAATAAATCCTATTGCCCATCTTCAGCGGAAAGACCGCGAACAGCTTTTAAAATGGGAAATTCGGAAAAGATCTTTAAAATCACAATAGTAAGAGCGAGGGGGGTCCCCTCGCTCGCTAATTGCTGACACTATTTAGGACTGTCCGTTGCTGAAAAGCTCCTGAAGCTGCTTTCTCAGCGTAAATTTCTGGATTTTCCCGCTCGCATTCCTTGGCAGTGCTTCACAGAATACATATTTGCGGGGCCGCTTGTAGTTGGCAAGCTTGTTACTGCTCTTGCACCATTCATCAAGCTCGGCCTCCGTGAGCTGCGCATCTTTTTTTACGACGAAAGCTGTGACGGTTTCGCCCCAGCGGTCGTCCGGCTGCCCTACAACGGCAACATCGAGAACCCCTTTATGTTCGTATAAAAGGTCCTCAATCTCGCGTGGATAAATATTTTCGCCGCCACTGATGATCATATCATCAACCCTGTCTTTTACCCACAGGTAGCCATCTTCATCGAGGTAGCCGATATCTCCTGAATGATACCAGCCTTTGTACATCGCCTTTTCGGTTGCTTCATCGCGGCGAAAATATCCGCTCATCATGCATGGTCCCTGGACAATAATTTCGCCTGTTTCACCTGCCGGAACAACGTCATCAGGATCCGAAAGCCCTGTTTCATTAGGCCGGACAATCCGGATTTCGTGATTCAGGCAGGCCTGGCCGGCAGAACCAGCTTTCGTGAGCTGATCCTCTTCCAAGAGAAAGGTAATCGCCGGGCCCATCTCTGTCATTCCATACGCCTGGACGAGCGAGATCCCCAGTTGATCATGGCAAGCACGGACCAGTGCCGGAGCCATTGGCGCTGCTCCATATAAACCGAGTTTTAAGCTGGTGATATCATACTGGCTTAAATCCTCCTGGAGAAGCATATTCCACATCGTCGGAGCCGCAAAAAACTTCGTTATTTTTTCCTGATCTACTAATTGCAGCACTTGCTTTGGATCAAAATGATGAAGAATGATGTTTCTGGCACCTACATGAACACGGGGCAAGAACGCGCAATGAAGCTCTGCACAATGAAACATCGGAGCGGTTACCAGCCCGTTGTCCTTTTGCTCCAGCTTCGTCGCAGAGATTATAATCAGGCTTTGTTCAACCATCTCGCGGTGGCGGTGCAGCACACCCTTTGGCCTGCCGGTCGTCCCGCTCGTGTACATAATCGCGTATAAATCGTTTTCATCAACCGTCGTGTCAACATCTGCTTCCGAAGCTGAATTGACTTTTTCATGGTAGCTTGCAGCATAGTCAGGCGTTTCTTCATCAATAAACCAGAAGGACAGTGTTGAAAAACGGTCTTCAATCGCGGCCACAACGTCAGCCAACGCTTGTTCAAACAAAATGACCTTCGGCTCGGCATCTCTTATAATATAATCCACTTCTTCAGCTGTTAGCCGAAAGTTAATCGGATTGAAAACCGCGCCAATTTTAGCACAGGCAAAAAAAGCAGTTGCCAGTTCTTCTGTATTAAACAGAAAGGTTGAAACGCGGTCACCCTTCTTCACACCTTCATGTAAAAGAGCGTTTGCAAGCTGGTTCACTTTCTTGCTCCATTGTTGGTACGTATAGCGGAGGTTTTTCCTGACATCATAGATGGCTTCTTTATGAGGATATTTTTTTACCGTCAAATCAAAGATCTTTCCAACCGTTGTTGACATATTCATCCCTCCAAAAATTAGTCAAGCCGTTCGATAATCGTCGCGTTCGCCATTCCGTGCCCTTCACACATTGTTTGCAAACCGTAGCGCCCGCCTGTCCGTTCAAGCCCATGCATCATCGTCACCATAAGCCGCGCCCCGCTGGCGCCAAGCGGATGGCCGAGGGCAATTGCCCCGCCATTCGGATTGAGCTTTTGCGGGTCGGCACCTGTCTCCTTCAGCCACGCCAGCGGAACAGGCGCAAATGCTTCATTCACCTCAAACACATCAATATCATCAAGCGTTAATCCTGCTTTTTGCAGTACTTTTTCCGTGGCGGGGATTGGGCCTGTCAGCATTAGAGTTGGATCTGATCCAACCACGACACGGGTATGAATCCGAAAACGCGGTTTCAAACCGAGCTCCTCCGCTTTTTCGCGGGACATAATCAGCAGTGCGGCTGCCCCGTCACTGATTTGACTTGAATTTCCGGCGTGAATGACTCCTTTTTCCGCAAATGCCGGCTTCAATCCTGCGAGTGCTGACAAGGATGTTTCTTTTCTTGGCCCCGAGTCCTCCTTGAAGATGGCGCTGCTTCCATCGGGCAAAGTCACTTCGATCGGAAACGTTTCTTGTGCAAAATAACCTTCCGCCTGGGCTTTTAATGCTTTTTGGTGGCTTTCCAGCGAGAATTGATCCAGTTCTTCGCGTGTAAAACCGTACTTTTCCGCAATTCTCTCAGCAGATAAGCCTTGATGAATGATTTCATGCTGGCTCTTTAATTTTTCACTAAAAGGGGATCCTTGGTAGTTGGAGCCAATCGGAACCCGGGACATGCTCTCGACACCGCCAGCGATTACCACATCCATATCGCCCGCCAAAATTGCCTGGGCAGCAAAATGGACCGCCTGCTGGCTCGATCCGCACTGGCGGTCGATCGTTGTTCCAGGAACCTCAATCGGGAAGCCGGCAATTAATGATGCAACTCTTGCAATATCGCCGGCCTGTTCCCCGGATTGGGTCACACATCCTAAAATCACGTCTTCAATGAGAGCTGGATCAATCCCCGCTCTGGTGACAAGCTCTTTTAATGTTAAGGCGGCAAGATCATCGGGACGGATATCCTTTAAAGCGCCGTTTCTTCTCGCTACCGGTGTTCGGACACCCTCTACTATTACTGCTTCTCGCATGCTATCTTTCCTTTCCGGGTTAATGTTCGGCCCAACATTACAGGCCAAGATTTCTGGCAATGATCGTCTTCATGATTTCATTTGTTCCGGCATAAATGCTCGCGACCGGAATATCCCGGTAACGCCTTGCAATCTCGTATTCTTCCATATATCCATAACCGCCATGAAGCTGCATGCATTCGGCGGCAATTTTTCTGGCCGAGTCCGTCAATTTCCACTTTGCCATCGACACCTTTGTGACGATATCCTGGCCTTCTATGTGCTCAGCGATTAGCTGATCAAGAAAGGCCCGGCCCATTTCAATTTCTGTCGCCATCTCGGCAATCTTAAACTGCGTGTTTTGAAATGCGCTGATTGGCTTGCCGAACGCTTGGCGGCTTTTCACATAATCAATGGTCAGTTTCAGAATGACTTCTGCCGCAGTCTGCGCTGCAATCCCAACAACCAGCCTCTCCTGCTGAAGCTTTTCCATTAAGTATAAAAAGCCTTTTCCTTCTTCGCCTATCAGATTGTCTTTTGGAACCCGGCAATCGTCGAAAATTAATTCGGCAGTATCCTGGCAGTGCAGGCCAATTTTGTCGAGCTTCCTGCCTCTTGAAAATCCAGGTGCATCCCTCTCAACAACGATCAAGCTGACTCCCTTATGTTTAGGAACCGCTTGCGGGTCCGTTTTACAGGCAACCAGGATCAAATCTCCATGGATTCCGTTCGTAATAAATGTTTTTTGCCCGTTTAAAATATAGTCGTTCCCGTCACTTCTTGCCGTCGTTTGAATGTTGGCAAGATCGGATCCTGTTCCGGGCTCGGTCATGGCAATTGCCGTGATCAACTCACCACTCGCACAACGGGGAAGCCAGCGCTGCTTCTGTTCTTCCGTCCCATATATATGGATATAGGGGACAACAATATCACTGTGCAGCCCAATCCCGACAAGTCCGGATCCGACCCGCTCCAGCTCCTCATTTATGACCGCGGAAAACCCCCAATCAACGCCGCTGCCTCCATACTTTTCATCGAGATCAGGACACAAAAACCCCTGCTGACCCATCTTCCTCCAAAACTCGCGTGGAATCATCCTGTCCTCTTCCCATTGTTGATAATATGGGTATGCTTCTTTTTCTAAAAACTTTCTAAATGACCTGCGAAACATTTGATGGTCTTCGGTTAAATAAGGATGGGGCATGGTTGACCTCCCTCATTTAGTTTGTAAGCGGTTTCTTTTTTTGTAGTTATTTTATCATTAGTCTGACTATATAAATAGTCTTCTCGATGCTTTTCTATGAAAGATGTTCGCAATCCGAACTTGTGGAGATCTTGTAGACTACTCTTTTTTTGTGAGTTTTGTATTTTTAGAGGACAGGATGATCACATTTAATTCGTTTAGAAAAAATTGCAGTTATCCTATTTCAATGTGGTATAACCTTCTTCGTCATTCATCACTAAATCTCCTTTGTAATAATGGGGTTTTTTTAGGCATGTTACTTCCTGAATATTGCGGCCCATCACGGGATGCCAATAAGCGTTTGAACATACTACTACGTGCTTTTAAATGCGGATGGCTGCTCGTAATCTCGAGGTTCCGCTCGTAAATCTCAAGTTCCGCTCGTAAATCTCAAATTCCGCTCGTAAATCTCAAGTTCCGCTCGTAAATCTCAAGTTCCGCTCGTAAATCTCTAGTTCCGCTCGTAAATCTCAAATTCCGCTCGTAAATCTCAAATTCCGCTCGTAAATCTCAAATTCCGCTCGTAAATCTCTAGTTCCGCTCGTAAATCTCAAATTCCGCTCGTAAATCTCAAATTCCGCTCGTAAATCTCAAGTTCCGCTCGTAAATCTCAAATTCCGCTCGTAAATCTCAAATTCCGCTCGTAAATCTCAAGTTCCGCTCGTAAATCTCAAGTTCCGCTC
>NZ_PGUZ01000032.1 GCF_002860165.1 Bacillus sp. V3-13 | reverse complement strand
AGGACGTGGCGCTCTTAGTCGGCCAGCGCTTGTCGGGGCTGACCAAGGCGCTTGCGCTTTTCTAATATGTTGTTTGAAAACGGTTCAATAATTCGATAAAATGACAGAGCAGCATAAAATAAAAACGGTTATTTTTTAGAAAATTCAATATTTTTTGTTACGTTTTTGCAACAACCGATGAAATTGACTGCAAAATAAGGTAAAATAAAGAGAAGGCAGTCTTCTTTTGGAAAGGAAGAATTGTTTTGGACATTGAAAAATTAATTGGAGAAGCAAAAAAAGCAAGAGAAAAAGCATATGTTCCCTACTCAAAATTCCAAGTGGGAGCAGCCCTTCTAACAAATGATGGCAAGGTTTACCATGGCTGCAATATTGAAAATGCCGCCTACAGCATGTGTAATTGTGCAGAGAGGACAGCTTTGTTTAAAGCGTATTCAGAAGGTGACCGCGTATTTACGGCTATGGCTGTTATTGCTGATACGAAAGGGCCGGTCTCGCCTTGCGGAGCCTGCCGGCAAGTTATTTCAGAGCTTTGCCCGAGGGATATGAAGGTTATCTTAACCAATCTAAACGGAGTAACCCGGGAGTTTACTGTTGAACAATTATTGCCGGGAGCATTTTCACCGGAGGACTTACATGAGTAATACGACAGAAACGCCAAAGCACAAATCCGGTTTTATTTCGATTATTGGCCGGCCCAATGTTGGCAAATCAACCTTTCTTAACAGGGTGATCGGCCAGAAAATCGCGATTATGAGCGATAAGCCGCAAACGACACGCAACAAGGTCCATGGAGTCCTTACGCAAAACGATGCACAGCTCATCTTTATCGATACACCGGGAATCCATAAGCCAAAGCATAAACTGGGCGACTTTATGATGAAGGTGGCAATTAACACACTAAAAGAAGTTGATCTTGTTCTTTTCATGGTGAATGCCGAAGAAGGATTCGGAAAAGGTGAGGAGTTTATTTTAGAAAAGTTTGAGTCAGTCCGAACACCTATTTTCCTTGTCATTAACAAAATTGATCAAATTCATCCCGATCAATTGCTGACCGTCATTGAATCCTATAAGGAAAAGCATGACTTTAAGGAAATTGTTCCTATTTCCGCACTCGAAGGAAACAATGTTGATGCATTGCTGGAGCAGATCAAAAAATATCTTCCCGAGGGCCCGCAGTATTATCCGGCTGACCAGGTAACAGACCATCCGGAGAGATTTATCGTATCCGAGCTCATCCGTGAAAAGGCTCTGCACTTAACAAGGGAAGAGGTTCCCCACTCCCTTGCCGTGGTAATGGATAAAATGGAACGTCGCGAAGACAGCGACGTCATCCATGTGATGGCAACAATTATTGTTGAACGCGATTCGCAAAAAGGGATCATTATTGGCAAGCAAGGAAAAATGCTCAAGGAAATCGGACAAAGAGCAAGGATCGATATTGAAAATCTCCTCGGCTCCAAGGTTTTTCTGGAGCTTTGGGTAAAAGTCCAGAAGGATTGGCGCAATAAAATGAACCAGCTCCGCGACTATGGTTTCCGCGAAGATGAATATTAAAAGGGTCGGGTAACTTAAGGGCTATCTTCGCCCTAACTAAGTTATTATTGAAGCTTCAAGTTTATGCATGTAACAGATTAACAAATTTTTCGTCTCATGATTTTTGAGTGACAGGCTATGATAAATGTAAAGGAATTGGGACCAGAAGTGCTAGTGAATAATCGAAAGGTGGGGGTTTTCGATGTTGGATTTTACCTGGAAGGTTTTTTCGCAGACAGGTAATATTGACACATATCTTCTCTTTAAGGAATTGGAGAAGGACACACAAGAAATACCCGGAAGTCAAGAAGTTGAGCTAGCAGAGGTAGATTTTCCCATCTCATAGGTTTGTCTAATGTAATGGATGGTGGCAGCTATGCTTCAAAAGTGCGAAGGCATTGTCATTAAAGCTACAGACTATGGTGAAACGAATAAAATTGTCACTTTATATACACGTGAATGGGGAAAGGTTGGTGTGATGGCTAGGGGAGCTAAAAAGACAAACAGCCGGCTCTCCGCAATCACCCAGCTTTTTACATATGGTTATTTTTTAATCCAAAAAGGAAGCGGTCTTGGCAATCTCCAGCAAGGGGAGCTTGTTTCCTCGATGCGGTCGATCCGCGAAGACATTTTTTTAACCGCCTACGCGAGTTATATTGTTGACCTGACAGATAAAAGCACGGATGAAAAGAAACCCAATCCTTATCTTTTTGAACTGCTTTACCAGACGCTGCAATACATGAATGAAGGATACGACCTTGAGATATTGACGAACATTTATGAAATGAAAATGCTGGGTGTCCTTGGTCTCCATCCTGTATTAAACCAATGCTCTGTGTGCGGAAGTACCGACGGGCATTTTTCTTTTTCCATCAAAGAAGGCGGGCTTATTTGCCATCGCTGTGAGCATCAAGATCCATACCGCTATCAAATAGCTCCTGCGACGGTAAAGCTGCTCCGCCTCTTCCAGGCTTTTGACCTTTCGCGGCTCGGGAATATCTCGGTCAAACAAGAAACGAAGGATGAGCTGAAAAAAGTGATATCGGCCTATTACGAAGAATACTCGGGGCTTCATTTAAAAACAAAAAAGTTCCTGGACCAAATCGATAAAATGCGTGATATGCTATCATAATATTGACAAACAGATTGGTTATTGCTAATATTCAAATTAAAATTAATAGGTTGCGGTGAAGGAAAAGAGTACCCAGCTCACCTCTATAAAAGCGATTCCGGGATGGTGCAAGCCGGAAAATAGAAAGCTCGGGGAAAGGCGTTCCGGAGCAACATTTTGCTTTTTGCAAAAATGAAGGCGGCTGCCGCGACGGCAGCAAATAGGGTGGAACCGCGGGTAACTCTCGTCCCTATGCGTAATGCATAGGAACGGGAGTTTTTTGTGCTTTCATTTCCTTATGTATTACATGTTAATCCCTGGCCACTGTGATATGAGTCACCTGAATGTGCAGTGTCCTGAATGTGGAAAATACGAAAATTTTAAAAGAAAGAGGTGGTCATGTGAACATTCAAAACATGATTTTGACATTGCAAAAGCATTGGTCCGGCCAAGGCTGTATTTTGATGCAGGCTTATGATGTCGAAAAAGGGGCGGGAACGATGAGCCCTTACACATTCCTGAGAGCGATCGGGCCTGAGCCGTGGAATGTCGCTTATGTAGAACCATCACGGCGTCCCGCTGACGGCCGCTACGGAGAGAATCCAAACCGTCTATACCAGCATCACCAATTCCAGGTTATTATGAAGCCTTCTCCCGACAATATTCAGGAACTATACCTTGACTCACTGAAGGCGCTGGGCATTGACCCGCTCGAGCACGATATCCGTTTTGTTGAAGATAACTGGGAAAATCCTTCACTCGGCTGTGCCGGACTAGGCTGGGAGGTTTGGCTTGACGGGATGGAAATCACGCAGTTTACCTACTTCCAGCAAGTCGGCGGATTGGAGTGCAAACCTGTCTCTGTTGAAATTACTTATGGAATCGAAAGGCTCGCTTCCTACATTCAGGATAAGGAAAATGTCTTTGATCTTGAGTGGACGGAAGGCTTTACCGTGCGCGACATTTTCCTTCAGCCCGAATACGAGCATTCAAAGTATACGTTTGAGACGTCCGATCCTGACATGCTCTTCAACCTTTTCAATATTTATGAAAAAGAAGCGCACCGGCAAATGGACGAAGGGCTTGTCCACCCTGCTTATGACTATGTGCTAAAATGCTCCCACGTGTTTAATATCCTTGATGCGCGCGGCGCGATTTCGGTAACAGAAAGGACCGGCTATATTGCCCGCTGCCGGAATCTGGCGCGGAACATCGCGAAAACATTTTATGAAGAACGGGAGAAGCTCGGCTTCCCGATATTAGCTCAGAAACGGGGTGAAAAAAGTGAATAAACGTGATTTATTGCTGGAAATCGGCCTTGAAGAACTGCCTGCCAGGGTGATTACAGACTCGGTAAATCAGCTTTCCGAAAAGGTTCAATCATGGCTGGAAGAGAGAAAAATCAGCTTTGATACGGTAAATTCGTTTTCAACTCCGCGCCGCCTTGCTCTTTTAATCACGAATGTTGATGAAACACAGGAGGATATTCACGAAGAAGCAAAAGGGCCGGCAAAAAAGATTGCTGTCAACGATCAGGGGGAATGGACGAAAGCAGCGGAAGGATTTTCACGCGGCCAGGGCAAAAGCGTTGATGATCTTTATTTTAAAGAGATTAACGGTGTCGAGTATGTTCACGTCAAAAAGTTCACGAAAGGCGAAAAAACAGCTGCCTTGCTTCCTGAATTAAAACAGGTGGTTACGAGTCTGACATTTCCAAAAAACATGCGCTGGGCAAACGAAGATTTAAAATATGTCAGGCCGATAAAATGGATTGTCGTCTTGTATGGCAACGAAGTGATTCCAATGACGATTGCGCGTGTAGTCTCAGGGAACAAAACGTACGGACATCGCTTTCTCGGCAAAGAGATTAGCCTTTCATCCCCTGATGAATATACGAAAGCGCTGCTCAGCCAGTTTGTAATCGCCGATGCAGCTGAAAGAAAACAGGCGATCATCACCCAAATCAGCCGGATTGCAGAGGAAAAGCAGTGGACGATTCCGATTGATGAAGAGTTGTTGGAAGAGGTTAATAACCTTGTTGAGTATCCGACAGCATTATTTGGCCAGTTTGAGCAGAGCTTTCTCGAACTTCCCGAAGAGGTGTTAATTACATCCATGAAGGAGCACCAGCGCTATTTTCCGGTAAAATCGCAGAGCGGTAACCTTCTTCCCTACTTCGTGACGGTCCGGAACGGGGATCATCAGCATCTTGAGAAGGTTGCAAAAGGAAACGAAAAGGTTCTGCGGGCCAGGCTGGCGGATGCAGCGTTCTTTTTCAGGGAGGATCAAAAGCTCAAGATTGAAACAGCGCTGCAAAAGCTTGATTCGATCGTTTATCACGAAGAAATAGGCACTCTTGCCAGCAAAGTCAGCAGAGCCAGAGAGCTTGTGAACCGGCTGGCAGACTTGCTTGGCTTTACTGAGCGTGAGCGCGAGGCAGCCGACAGGGCGGCACAAATTTGCAAGTTTGACCTGGTCACGCAAATGGTCTATGAATTTCCCGAACTGCAAGGGACGATGGGTGAAAAATATGCATTGCAGCAAGGTGAGGCACCTGAGGTTGCCGCAGCCGTTAATGAGCATTACATGCCCCGCAATGCTGAAGACCGCACTCCTGCTGCAAATGTCAGTGCAGTGCTTGCGGTTGCGGATAAGCTTGATACAATCGTTTCATTCTTTAGCATCGGCAAATTGCCTACCGGTTCCCAGGATCCATATGCGCTGAGGCGGCAGGCAACGGGCATCATCCAAACGCTGATCAACAAAGGCTGGCGGGTTCCTTTCGAGCAATTCCTTATTGAGGCGCTTCAGCTCATCATGAAAGAAAATATTTCGGCCAAGGAAAGAGAAAGCTTATTCACCGAGCTTGTCCAATTTTTCAAGCTGCGCATTAAACATCTGCTCCAGGAACGGGGCATTCGTTACGATTTAATTGAAGCAGTGCTTGGCGGGCGAATTGGCGCTCCGGCGTCACTCGTAAAAAAAGCTGAAATTCTTGACCGGAAAAAGGATGAACCCGGCTTTAAAGAAAGCATGGAGGCCCTTAGCCGTGTTTTGAATATCGCCGGCAAAGCTAATGCTGATGGTGAAATTCATCGCGAGCTGTTTGAAAATGAATACGAAAAAACGTTGTTCCAAAGCTATTTAACGGCGTCAGAACAAATGGACTCAAACGAGGGAGATGAAGAAGCATTCGAAGTGCTTGTTTCTTTAAGGGATCCGATTAACGATTATTTTGACCATACAATGGTTATGGCGGATGACCCGTCCCTTCGTGCAAACCGCTTGGCTTTGATGGGCAAACTGGCCCGGCTTATCAACAATTTTGCGAAAATGAATGAAATCATCGTAAAATAGATTTCCAAAAGCCTGTCCTGTTCGACAGGCTTTTCAACTTTTGATCATAATCATTCTTCCTATTTTCGATAAATGGTATATAATATTTCTATAAAAGTATGTCATTATCGGCTTGGACATAAATGAAAAGCGTTCCAGTCCAGCAGCAAGTATTTAAGAAGAACGGCTATTTTACAGGGATGCTAGGCGGTGAGAACAATCGAACTAACGAAACGGCAAGAATTAATATTGGAAATTGTGAAAGAAAATGGCCCGATCACAGGCGAGCATATTGCCGAACAATTAAATCTGACGAGAGCGACCTTGAGGCCCGATCTCGCCATTTTAACGATGGCAGGATTTTTGGATGCCCGGCCAAGAGTGGGTTATTTTTATACGGGAAAATCGGGGACGCAGCTGCTCACTGAAAACCTCAAAAAACTTTACGTCAAGGATTACCAGTCGATTCCGGTTGTCGTCAATGAAAATGTTTCCGTTTATGATGCGATTTGTACGATGTTCCTTGAAGATGTCGGAACGTTGTTTGTTGTCGATGAACGGTCGGTTTTAATGGGTGTCTTATCAAGAAAGGACTTGCTCAGGGCCAGTATTGGCAAGCAGGAGCTTACGAGCATACCGGTCCATATCATCATGACGAGGATGCCAAACATTACGATGTGTCATAAAGAGGACCTTTTGATCGACATTGCTAAAATTCTGATAGATAAACAAATTGATGCTTTGCCGGTCGTGAAAGAAACCGAACAGGGATTTGAAGTAACCGGACGGATTACGAAAACGAATATTACAAAAGCGTTCGTTTCGCTTGCTCATGATTGACAAAGGGGAGATTTAGGAAATGGGTAATTTGCCGATTATTTACGTCGTATCCGATTCCGTTGGAGAAACGGCCGAGCTCGTTACTAAAGCGGCAATCAGCCAATTCAACGGCAGCGACGTTACAATAAAACGTTTTCCATATGTGGAAGAGAAAACGAATATTGATGAAGTGATTACATTGGCGAAAACCAATCATGGAATGATTGCCTATACACTCGTCAAACCTGAGATGAGGGCATATATGCAGGAGGCCTCGGTGAAAGAGGGCATCTACGCATTCGATATTATCGGTCCGCTGATGGACCGCATCCAGCAAATTTGCGGGGAAACACCTTTATACGAGCCCGGCCTTGTCCGCAAGCTTGATGAGGAATACTTTAAAAAGGTTGAGGCGATCGAATTTGCCGTAAAATATGATGACGGCAGGGATCCGCGTGGAATTTTAAAAGCAGACATTGTTCTGGTCGGTGTGTCGAGGACTTCAAAAACACCACTGTCCCAGTACTTGGCGCTTAAACGGCTTAAGGTCGCCAACGTCCCGATTGTTCCTGAGGTAGATCCTCCGGAAGAGCTTTTTTATGTCTCCCCGGAAAAGTGCTTCGGTTTAAAAATTAGACCCGAGAATTTGAACAATATTCGCAGGGAGCGACTGCGCTCACTCGGATTAAATGATAAAGCCAGCTATGCGAATATTGAACGGATTAAAGAAGAACTGGTCTACTTTGACAAAATCGTGCATAAAATAGGCTGTCCGATCATTGACGTCACAAACAAAGCGGTAGAAGAGACGGCAAATATCATCCTTAATCTTTTTCAAAAGAGAAATTCTGTGAATTAGCACTTATTTTTGATAGGTGCTTTTCTTGTGGTTACCGATACACAATTTTTTCACATCTATTTTTTAAGCAATATTAATGGAAAAATGAACATTTCTATACTATAATAAAAAATTGTGATAAAAATACACATGATTAGGTTTAGACTTCAATCTGAACGAATAAACTATTTATTGTCAGATGTCAAGAAAACCAGCCAAAAAATATTCGACATATTTCCAATTCAGAAAGTTGTTCAAAGAAAGAAGGAATATCCGGGGGGATGTAGAATTACTAGTAAAATGGGCATTCCAGATTTATTTGTGGATGCAGATTCGTGTCCTGTTCAAAAGGAAATTGTCGAAATTGCAGCTTCTTTCTCAGTCGAGCCTATTTTTATCGCTTCTTATAACCATGTCAAACGGAACGATGGCGAAGCGGTCTGGAAGTACGTTGATGCAGGAAAGGAAGCTGTAGATTTGTACATCATGAATCATGTGAAAAAGGGTGATATTACGGTGACCCAGGATATCGGTCTCGCCTCGACCCTGCTCGGTATCGGGGTTTATGTATTATCTCCACGGGGAACTTTATTTGAAGAAAAGGACATTGATACAGCTCTTGATTTGCGGTATCTTTCCGCCAAAGCGCGCAGGCGCGGTATTTATGGAAAAGGTCCCAAGCCTTACACGGACAGGGACAGGTCAAGATTTGTCAATAAGCTGACAAACATTTTGTCGAAATTTGCAGGGATTCGTTGATTTTTCCAGAATATCTAAATAGTTAAACGGAGATGCACTCAACATGGCAGAACGAATTGCCGAAGAAAAATTAAATGAGATACGGCAAGCGATTGATATTGTTGATGTCATAAGCGATTATGTTCAGCTGAAAAAGCAGGGACGCAATTATTTCGGCTTATGTCCTTTTCATGGAGAGAATAGCCCTTCATTTTCCGTTTCGCCTGATAAACAAATATACCATTGCTTTGGGTGCGGGGCTGGCGGAAATGCCTATTCATTTCTGATGGAGGCAGAAGGTTTGACGTTTATGGAGGCTGCGATTAAACTCGCTGATAGAGCGAATATCGATCTTCAGCTGGATCTTTCTGCAGTGGCAGCAGGGAAACCGGTTTCGAAAGAGAACCAACAAATGATCGAGGCCCATGAACTGTTACGGAAATTTTATCATCATTTGCTTGTAAACACAAAAGACGGTCAGCATGCGCTTGAGTACTTGCTCGGCAGGGGATTTACGATGGAATCCATCAACAAATTCCAGGTTGGCTATGCGCTTGGCACATGGGATTTTGTCTATAAGTTTTTGGCGAAAAGAGGTTTCTCCACCTCATTGATGGAGAAAGCCGGCTTAATCATCAAAAGGGAAAAGGATGGAAGCTTTTTTGACCGTTTTCGGGACAGAATTATGTTCCCGATACTGGATAAAAGCGGAAATACGATTGCTTTTTCCGGGAGATCATTGGGGGCCGATGAGCCTAAATATTTGAATAGTCCCGAGACGGCAATCTTTAATAAAAGCAAAATTTTATATAATTTTCACCTGGCCCGCCCGAGTATTCGGAAGCTTCAGCAAGCCGTTCTGTTTGAAGGGTTCGCTGATGTAATAGCTGCAGACCGGTCAGGCGTCGAAAATGGAATAGCGACCATGGGTACAGCGCTCACTGATGAGCATATTGCCCTTATAAAGCGGAACGTCCAGTCGGTTATCATCTGTTATGATGCCGATAATGCAGGAGTAGAAGCTGCTTTTCGGGCAGCAACCGCCCTGTTCCAGGCAGGATGCTACATAAGAGTAGCACAGATGCCTGACGGTATGGACCCTGATGACTATATCAAGAAATTTGGTCCTGATAAATTTCGCAATGATGTAATAGGGGCCAGCATTCCTTTCATGTCTTTTAAGCTTCTGTATTATCGGAGAGGGAAAAACCTTCAAGATGAAGGAGATCGGCTCCAGTATATCGAAGAAGTATTAAAGGAAATCAGCCGCCTCGACAAAGCAGTCGAGAAGGATCATTATTTACGCCAGCTTGCATCGGAGTTCTCATTGTCCCTCGATGCGTTAAAGCAGGAGCAGCAGCAGTATACCCGTGCTGAAAACCGCAAAAAAACAAGCAAGAGCGCTGAAAGGCCCGCGAAAACATGGGCAGGGGCAATGAAAGCCGATCAATTGAAGCCTGCTTATCATACTGCTGAAAGAAGGCTGATTGCCCATATGCTCAGAAGCAGTGATGTCGCTTATAAAGTGCAGGAGCTGCTTGCAGGTAATTCATTTAATATTGATGAACATCAGGCAATTATTACGTATTTATTTGGCTATTACGAGGACGGGAGAGCTCCTGATCCAAGCGCATTTTTAAATTATCTTCAAGATCCCAGGCTGAAAAGGCTTGTTGCGGACATTGAAATGATGTCTATCAATGAAGAGATCAGTCAGCAGGAAATGTCCGATTATATCAAACAGGTGTTGAATTATCAAAAGATGTTAATGATAAAAGAAAAAGAGGCAGAAGAAAAGGAAGCAGACCGCCAAAAAGATTTTGCAAGAGCAGCCGCTATCGCGATGGAAATTATCCAGTTGCGAAAGTCGTTATAGATCCGAATAGTGTAGGTAAGTGTTTGGTGATTTTGGAAGGAGGGGGACATATGGCTGAAAAGTCAGCCCGTTCGAAAGAGGTCGAGTCAGATATGACCCTGGAACAAGTAAAAGAGCAGTTAACTGAAGTTGGAAAAAAAACCGGTGTATTAGCTTATGATGATATAGCGGAAAGATTGGCAAACTTTGAACTTGATTCAGATCAAATGGATGAGTTCTATGAATTCCTTGGTTTGCAGGGAGTTGAACTGGTCGGGGACAGTGAAGATGCCGACCCGAATATACAGCAACTGGCAAAAGGTGATGAGGAATTTGATTTAAATGACCTCAGCGTACCTCCGGGTGTGAAGATCAATGATCCTGTCCGCATGTATTTAAAAGAAATTGGCCGTGTTGATCTGCTTTCTGCCGAAGAGGAAATCTCTCTTGCAGAGCGAATCGAGCAGGGTGATGAGGAAGCGAAACGGCGCCTTGCTGAAGCTAATCTCCGCCTTGTAGTCAGTATTGCCAAGCGTTATGTCGGCAGGGGAATGCTATTCCTCGACTTGATTCAAGAAGGGAATATGGGTTTAATTAAGGCTGTTGAAAAATTCGATTACCGAAAAGGTTTTAAATTCAGCACTTATGCCACATGGTGGATTCGCCAGGCGATCACGCGCGCCATTGCAGACCAGGCAAGAACGATCCGTATTCCGGTTCATATGGTTGAAACGATCAATAAACTGATCCGGGTCCAGCGCCAGTTGCTTCAGGACCTTGGCCGAGAACCAACACCGGAAGAAATTGCGGAGGATATGGATCTCACTCCGGATAAAGTCCGGGAGATTTTAAAAATCGCCCAGGAACCTGTTTCGCTTGAAACACCAATCGGCGAAGAAGATGATTCACATCTTGGTGATTTTATTGAAGATCAGGATGCGACATCCCCTTCAGAGCATGCTGCTTACGAGCTCCTCAAAGAGCAGCTCGAGGACGTGCTGGATACATTGACAGACCGGGAAGAAAATGTACTGCGCCTCCGCTTTGGGCTTGATGACGGACGCACCCGGACACTCGAAGAAGTCGGGAAAGTGTTTGGCGTCACCCGCGAACGGATCCGCCAGATTGAAGCCAAGGCGCTGCGAAAACTTCGCCATCCATCCCGCAGCAAAAGGCTGAAGGATTTCCTGGAATAATCCATCTAAAAAATATGATTGTCACAAAGTAGTTTACTTCTTACAATGGAAGTAAACTATTTTTTTTTACCATGTTTCCAGTTTTCAACTGGAGCAGATGTTAGGAAGTGTACAATAAATGAATCAAAATCGTAAAAGTACGATTATTAAAGAGATTTTGTATTGGAAGGAAAACAGGCTGCTTCCCGAGCAATACTGCAACTACCTTTTGGCGCTATATACGGAAGGGAATCGCCCGGTCGAAAAACATAAACAGAGAATCGCTTCATTCAAAAACCGTTTTCCAAGCGTTGCTATTTTCCTTCTCATTCCAATTTTTATATTTGTCATTTATTTTACTGAATTGTCTTTCATTTTGCAAATGGCTCTTGGCGGAGTTTTTATCATCGCCGGTTTGTTTGCTGCTTACTATTTTTCCAGAAAAGGGATTTCATTTCAAGTGCCCTTAATTGTTTCGGCCCTGATTTTTCTTTTATTGTCTGTGGAGGGGGCCTCCGTGCTGGCGCCAAACCATGACGGGATTCTCTATACCATTTGTTCGGCAAACTGTCTGCTCTGGATTTTGATTGGCTGGAAATTAAAACTTCTTTATTTTAAACTGTCCGGCATTATTGGAACGGCGATCATCATTATTTCTATTTTTATATAATAATTTATTTTAAAAATTTTAAAATGTTGTGAAAATTCATATTTCCCTTTTATAATAAGAGTGATGAAAGCGCATTCAAAAATGGCGAGGGGGAAGTTCAATGAATTTTGATTTAACTTCAGAACAGGAAATGATCCGCAAAACAATCCGGGAATTCGCAGATGAAGAAGTGGCTCCCGGCGCTCTTGAGCGGGACCGTAATAAACAATTTCCGGCATCCGTTTTTAAAAAGCTGGCCGGCATGGGGATGATGGGTTTGCCCTTTCCTGAAGAGTATGGCGGAGGAGGCGCAGATACGGTCAGTTTCGCGATTGTAACCGAGGAGCTGAGCCGCGCCTGCGCTTCAACGGGAATTACGTATTCGGCGCATATATCGCTTGGAGGGGCACCAATATACTTATTCGGCACAGAGGAACAAAAACAAAAATACCTGGTTCCTATCTGCACGGGGGAAACTTTGGGGGCATTTGGCTTAACAGAACCGAATGCAGGATCCGATGCTGGGGGAACGAGAACAACGGCAGTTGAAAAAGATGGGGAATTTGTGATCAACGGCAACAAATGCTATATTACCAATGCCAGCTATGCCAGGCACCTTGCATTAACGGCTGTGACGGGTGAACAGGACGGACAAAAAGAAATCAGTGCGATTATTGTGCCGACAGATGCGCCAGGTTTTAAAGTGATCGACAATTATGAGAAGATGGGCTTGCACGCATCGAATACAACAGAACTGGTCCTGGAAGATGTGCGCGTTCCGACTGAGCACTTGCTCGGCAAAAGAGGGGAAGGATTCAAACAATTCTTAATCACTCTTGACGGCGGGCGGATTGGGATCGGGGCTATGGCGGTTGGAATCGCCCAGGCAGCTTACGATAAAGCTCTTCAATATGCCCATGAGCGCAAGCAGTTTGGCCGCTCCCTGTCAGCCTTTCAGGCGATCCAGTTTAAACTGGCGGATATGGCCATGAAAATCGAGCTTGCCCGCAATATGGTGTACAAAGCGGCCTGGCTGAAGGACAAAGGAAGGCCGTTCACGAAGGAAGCTTCGATGTGCAAGCTGTACGCTTCGGAAATCAGCATGGAAGTAACCGATCAGGCCGTGCAAATACACGGCGGCTATGGCTATATGAAGGAATACCATGTTGAACGTTATATGCGTGATGCGAAGCTGACCGAAATCGGTGAAGGTACATCCGAAATCCAAAGGCTCGTAATTGCGAGAACAATCGGCTGTTGAAAGCGTCCAGGCAAATCTTTATCATCAATTTCAGCCTGTAGAGAAAAGTTTTTTCTACAGGCGTTTATTTTGTCCAATTTAAGAACATCAAGTGACAAAGTTTACATTAGGGCTTTTCCTCTCAGCAATTTTAAAGTAAAATAGAAATTGTTTGTATACGATAATATTAAACTGAGATGTTGTTACATAAGGGAGGTAAACTCATGAATCGTAACCCGCTTATTCCATTTGCTCTCATAGCGGTATTGGGGATTGGCTTAATGTTCTTTCTTTCAGTTAAAGGCCTTGGTGATGCTGAAGAAATGGCGAAAAAAGCTGAGGGCGGCGAAGAACAAGCAGAGACTGCTGCTGCAAGCCCTGAAGAAATCTATCAAAAAAGCTGTATTGGCTGCCATGGCGGCGACTATCAAGGTGGAGCAGGCCCTGCATTAAAGGGTGTAGGCGACAGACTGTCCCAGGAAGAGATTGCTGATATCGTAGTCAACGGTAAAGGCAATATGCCACCCGGCCTTGTTCCGCAAGACCAAGCAGCAGAAATGGCTGAATGGTTGGCAGGTATAAAATAATATTATGAAAAAATCGGTCCTTTGCATCTGTAAAGGACTTTTTTTATACTTAAGGAGTAAATTTCACAATGTAATAAGCTGGACCGAAAAACGAATGAAGTTATCTAAGTAAACAGGAGTATGCCCCAGGAAACGGATACTACTATCTTAATTTTATATAACTGTTCGTTTTTTAATTAAAGAATTGCTTTATGAAATTCATTCTTAAAAAAAACTATTATTAATGGGTGACTGGATGAATACAGAGAATCTATCAGATCGTTTAAAAACGGTTGTGCAATATATCCCTGCAGGCAGCCGGCTTGCTGACATAGGATCGGACCATGCTTACCTCCCGTGCCATGCTGTTCAACAAGGCATCGTGTCATTTGCAGTAGCGGGAGAGGTGGCCGAAGGGCCGTATCGGTCGGCGAAAAAGCAAGTAGAAGAAGAGGGATTTTCCGAAAACATCATCGTACGCAAAGGAGATGGACTTGAGGTCATCTCCCCCGGCGAAGTTGACTGCATCACGATCGCGGGAATGGGTGGAACGTTAATTGCTTCAATATTGGAAAAAGGCAAAGAAAAGCTTCCGGGGATTAAGCGCCTGATCCTCCAGCCGAATATCGGCGCCATTTCGATCCGAAAATGGCTGATTGACAATGGCTGGAAGCTGATCGGTGAAGAAATTCTGGAAGAAGACGGAAAAATCTATGAGATATTGGCGGCGGAACAGGGTGATCCGCTTTCCGGTTACGGCGAGCCGCCCGAAGCGGGACTTTTGCTCGGACCGATCTTAATGGAAAGGCAAAATGATGCTTTCCGAAAAAAATGGCTTGCTGAAAAGGAAAACTGGGAACGGATTTTGATACAGCTCGAAAAAGCGGATGACAACAGCGAGGCCGCCGAAAAAAAGCAGGAGCTTCTCAGGAAAATCAAAATCGTGGAGGAGGCTTTAAAACAGTGAAACAAGTCAATGGTTTTGAGGTTATTCAAATGTTTGAAACATTCTCGCCAAAGAGCCTGGCGATGGAAGGAGATAAAGTCGGACTCCAGATTGGCAGGCTGAACAAACCTGTCGAAAACGTGATGATCGCCCTCGATGTGCTGGAGGAAGTCGTCGATGAGGCAATCGAGAAGAATGTCCAGCTTATTATCGCCCACCATCCGCTCATTTTTCGCCCGCTGCAGAAAATCGCGACAGATACTTATCAGGGAGCTGTGATCGAAAAGCTGATCAAGCACGAAATTGCTGTTTATGCGGCCCATACAAATCTGGATGTCGCAATCGGCGGCGTCAATGATATGCTCGCTGAAGCACTGGGCCTCGAAAACACGGAGCTGCTCTTTCCAACATACGAAAACAAATTGAAAAAACTAGTCGTGTTCGTGCCGGAAGAAAATGCGGCCGACGTCAGGGAAGCACTCGGAACAGCGGGTGCGGGGGCAATCGGCGCTTACAGCCATTGTTCGTACTCAAGCAGCGGAACAGGCCGGTTCTTGCCTGGTGCCGGTACCAATCCGCATATCGGCAGGCATGGAACCCTTGAGGCAGTGCCTGAAGCGAGGATTGAAACGGTTTATCCGGAGACAATCGAAAAGAAAGTACTGGGCGCAATGCTGAAGGCACATCCATATGAAGAGGTGGCCTACGATATTTATCCCCTCGAAAATAAAGGTGAGCTGCTAGGTCTTGGCAGGGTAGGCTACATAGAAGAGACGACATTGGAAGAGTTTGCCCGCCATGTTAAAACGGTCCTGGATGTTCCGGCAGTCCGTGTTGCCGGGAACTTGAATACGAAAGTCAAGAAAATTGCAGTGCTTGGCGGTGACGGCAATAAATATATCAATCATGCCAAATTTAAAGGGGCCGACGTTTATGTGACCGGGGATATGTATTACCATACCGCCCATGATGCGATGATGATGGGCCTTAATATTGTCGATCCCGGGCATAATGTCGAAAAAGTAATGAAACAGGGGACCGCGACTGTTTTAACGAGGTTGTCCAGGGAAAAAGGTTATGCAATCAACATCTTTCCGTCAACTGTTCATACAGATCCATTCCAGTTTATTTAAATGCGATAAAAAACCCTTGCCGCTCAGGCAAGGGTTTTATCAATCATGGCTTGGCCGCCAACTTTTTTACTTTTGGAAGAATCTTTTCAAGCGGTACTTTCTTTGCACGAACCCATGTGGATGAATCCTCCGGATCGTATTGTTCAAGAAAGGCGATCACTTCTTTTGTGATCGGCGTCGGTGTTGATGCTCCGGCTGTAACCGCTACTGTACTTGCGTCTTTAATCCAGTCCAGATCAAGCTCCGATATGTCGGCAATTCGATAAGCCTTCGTACCGGCTATTTCTTCGGAAACCTGGGCAAGCCGATTCGAGTTATTGCTCTTCGGGTCACCAACAACGATCAGCACGTCTGCTTGACCGGCCTGCTCGGCGACCGCTTCCTGGCGTACCTGGGTAGCGAGGCAAATTTCCTGATGCATTTCGACATGAGGATATTTTTCTCTAACCTTTTCCATGATATCTGCCACATCCCATTGGCTCATCGTCGTCTGGTTGGTGACGATGATTTTGTCACCGGCAACTTGAAGGGCATCGACATCCTCAATTGAGGAAACTAAATGGACGATCCCCGGAGCGACGCCAACGGCACCTTCAGGCTCGGGATGGCCCTTTTTACCGATATAAATGACCTGGTAGCCTTCTTTTTCTTTCTGGCGGATTAAATCATGTGTTTTCGTAACATCCGGGCAAGTGGCATCGATTGTAACAAGTCCTTTTTTTGCCGCAAGCTCCCTCACTTCAGGAGATATCCCGTGGGCTGTGAAAATAACAGTACCATGGTCAACCTGCTCCAATATTTCTTTGCGATTCTGTCCATCAAGCGTAATAATTCCTTCTTGCTCAAAGGCATCTGTCACATGCTTATTGTGGACAATCATACCGAGTATATAGATAGGCCTTGGCAAAGACTGATCCAAAGCTGCATTACGGGCAATAACCATCGCATCAACCACGCCATAGCAATAGCCGCGCGGTGATATCTTTAAAACCTTCATATTGAGTCCTCCCCATAAAAAAGCAAATACATGCTTATGATTAATTATATATAACTTATGGGAAGATTACAAAGCGGAATCACTAATGTATATCATTAGCAATAACCGGGAAAATGCACATGCAAAATTCTTTTTTATTGTTAGAATGAATTTCATAAAGCATACTTTAATTGAAAAACGAACAGTTATTTAAAATTAAGATAGTATTATTCGTTCCTGCGGCATACTCCTGCTTATTTAGACAATTTCATTCGTTTTTCGGTCCAGCTTATTACATTGTGAAATTTACTCTGTTAAAAAAATATTTTCGGTACAGAATTTCCATTTTTCGGCCGCCTTAATGGCGCATCTTCCTGATCCTGCGGGGACTCAGATTCTGATTCAAGATCGTCCCAGGATTCAGATTCTGATTCAAGGACGGATCGTTTTCGGCTGCGATCTTTCTTGGTTTTTTTTGCGTGATCCCCGTCATTTTCAGGAGCGTCCTTGAGCCCTTTATATAATTTCAACATCGCAGGGAAGTTTTTGACGAGCGGCCCGTATTGCTGGACAATCGGCCCGACCGTTTGCACGGCATTAAGTATTTGCTGGGTATTATTTAGAAATCCGTTTATGGCGGCCGGATTGGCAAGTGTTTTCAAAAATGAGCTTCCACCTGCTGCAGGAGAACTCGCACGGCCGCCCACGCCAAAAATACCGCCCCCGGGAGCACCTTGATATCCCGTTTGGCTCCCACGGCCAAAAATTTTTGCCAGCAGTCCCCCTCCTTGTTTCACCTGCCTCTGCGGACCCATCATTTGGCCGAATGGCCCGCCGATCCTGCCATGGTTGAATCCCGGTCCGGGTCGCCGGTTATTCATAAAGCCGTGGTTGATTCCTCCGCCAAACGGACCTCGATGTCTCGGCTGCATAGTCATTACCTCCTTCATTGTTATCTCTTATTGTTAACATATGCGTTCAAAATCATTTTGGTTTTGGGCAGAGGTGGAGCACAAAAAAGCTCCTTTCATTAATTGCTGGAAATTGGAAAATACTATAAGGGCCGTTTCCTCAACCTGGGAGGTCAAAATACCGCAGTGGAGATTTAATGAAAACTTTATTATAATTACAGGACGGGTAATAAGGATCGACCTTTAATTCATGATATGAGGAGTTAACCAAATGACTGAAACGAAGTTTTTACAATACAAGCTTAAGCCTTTCCTGGTAGAAGCCGTGGCCGATCTTGGCTTTCAGGAGCCGACTGAAATACAGCGCCGGCTCATTCCGATCGTGCTGAAGGGTGAAAGCGCAATTGGCCAATCACAGACAGGCACCGGAAAAACGCATGCTTATATCCTGCCGATTCTGAATAAAATTGATCCTGACAAACAGGAAGTGCAAGCCGTCATTACTGCACCAACCCGTGAACTGGCGAATCAAATTTATCGGGAAATCCTGAAAGTTACAAAGCATTGCGACGAAGACAAAATGATTTCTGCCCGCTGCTTCATTGGCGGAACGGACAAGCAGCGCACGATTGATAAATTGAAAACGCAGCCTCACATTGTCGTTGGAACGCCGGGAAGAATCAACGACCTAGTTAAGGAGCATGCGCTGATTGTTTATACAGCCTCCACACTTGTTATTGACGAAGCTGATTTAATGCTCGATATGGGGTTTATTGAAGATGTCGACCAAGTGGCGGCAAGGATGCCGGAACAGCTTCAAATGCTCGTCTTTTCGGCAACGATTCCGGAAAAGCTGAAACCGTTTTTAAAGAAGTACATGGAAAACCCGGCTTATGTCCATATTGAGCCAAAACAAATTGCTGCAGAAAAGATTACACATTACATCATTCCAGCGCGGCACCGTTCGAAGATTGACATCGCTTTTGAAAGCCTGCAGATCTTCAATCCATACTTGGCGATCGTTTTCACGAATACAAAAAAAATGGCTGATCAAGTCGCAGATGGTTTGCTTGCAAAAGGCTTGAAAGTTGGCAGAATCCACGGTGATTTAAGTCCGCGTGAGCGCAGGAAAGTAATGAAACAAGTGAACGACCTTGAGTTCCAGTACATTGTTGCGACTGATTTGGCGGCGCGAGGAATCGATATTGAGGGCGTCAGCCATGTTATGAACATCGAATTGCCGTCTGATTTGGATTTTTATGTGCACCGTGTTGGCCGCACCGCCAGGGCAGGTGCGTCAGGGGTCGCTTTAACGATTTATGAGGATTCCGACGAGGATGCCCTGAACCGGCTTGAAAAGCTCGGAATCCAATTTAAAAATGTTGATATCCAGAAGGGCGAATTGGTCGAAACCGGCGATCGAAACAAACGCAAAAATCGCCAGAAGCAGGCGGACGACCTCGATGTCCGGGCGAAGTCGATGGTCCGGAAGCCGAATAAAGTAAAGCCCGGCTATAAAAAGAAAATGCAGGCCGAGGTCGCTAAAATAAAAAAAAGGCAAAAGCGGGTGCAAAGAAAAAAATAACTTTTGCTTAAAATAGGGAGAGAAGAGAATATGTTGAAAATTGGTTCACACGTTTCGATGAGCGGGAAAAAAATGCTGCTTGCTGCGAGTGAAGAAGCTATTTCATATGGTTCAAATACATTTATGATCTATACAGGGGCACCGCAAAATACACGGCGAAAGAAAATAGAAGATCTCAATATCGAAGAAGGGTGGCGCCATATGGAAGCGAACGGCATTGATGAAATCATCGTGCATGCCCCCTACATTATTAATATTGGAAACGCCGTTAATGCGGCTACATTTGAGCTCGGGGTGAACTTCCTGAGGTCGGAAATTGAGCGTACCGAAGCAATCGGAGCGAAGCAAATCGTTTTGCATCCCGGCGCGCACGTGGGCGAAGGGACGGAAGCAGGCATTAAGAAAATAGTCGAAGGGCTTAATGAAGTATTGACAGGTAAAGACAATGTCCAGGTAGCGCTTGAAACGATGGCTGGCAAAGGCTCTGAATGCGGAAAAACGTTCGAAGAGCTTGCGATGATTATGGATGGTGTCAATTACAGCGATCATGTTTCGGTATGCTTTGACACATGCCATACCCATGATGCAGGCTACAATATTGTCGAGGATTTTGATGGAGTTTTAAATGAGTTTGATAAAATCATCGGTCTTGACAAATTGAAGGTACTGCACATTAATGATAGTAAAAATGCGCGTGGAATGAGAAAAGACCGCCATGAAAATATCGGATTCGGGCAGATCGGCTTTAAGGCTCTCAACTATATCGTTCACCATCCTCAGCTGGCGAACATTCCGAAAATCCTTGAAACTCCTTATGTTGGCGAAGATAAACTAAACAAAAAGGCACCTTACAAGCATGAAATAGCGATGCTGAGAGAACAAAAATTTGACGACAACCTTCTCGACAACATTATGCGCGGATAATAAAAAAAGCTGTGAGATTCACAGCTTTTTTTATGGTTTCAATTTGATTACTTAGTAAGTTCGAGAAAAATCCGGTTGACTTCCCTTGCTGTGTCCGGGCCGGCAACCTTGGCAATTTCTTTGATTAATGCAGTCCGCTCGGCATCATTAAAAATATTAATTTGTTTTCCTCTTAAGTATGTCGCCACTTTTTGCGCTTGCTGCCTGCTGACCTTAATTTGAAATTGTTTTGCATATTTCAGTAATTCGTCAGCGGAGATTGTATTGATTTTGTGATTAATGATGTTTTGAAAAATTTTCACCGTCGTCACCTCTTTAGCAACATATGAGCGCAATTCAGGAATCGTGACAAAAAGTGAAAATTCAATATGGACTGGGTTTTCTTTACTTTAAAACCCGGTTGTTGTATACTACAAAATGTAAATCGTAATGATTCTTAAATTAGGTGATAGGATTGAATATAACTGAGACGATTGTAAAGATAGATAATGTTTCGTACCGGTATGAGAAGGAACTGGTGCTTGAGGATATTAACCTTCAGATTCTAAAAGGCTCCTTCCTCGGTATTGTCGGTCCGAACGGTTCCGGCAAATCAACACTTCTAAAATTAATCCTCGGGCTTTTAAAGCCGCAAAAAGGGGAGATCTTCTTATTTGAAAAGGAGATCAGCCGCTTTAAGGACTGGCAAAAAATCGGTTTCGTATCGCAAAAGTCAAACTCGTTTAACACAGGGTTTCCGGCAACGGTTTTTGAAGTAGTTGCCAGCGGACTGACAAAAAAAATTGGCATGTTCCGGTTTATGGACAAGGAAGACAAATTGAAGGTTTTCCAGGCAGTGAAATCGGTCGGGCTTGAAAAATTCATCAAAAAAAACATCGGGGAATTATCCGGGGGGCAGCAACAGCGGGTCTTTATCGCAAGAGCACTTGTCAGTGATCCTGAGCTTTTGATTTTGGATGAACCGACCGTCGGGGTTGATGCGCAACATGTACAGGCTTTTTATCAAATGCTCGGCGGTTTAAATAAAAAACTCGGCATCACCCTTTTGCTTGTTACCCATGATATAGGCACGATAACGGATAAAGTTACCCATGTTGCCTGCCTGAATAAGCATCTCCATTTCCATGGCAATACCGAGGAATTTGAACACTTGAGAATGGATGAAATGTCCGAATATTACGGTCATGACGTCCATGTGCTGACACATGACCATGCTCCCCATGGAGGTGTCGAATGATTGCCAACATTCTTCAATACGAATTTCTGCAAAATGCCTTTTTGACTGGAATGATCATTGGGATCATCGCCCCGCTTCTTGGCGTTTTTATAGTTGTAAGAAGGTTATCCTTGATTGCGGATGCGTTAAGCCACGTCACCCTTGCCGGAATCGCAGCGAGCCTGCTTCTTGAGAAGCGTTACACAGCACTGGCCGGGCTGAATCCCCTCTACATGGGAATGGCCTTTTCGGTAGCCGGCTCCGTTTTTATCGAAAAGCTTCGCACCGTATACAAGCATTATCAGGAGCTCGCGATTCCGATTATCCTTTCGGGTGGCATCGGGCTTGGTGTCGTATTTATTTCACTGGCAGACGGTTTTAATACTGATTTATTCAGCTATTTATTTGGGAGTGTCAGCGCAGTAAGCCGGACAGACCTGTGGACGATTGTCGTGATCAGCCTGTTTGTGATTGCCGTTATTTTCATGCTTTATAAGGAGTTATTTCTATTATCCTTTGATGAAGAACACGCCAAGGCTTCCGGAATCGCTGCTAAAAGTATCCATTTTATCTTTATTGTTATGGTGGCTCTCGTCATTGCTGCGTCAATGAGGATTGTCGGGATCCTCTTAGTATCCTCGCTGATGACACTGCCTGTTGCTGCAAGTATTCGCATTGCCAGGGGATTCAAACAAACCATTTTTTATTCCGTGATCTTTGGCGAAACGTCGGTTCTTGGCGGATTAACACTGTCGTATTATCTTGATTTGGCTCCAGGCGGCACAATCGTGATGATCGCTGTGGCAATTTTAATGATTTCAATCCTTTTTAAAAAAGTTTTATTGGCAAGACCTGTGTAAGTTTCAGCAGGAAATTTTGGATGGATCCGGCTCAGGCGGCCGGTTCTTCCGATTCATTGCGGATTAAGAGGTGAATGAAATGAATGTGGACGAAGCATTAAAGCTATTGAAGGACCAGGGATACAAACACACAGGGAAAAGAGAAGAAATGCTGCAGCTTTTTGCTGCCAGCGATAAATATTTAACGGCTCGGGATGTTTTGGAGGATATGAAAGACGACTATCCGGGACTGAGCTTTGATACGATTTACCGGAACCTGTCTTTATTTGTTGATATGGGAATTTTTGAAATGACCGAGCTGTCAGGAGAAAAGCATTTTCGATTTTCTTGTACCCATAAACAGCATCACCACCATTTTATCTGTCTTGACTGCGGAAAAACAAAGGAAATTGAAACATGCCCGATGAAAGGCTTGAACGAAGATCTGAAAGGCTATGATGTCTCAGGGCATAAATTTGAAATCTACGGGCGCTGCCCGGAATGCTACCAATAAAAAAACGGCTGACTTCCAGCCGTTTTTTTATTGGTTATTATTTGCTGGCCTTCAACCAATTTTCAACCCAGATTGCCGCCTGCTGCCAATTTTGGACGCGGATAACCCCTTCAGGTATTGGATCGCGGTTGTACGGGGTATCAAAGAGGATTACCGGAATCCGGCATGCTTCATGAATCATTACGGCATTATCATGTTTGTCTTCAAAAAAAATATCGACGTTATATTTTTTGGCTGTGGCGACTTTATCATGTGAACCAATTAATTCAACATGGTGGTATGTTAAGCCTTGTTTGGAAAACCATTCTTCTGTCAAAGCAAGCAGGTCTCGCCTTCGTGCGCTGATAAAATAAAGCTCGTGATCCTTTTGCCATTTGGCTAATACGTCCCCCGCCCCTTCGGCGAGCGGTGAAGTGGAATAAATGAGCGGCTCGTTTTCGGCAAACCATGCGGCAAATTCGTGCTCTCCAATATTGACCAGCGGGTTTAAATCGTACTGTTTGATGTCTTCTAATGTTATGTTCATGCTGAATGCTTTGTTTAAATGAGGGATCATCGACGTCGGACAAGTAACTGTCCCGTCGATATCAATACCAAAACGTTTTCCCATGCTGATGATCCTGCTCCTGTCTTTCCATTGTTGCTTTTATATTATCAAAAGAACAGTGATTTCTAAAGACTTGAAGTGGAAAATCATTTTTCCGTGGGGAACACAGGAAAAATGTAGACAAACATTAACATAATGAAACTGTGTAAAGTCGCAAACAATATGAATGCTCCATTATGAAAGCGAGGGATTAACATGGCGGAAAAGCAACGACAAAATAAACAAAATAAAGGTGCAAAAAATAATCGTAATATATCCGATGTCGGGACCAGCTATAACGATACAAACTTTCGTGAAGAGACAGCAGCTGAGGTCGCTGCTCCAGTCCGTGTCGAACGGAATAAGAATAACAACAATGCAAATGGGGGAAATACGGGTGAAGTGGCTGCAAGCGGCCGGGGTATCGGCTACGCGGCCCTTGCGCTGTCGATTTTATCCCTGTTTGTGATGCCAATCCTTTTTGGGGCGGCCGGGATTATTCTCGGCTTTGTGGCGCTGAGAAGAGGGGCGGCCGGCCTTGGCGGCTGGGCGATTGGAATAGGTGCGATCTCAATTATAGTCGGGATGTTTGTCCTGCCGTTTTTCTAAAGCTTTTCAAGATAACGGAGCAATTGAAAAGCAAAAGACCCGGCCAAAGTTCGCCGGGTCTTTTACAATTATGGTTGGACAACTTCTTGTTGTTCCAGAGCTTTCGCTTCAAAATATTCTGCTGCAATCTTATCAATTTCTTTTTTTAGTTCCTCGACCATTGTCTCTTCCGGAACCTTTCTGACAATTTTTCCTTTGCGGAAAAGAAGTCCTTCGCCTCTTGCACCGGCGATGCCGATATCGGCTTCACGGGCTTCCCCCGGACCGTTTACCGCACAGCCCAGCACAGCTACTTTAATCGGCGCTTTAATTTTTTGGATATACTCTTCAACTTCATTCGCGATACTGATTAAATCAATTTCAATCCTTCCGCATGTCGGGCATGAAATCAAAGTTGCCGCATTGGAGGAAAGGCCAAAGCTTTTTAACAGCTCCCTGGCGACTTTCACTTCTTCAACCGGATCAGCACTTAAGGAAATACGCAGTGTGTTTCCGATTCCTTTGCTTAAAATAGCTCCAAGCCCTGCTGCACTTTTAACCGTTCCTGCGAACAGCGTTCCTGATTCGGTGATGCCGAGGTGAAGCGGGTAATCAAAAGCCCGTGCTGCCTTTTCATACGCTTCAATCGCAAGATTGACATCAGACGCTTTCATGGAGACGATGATATCGTGAAAATCAAGATCTTCAAGAATTTTAATATGGTGGAGAGCACTCTCAACCATACCGTCCGCAGTCGGATAGCCGTATTTCTCGAGGATTTTGCGTTCGAGGGACCCGGCATTCACACCGATTCGGATCGGAATTCCTTTCTCTTTGGCTGCTTTCACAACAGCCTCCACTTTTTCGCGTTTTCCGATGTTGCCCGGGTTTATTCTAATCTTATCGGCTCCGCCTTCAATCGCCTTTAAAGCGAGCTTGTAATCAAAATGGATATCGACAACAAGCGGGATATTGATTCGTTTTTTAATTTCCGGTATCGCATTTGCGGCGCGCTCATCCGGGCAAGCCACCCTGACAATTTGGCAGCCTGCCTCTTCCAAACGAAGTATTTCCGCAACGGTCGCTTCGACATCGTGGGTCTTTGTCGTTGTCATGCTTTGGATAAACAATTCATTGCTGCCGCCAATCGTTAAATTGCCAACTTTAACAGGGCGGGTTTTCGTGCGATGTATTATTTCACTCAAGCGAGATTCTCTCCTTTAAACATTGGATTCACAAGCTGTGTTATAACCAATATGCTTCCATTGTATCAATGAACTGCTGAATTTGACAAGGATATGATACCCTTGCTGATCAATATTCAGGGAACTTATACGATTTGCCAATCTGGATTTCATTTGGTTTCACTCCATCATTAAGGCCCTGAAAATCGGTAATCACTTGTTCAATAGGGACGGGAACAGCTTTATCTATGTGTTTTTCAATAATTGACAATACCGTATCGCCCGGCTTAACACTTGATTCAAAATAAGCGGGCTTTGTTTCCATCTTCGCCTCGGTTTTTTGTTCCTTTACACCCGGCAGAGTACCTGAGCTAAGATCAAAATAGATGACATATATCAGCAATACTGCAATGAGGAATCCTGCAATCCGTTTCATGATTAAGCGGCCTCCAGTCGAAATGGGAGTTTGTCCAATATATATGCGCGCGCTCAATCAATTAGAACAGATTTTTTTAAGCTATAGGAAAGTATAAACGTTTCTAAATATAGTTGGGCGTTTCGATGTCCAGCTCCAGCGCCTAGCCCCTCGAGTCGCTTCGGTCCTGCCAATGAAGTCAAAAAGCGACTTCACTGTCAGGCCCTCCAGCGCTTGTCGGGGCTGACCAAGGCGCTTGCGCTTTTCTTATACAAATTTTATTTTTTGGCATTGTAACGATAATGTTTCGTCAATTCGGACAATGCTTCGGATAACGTCGTCAGTTTCTCGCCTGCAGAATGGCTGAGCTTTACTTTTTCCATTTGCTGTTCGGAAGCAGCCATCATTTCTTCTGCACTGGCAACAGTTTGCTGTGAGACAGAAACGAAGCTTTCCGAGGCATGCTCCATTTTCGGCAGTGTATCGTTCAATCCTGACAGTGAAGCTTGCACATTAGCTATCATTGCATTAACCTCTGCAATTTCGAGCATTAAGCTGTCAAATGCCTGTCTGCTGACAGAGGCATTGTTTAAATGGCTTTCAAATCCATTCAGCATGTTCTCAAATTCATGGGAAGCTTTCCGGGAAACATTTTCCATTTCATGGATCGTGGCCGTAATTTCGTCAGCAGCGCGTGAAGACTGATCTGCTAACTTTCTGACCTCACCCGCAACGACAGCGAAGCCTTTTCCTGAATCACCCGCCCTGGCTGCTTCAATGGCAGCGTTTAGTGCTAACAGCTTGGTTTGTTCGGCAATTTCTTGAATTAAGTTTATGACTTTTGCAATCGAAGAGGAATGGTTCCTAACATCGTGAATGGTTCCAGTAACCCCTTGAAACTCATCTGCGAAGCCGGTTATGGACTCAGTCATTGCGGCAACACTCTTTTCTCCATGGGCAGCTGAACGGTTCATCGCGTCCGCTTTAGCGGTAATCTGCTCAATGTTCATAAAAATATTGTTGATCGACCTTTTCATTTCCTGGAACATAAGAACACTTTCCTCTGAACTGCCGGCTGTTTGTTCGGCTCCTGCTTTGACGACCTGAATCGCCTCTACTAACTGGTGATTTTGCGCGATCACATCGCTGGATATTTCCCTGAGCTCATTACCCGTCATCGACAGGTTGTTTGTTGTTCTGGAAATGTTAAATAGCAATTCCCTCATTTGCAAGACCATCGCCTGAAAGCTTTTAACCAATGAATTGATTTCCGGTGTGGACGCCTTCGCCTCTATTTGAAGCTCCAAATTGCCATCCCTGATTTCCTTCATCACTTCCCGCAGGTTTGATAAAGGTTTTGTTAAACTCCTGACAAGAAGCGCGATGATAATCGAGGTTGCGACGAGGCTGATCAAAACGGCAATGATCATGTATGTAGCCATTTCATTAATATTTTTTAAATATAATTGCTGAGGAATGACGATCGTATATATGCCATTTAGCTCTTGTATATTATAAAAAGAGATCGTATAAAGCTGGCCATTTATCTCCCGGTGAACAATTCCTTTTTCCAGCGAACGAATCTCGGTTAAAATAGATTCAGGAAAAGAGAGCTTCGAGTTTCGGCTAACCTGAAACGGTTCAGCCCCTTTTTCATTGATTAAAAAATATTCCCCTTTTAAATCGTCCTGTGCCAGCCCGGCATCCTGCGATTTAATTACTTGCTCCATTTTTTCGCTGAATTTTTCTTCCTTCCCAACGTAAATCAACATTAAGTTCTTTGCCATTTCACTAATGGTTTCAGCTTCTTTTTCGAGGCGCTGCTCCATCAATTGCACCGTCGTTTCTTTTGATTTCACAAAAGAAATATAAGCGATGCTTGATACCGTGACAAGCAGCAGGCTGAGGATAATCGCCAGCAATCTTGCCTGCAAAGACACTCTGGAAAGCATTCCGCCCCAGATTTCGCCACTTGCCAATTTTATCTGTTTAAGCCGCTCCAAATAAATGCACCCCTCCCATTAAATCCAATTTTATTATGAAGGAGAATTGTTAAGAAATTGTTAAGATTAAGTTTTTTTAATCTAAACTTGGATCGATTTGCCCGGACCTTTACTCCTAATCATTTTTTAAAGGATATATCGTTTGCAAAAAAATAACGAGGCCTAAACGGCCCCGCTATTCTTTTGCAGCAGGTTTTGGTATTTCCTTGATTGCCAAATAGAGAATCAGCAGCGAGGCGAACCAATTGATTAAAAATCCGCCTGGAACCGGGGTTTTCAGGGCTCCCATAATGGCAAAAAATATTGTTGGCAACGTTACGCTGTATGCAGCCATTCTCCACAAATGGCGGTATTGCAAATTCCTGCCTGCAAGGTTTTTTAACATTAATCCAAAGAGGGCAAGGATCGATATTTCGATAAATTTCATTGCGCTTGAAAATAAATAAATGACGAAGATCAGTACGGGAATAAGGATCCCCATCATTGAATCAAGATTCGTAATTAACTCGGCCACATCATTTTTTGTGAGATCTAAACCCAGCATGGAATACTGATGAACTTGGGTTTCACCGCCGGCTGCCAATACAAATTCATTTTGCAGAAGCGCAACAGCATTATCTTCAGCGCGCAAGTCTTTCTCGCTTACTGACCCCGTTGGATCGACGATGATCGTAAAACCATCTTTACTGATTGTAACAGGGCGATTCTCTTCGGAAGAAAGCTGACCGTTCTTGATAGTGAAATCCGGCACATCCTCTTGAATCGACTCCCGGGCAATATTCACGCCGTCAATTAATGCCGTGCCAAGATAGTACGATGATGGAATAATCGACAGGAGGGTAAGAAAGAAAATGTACAAGATCGTTTTGCCAATTCCCTGAAATCGAAATAATGCAATGTCTTTTGGCGAATACAAGCTTTTAAAAAACTGTTTAAATATATTCATATATATACACACCCTTACTTAAGTCTTGCTTTCTTATTGTATCTTTATCACTTTTTAAGCACAAGCTTTGTTGCTCCCGGCCGTTCGTTATTTTTTATCCCAGTCAGGATAAAACCGTGCCGGTGAAAATTTTATGCGAAGCTATATTTGTCGAAAAAAATAATAGTATATATAATAGCCATAAGTGTTAAATAATAAATTGAAGGATGAATGGTATGGAATATGTATATTGGGCGGCCGTTATATTAATGTTTATCGTTGCCTTTGCCGGGCTGGTTTTTCCGGTCATCCCGAGCGCTTTATTCTTGCTGGGCGGTTTCTTGCTTTATGGTTTGTTTTTCTCGTTTGAACCGTTGGGCTGGTTGTTCTGGATCATACAAGGACTGTTTGTGATTCTATTGTTTGGCGCCGATTATATCGCCAATTTAATAGGAGTAAAGAAATATGGAGGTTCGAAAGCAGGCGTGTGGGGAAGTACGATCGGGCTCTTGATCGGGCCATTTGTTATTCCGGTACTTGGAATTCTAATCGGTCCGTTTCTCGGCGCGATCGTTGCAGAACTGCTGATCAATAAAAAGGATATCCAATCCGCAGTGAAAATCGGGTTTGGCTCAGTGATCGGCTTCGTCAGCAGTGTTGTCACAAAAGGGATCATCCAGGCTGTGATGATTATCTATTTCCTGATTTTAGTAATGTGAAAGGGAAGGACATTTTCAGACCGTGATCGACGTTTGGAAATGTCCTCTCTTGGAACAATCAAAATGCAGGGCAGCACAGATTGCTAATTAACAGGCCCGGCATTAATTTACGCCACAAATTTCAAACGGACAGTTTTGGCAGTCAACTTCCTGGCGCAAATAATTTAAGTCTTTGACCAGAAACTTTTGCTGATCATAGGAAATTACATCGAGCTCCCGCAATTCCTTCAGCATCCTTTGGATAACTTCCCTTGTGCCATATGTTAAGTTGGCCAGCTCCTGGTGGGTCAGTGGAATATCGATGAGGATGCCTTCATCAGTCATCACGCCATAGCTGTTGCAGAGGCGGATAATGATCGAATAAAGACCGCCCTTTTTTCCGTGCATGATTAAATCCTGGCACTTCATCTGCGCTTTTAAGTAACGGGTGCTCAGCCATGTTGTCAGGGCATTTAACGCCCGGTGATCATGTGTAATATAGTGCTCAAAGTGTTCACGCTTGATCATTAGCATTTCGCAGTCGCTGATCGTTTTGGCAAAGAAATGATACTTGTCGGAATTTTTAAACAGCTGGTATTCAATCAGAAGTTCTTCGCCATTGAGGATTTTCAGAATAAATTCTTTTCCTTTTAAGTGAATTCTCCCAAGGGCAACAGTGCCATCCAAAAGGATATAAATATGCTGGACAGGATCTTTTTCCTGAAAAAGAATTGTGCCGGCTTTCACTTTCTGAACCGTTTCTTTATCGATAAAATATTGCAGCAGTAAACTATAAAGTGATAAATTTATCTCGCCCATATATGCCACTCCTTTTAGTCCTTACACTTTTGATTTAAAAGAAGTATTTATAACATGTCAATATGGTTTTTCCAATTAATGGCTGCGTTTTTCGGTGAAAGCAACTTATATCATTGACAGCAAAGGGATGACTGGAAAAATGACAACTTTTCGAAACAATTGCTTTAATGCCCATCCGCCTCGATTTCTTCCATAACGCATGAGATCTATGATCCAAAATTCATTTTTAACAGTGAAAATAGTGGAATTATTATAAGCATTTTATTTGAAACGCTTACCGAACTTTGGTAATCTTATGCTGAAGTGCTTAAGATCGAATCTTGAGCATTAACTTTACGATACATAAGGAGGAATTAATGATGGCTTTTGAATTACCGCAATTACCTTATGCTTACGATGCACTGGAACCACACATCGACAAAGAAACGATGAACATCCATCACACAAAGCACCACAACACATATGTCACAAACTTAAATAACGCGTTGGAAGGAAACGCAGAGCTTCTTTCAAAAACTGTGGAAGAGGTAGTTTCCAACTTGGACGCAGTTCCTGAAGCGGTTCGTACAGCTGTGCGCAATAATGGCGGCGGACATGCCAACCATACATTATTCTGGCAAATCCTTTCACCAAATGGCGGCGGCGAGCCGACTGGCGAATTGGCGGATGCAATCAACAGCAAATTCGGCAGCTTTGAAGCTTTTAAAGAAGAATTTTCAAAAGCGGCAACTACTCGTTTTGGCTCCGGCTGGGCCTGGCTTGCAGTCAATAATGGCGAACTGGAAGTAACAAGCACGCCAAACCAGGATAATCCTTTAATGGAAGGCAAAACACCGGTTCTTGGACTTGATGTTTGGGAGCACGCTTATTACCTCAAATATCAAAACCGCCGTCCTGAATACATCACCTCATTCTGGAACGTTGTAAACTGGGATGAAGTTGCCAAGCGTTACAGCGCTGCGAAATAATTTATCAATGAAGACCCCTGTCACGATTTTTTCCGGCAGGGGTTTTTTAAATCTATTACAATTCTTAGTAAATTTGTGATTGGAACTCAGGATCGATACAATTGAAGGAAAACTCCGTATTTAGCAACTAACCTTCTGAACCTCCATCCCCTTTTTCACCGGAAAGTGCATACAAGAGTTGATTTTGTTGAAAACTACCCCTGTGATACAAAGGGGAGTTTTTTGATGAAATTGAACAAATTGATCGGAGATGTCGAGCTTACAAGAGATTTAAGTTTATTGCTGCTGATAGGCGGCCTTTATTCATTAAGTGTTGCCCTTTCCAATACCTTTGTTAATATTTATCTGTGGAAACAATCAGGCGAATTCACCGATTTGGGATTGTATAATTTAGCGGTCGTCGTGCTTCAGCCGATCACTTTCGTTTTGGCGGGAAGATGGGCGAAGAAAATTGACCGGGTCATTGTTTTGCGGATTGGCGTCATTTTTTTAGCGTCATTTTATTTAGCGGTGCTGTTTATCGGAACCGATGCTTCGAGCTTCTTGCTGCTGCTCGGGGGGCTGCTGGGGATCGGCTATGGTTTTTATTGGCTCGCCTTTAATGTGCTCACCTTTGAAATAACCGAACCGGAAACACGCGATTTCTTTAATGGTTTTCTCGGAATCTTAAACTCGATTGGAGGAATGATCGGCCCGATCGCTGCCGGTTTTATCATTTCGCGGCTTGAGAATTTTACCGGCTATTCAATCGTTTTCGGTTTGTCGTTAACATTGTTTTCCGCAGCAGTTTTTTTTAGCTTCTTTTTAAAAAGAAGGCCTGCAAAGGGACATTTCTGGTTTCAGCGCATCCTTTCCGAACGACAGAATAACCGGAATTGGCGGCTGATTACAAACGCGCATTTTTTTCAGGGGCTGCGTGAAGGCGTCTTTGTATTTATCATCTCCGTGTTTGTATTTATTTCAACAGGAAGTGAAATGGCGCTTGGTGCTTTTGGGTTGATTAACTCGGGGATTGCCTTTATCGCATACTATATTGTATCAAGGATGATTAAAAAGAGAAACCGGAAAAAGGCGATTTTGTTTGGCGGTTTGATTTTATATGTGTCGATCTTCCTGGTTGTCTTCGAACCGACCTTTACAAAGATGCTGGTGTACGCAGCGGTCATCGCGATTGCCTATCCGCTTCTTCTCGTTCCATATGTGTCGCTCACCTATGATGTGATAGGCAGGGGATGGAAAGCTGCGGAAATGAGAATCGAATATATTGTCGTCCGCGAGCTCTTTTTAAATTCAGGAAGGATCGTTTCAATTGCTTTGTTTCTGTTGGCAATTACCTTTTTTAATAACGAAAAGAGCATTCCTATCCTGCTGCTGATTCTTGGAGCCGGCCACAGCCTCATCTATTTATGTGTCCGCAATATTCATTTTTCTTCAACATGAGGGGAACTTCGACAAATTTCCTGTTTTTTTATGGAAAATACGGTTAACAATAGATAAATCGCTCTTTTTCTTATAGAATAAATGATAGAAAAATGAAATCCTTGTACAAGGGAAGTGTGGAGAGTTGAACAAAAAGAAAAAGAAGACGCATGTGCCGTTTCGGCTGAACATGTTGTTCTTTGCTGTGTTTTTGCTTTTTTCATTATTGATTTTGCGATTGGGCGTTGTCCAAATTGTATATGGTGACGATTATAAACGTGAGATTGAACGGACCGAAGATAAAATCGTCAGCAATTCGGTGCCGCGGGGGAAAATGTTTGACCGGAACGGAAAGGTCATTGTTGATAACACGCCGCTGAACGCGATCACATATACGAAATATCAAGGAACGAAACAGCAGGAGATTCTGAAAGTCGCCGAGAATCTGGCCAAGCTTATTGATAAAGATACAAGTAAAGTACGTGAACGCGATCGCAAGGATTTTTGGATTTTGAAAAATCCCGACCGCGCTGCCGAAAAAATTACCGACAAAGAACGAGCTTTATTTGAGGAGAAAGAGCTGACGGATAAGGATCTTTACAAACTGCAGCTCGAAAGAATTACCGAAGAAGAAATTAATGAATTCAGTAAAGATGAGCTTGAAGTGCTCGCTATTTACCGGGAATTGAGCTCAGGCTATGCCCTGACGCCGCAAATTGTCAAAAACGAGGGAGTAACCCCGGAAGAATTTGCGGTTGTCAGCGAGAACCTCGAACATTTGCCCGGAGTTGATACGACGACGGACTGGGACCGTTTTTATGCATTCGGAGATACGCTGAAGTCCGTGCTTGGCAAAGTGTCCGATGCGGATAAAGGTTTGCCCGAGGATCAGCTTGATTATTACCTGTCACGCGATTACAGCCGCAATGACCGCGTCGGGATCAGCTATATTGAGCAGCAATATGAGGATGTTCTGCACGGCCAAAAAGCGAAGGTGAAAAATATTACCGATAAAGCGGGCAATGTCCTGAAAACGGAAGTCATTTCTGAGGGCAAGCGCGGCAAAGACCTGGTCCTCTCCATTGACATGGACCTCCAGCTCGCGGTCGAGAAAGCGATTGAAGAAGAGCTTTGGGCTGCAAAAGGCGAACCCGGCACTTCCCTGTTGGACCGGGCCTATGTGGTGATGATGGATCCCAATACGGGTGAAATCCTGTCCATGGCAGGCAAGCGGATTGTAAAAAATGAAGAAACTGGGCAGGATGAAATGCAGGATGATGCGCTCGGAAATATCACAACCACCTACAACGTTGGTTCAGCTGTCAAGGGTGCGACGGTTTTAACGGGGTATCAAACAGGGGCAATTGGACCTGGAAGCCGCCACCTTGACGCACCGATGTATATTAGAAGTACACCAGTAAAAAAATCGTGGACAAACATGGGTACTGTTGATGATCTCTTTGCGTTAAAAAGATCTTCGAACGTCTATATGTTCAAAACGGCGGTCACGATCGGCGGCGGGGAATATATTCCGTACGGTCCGCTTAGGTTGAACCCGCAGGCTTTTGATACGATCCGTGACTCATTCAGCCAGTTCGGCCTTGGCGTCAGAACCGGGATTGATCTGCCGAACGAAACGATTGGCTTTAAAGGGATGGACACAAGACCGGGTTTCCTGCTTGACTTAGTAATCGGGCAATATGATACGTACTCCAACATGATGCTTGCCCAGTATGTTTCAACGATTGCAAATGGCGGCCACCGCCTTGAGCCGCATTTGGTGAAGGAAATCAGGGAGCCGGTCATGGAAAATAACCAGCTTGGACCAATTATGCAGGAAATCAAGCCAAAGGTTCTGAATAAGCTGCCGATGAAAGAAGAGTGGATCGACCGCGTCCAGGAAGGGTTCCGCCAGGTAGTCCAGGAACCGGGAGGTACAGCATACACCTGGTTTCCGCTCGAATATTTGCCGGCCGGGAAAACGGGAACAGCCGAAGCTTTTTATGACGGGCCGCTAAGAAAGAATTTTGGCAAAGAAGCTCCCGAAGTCATGAACTTAAGCTTTGTCGGTTACGCTCCGCATGAGAACCCCGAGGTCGCCATCGCCGTGTTGGTGCCGTGGGCTTTCCAGGGTGACAAAGACCATAAAGCCAACCTTAAAATAGGAAAGAAAGCATTTGATGCATACTTTAATTTAAAGAAGCAGCGTCTTGAACAAAATATGAACCCGGCAAATCCTGTCCAGGAAGAGGAAAATATTGAAGAGGTTCAGGCAGGACAGGAAACAGCACGGGAAGAAAATGAACAAAGCGTCGACAACTAATATGCGAATACAGTAAAAAACTGCTTTCGAAAACTGAAAGCAGTTTTTTTAATGGGTAAATAACTTAAATTTCAGTCATTCATGGGGCATTCTCAGTTTTTAAAAGAAAGATTTAATTCTGCAATTGTGGGTATAATTAAAGTAAACTTTCCAAAAATAAACCGCCTGAGAAATCGCTTGCCAAATTATTAATTTAACCCGCTTTCGACATTTTTACACAGTTTTCAGCGAAATTTACAAAACCTTTACAAAGTGTTAAAACGCGATTAATAGTTTAGCTTTAATGTATTACATGTAGGACAAAACAACCATATCTCTTAGGGGGACCAAAAGAAATGAAAAAGTTTAAGTTCTTGGCATTATCAGCAGTGATGAGCACAGTGCTTGCATTCACTGCAGCATGTGGAAACGGAGCTGAAGGGGACAATGAAAACCCTGATACAGGCAACGGTACTGAAAATGCACAATTATCAGGTGATATCAATATCGACGGATCTTCAACTGTATATCCGATCATGGAGGCAGTTGCTGAAGAATATCAAATGGAACAACCGGACGTTAAAGTATCTGTAGGATTCTCCGGAACAGGCGGCGGTTTTGAAAAGTTTATTGCCGGCGAAACGCATATGTCCAACGCATCCCGTCCAATTAAAGATGAAGAAAAAGCCCAATTAGAAGAAAAAGGCATTGAATTTACAGAATTTCAACTTGCCTTTGACGGCCTTTCAGTCGTTGTAAACCCTGAAAATGAATGGGTTGACCACCTGACAGTAGACGAGCTTAAAAAAATGTGGGTTAACGATGGTACAACAAAAAAATGGTCTGATATCCGTGAAGGATGGCCGGAAGAAGAAATTAAGTTTTATTCACCAGGAACAGACTCCGGAACTTACGATTATTGGAACGAAGTGATTCTTGAAGACGAAGAAATGGTTCAAGGTGCAACACAATCTGAAGATGACAATGTTCTTGTTCAAGGAGTGGCAAATGACAAGAATGCGATCGGATTCTTCGGTTATGCATACTACGTTGAAAATAAAGACAGCTTAAAAGTAGTGCCGATCGATGGCGGCGAAGGTCCGGTTGAACCGACAAATGAAACAATTGAAAGCGGAGAATACGCACCACTTTCCCGCCCGTTATTTACTTATGTAAGCAATGAAGCGTTAAAAGAAGAGCATGTATATGATTACATGACCTACTTGCTTGAAAACGCAGGCGAGCTTGCAGAAGACGTTGGTTATGTAAGCCTTCCTGAAGAAGACTATACTAAAGCATTGGAAACACTTGAAGGATTGAAGTAATATTGGTTTTAACAAGATGGGAAGCCTTCCTTGGTGCTTCTCATCTTGTCATGTGATGAAAGGGGTTTTTAATTTTGGCTGGCAATAAAATGTCAACAGCACAGTCTCTCTCAGTTCGTGAGCTAATTCAAGCAAAAAAGCAGAGAAAAGGCACGCCGAACATCGTTGAAAAAATAGTCCCGATTATTCTGTTGGGAACAGCGGTTATTTCAGTTTTAACAACCTTTGGCATTATATTTACGCTTATTTTTGAAACATTTGAGTTTTTCCGCCGTGTTTCACTAGCGGAATTTTTTACTTCTACCAAGTGGTATCCGTTTTCGGAAACATCGGGGTCATACGGAATTTTACCGCTTGTCGCAGGCACCTTAAAAGTAACGGCCATTGCATCGGTTGTTGCAGTACCGATCGGGATCGCATCTGCCATTTACTTGAGTGAGTATGCTTCAGACAAAACACGCCGGATTATCAAGCCGATTTTAGAAGTGCTGGCCGGTATTCCAACGATTGTGTATGGTTTTTTTGCATTGACATTTGTGACTCCACTTTTGCGCAGTTTCATACCGGAAATAGATTTCTTCAACGCGCTAAGCGCAGGGATTGTTGTAGGAATCATGATTACGCCGATGGTGACATCTCTTTCGGAAGATGCCATGTCATCGGTGCCCCGCGCGATGCGTGAAGGAGCATTTGCGCTAGGTTCTACTAAATTTGAAGTAGCGGTAAAAGTCGTGTTGCCTGCCGCAGTTTCAGGAATTGTAGCATCTGTTGTGTTAGCTCTTTCCCGTGCGATCGGTGAAACGATGATCGTGACATTGGCAGCCGGGTCAACTCCGAGCCTTGCATGGGATGTAACTTCATCCATTCAAACGATGACAGCCTATATCGCGCAGGTCAGCTCCGGAGACGCCGGTTTTGGGACAACGATTTATTACAGCATTTATGCAGTGGGTATGACTTTATTTATTTTCACACTCGCGATGAACCTGCTTGCACAGTTTATCTCTCGCCGCTTCAGGGAGGAATACTAATATGAAACTAGTGGATCAAAAAATTGTTGAAAAGAAAATGCCAGCGCGGATTATGCGCAACAATCTTTTCAAAGGAATATTCTTCATTGCAACATGCTTTGGATTAGTGGTTCTGGCCGTTCTACTATATCGGATATTCACTCAAGGAATTGGTTATCTGAATATGGACTTTTTGCAGAACCTGCCTTCAAGAAGACCTGAGCAGGCTGGAGTAAAAACAGCGTTAATCGGGACAATATGGCTGATGGGGGTCATTGCGCCTGTTTCCTTATTTCTTGGAGTAGGCACGGCATTATATTTAGAGGAATATGCGAAGAAAAACAAATTTAATGACTTTGTTAAAGTAAATATTTCGAACCTGGCTGGCGTGCCATCAATCGTATTTGGTCTGCTCGGCTTAACCGTTTTTGCGCGGGCTCTTGCTTTGGGTAATAGCGTACTCACAGCCGGATTAACGATGAGCCTGCTGGTTTTGCCCGTTATTATTGTGGCATCGCAGGAGGCCATTCGCGCGGTGCCAAGAGAGCTTCGTGAAGCGTCCTATGGAATGGGAGCGACAAAATGGCAAACCATCGTCCGGGTCGTGCTCCCGGCAGCGATTCCAGGAATTTTAACCGGGGGCATTCTGGCTCTTTCCCGTGCGATCGGTGAAACAGCTCCGTTGCTTGTAGTCGGAATTCCATTGTTTATTGCGTTTACGCCAACATCGATTTTCGATACTTTTACTGTTCTGCCAATGCAGATTTATAACTGGACGAGCCGTCCGCAGGAAGAATTTCATGCTGTTGCAGCAGCGGGGATACTGATTCTTCTTGTCCTGTTATTGTTGATGAATTCAATTGCGGTTATCATCCGCAATAAATTTCAAAAGAGATATTAATACTGGGACGTTAAAGAGACTTTCTTTTTGGATGAAGGAGGAAATCAAATGAGTACAACAAAAGAGAAGACAGTTGCGATAAATACGGGGAATGATCAAAGAAATAACGCGGAAAATGCCGGGAATGGCGTCGTTTATAAAACTTCAGGATTGAACCTCTGGTATGGTGAAAACCAGGCTTTAAAAAATATTGACCTTGATATTTTCGAAAACGAAGTAACAGCGATTATTGGCCCATCAGGATGTGGGAAATCAACATATATTAAAGTGCTAAACCGGATGATTGAGCTGATTCCTGGTGTCCGCACTTCAGGAACGATTTCTTACAGAGGGCGCAATATTCTCGATCGGGATTATAAAGTGGAGGACTTGCGCACCCAGGTTGGGATGGTGTTCCAAAAGCCTAATCCTTTCCCAAAATCGATTTATGAAAATGTAGCATATGGACCAAGAATTCACGGGATTCGGGATAAAAAGATCCTCGATCAAATCGTTGAAAAGAGTTTAAGGGGCGCAGCGATCTGGGACGAAGTGAAGGACCGCTTAAACCAGAATGCTTATGGGTTATCAGGCGGACAGCAGCAGCGTTTATGCATAGCGCGCTGCCTTGCAATTGAGCCGGATGTCATCTTAATGGACGAACCAACATCTGCCCTTGACCCGATTTCAACATTAAAGGTTGAAGAACTTGTTCAGGAGTTAAAGAAAAACTTCAGTATTATTATCGTTACGCATAATATGCAGCAGGCAGCACGTATTTCCGATAAAACAGCCTTTTTCCTGAATGGAGAGGTAGTTGAATTTTCGGATACGGATAAAATTTTCTCTACTCCGGCAGATAAACGGACCGAAGATTATATTACCGGCCGATTCGGGTAATGAGCCTTATAAGAAAAATCGTGCGAAACAACTCGCGCGATTTTTCATCATATCAGTAGTTGTATGCGTTTTTAAAAAGCCTGATCGTTTCGATACAGGAATTACTATTGGTGCTCTTGGTTAGCCAGCGCTTGTCGGGGTTGAATGATAGGAACAAGCCGGTTTTTACTTATTCCACAAGGCACCTCCACTTTTCTTATATTACGGCATGATGAAGGGAGACAATCAGATGGTTGTACGGGAAAAATTTCAGGAAGAACTGAACGATTTACAAAGCAAGCTTAATGAATTGGGGCAATTGGCAAGTGAGGCTTTAACAAGATCGCTTGAGGCTTTAGAAACAAAAAATATTGAGCTGGCACTTGAAATAATGGAAGACGATACGAAAGCCGATATTTTGGAAGAGGAAATCAATGATCTTGCCATTTTGCTGATTGCCAAACAGCAGCCGGTAGCGATTGATCTGCGCAGAATTATCGTCGCCATTAAAATTGCGACCGACATTGAAAGAATCGCCGATTTTGCTGTCAATATTGCTAAATCGACGATCAGGATTGGCAATGAGCCGCTTATAAAACCAATCGAGCACATTAAGGAAATGCACAAGCTAAATTTAGAAATGTTACAGATTGCTTTAGAAGGCTATACGGAAGAAGATGTTGTGAAGGGCAAGAAGGTTGCCGAAATGGATGATCATGTTGATGAGTTATATGGAGAAGCGATTAAGGACCTGCTCCAGCTAAGTATTCAAAAGCCTGAATTCCTGCCGCAAATTACCCAGCTCTCATTTATATGCCGCTATCTTGAAAGAGCTGCCGATCATACAACAAATATTGCCGAGAGCATTATTTACTTGGTTAAAGGACGCCGCTACGATTTGAATAGTTGATAAGAAAAGCGCAAGCGCCTTGGTCAGCCCCGACAAGCGCTGGAGGGCCTGACAGTGAAGTCGCTTTTTGACTTCATTGGCAGGACCGAAGCGACTCGAGGGGCTAGGCGCTGGAGCTGGACATCGAAACGCCCAACTATATTTAGAAACGTTTATACTTTCCTATAGCTTAAAAAAGGAGCAAGCTCACGCCTGCTCCTTTAATTTTTCGTAATCAATCTCCCAATCTCTTCATAATCCATTCCCTTATTGATCTCAAAGGTTCCGACCTGGATTTTCGTGCTGTACCCGGAACGCTCCATAAATAGCTCGAATTCCCGGGGGTTTTCGATGATGGTCTGCTCGGCAAGAAGGGTGGCAATTTCCGATGAGGTCATGCCGCTTGTAACTACAAGCTGATACGCAGGCGCTGATTGCTCAGGATTCTGTTCTGGTTGTTCGCTGTTTGCCGCTTGTTCTTCCTTTTTTTCGGTCGTGTCAGGCGGATTGGCTTCTGTTTGCGCTTTACCAGCCCGTTTCAGTTCCAGAAAATGATCTTGCGATAAAACGACATAGCCTTCAGCTTCGAGCTTCTCGATCGATTGATCAACAGACTGGGCCGGCTTTCCATCAATAAAAAAATAATACGAACCGATGCAGCTGACTGTAAATAAAATGCCAACCGCAAATGATCTTACACTTCGCTTATTCATAACGCGTCCCCTTATCCTAATTCCTGAAGAATCGAATTTACTTCACTTGTCGACAGAGACGATTGCCTGGCAATTTGTTCGGTGGTTAAGCCTTGCTGGGCAAGGGAGATAACCTGATTTTTTAAAATGGCATGGATTTGCTTTTTTTTCGGAACAAACGAAGGCTGCAAATCTTCATAAACAAGAAGTTCTTCCTCGAGAACAGCCAGCTTCTTTTTAATTTGGTAGATTTCCTGCATTTGCTGCAATGAAAATTCGTCCAGATCGTCGCGGACTTCCTTGTGCGGGTCTTTAAGAAACATCGAAACAATAATTAATAGTATTGAAAGGGCAAGCATCCCTAACATTAAATACTCCATAAATACACCTCAGTTGGGTTTCATTTGTCTATGACAAAAATATTTTACCATTAGAAACAGCAAATTTCGACGTTATTCGCATCAAAAATTTTTCAGAAAACGTTGTCGGAAAAAGAAGTCTAAATATTTTGCCGCTGTCGAAACGTCGGCTTGTTAAGATAGCTTTCTGAAAAAATCGAAATTTTTACATCAAATTCCATCTGTGCTCGCCCGGGTGTATACAAGATCCGACAAAATGCGTTTATTGTGGGCTTTTCCTTTCAATGCTAACATGAAAGTAAACCTTTTTTCATAATCGGAAGCGTTCATGCATATAATATATATTTTAGCCAAAAGAAAATGAGGTGTGGAAATGATTGAGGAAATTATCAAACTTCGCAGGAACGGGCTGTCGTTTCGTAAAATAGCCCTCGAGCTTGGCTCAACTGTTGGAAGGGTCCAATACCAGTGGAAAAAATATATGAATGAAGAACGTAATGGTTTGCGGACTGCCGTTGTATCCGGACCCCGGCAAATCGATATCAAAGCTGGAAACGGCTTTTCCGCACTGCGTGATTTTGCTGCTCTTCCAGCGCCTGACGAGCTGGTTTTGTGGATCGTTTCTGCTGACAAGGTTTATGCTTTTTGGAGGCTCTCTCCCTTTATAAAGAACCTCGTAGAACAATACTTTGATCAGGATTACGGCGATTTTTTAACAGTGCTGCGCCTGTATGATATCACTTCAATTATATTTAATGGGAATAATGCGCATGGATACCATGAAATGATGGTTCCGGAAGATGTGCAAAACTGGACTTTTAAAGGGCTAAAACCAAATCGTTCCTACTGTACAGAACTTGGCGTGAAGCTGTCCGGAACAAGATTTTTTCCTTTGTTGCGTTCCAATTCGGTGCATATGCCAAGAACTTCTGTGCACCAGAGCCGGGAATTATTTAAAGAAATTACAACATTTATGGAAAAATCCGATTCTCCTCCCAATTGGATTGAGCATGTCAGCACCTACAGCTATTATGAGAAAACGAGTAGAAAAGAGGAGCGAGAATGATAAAAGTGAATTTTCAGCTTGTCTTATATTCAGACTTTTCCTATTTAGATTTTGAAAATTGCCTGGAAGCACAGAAAGAGCCAGTGTATAAATTTTCTATCGAACTGATTCGCTTTCTCGACTATTTGCAAGCTTTCAACCGCGAAGCATTATTCCAGCTTGCCTTACCACCCGTTTTTTACGAACTGGCCGATCAACCCGCTTTTCGGAAAGCGTTGACGGAATATTTGGAACAAAAAGATGAAAATAAAAATATTCTTAAAGCATGGGCAAACTGGGAATATCGGATATCGGTACCAATACGGCTGCTGACCCGGGACGGAAAGCTTGAGCTTCTTGCCAGTCCGGTGACGGGGGCTTTGCTGCCGTTTATTTCTACACCTGCCGGAATAAGGTCACAAATAAACGAAGGGCTCTCGATTCTTGAGGATTATTTCCATGTAAAGCCGAAAGGATTTTGGTTTCCCCGTGGTGCATACATGCCAGGGCTGGATTTGTATTTACTGCATGAAGGGTTTCAGTTTAGTTATTTACATGAAAATACGGTAAAGTATGGAGATCCGCTCCCCAAGGCAGCCGGAGCTGAGGCGGTTCAGACTCCAAGAGGATTGACGGTTTTTCCAATCTGTGAGATAACAAGCGAAGACGTGGGGATGGTGATCGGCCGGAAAGCAGACGAACTGGCTTCTAAAAGCACCGGGCCGGTATTGTCAGCCGCGTTCGAACTCACTGCTTTTACAAGCAATATTGACAACTATATCGGGCAAATCATCAGTCTTGCCGATGACCAAATCATTTGCTGGCAGCGGGCGGATATTGTTCAAGAAGAGCTTGAACAAATTCACCTCAGTACCTCGGCACTGCCTTTTGGCGAATCCGAAAAGCTGTTAGAGGAAAGCCTTCTTCCTTATTTTGAAGAAAGCTTTTTAATCGAAAAAGAGCTTGAACAGTTAGCTGGCAAGATTGAGGGGACCGGCGAAGAGAAAGCGGCCATGAAGCAAATGATTGTTGAATGGTGTTTATTAACCGGGCAGATAGCGAACGTAAGACATTTCAAAAAAGCGTATGCTGATAAGCATATTTTCAACTACAAGCAATTAAAATCAGCTCTTTTGGCAGGGACGATCCGCAATCGAACCGACCTTCCAAGCGGCTTTCCGCCAGCTGTTTTAACCTCCTTGTCTGTTGATACATGGATAAATGAAGTAAAGCCGGAGCAAGGGCTTCAAATGCGCGAACAAAAGCGTAAAATTCTCATGTTAACGTGGGAGTATCCTCCTAATATTGTAGGGGGCCTCGCAAGGCATGTGCATGGATTGTCGGTCAGCCTCGCAAAGCTGGGCTATGAAGTACATGTGATCACTGCACTGGTTGATGGCCTGGTCCGCTTTGACATAATCGAAGGTGTTTACGTCCACAGGGTAAAACCATATAACGAAAAAGACAGCGATTTCCTGGCGTGGGTCGGAGGATTAAATATAGCGATCGCTTCAAAAGCGGCCGAACTCTCATCACTTTTCCATTTCGATTTTATTCATGCCCATGACTGGCTAACCGGCAGTGCTGCCGCCGCTCTCAAAAAATTATTGAAGCTTCCTTTAGTAGTGACGATTCACGCAACGGAGCATGGACGCAACAATGGCATTTATACCGAAATGCAGCGGTCGATCCACAAAAAAGAGGCAAAGCTGCTTGATTTATCGGATCATGTTATTGTCTGCAGTGAATTTATGAAAGAAGAACTCGGCCACATTTTTGGGACGAATTCGGAAAAGATATCTGTGATTGCCAATGGAATCGAGAAAGCGGCCCGGACGGAGAATGACAGGAAAGGATTGGACGGGCTTCCAGTCTGCCATGAAAAAAAACTTATTTTCTCGATTGGGAGAATGGTGGCTGAAAAAGGATTTGAGACACTGATTGAAGCCGCAACCCAAATGAGACACCTCGAGGATGATATTTATTTTATCATTGCCGGGAAAGGGCCCATGCTTGAGGTTTACAGGAAAATGGTAAAAGATTATCAGCTTGAGAATTTCGTGTATTTAGTCGGATTTATTAATGACGAGCAAAGAAACGCCTTGATGGGGGAATGTTCGATCGCCATTTTCCCGAGCCTGTACGAGCCGTTTGGAATTGTTGCCCTTGAAGCAATGAGCTTTGCCAAGCCGGTGATTGTTTCAGAAACAGGCGGCTTAAAAGGATTTGTTCAGCATGGTAAAACTGGATTGCTGATGGCCCCGGGCAGTTCCGGGAGTCTGATCCAACAAGCGGAATGGCTTCTTGGCAATGAGCAAAAGGCAATTGAAATTGGCGAACAAGGCAGAAAAATGGTTGAAAGCTTATTCAGCTGGAACCGGATCGCCGAGGAAACAAAGCGGGTTTTTGACGAAGCTCTTTTAAACTTTAGAATTTAGCTGTTCATTAATCTGGAATAAAAAATAAAATGTAAAAGGTGCAAATGAACATGAAAACAAAAGATGGTCCATTCTTTCAGGAAAACGAGCCAGTACAATACAGGGAAACGGAACAGCTTAAAGCAAAGCCGGGGATTTGGATCAACGGAAGAATGTATTGGGCAGATAGCGGGTATGAAAAGCTTATACCCGAAGAATTGCTTTCAATCAAAATGAATAGACACCATCCCCACTCGAAAATTCGTTTTTATGATATTTATGTAACAAATCATTCACTCGAGCCAACCAAAATCAAGCTTCTCATGATGCATTCTTATGAAAATGCCGGAAAAGATCATGTTGCATTTGTTTCACCCGTGAAGAACGTAATCTTTCACCTGACCGAAGACCAAGTGTTTTTAATAAACGGTCACTATAACGGTCGACCCATGGAGGAATCGACAGTCCAACCGCTCTGGAATATTGCTTCAGAGGCTTTTTGGAGCTGCGCAGAAAAAGGGCAGCTCCGCTATCAGCCAATGGCGAAAGGATTGGCAGTCAGCATTTTCTCCCTTTCCTTGAAATTGGCGGCCAAGCAAACCGTCACAGCGAACGCGTGGATGATGAAAGGTTCGTCACAGGACGAGCTGTTTCATTTAAATCAGGCACTTTTAAAAAACAGACTAGCATTTTCCTTTAAATAATGGTATTATAGAAAAGTCGTATGCACGAACTAGTTAGGTATAGTTTGGAGGGAAATAACATGCGTGTAAACATTACATTAGCTTGCACAGAGACTGGTGATCGCAACTATATCACTACAAAAAATAAACGCAATAACCCGGACCGTCTTGAGCTAAAGAAATATAGCCCAAGATTAAAACGTGTTACTTTACACCGCGAAACAAAATAAGCAGTGGGAGCTATTCCTGCTGTTTTTTTGTATAAAAAAATCGACTTTTACCATAGAAAGTCAGCGGTGAGACTGAGCACTTTAAATTTCAACGAGAGAACAGGGAGCCCGTTTTTAATCCGTGCTTCAGATTAAAACCCGCTGTTAGCCAGCGGGTTTTCTTTGTGGATAGTATTGTAAAAAGGGAGTGGGTCCATGAACAGGAAAAGTGAGATTCGGAAAATGGTAAAAGAACGGCTCGCTGCACTTAACAAACCATTGTATGAGGATAAATCGTACCGGATCGCAACAAAGCTGTTTCAAGATCGAAGCTGGCTGGAAGCAAAGACGATCGGTGTAACGATTTCAAATTTTCCGGAGGTTGATACATATCAAATCATTCGCAAAGCATGGGAGCTCGGCAAGCGTGTTGTTGTGCCGAAATGCGTTCCGGCGCAAAAGCAATTGATCTTCCGTACGCTCGAGAGCTTTGCCCATCTTGAATCAGTGTTTTTCGGATTATACGAGCCTGTTGAGGAGCTGACAACTCCGGTTGATGGCGAAACCATCGATTTATTAATTGTCCCGGGCCTTGCGTTCGGACGGAGCGGTTTTCGAATTGGCTTTGGCGGCGGTTATTATGATCGCTTTTTAGCCGGTTATCACGGTGAGACAATATCACTCGCTTTTCGAGAGCAAATGTTCGAAGAGCTTCCGGTGGAGGAACACGATCTGCCTGTTGCAAAAATTATTACTGAGACAGAAGTCATCGTTGCCGATGAGTAGCACATTGATTTTAGGGTTATTCGTCGTGGCTGCTGCCGTTCTCGCCTATTTATCACGTTCATTATCAAAAAGCGGGGCACTGGCCTCTGTCCTGATAGGATTTGCCATTGGTGCTGGAACTGGTCTGCAGGGATTAATCTTGTTGGGAGCCTTTTTTATCAGTTCAAGTTTATGGTCAAAATATCGGGCGGGAGAGAAAGCTTTTGCCGATAAACACGAAAAGGGTTCAAGGAGAGATTGGAAACAAGTGCTTGCGAATGGAGCTATTCCGGCAGGATTTGCCTTGCTTCACGATTACACGCACGATCCAGTCTGGGTTATCGGTTTTTCGATCGCTCTTGCTGCCGCCAATGCTGATACATGGGCGTCTGAAGTCGGCTCACTCAGTAAAACCGATCCGATTCTGATCAGGAATTTCCAGAGGGTTGAAAAAGGGACCTCCGGTGCTGTCACTGTTACGGGCACGGCAGCGGCTTTGTGCGGCTCGCTGCTGATTGCCATTTTAGCTACGGGTTTATTTCGATTTGAGTTTATCATTGCTTTACTGATTTTCTTGCTCGGTTTCATCGGGAATCTTTTCGATACCTTCTTGGGAGCATATCTTCAAGCCGCATATCAGTGCAATCAGTGCCGCTCAGTGATCGAAAAGAGCAGCCATTGCGGGAAACAGGCGCAGCTTATTAAGGGCTTTCGGCTGTTTGATAATGACGCTGTCAACTTTTTATCATGTTTGATTGCCGCTGCAGCGGGAATGCTTGTATATATAATGGTTCCATAGCAAAATGGCAGCACTCCAACAAGTGGTGAAAATAAGTTAACGAACAGAGGAGTTTCCTATCCATTTTTAATCGGTCATTAATAAATATGTAAAAAAGGGGTAATGGTATGCAAAAAGGAGTAAATCGGGTAGCGCTGATCGGAACTGGATCTGTCGGATCCAGCTATGCTTTCGCTCTTTTAAATCAAGGGGTTACAGAAGAGCTTGTCTTAATTGATCTAAACAAGGAAAAATCTGAGGGAGATGCGATGGATCTTAACCACGGCATGGCATTTGCCCCATCCCCGACAAAAATATGGTATGGAGATTATTCAGATTGCCGGAACGCCGACCTGGTCGTTCTATGCGCCGGGGCAAACCAGAAGCCTGGGGAAACGCGGCTTGACCTTGTTGAAAAGAATACGCGGATTTTTCAATCGATTGTCGAACAGGTGATGAATAATGGGTTTGACGGAATCTTTCTCGTCGCAACCAATCCGGTTGACATTTTAAGCTATGCGGTATGGAAATTTTCAGGGCTGCCAAAGGAACGGATAATCGGGTCTGGAACGCTATTGGATACTGCGCGCTTCCGCTTTCTGCTCGGGGAGTATTTTCACATTGATACCCGTAATGTTCATGCATACATTATCGGTGAGCATGGTGATACGGAGCTTCCGGTCTGGAGCCATGCCGACATTGCAGGCAGGTCTGTCTCTGATTTGGTTGCAAGCCATGCCGGGATTCGCAGCGAGGATTTGGAGGATTTATTTATCAATGTGCGTGACGCTGCATACCAGATCATCCAGCGAAAGGGTGCCACTTATTATGGCATTGCGATGAGCCTCGTCCGGCTCACTAAAGCCATTTTACAAAACGAAAACTCCGTCTTGACGGTCTCCGCTTATCTGGACGGAGAATACGGGCATAAAGATATATTTATTGGCGTGCCGGCCGTTGTCAATCGAAACGGAATAAGGGAAATTGTTGAACTGGATCTAACCGAAGAGGAGAATGAGAAATTCACCCATTCTGTAAATGTGCTTAAAAAGACAATGGACCCTGTCTTAAAAAGGAATCATTAATTGAAGGGGACCATTGGCTTAGACCGACTTTCTACTGTTAATTAATTATACTGCCGCCGATTTCAGCGCGGATAAAAAAAGCGGATCTTCCTCAAACTATACGAGGAGGGATGTTTATGATCAGGACAATTTCTTCAATTTTTTTAATTGGAACCGCAGTCTATTTTCTGTTTAAAAATCGCTATAAGTTGGTCAATTCGGTGATGCGGCGTCCCGTTGGCCGAAGGTTTTTCGTTGCTTCCCTGATGAATATTCCGGGAGTCAAAAACAAAATGATGAAAACCGTATTCTCAGGACCTGCCAGAGGTAAGTGAAAAGACCCGTGCAGGTCTTTTTTCAGGATACAAAGGAAATATTCAAAAGAGCAATTGTGACAAATGCGCTGATGATTTTTCAAAAAAACGGGATATATGAACTGTTTTTTTACGATAAAATAAGATTTATACAGGGACCGTGCTGAGACAAAGAAAGTAGGGGAAAAATTGAGCTTTCGTGAAGATTATTTATTTTGGAGACTGGCCCATTATTTAATTTCGAAGCAGCATTACCGGATCGTTCAGTTATCCAATGAGCAAACCGGGCTTTGGCTTGAAAAAATTGAACAAAAACAGGCGCAAATCATCAGACTGTTAAGATACAATCTTGATTGGGGGAATTGGCTGCAGCGCGATATTGAATTAACGGCGGCGAATGGAGAAAGGATCCGCAAGCAGCTTGGCCACCGTGAATTGAATATGGTCAATATTTATGTAACCCCATATCCCCCGGTAGACGATTATTCATTTCGCATTGAGAAACCGTATTCACACCCCGATTTACCAAAAACGATCGTCTCAACCCATATCATTGATCGGGCGAACGGGCTTTCAGCACTGGAAGCTGTTGGACAATATTTTGACGACTCCATTTCATTCCCCGTCAATGGGGAATATACAGAACAGGACGTCGAGACGGTTAAGCAAGCGGCATTGGCTGAGGCTGTAAATAAGGTAAAAAAAGAAAAAGCGTTGTTCGGGTACGGCAGCCCGTTCTTTTCCTACATCTTTATTGCTATTCAAGTAATGATGTTCCTTGTTCTTGAATTGAATGGAGGCAGTACAAATACTGCAACGCTTGTTGAATTCGGTGCGAAGTCCAATCCGCACATTATCGCAGGTGAATGGTGGCGGTTTTTTACGCCGATTGTCCTTCATATCGGCATCCTGCATTTATTCATGAATACGCTGGCTCTTTTCTATCTCGGCCCCTTGATAGAAAGGATTTACGGCAACATACGGTTTCTTGTGATTTATTTATTTGCCGGGTTTACAGGGTCGCTTGCCAGCTTCGCCTTCAGCCCAAGCTTATCTGCCGGGGCAAGCGGAGCCATTTTCGGCTGTTTTGGCGCGCTTCTTTATTTTGGGCTTATTCATCCAAAGCTTTTTTTTCGGACGATGGGCATGAATGTGATTGTCGTGATCGCCATCAATCTTGGATTGGGATTTGCCATTCCGGGAATTGATAATGCCGGCCATATCGGCGGTCTTGCCGGCGGCTTTTTAGCTGCTGGTGTCGTTCATTTTCCGGAAAAGAAAAGACTTTTACTGCAGTTGCTGTTTTTGCTGTTGAGTTTTGGCTCAGTGCGCTGGCTGTTAAATTACGGATATGAAGAAACAGCAAGAACAATGGATGAACAATCGGTGCTCTCTCTTGCCGGGAAATATGCGCAATCACAGCAATACGATAAAACCTATAAAACGCTTATCAACTATCCTGAAAGTGAAAATCGTTCAGCCCAGTTTTTGTACGCACTGGCCTTTACTGAATTGAAGCTGGGAATGAATGACGAGGCGAAAGGCCATTTGCTTGAAACGATTGAGAAGGAACCGCGCTTTGATGAAGCTCATTATTATTTAGCATGGGTTCTCTTTGCTGAACAAAACGTTCAAGAAGCACAAACCCATGCGGAAAACGCCGTGAAAATGAAACCATCCAACCAGGAGTATCACGATTTATTAACAAGAATTAACGCTTATCCTGAATCCGCTGGCGGAGGATAACGGGTTCACGGTCAGCTGTTTCAAAAGCAACCAATAAGTGAGATTGATCTTTTGCAAGCAAAATCAAAGGCATGGAACTGTCGATTGGATCAATGATGGTTCCATCCTTTTTTTGGATGCCTAAAAAATAGTTTTTGTACAAACCTTCCCACAAATGCCCGGGAATCTCGTTTGTCCGTACAGCAAACACCAGAAATGCTTGCCGGGTATGTTTAGCCTGCTACTTGTCAATGATGGAAGTATCAATAATCAGGTAAAGTTTGGATTGGCTGGATAAATGTTCTTTGAGGTGAAGGTATGGATCTAAGGGAAAAAGTACCGGTAAATGAACAAATAGAAGAAAATATTGCTTTTATGCGGAAAGAGCTCGGGGTCGGCAAAAGCTTTGATGTGATTCAGATTGATGTGGAATATGCTGAAAGAAAGATGGCTTTTTATCTGATAGATGGACTGGTAAAGGATACAATTTTGCATTTCATGATGCGGCAGCTGATGGAGCTTAAAAAGGAACAGCTTGCCAATCAGCCGTTGGAAAAGCTCCTTAAAATGCATATTCCCTATATAGAAGTGGAAACGACCGATGATCTGAATTCAGCGGTTGATACTGTTTTGGCTGGACCGACGGCACTGCTGGTGGACGGCATTGACAAGGTGATCCTGATTGACGCCCGTACTTATCCGGTGCGGGGACCTGAGGAACCCGATATTGAAAGAGTGGTCAGGGGATCAAGAGATGGCTTTGTTGAAACAATTGTTTTTAATACGGCGTTGACAAGAAGAAGGATCAGGGACCGCACGTTAAGAATGGAGTATATGCAGGTTGGCCGCCGCTCAAAAACAGATATGGCGATCTGCTATATCGAGGATATTGCCGACCCGGACATTGTTGAAAAACTGAGAACTTCCTTGTCAAACATCGACACGGATGCATTGCCGATGGCGGAAAAAACGGTTGAAGAATTTGTGACCGGACGGCATTGGAATCCGTATCCGATGGTCCGCTACACAGAGCGGCCGGATACAGCAGCAGCCCACTTATATGAAGGGCATGTAATCTTGATCGTGGATGGCTCACCAAGTGTCATTATTACGCCAACTACGTTCTGGCATCATCTTCAGCATGCCGAGGAGTATCGAAATAAACCAATGATTGGAGCTTATTTAAGATTTGTCCGCTTTATAGCCGTTTGGGCTTCAATCTTTCTGCTCCCTCTTTGGTACCTTTTCGCTGTAAATCCTGAATTGCTGCCTGAAAATCTTTCTTTTATAGGCCCGAATGATGCGGGCCAGGTTCCGCTCCTGTTACAATTTTTACTCGCTGAAGTGGGAATTGATATGCTCCGAATGGCGGCGATTCATACTCCATCATCGCTGGCGACCGCGCTGGGGCTGGTAGCCGCGCTCATGATCGGGGAAGTGGCGATTGAGGTCGGACTATTTACAAACGAAGTAATCCTGTATCTTGCTATTGTTGCAATCGGAACGTTCGCGACCCCGAGCTATGAGATAAGCCTTGCGAACCGGATTGTCCGCATTTTCCTCATGCTGGCAACAGCCATGTTTGATGTTTACGGATTTGTAATCGGTACTGCGCTATTTATTATATTGCTGGCTCGAATGCAATCGTTCGGGGTCCCGTATTTATGGCCATTCATTCCGTTCAACGCGCGGGCATTTCGTGACGTACTGATCCGTGCGCCCATTCCTTTGAAAAACAGACGGCCGCGCATGCTGCATCCGAAAGATCCAGACCGGTAGAGCGGATCTATCCCGTCAGCGCAAAATTAAGCCAATTTAAGAAGTCTTCTATATGGAAGGCTTTTTTAATTGCGAAACTGGCTGATATTCCTCTTGAGCAAGCCATCGCTTTAGACTATACTTTAATCATGACGGCATGTTCTAATATTCACAATCTGTGAGGTTGAAAAATGAAATCGATATACGATGTCCAACAATTTTTTAAAAAGTTTGGCACGATCATTTACATAGGGGACAGGCTGGCCGACCTTGAATTTATGGAAGCTGAATTGAAAGAGCTCCACCAATCACAATTAATTGATGAAAAACAATTTCAATCAGCATTACTATTGCTCCGCAATGAAATAGCCAGAGAATATGATAAACGAAAAAATCGCTAAAAGAAAAGGTGAAGAGGATGTCAGAAAAATGGATCGCAGGTGTTGACCTGGGCGGAACGACTACAAAGCTTGCTTTTATCAATTTGTACGGTGAAATTATACATAAATGGGAAATTCCAACCGACACCACAAATGGCGGGAAAAATATAACGACAAATATCGCAAAAGCGATTGATCAAAAACTGAACGAGCTTGACCAGCCAAAAGAAAAGCTGCTCGGCATTGGAATGGGAGCTCCCGGCCCGGTAAACTTAACAACCGGGGTTATCTACGAGGCGGTTAATCTCGGCTGGAAACACGAATATCCGTTAAAGGATTTACTTGAAGTTGAAACTTCCCTTCCTGCAGTGATAGATAATGATGCGAACTGTGCAGCGCTTGGAGAAATGTGGAAAGGCGCCGGGAACGGGGCGAAGGATCTCGTCTGCGTCACTCTCGGTACCGGTGTTGGCGGCGGTGTGATTGCAAATGGCGACATTGTCCAGGGGGTTAACGGGGCGGCAGGAGAGATTGGCCATATTACGTCGGTCATCACGGGAGGAGCTCCGTGCAACTGCGGAAAAACAGGTTGCCTTGAGACCGTAGCATCCGCAACAGGAATTGTCAGGATTGCTTCCGAAAAACTTCAAGCCGCAGAGGGCAAAGGCGAACTTTTTGAAATCTTTACGCGCACTGGGGCGATTTCAGCAAAAGATGTTTTTGAGGCAGCAGCCAAACAGGATCCACTTGCTGAACAAGTTGTTGCCGAGGTTGCTTTTCATCTCGGGCTCGCGTTAGCCAGCATTGCCAATACATTGAACCCTGAAAAGATCGTGCTTGGCGGCGGTGTTTCCAAGGCAGGAGATATTCTGCTCAATCCTGTACGGGAGCACTTTGCAAACCATGCCTTTCCACGGATAGCCAAAACCACGCAATTGGCCCTCGCTACATTGGGAAATGACGCCGGGGTCATCGGGGCCGCCTGGCTTGTCAAAAATAAAATTGATTAATATACGGGTCTTGGCAGAAGAGCTTGGGAATTTTGGCTGGATAGTCCAAAATTCCTTTTTTTTTAGCTATAGGAAAGTATAAACGTTTCTAAATATAGTTGGGCGTTTCGATGTCCAGCTCCAGCG